>DATJQP010000022.1:0-45505 GCA_035505655.1 Bacteroidota bacterium
TCACGGGATGGCGATTGAGGCGAATCAGTGGAAAATGGATGCCTGCAAGACCTGTCACGGGGCAAACTACAACGGCATCGCCACGGGTAGCAACGTCGGTTGCATGAGCTCGGGCTGCCATGTCGACGCGAACGGCAACCAGAAGACTCCGGAATCGTGCAACACCTGCCATGGCAAATTCACCGGCAGCGCGGGCGACATGCTCACGTGGGCGCCGCCGAGGGCCGTCAACGGCGATTCGCTGACGACCGTGCGCGGAGTCGGTGCGCACCAGGAGCATCTCAACGCGACCTTCGGGAAGGCGCTACAGTGCCAGGAGTGCCACACCGTTCCTGGCCAGCTCTACGCAGCCGGGCACCTCGACCATCCGTTGCCGGCGACGGTCGCGATGAAGGATACGCTCGCCAACCTCGTCACGGCTGCCGGGACCTTTGTCCCGCATCCATCGTATGATGCAGCCGCGATTCAGTGCAACAACACCTACTGCCATGGAAACTGGCAGGTGACGAAAGCGAGTGCCCCCGCAGATCGACAGTACATTTACGTCGATTCGGTAATCAGCGGGGACAACTATTCTCCGAAATGGACCGGCGGTGCCGGCGAAGCGGCGTGCGGCTCGTGCCACGGTCTCCCGCCGAAAGGACATCTCGGACCGTTTCTCCTCACTTCGTGTGGCGGCGTGGGGGGATGCCATGAAGGAGTTGTCGACGCGAGCGGCAATATCCTCGACCCGACGAAACATATGAACGGCAAGATCGACGTCGGAAACACGGAACGAAGTTTTTGATGTAACCTTCGGAGTTCATCGATGATTGGAACGGCACTTCTGGTTCTTGCGTTGGCGGGAAGTCTCGGGGCGGTGTGGGCGTACTACCGGACGGCCGCGGGAAAAGGCGATCTCCGACAGTTCGGGAGGATCGGGCTTTTTGTCGGAGCCGCCGCCATCGTCGCGGCCTCCATCCTCCTGCTGACGAACATCCTTTCGCACGACTTCTCGTACTCGTACGTCTGGAATTACAGCGACCGGTCGCTTCCGCTCCAGTATCTGATCTCGACGTTCTATGCAGGGCAGGAGGGAAGTTTCCTTTTCTGGGCACTCTGCTCGGCGATCCTCAGCTTTTTTCTCCTTCGGTATACAAGGACCCGAAAGATCGAGGCGCACGTTCTCTCGGTGTTTCTCAGCGCGCAGTCGTTTCTCCTCATCCTCCTGCTCTTTAAATCTCCCTTCAGAACCATTTGGGATGCGTTCCCGGGCCAGCTTCCGACGGGGCAGGTTCCGTTCGACGGTAAAGGGCTCAACCCTCTGTTGCAGAATTTCTGGATGGTTGTCCATCCGCCGGTGCTCTTCATAGGCTTCGCGGTGACGGCGATTCCTTTCAGCATGGCATTGGCAGCGCTGTGGCGGAAGGATTATTCAGAGTGGCTTAAGAGCGCCTTCCCGTGGGTTCTCTTCGCCGGATTCGTGCTCGGCCTCGGAATCATGCTCGGTGCGTACTGGGCATACGGCGTCCTCGGATGGGGAGGATACTGGGGATGGGATCCGGTCGAGAACTCCTCGCTCGTTCCGTGGATCATCCTCATGGCACTGGTCCACACGATGCTGGTCCAGAAACGAAAGGGGAATTTCGTCCGGACGAATTTCGTGCTGGCGATCGTGGCGTTCCTGTCGGTCATCTACAGTACATTTCTCACACGAAGCGGAATCCTCGGAGACGCATCGGTGCACTCGTTCACCGACCCGGGGACCGCGGTGCATGCCCTGCTTTTGATCTTCCTTGGTTATGCCGCCGCAGCCGGGTTTGGCCTCTTTGTCACGCGGCTCCCCGAAATGAGAGTAGCGATCGCACCGCTGAACTACCGCTCGCGCGGTTTCTTTGTCGTCCTCGGGTCGTTCGCCCTCCTCGCCTCCGCGGTCGTCGTCCTCTTCGGAACAAGCCTCCCCATATTCTCGAAGACCACGGTCGAAGGTTCATTCTACGACACGATGAACCTTCCGATTGCCGTGGCGATGGTAATTCTGCTGGGATACAGTCTTCTCCTGAGGTGGGAGAACGAAGAAGGAACACATGCTCTTCAGCGGTCGCTGAAATGGATCCTTGCGGCGCTGGTGGTTGCAGGAATTATGTTCTGGCTTGGGGCAAGGGATGCGATGATGCTTCTCTTCGGCTTCGCCTCCTCATTTGCCCTTTTCGTCAACCTCGAGGTCGCATACCAGACCATAAAGGGAGATCCGCGGTGGATGGGGGGCAAAGTCGCGCACATCGGTCTCGCCCTCTTTTTCCTTGGTGTCCTGGCCTCCGGGAAGTACGGACACAAACAGCAGTTCGCCCTCGGTCTCAATTCGCCCCAGAAGGTGTTCGGCTACACCCTTACTTACACCGGTTCGCATGCCTTGGAAGGAAAGAAGGTGGGATACGACGTAAACGTCGATCGGGACGGGGCGAGTTTCCTGCTCACGCCGGTGATGCTTGACCTCGGTGAACAGGGGGTACTGCGCAATCCGGACATCCGCTCGTTCCTGAGCAAAGACCTTTACCTTTCCCCGATCTCTCTCGACCGAAGCAGCTCGGTGAGTGAGGGTGGTGAGAAAGTCACGGTTAAGAAAGGAGAAACGGTCGATCTCGACGGTGTCCGGGCGACCTTCGTCCGCTTCGATATGGGAAATCACGGCATGGAGGCGATGACAAGCGGTGCAGGAGTTTCCGTCGGCTCGGTTCTCGAGCTTTCTTCGGCTAAAGGAAAGGAAACGATCACGCCTGTGGCAGTCTACAATCAGCGAAGCGCCCCCGTCTTCGAACCCGTCGAATCGCGACTCCTCGGGGCGAAGGTTCAGCTCGTCGGCATGAACATCCAGATGGGTTCGAGCCAATCGACGGTGACGCTCCAGGTGATTCGTCCCGGCCAGGAAGTCCGGCAGACGGAGACGCTCATCGTCGAGGCAAGCATCAAGCCTTGTATGAATTTACTCTGGTCAGGTGCGATCCTGTTGTTTCTTGGACTCATCATCTCGATGCTTCAACGAAAACGGGAAGCGTAGAGCGACAAGGAAATCCACGGCTATTGCGAAGAATCAATGTATGGAGTGAGTATGCTGACGGCATCGACACCCAAGCCATTCATCGAGAATGTGCCCGGAAGGTTTTATGTGATGGACAGTTGCAACGGCTGCGGCCTCTGCATGTCCTACGCAATCCATAGTTTCACCTTTGACGATTCGGCTTGCTTCTACTACATCTATCGGCAACCGGAGGGAAACGAAGAAGTACAAGATGTGGAGCGCGCGATCTCTGTCTGCCCGATGGATGCGATTAAAGACCGCGGGAATTAATCCGCGGCTATCCGCGGCGTTCGGCCGGGGGACAAGATCCCGACAGGGAACGCCGGAGGTGCGTGCGTCATGAATATTGGCATCCTCAAAGAGACCGGCCTTCTCGAGCGCCGTGTTGCGCTCTCTCCGGCCGGCGTCCAGGCTCTCGTTCTTTCGGGGCACACGGTGCATGTCGAACAGCATGCAGGAGCTGCCGCCCTCTTCCACGACGAGGACTACATTGCGGCGGGGGGAACAACCGCGTACAGCTCGGAAGAGGTGATCAACCGTTCCGACATCGTCCTGAAGATTTCGCCCCTCTCGGAGAAGGAAGTGCTCATGATGTCGAAGGGGCAGACGATCTTCTCCTTTCTCCATCTCGCAATCTCAAAGCGCAAGCTCCTCGAGACGTTGCTCCGGCGGGAGGTAACCGCCGTCGCCTATGAGCTCATTGAAAACGACCAGGGCGATTGCACAGTCCTCGAGGTGATGAGCGAGATCGGCGGACAGATGGCGGTCCAGGTTGCGGCCCATTTTCTCCAGGGGAAGGAAGGCGGGAGGGGGATCCTTCTTGGCAGCATTCCGGGTATTCCCCCGGCATCCGTCGTGATTCTCGGAGCCGGCACCGTCGGCAAGACCGCGGCCCGTACGGCGATCGGGATGGGAGCGTCCGTGACGCTCATCGATAAGGATATTACGAGGCTTCGCCAGGCAGAGCAGCTCCTCCAGTGGAACATCACGACGGCGATCGCTTCGGAGTACAATATCGCGAAGGCGGTAGGCTATGCCGACGCGCTCATCGGGGCCGTCCTCCTGAAAGGAGAGAAGACTCCGCATCTCGTCACCGAGGAGATGGTGAAAAAGATGAAACCCGGTGCCGTCATCGTCGACCTCTCGATCGATCAGGGGGGATGCGTCGAGACGAGCAGGCCCACCTCGCTGAGCGATCCGGTCTTTGTCCGCCACGGAATTGTGCACTACTGCGTGCCGAATATGACGGCCTCGGTCGGACGGACGGCAACGCTTGCCCTTACGAATGCCATGGTACCATATCTCCGTCAGGTAGCCGATGTCGGCATGGAACGCGCGATCCTCTCGCACCCTGGATTCGCTCGTGGAGTCTGCACGTACCGCGGCCAATGCACGAACGGATCCGTTGCGAGGATTTTCGATCTCCAGGGAGTCAACCTCCTGAGACTTCTGGCCGACGCAAAAGAACTCTCGCGAAACTGAGCACGACAATGAGCTGGCTGGATCAATACAAGTCCAAAGTTGTGCCGATGGCGGAAGCGGTTGCCGCGATCAAGTCCGAGGATCGGATCTTTCTCAGCGGCAACGCCGCAACGCCGCTCCTCGCGATGAACGCCATGGCGGCCCGGAAGGACGATCTCCTCCATGTCGAGCTCAATCATGTGCTTCTTCTCGGAGAAGATCCCCTCTCGAAGCCCGGCATGGAATCCCATTTCCGGCACAACTCGCTCTTTGTCGGCCCGGCCGACCGGCGCGCCATCGCCGAGGGAAACGGAGACGCCGTCCCGGTACATCTCTCGGAGATCCCCGCGCTTTTCACGGAAGGCGTCATTCCCCTCGACGTCGCGTTCATTCATCTCTCCCAGCCGGACGAACACGGTTTCATGAGCCTTGGGGTAGAGTGCGCGGCTTCGAAGGCCGCCGCCGAAAGCGCGAAAATCGTCGTCGCCCAGGTCAACGAAAAGATGCCCCGAACGCTCGGAGACGTCTTTATCCATGTATCGCGGGTCCACAAGATCGTGGAATGCTCGGAAGACCTGCTCACGCTCCAGCATGGGAACGATTCATCCGAAGTGGAGATGAAGATCGGCACGCACATCGCCGGGCTCATCGAGGACGGCTCGACGCTTCAGCTGGGCATCGGGGGTATTCCGGACGCGGTGCTATCGAACCTCGACGGGAAGTCAGACCTTGGCGTTCACACCGAAATGGTTTCGGACGGCGTCGTGAGGGCAATCGACAAAGGGATCGTCACGAACCAGAAAAAGACCCTCCATCCGGGCAAGCTCATCGCGACCTTCGTTCTCGGAACAAAGGAGCTCTACGACTACGTCCACAACAATCCGTACTTCGAGCTCCATCCCTGCGACTACACAAACAACCCGTTCATCATCTCCCGCAACGACAAGATGGTTGCCATCAATTCGGCCATCCAGGTCGACATCACCGGCCAGGTCTGTGCCGATTCGATCGGGAGGACGATCTACAGCGGTTTCGGCGGACAGGTCGATTTCATCCGCGGGGCTGCGGCGTCGAAGGGAGGGAAGCCGATCATTGCCCTCCCGGCGACGGCGAAGAACGGCGCCGTTTCGCGTATCGTCCCCGAGCTTGCACGCGGGGCCGGAGTGGTGACCTCAAGGGCGGATGTACATTATGTCGTAACCGAATTCGGCGTCGCCTCCCTCCATGGCAAAAATATGCGCCAGCGGGCCGACGCTCTCATCGCTGTCGCGCATCCGCAGTTCCATGATGAGCTGGTCGAAGCGGCGCGGCAGACATTCAGGGCGCACCAATCGCACACGTAACACACCACTATGACGATGAAGGAACACCGACAATGAACTGCATCCAGATCAATAAAGAGAAATTCGACTGGATTGCAAAGGAGTGCAATCAGGTCTTTGTGTTGACAGTGGAGATGGAAAAAGTCCTCGACTGGTACAGGGATCATCCGCACTTTCCGCTCGACATCGAAAAGGTGCGAGAGAAGGTGATGGAGGCCCATACCAGGATGGAGGGAGTGGCCGCGGTTCTCGACGAGTCGCGGCATCCCAAAGCGGCCCCCGTCGCCGAGGATTCCGCGACGGACGTGTGGCTGTGATCCGTCCGCACGGATCGGGAGTTTGTTGGACCGCGCGCGCCGTTGTTTCCGCGGCGTGAAGCACGCGGGGTTCCGGAAACGTTCTTCTATGACTCAAGCATCACCGGCAAAGCCAAAGGAATAATTGAATACTCAAAGGCGGGGATTGTTATGAAAAAAGGGATATGGATTGCGCTGACGGCGACGGTTGCTCTCACCGTCGCGTTTGCCGTCACACGGTTGGTCGTGCGGAGCACGCGGCCGCACGTCCTTGCATTCGGCGCAAAAGACCATGGGAATAGAAACTTCAATTCATTCCCAATCGACATTCCGGAAACGGAGTTTGACGATTGGCTTTCCTAACTCGAAGGAGGTAGTCATGCTTGACAAATACTGGAACGCCGTCCAGCAGAAGGTGTGTGTGAAATGTATCGACGGGGACCGTCACGGGAATTGCCGTCTCTCCCCCCAGTTCGACTGCGGATTGAAGAAGTACTTTTCGCGCGTCGTCCATGTTGTTCAGACGACCCACAGCGATAATGTGCTGGACTACGTCACGGCCCTCCGCGGCGAGGTCTGCGCACATTGCGAGGAGCAGACCGGCGCCGGTCAATGCTACGTCCGTAACATGCTCGATTGTCCTCTCGACCGATACTTCCCCCTTGTCATCGGGACGATCAATGACGTCCAGCAGGAATTGATGCCGCGCTGATTTCGCTCATTGAAGTAGTTGCTCCCACCCTGAGAGATCCCGGGGGCCGGTTGAACCTCTCTCCGCGTCGCGGGGATTGCTCTCTCCGGTTCCCAGGTTCCGGCAGCGTCTGTCGGTTTCAATTCATCCATTCCTGAATCCTTCCCCCCTTGCGGGCGCACACAATCCCTCCGTGAATGATCTGGTCGTTCGTATGAAGGAATGACCCGACCTGCACTCGGTTTTGGCCGAAGCAACCACGGGACGATCTGCACTCTCCCGGTATCTGCGATTCGTTGTGTCTCCCTTTGCAGGGACCGGTTTCAGAGTTTGGTCATCCACTCGTGAAGCGCCGCGTCGAACGCATTGTACGTGCGCGCATAGATGCCGCCGGGTGCGAGTCTCTTTCGAGCTTCCTCTCGCTTACCGATCACCGCGAGCTGAAGGGTCTCTGCGGCCACGGTATGGAGGCTGGCATGGAGGCTCTTCACCTTCCGGTAATTTTCTGAGACCGTGTCTGACGGATGAAGGGCATGAAGCCATTTTCCGAAATCGCACTCTTTGTCTCTTCTCAGCGCCTCCGGGTCGAAATCTGATATCCCCGTCCCGATTGCATTCGACAGCCGTTTCTTCCATTCTCCATGAGAAGTTAGCGCGGCCTCTATCGGTTCCTTTGTCACCATTTTGCGATCCCTTTGGATTAGTGTGCGGAAGCAGTCTGCAACAAGGTGAATCGGTTTCCCACGAACGCGAAAGCATCAGTGGGGAGTGATGAGGCGGCTTAAAAGTACAACGGGACCTCGCCCGAAGCAAGTTCCCGCATCACACCGGACACGTGATGAGAGTCAACCTCGCGGGCGATGGCATTGTGCGAGATCCGCATCCCGGATACCACCTTCTCGGTTTCGTGTCCGGATTCCATGCGTCGATCGACTGGCAAACTTGCGGGACGTATCTGCATCACGGGCTCCGGAATTCCAAATTGTCGAATTGACGGCACTTCCGGAAGAATGCAGGCGTGTCAGAGTGTCATCCGCCGAGCCGAACGCAAGCAGTGTGTAAGGATGATACACCCGGCGCGGAGACAAGACCGGAACAATTCCTCGAACAGCCCGCCAACAATGATAGGACTACAGATCGAAACTTCCCCGATCTTCGCGCACGGGTTCCCGACAGAAAGCTTCGGGATGACGCGACTCCGACATTCGTCGTGACGGCGTTGCGATAAATGCCGGTTCCAGGCGGCATCAGGCAGGTCCCTCGCTCAAAAGATGTTTGTGTCTCGTTGGAAAAAACTGTACCATTGCGATCACACAATCCTCTCGACCGGCGTCGCAGGATCGGCTGATGGAACGCGGACCTACTCACACCGTCATGGAGAATGCATGAAAACAGAGCCCATTTGGAGGAAGTTGTCGCAATGGATCAGCAAATACCCGCTGGTCTTTTCCGTCTTGGGCATCTATGGATACTATCTTTTTACGACCCTCAATTTCTTCAGAAAATCAGAGGTCACCCATCTCTCGCTTTTCGATTTTATCCTCCAGTACGATTCTCTCTTCTGGATGTGGCTTGTGGTCTATGTCGTGGCACGGGCGCAGTCAATGAAGCAGAAATACGAAGTCGAAGATCTTAACAGGAAGGAGATCCTTGCCGAAGTCGAAAAATCGGCGATCGCCTCTTCGGTTCTCAAAAGCGTCATCCGGCTTCTGCAGGATAGTATCAACAATCCGCTCGCCATTATCGGGTCGACGGCGGACGACTTGCGGAAGCGCACTCCTTCCGAGCCCCAGAACGTGCGCTCCTTTGAACAGATTGAGGCCTCACTTCAGCGCATCCACAACGCCATCAAGGATGTCGAAGTCTACGAATCTTCGCTGCTCCTCGATCAGCTACACAAGCAAGTTGGAGTATAGTGCCGAAATCAACGCAAGCATCCGCGGGGCCGCCTGCCGGGCAAATGTAACTCCCATCGAATAATCCTCAACCTGCACTTTGACGAAGGTCCGGTTCCAAACGATTGAAAGAAGGAGGAGGACGTGACGAGCGGCAAAGAGACGCTCCTCATCGCCGAAGACGAGGCGATGCTTCTCGACCTGCTGAAAATGATGTTTGAGGATGAGGGCTATACCGTGCTCGCCGCGCGTGACGGTGAGGAAGCGATCGAATTGTTCAGGGCAAACCGGAATTCGGTCGCGCTCGTTTTGTCCGACATGGGACTCCCGAAACTCGGGGGGTGGGAGGTATTTCAACGGCTCAGGGAAATGAACCCATCGCTCAAAGTGATCCTGGCGAGCGGGTTCATCGATGCTTCGGTGCGCGACGACATGCTTCAACGTGGGGCGGCAGATGTACTTCAAAAACCGTATGTGCCTCAAGCCATCCTCGATCGAATCCGCCAACTCCTCGACGAGGACCTTACAGAGTAAAGCAGTTCCTTCCTCACGATGCTCGGCAGCAGATCTGTTTTGTTCCTCGCCCTGGCTTCCCACTTTTGAGAATCACCTCTCGGTCATTTCCACAAATGGAAAATAAAAATCGTCACGCACTTTTTTTGTCCGTTTTTCGGACTGAAAAGTAGCACGATATTTGCATTTTTTGGGGCAGTTGATGATTCCTCACACACCTATCATTGCCTCAAAGGATTAGGAACAATGGCTAGCGAAGCTCCATCGAACAAAAGACAAATGGTCACGATCGACGGCAACGAGGCTGCTGCGTACGTTGCTCACAAAACGAATGAAGTCATCGCAATCTATCCCATCACTCCGTCGTCGGGGATGGGGGAATGGTGCGATCAATGGTCCGCGGAAGGGAAGAAGAATATTTGGGGCACCGTTCCTCTTGTCGCAGAGTTGCAGAGCGAAGGAGGAGCGTCGGGAGCCGTGCATGGCGCTCTCCAGACCGGATCGCTGACGACGACATTCACCGCGTCGCAGGGATTGTTGCTGATGATTCCGAACATGTACAAGATCGCCGGCGAGCTGACGTCGACCGTCTTCCACGTCTCCGCCCGGTCCCTCGCAACGCAGGCGCTTTCGATCTTCGGCGATCAGAGCGACGTGATGTCGGTTCGCTCGACCGGTTTCGCTCTCCTTGCTTCCCATTCAGTCCAGGAGGTGATGGACTTCGCTCTCATGGCTCAGGCGGCCACCCTCGAGGCGAGAGTCCCCTTTGTCCATTTCTTCGACGGATTCAGGACCTCGGCGGAAGTGATGAAGATCGAACAATTGACCGTCGACGACATCCGCGCGATGATCGATGACGAGCTGGTCTTCAAGCACCGCCAGAGAGCTCTCACGCCGGAAGCCCCCGTTCTCCGGGGGACAGCCCAGAATCCGGATACGTTCTTCCAGTCGCGGGAAACTGTCAATCCGTACTATGCGGCCTGTCCGGCGATCGTGCAGGGTGTGATGGATAAGTTCGCGAAACTCGTCGGCCGCCAGTATCATCTTTTCGACTATTTCGGAGCTCCCGACGCGGAGCGCGTCGTTGTCATCATGGGCTCCGGGGCGGAAGCATGTCATGAAACGGTTGAGGCGCTTCTCGAAAAAGGAGAGAAGATCGGCGTGGTGAAGGTCCATCTGTTCCGACCCTTCTCGGTGAAGGATTTCGTGATGGCGCTTCCGAAAAGCGTCAAGGCGATCGCTGTGCTCGACCGGACGAAGGAGCCAGGCGGAGTCGGGGAGCCTCTCTATCAGGACGTCGTGACCTCCATCGGCGAAGCGATGGCGAATGGAACAGCCCCGTTTGCGGCGTTTCCGAAGATCATCGGCGGCCGGTATGGTCTTTCTTCCAAGGAGTTTACGCCGGCGATGGTTGCGGCCGTCTACGATGAGCTGAAGTCGAAGACCGCGAAGAACCATTTCACGGTCGGGATCAACGATGATGTTTCTCACACGAGTCTTCCCTACGACCCGTCATTCACGGCGGAGAAACGCGACGTCGTCCGGGCGATGTTCTATGGCCTCGGATCGGACGGGACCGTTGGCGCGAACAAGAACTCCATCAAGATCATCGGCGAGGATACGCCCAACTACGCCCAGGGGTACTTCGTCTACGATTCCAAGAAATCCGGGACGACCACCGTCTCCCACCTTCGCTTCGGGCCGCGGCCGATCCGGTCGTCTTATCTTATTGACAAAGCAAATTTTGTAGGATGCCATCAGTGGATCTTCCTCGAAAAGTACGACGTCCTCAAGGACCTCGTCGACGGCGGAACGATCCTCCTCAACAGCCAGTACCCGAAAGACGAAGTCTGGGCGAAACTGCCGAGGCCGGTGCAGGAGGGGATCATCAGAAAGAAACTCAACTTCTACGTCATCGACGGGTATGAAGTCGCGGCGAAAACAGGAATGGGCGGAAGAGTCAACACGATCATGCAGACCTGCTTCTTCGCGATCTCCGGCGTCCTCCCGAAAGACGAGGCGATCGGGGCGATCAAGCGCTCGATCAAAAAGACGTACGGCAAGAAGGGGGAGGATATCGTCAAGATGAACTTCGACGCCGTCGATCAAACACTTGCCAACCTCTTCAAGGTCGACGTCCCCGCCAAAGCTGAGAGCGTGATCGGTCTGCCCCCGGTCGTCTCGAAAGCGGCCCCCGATTTCGTCAAGGATGTGCTGGCGAAGATCATCGAGGGGAACGGAAACGATCTCCCCGTCAGCGCGATGCCGGTAGACGGAACATATCCGACCGGGACGGCACAATGGGAGAAACGGAACATCGCGCTCGAGATTCCCTCGTGGGACGATTCGATCTGCATTCAGTGCGGCAAGTGCGCGATGGTCTGTCCGCATGCGAGCATCCGCATCAAAGTCTACGACAAGGCCGCTCTCAAGGGAGCACCCGCAACCTTCAAGAGCACGCCGTACCGCGGCAAAGAGTACGAGGGCATGAGCTACACGATCCAGGTTGCCCCGGAGGATTGCACGGGCTGTGAGCTCTGCTTCGAAGTCTGTCCCGTGAAGAACAAGCAGGAGACGAAACTCAAGGCGCTCAACATGGTGCCGCAACCCCCCGTTCGCGAGCAGGAACGCGCGAACTGGGATTTCTTCCTCACACTTCCCGAAGCCGACCGGCGAACGGCGAAGGTCGACACGATCAAGGGGTCGCAGTTCCTTCAACCCTTGTTCGAGTTTTCCGGCGCCTGCTCCGGCTGCGGAGAGACTCCCTACATCAAGCTCGTCACCCAGTTGTTCGGCGAAAGGACCGTCGTCGCCAACGCCACCGGTTGCTCGTCAATTTACGGCGGCAATCTTCCGACGACTCCCTGGACGAAGAATGCCGACGGTCGCGGTCCCGCGTGGTCGAACTCGCTCTTCGAGGACAACGCGGAGTTCGGACTTGGGTACCGGTTATCGATCGACAAACAGACCGAATTTGCGACGGAGATTCTCAAGAGGCTGTCGCCGGTTGTGGGGGAAGAACTGACGAACGCGATTCTTTCGGCCGATCAGTCAGACGAAGCGAAGATCTATGAGCAGAGGAGTCGGGTCGAAGTCCTCAAGGGTAAACTCAAGGAGATGAGCTCGACCGACTCGCGGCAGCTCCTCGCGATTGCCGACCATTTCGTGCGGAGGAGCGTGTGGATCATGGGGGGTGACGGCTGGGCCTACGACATCGGGTACGGCGGGCTTGACCATGTCATCGCTTCCGGGCGCAACGTCAACATCCTTGTTCTCGACACCGAAGTCTATTCCAACACCGGCGGTCAGATGTCGAAGTCGACACCCCGGGGCGCGGTGGCGAAATTCGCTGCCGGCGGGAAGCCGCTGAAGAAAAAGGACCTCGGCCTCATCGCGATGACGTATGGCAATGTTTATGTTGCACAGGTGGCGATGGGCGCGAATGACCTCCAGACCGTGAAGGCGTTCCTCGAAGCCGAAGCGTATAACGGTCCGTCCCTTATCATCGCCTACGCGCATTGCATCGCCCACGGCATTAACATGAAGTACGGACTCGAGAGCCAGAAGGCCGCGGTGGATTCGGCCCACTGGCCCCTCTTCCGGTACAACCCGGAACTCGCGAAAAAAGGACAGAATCCCTTCAAGCTCGATTCGAAGAGCCCGAAACTGCGGTTCGAAGAGTATGCGTACAAGGAAATCCGCTACAAGATGCTCACGAAGAGTGCGCCGGAAGAGGCCAAACGCCTTATCAAGCTGGCGCAGGAAGACGTGACGTCTCGGTGGCACTACTACGAACAGCTAGCCTCGCTGAAGTTCGACGGCGGAGCTGGCCAGGAACACAAGTAATCGAAGGAGCGGGCGCCGTCCCGGCGGCTTTCGCCCGGCATATAACGTCCATGCACCACTCAGGATGAGGAATCAATGGATCTCTCCACGACGTATCTCGGCTTCAAACTGAAGAACCCGATCGTTCCCTCCGCCTCTCCCATGTCGAGGACCGTCTCGGGGATTAAAGCGATGGAAGACTACGGCGCCGCCGCGGTTGTGCTCTATTCGCTTTTCGAAGAGCAAATCCGGCATGAAAGGAACGAGCTCGACCACTTCCTGTCATACGGAACGGAGAGCCACGCGGAGGCGATCTCGTACTTTCCGAAGAAGGAAGACTATTTCCTCGGTCCCGAGGAGTACCTCCGCCATATCCAGGACACCAAGAAAGCGGTCGACATCCCCGTCATCGCAAGTCTGAACGGCTCCACGGTCGGCGGATGGGTGGACTATGCCAAAAAAATCCAGGAGGCGGGGGCGGATGCCATAGAGCTCAACATCTATCACATTTCGACCGACCCGGAAATCTCCGGCGGCGATGTTGAGAAACTCTACATCGACATCCTCCGTTCGGTGAAATCGATGGTGACGATCCCTGTCGCCGTGAAGCTCTCTCCGTTCTTCAGCTCGATGGCCAATATGGCAAAGCGTCTCGACGAGGCCGGGGCCGACGGTTTGGTCCTCTTCAACAGGTTCTATCAGCCGGACATCAACCTCGATGAGCTTGAGATCGAGCCGAGCGTCGTCCTGAGCACCTCCGAGGCAACCCGCCTGCCGCTTCGTTGGATCGCGATTCTCTACAAGAAGATCAAGGCGGATCTTGCCGCAACGACCGGCATCCATGCCGGAGAGGATGTGATCAAGCTGACGATGGCGGGAGCGAGCGTAACGATGGTCTGTTCCTCGCTCCTTCGCAATGGTGCGAAGCGCATCGGCGAGATCCTCAACGGCGCGCAGAAGTGGATGATTGAACGCGAATACGAATCGCTCGAGCAGATGAGGGGGAGTATGAGTCACAAATCTGTGGCAAATCCGTCCGCCCTCGAGCGGGCGAATTACATGAAAGCTCTTAACAGCTACATGTAAGTGAGCTGAGCGGCCGGTTCTCCGGCCGCTTCCGGTTTATGGACCTCTGTTGCCGCAAATCCATGCCCTCCGCATTTCCTCGGCAGTGATTCTCCCGGCAGTAACACGGTGTGGCTGTCCGCGAAATGTTCGCGAACAAAACGGGGAGTATAGTAAACCCCGTCCTGCCCTCTGGCTTCTGCATTTGCTCTTTGTCTTCACTGTCTCCTGCCTCCTGTCTCCTGTATTCTGTATTCTGTGTTACGTATTCCGTCTCCTTTCTCATCAAGTTGACTTTCCACCGATTTCTTGGTACCTTTTCATGCGTACCAACGATTGCGGCTTCCCCGCGTATTCACACTGATGAGAATTTTTTCTTTTTGGAGGTTCTAATGGCAGTGAAAGTAGGTGTTAACGGCTTTGGAAGAATCGGAAGACAGATTATCAATGTTATCGCGGATAAGGGATTGCTCGGAAAAGAGATCGACGTCGTTGCCGTCGTCGACGTTACAACCGACGCAAAGTACTTCGCGTATCAGCTGAAATACGACTCGATTCACGGCCATTTCCGGGGCACGCTCGGAAGCGAGAAGAGCAACCCCTCCTTGGAAGCGGACGATGTCCTCGTCGTCAATGGCCACAAGATCAAGTGCGTTCTCGCGCAGAAGGATCCCTCACAGCTTCCGTGGAAAGACCTTGGCGTCGAGATCGTCATCGAATCGACAGGCCTCTTCACGGATTCAGAGAAGGCGAAGGGACATCTCGCCGCCGGCGCGAAGAAAGTGCTCATCTCTGCTCCCGCGAAGGGCGAAGTGAAGACGTTCGTTATGGGAGTGAACGACAACGAGTACGACCCCGCGAAGCATACGATTGTCTCGAACGCCTCGTGCACGACCAATTGTCTCGCCCCGGTCGTCCATGTTCTCCTTAAGGAAGGGATCGGCATCGAGACGGGTCTCATGACGACGATCCACTCCTACACGGCCACCCAGAAGACCGTCGACGGTCCTTCGAAAAAGGACTGGAGAGGCGGCAGGGCGGCGGCGATCAATATTATCCCGTCGACGACGGGCGCGGCGAAGGCGGTAGGCGAAGTGCTCCCCGCGACGAAGGGAAAACTCACCGGCATGTCTTTCAGAGTTCCCACCGCCGATGTCTCGGTCATCGACCTCACGTTCCGCGCAACGAGGGATACCTCGATCGAGGAAATCGACGGTCTCATGAAGAAGGCCGCCGAGACGTACCTCAAGGGCATTCTGGGATATTGCAAGGAAGAGGTCGTTTCGAGCGACTTCATCCACGACGATCGGTCCTCGATCTACGATTCTCTCGCGACCCTCCAGAACAATCTGAAGGGGGAGAAGAGGTTTTTCAAGGTGGTCTCCTGGTACGACAACGAGTGGGGTTATTCGACGAGAGTCGTCGACCTCTTGAAGAAGATGGCGGGTCTCGCGAAGTAGCGGCAAGGTTGGTGTATTGAACAAGGGCTGAAGCTCGTGGCACGAGTTCAGCCCTTTTGTTTCTTTTCCCCAGGTGCAGCGGTCAGACAAATTCCCTCTCACTTACATTATCCGGACGACTACGATCATGAACAAGATGACTGTCAATGATATCGACGTGCGCGGAAAGCGGGTTCTCGTCCGCGTCGACTTCAACGTTCCCCTCGACGACAAGCAGAATATCACCGACGATACCCGCATCGTCGAATCTCTCCCCACGATCAGGAAAATCCTCTCCGCCGGCGGAAGAGCGATTCTCATGAGCCATCTCGGCCGCCCAAAGGGGAAGCCGAAACCGGAGTTCAGCCTGAAACCGGTCGCGGCGCGGCTTGAGCAGCTCCTCGGAAAGAAAGTCGCTTTCGCCGCGGATTGCATCGGGGCGCCGGCCGAGACGGCGGCCGCGGCGATGAAGGACGGTGAGTGCCTCCTTCTCGAAAACCTCCGGTATCACAACGAGGAAGAGGCGAACGATCCGGGGTTCGCGAAGTCGCTTGCGAAGCTTGGCGATCTCTACGTCAACGACGCATTCGGCAGCGCTCACCGTGCACACGCCTCCACCGAAGGTGTTACGAAATTCCTGCCGGTCTCCGTGGCGGGTCTCCTCATGCAAAAGGAGCTTGCGTATCTCGGTGCCGCCGTCGAGAAACCGGTCCGGCCGTTTACGGCAATCCTCGGCGGGGCGAAGATCTCCGGCAAGATCGACGTCATCCAAAATCTCATGGCAAAGGTCGACACCCTCATCATCGGCGGCGGGATGACCTTCACCTTTTTCAAGGCCCAGGGGCTCGAGATCGGCAAGTCGCTTCTCGAGGCGGACAAGGTCGATCTCGCACGCCAGATCCTTGAGGAGGTAAAAAAGAAATCGGTGAAACTTCTTCTCCCGGTCGATTGCGTCGTCGCGAGTGAATTCAAGAATGATGCGGAGAAGAAGATCGTCGCCAAGGATAAGATCCCGGCCGATTGGCATGCGCTCGATATTGGCCCGGCAACGGTCGAACTTTTCTCGGGAGAGATCAGGGAATCCAAAACGGTTGTCTGGAACGGTCCGATGGGTGTTTTCGAGTTCCCGAATTTCGCGGTCGGAACGAACGCGATCGGCGGTGCGTTGGTGGAAGCAACGAAAAGAGGGACGACAACGATTGTGGGTGGCGGGGACTCCGCGGCCGCACTCGCTCAGGCCGGCCTCACAAAGTCTGTCACGCATGTCTCCACCGGCGGCGGAGCGTCGCTTGAGTTTCTGGAAGGGAAGGTTCTCCCCGGTGTGGCTGCATTGACCGATAAGAAGTAGGATCCTGCCGCACTTCACGCGAACGATCCTCCCGGCTAAAACTTGCTCCTGCCCGATCTCACTGTTCGAGGTCGGGCAGGAGTTCTTTTGGTGAGAGCCGAAGGATCCGATTCCATCGCCGCAAACCGGAACCCCGGGGCCGGTTCCCTCGTCTACGTTGAGGAGGCATCTCTCCCCAGGGGCACGCGTAGACCCAGCTCCATTTGCCTCTCAGCCGCGGGTCGTTTATATTACAAAAGGAAACGCTCTCCCAACCAATGGCCTATAATCGCAACCAATACGGCAATTATTATCGTCCGAGCTTCTTCGGCGGGTTCAGCTTTTTTCCGCCGGTGATCAAGGCGCTCCTGATCTCAAACATCGGGGTGTTCCTGGGAATCATGTTCCTGGGGAATTTTCATATCGGCGACGTGTCGCTTTACATGGTGTTCAACGAGTGGTTTGCTCTCATGCCGCTCGGCCAGGGGTTCGAAATCTGGCAGTTGTTTACCTACCTGTTCATGCACGCGGGACTCAGCCATCTTTTCTTCAACATGCTCGCTCTCTGGATGTTCGGGATGGAGCTGGAGAATACCTGGGGTTCGCGGAAGTTTTTCATCTATTACCTCATCTGCGGAGTCGGTGCAGGGATCTCAAACATCCTCATCGCTCCTCTCTTCACGACCGTCGGGCCGACGATCGGCGCATCCGGGGCGATCTACGGCGTTCTGCTCGCCTTTGGACTGATGTTCCCCGACCGGCTCATCTTCGTCTACTTCTTTGTTCCACTGAAGGCAAAGTACTTCGTCGCTCTCTACATGGTCATCGAATTCGTCTCCGTCAGCAGCACCGACGGCATCGCCCACTTCGCCCACATCGGCGGTGCGGTGGTGGGCCTGATCTATTTGCTGGCGGACGGATACAGGTTCTCGGGATTCCGTGTCCCGCGGCGTCAATCGAACCTCTTTACGGGATGGAATACCCCACGACGGGCTCCGACACAATACGAAAATGTCACCGAGGCGCAGGTCTATGACATCAACGACCATCAGCGCAAAGAGGAGGCCCAGGTGACCCAACAGAGAATCGACGAAATCCTCGACAAGATCAGCAAAGCCGGATACCAGAGCTTGAGCGAGGAAGAGAAAAAAATGCTCTTCGAAGCGAGCAAGAAGCTGAACTAACTTTCCGGGAGAAGAATGGAACCACTGTTGCCGATCCTTGAACAACCGGCGGTGAAAGAGACTGCCCACGAGCACTACCGTGTCGGTGTGCGGCGGAAGACCCGCCAGGTGAATATCGGAGGCGTCAGGGTGGGAGGCGGAGCCCCCATCTCTGTCCAGACGATGACGAAAACGAAGACCGACGACGTTGCCGCGACCGTGGCTCAAATTGTGGCGGCGGCGGATGCCGGCTGCGACATCGTCCGGGTAACGGTGAACGACAAGGAAGCGGCCGACGCCATGGCCGCGATCGTGAAACAATCCCCCGTGCCGATCGTCGCGGATATTCACTTCAACCACGTCTTTGCCCTCAAGGCGATTGCCGCAGGGGTCGCGAAAGTGCGCATCAACCCCGGAAACATCGGCTCCAAAGAGAGGATTCGTGAGGTTTTGACGGCGGCCAAAGACAAGGGCATCCCCATTCGTATCGGGGTAAATTCGGGGTCGCTCGAAGAAGATATCCTGGAAAAGCACGGCTACCCGACCGCCGAAGCGCTTTATGAAAGCGCGATGCGCCACGTCTCAATCTGTGATGAGTTCAATTTCCGCGACGTGATCATCTCGGTAAAATCCACCGACGTGCGGCTCATGATCGAAGCCTATCGTCTTGTCGCCGCGCGCACCGATATTCCACTCCACCTCGGTGTGACAGAGGCGGGCCTCACCCGGGTCGGGACCATCAAGTCCGCGGTCGGGATCGGAACTCTCCTCTCGGAAGGAATCGGCGACACCATCCGCGTATCGCTTACCGACGAGCCTGTCAAAGAGGTGGAGGTGGGGAAGGAGATTTTACGTTCTCTCGGCCTGGCGACACGAAACGTCGAGCTCATCGCCTGCCCGACCTGCGGGCGGATCGAGGTCGACCTCTTCAGCATCATGGGCCAGTTGGAGGAGAAGCTGCATGGCGTGAAGAAGCCGGTGAAGGTGGCCGTTCTCGGCTGCGTCGTGAATGGCCCGGGGGAGGCGAGCGAAGCCGACATCGGAATTGCGGCCGGCAAAGGGGTGGCGATCCTGTACCGCAAGGGAGTCATGGTGAAGAGGGTCAAAGAAAACGAGATCGTCGATACGATCGTAGAGGAAGTGGCGAACTTCCAGCCCGAAGTGTAACGCGGTACGCGGAGGCAGGGCAGGCGTCGAACCTGTCCTGCCTTTCTATGTACGCCGGCGGCTATGCCCGCCGGGCCTTCGCCTTTGCTCCCCCGGAAAATCTTCGTATATTCCTTGAGCGCCATTCCCTGCTTCACGAACTCTCACTCAACGAACCCTTGGCAACGACACTGAACATTCTCTTCATCGGCGACATCATCGGCCAGCCCGGGCTGGAGATGACGACGACGCTCTTCAAGAGTCTCATCGAAAAACACCGGATCGATTTCTGCATCGCGAACGGAGAGAACCTCACGGATGGGAAAGGGATCTCCGAAGAGGACTCGAAAAAAGTCTTCGGTCTCGGAGTCCATGTCATCACCTCGGGGAACCACGTCTGGGACAGGTGGGATTCGAGGAAGGTGCTGGGAGGCAACAAGTATATTCTCCGTCCCCTCAATTACCCGAGGGAAAACGGCGGAAACGGATTTGTTGTCTTCGATCTCAACGAGTCAACAAAGATCGGCGTCATCAACCTCCAGGGAAGGACTTACATGCAGCCGATCGACGACCCGTTCAAGACGATCGATTGGGCCGTCTCGAAAGTCAATGAACAGACCAAAATCTGCATCGTCGACTTTCATGCCGAAGCGACCGCGGAAAAGATGGCGCTCGGATGGTACGTCGACGGGCGCGTGAGCGCGGTGGTCGGGACCCACACTCACACCCCCACTGCGGACGCACGGATCCTCCCGAGAGGGACGGCTTTCATCACCGATGTGGGAATGTCCGGGCCTTACGATTCGGTCATCGGGATGAAGAAAGAACAGGCCGTTTCCCGCTTTTTGAAGCAGACTCCGCATAAGTACGAGACCGCCGTCAACGACGTCCATCTCTGTGCGGTCGTCATAAGTGTAGAGGCGGAAACAGGGAAGGCGCTCTCGATCGAGCAGGTCATTTTCCCGAAGTTTTAGCGGTCGTTCGCCTCTCCCCTTCGAAGGGAAAAAGCACGGCCATTCCACACGATCGAACGAATGAAATTCCCAACCGAACAAGACAGATGGCAGCGACGATCATTGACGGCAAAGGCATCGCGGAGACCATACGGGCCGAGGTGGGAGAGTCCGCGCGTCGCCTGAAGGCGGAGAGCGGCATTGTTCCCGGTCTCGCGTTCATTCTCGTCGGAGAAAATCCCGCATCGGTCTCCTACGTCAAGAGCAAGGGAAAGGCCTGCGAAGAGCTCGGTTTCTACTCCATCACGGAGCAAGTGCCGGCCACGATCAAAGAGGCGGAGCTACTGAGGATGATCCATGCCTTCAACCTCGACAGCGACGTCCACGGCGTCCTTGTCCAGCTTCCCCTGCCGAAACATATTGATGAGATGAGGGTGATCGAGGCGATCTCCCCGGAAAAAGACGTGGACGGATTCCATCCCGTAACGCTCGGGAAAATGGTGCTGGGGGTCGACACCAACCTGCCGTGCACACCGGCCGGGATCTGGGAGCTGATGCGGCGGAGCGAGATCAATCCGTCGGGGAAACATGTCGTTGTTCTTGGGAGAAGCAATATTGTCGGGAAGCCGATCGCGAATATTCTCCTCCAAAAGAGGGAATGGTCCAACGCGATTGTCACGATCGCCCACACGGCCGCGGCCGACCTTGGCGCGTACTCCCGACAAGCGGACATCCTTATCGTCGCGATCGGGAAACCCGGTGCGGTCAACGCTTCGATGGTGAAGCCGGGAGCGGTCGTCATCGATGTCGGGATCAACCGTGTCCCCGATAGCTCGAAGAAGAGCG
Organism: Bacteroidota bacterium; assembly: GCA_035505655.1. Classification (GTDB taxonomy): domain Bacteria; phylum Bacteroidota; class Ignavibacteria; order UBA10030; family UBA8401; genus JAGVPT01. The sequence continues at coordinate 21,001 of DATJQP010000022.1, forward strand.
GTTATCGCGTCGTGGGGGATGTGGACTTCGAGTCGGTGAAAGACGTTGCCGGGGCTATCACCCCCGTCCCGGGCGGGATCGGCCCCATGACCATTGCGATGCTGATGATGAATACCCTCAACTCCGCGCGCCGCCACGGAACGGCGTCCCGGCCCTGAGACCCACGAGGAGAACGGCTCCGATGAGCAGGCTTCTTGTACGCATCCTTCCTTTGATATTCCTCGCGACGATCCTCCGTGCGCAGCTCCCCCTTCCTGCACAAGAAGCACAAAATCGATTTCGTCTCGCCCAATCCTTTGAGCAAGCGGGGGACTATGAGCGTGCGACGAGGATCTACGAGGACCTCGTGCGCTCCGACTCGGCGAACTTCATCTATTTTGACGGACTTAGGCGCTGCTATACGGAGCTCAAGAATTACGCCGGAGCTATCGCGTTGAGCCGGCGGCGGCTTGCCCTCCAACCTTCCGATATCGGCGTTATTGTCGAGCTCGGGTCGATTTACTGCAAATCGGGAGATGAGGCGAGGGGAGATTCGGTCTGGCAGAGCGCCATCGATCTTATGCCGAAGAATATCGGGGCCTATTCCGCGGTCGCAACTTCCGAATCCGAAAATCGCCTCTTCGACAAATCGATCGCCACCTACCTGAAGGGGAGACACGAGATCGGAAATGCCACTCTTTTCTGCGGGGAACTGGCGACCCTCTACTCGATGCTTCTTGACTACGCAAACGCAACTCGCGAGTATCTTGCGTTCCTTTCGCTCGATGAACGCCAGCTGGGCCTTGTGGAATCGCGGCTTGCCTCGTTCACATCGAAGAACGAAGGGCTGGCGGCCGCAACGGCGGTCGTTGAGGAGGCGGCAAAGAGCGGATCGAGTCCCATCGTCTTCCAGCGTCTCCTCCTCTGGCTCACCATGGAGGGCAAGGATTTTTCCCGCGGACTCCGCGTTGCCAGGGAGCTTGACGGAGCGACGAACGCCGGCGGAGCCGAAATTCTTGCCTTCTCCGAACGGGCATTCCATGAAAAGGCATACAAGGTCGCCGCCGAGGGGTTTCGCTTCGACATCGAACATTACTCTTCGATGCCGCAATTACCCGCCGCCAAATTTGGCTATGCGAAAGCCGTTGAGGAACTGACCGGTGAGCCGTCGCAAGCGGATACAGGCAGCTCGGCTCAAACGGGACCTCCCTCGGAGACTGAATTCGGTCATGACGCTCCCCTCAAACTCTTCCTTTCGTTGGCACAAGAGTACCCGAATTCGGAGATGAGCGTCAATGCGCTGTACCATGCATCGCTCATCTACTTCAGGCGATACTCCGACCTTAGCGCCGCTGAGCGGATCATCGATTCCATCGTCACTCTGCCGATCGCCAGGGCTCTGACGCCCGTGCTCCTTGCGACGGCCGGCGAGATCGACGTCGCACGCGCGACGCTTGAGAGGGCGATTTTCCGTTACCATGGCATCATCGCCTCTCCTTTCGCCTCTCCGCAGGAGAGGACCACCGCCAGGTTCCATATCGCCGAGATTCAGTACTTCCGGGGGGAATTTGACACGGCCGCCTCCGCTCTCCTGCAAATCGCCCAGTCTCCCTCCGACGACGAGACAAACGACGCCCTTCTCCTCGTTCAGCTCATCCAAGACAACGAGGTGAGCGCGGCGGATGCCCTGAAACAGTACGCGAAAGGCGAGCTGCTCCAGCGCCAGGGCAAACTCTCGGAGTCGCTAGCTCTCTTCGGATCGATCGTCGACGCCAACCCGGACGCACCGTTGGCCGACAAGGCGCTCCTCAAACAGGGGAGCCTCTCGGTTGCCCTCAAACAGTACATCGACGCTCTTTCGATCTACCGGCGACTTCTGAAGGATTACCCCAAGAGCATATTCAGGGACAGGGCTCAGTTTGAAATAGGCTCGATTTATGAGGTCGACGTGAAGGACAAGGCCAGCGCAATCCACTCGTACGAGGAGCTTCTCTCGACCTACCCGAATTCCCTCTACCTCGAACAGGCGCGGAAGAGAATTCGCGATCTTCGGGGGGATGCGCTATGATAGGAAATCGTTGATCTTTGTAGTGAATGAAAATCTCCTTTTCGGCGCAGAACGAGGTTCCCACTTTTCCCGGTGGTGTTGCCGACTGGGCGCTTTGGGATCGCCGCAGACGGGTTCTCCGAAATGGATTTCTTCGGGACCGACAAGAATGTTTGGGGATGCCGTAGCTCAGCACTCGTCATGATGGCGTTGCGATATCCGCGGATTTTCAGCGTGCATCCAGTAGTGCAGCACTACCCCCTCTTTTCGCCTCACTTGACAGCGGTTCGGAGGTTCAGTATCTTTGCCTTAGTAGAGTAAAGGGAAGGATTGCAGAGATGAAAAAGATCCTAGTCGTTGGATTGATGCTTCTCGGCTCGAAGGCCCTCGCCCAGGGATGGTACCCGACCGGGGACGAACAGGTTCGATCCCAGATGTCCTCGAGCATGCGGGCTGATGATGAGTTTCGTGGCCGATCAGACCTTTCATTGGTTTCGGGGATCTCCGGTTTCGAGATCGACGGTGTCGCGAGACAGGGGTACAATATTGACCTTCGGGCCACCGTTGAAAGAATCTCCCGCTTGCGGATTGAGCTCAATGCAGGCGTCGTCTTCTACAACTCGTCTGTAGACTCACAGACACCGTCGGCCGAGTACGGCGGCTACTACGGAGATACCTCCCCGTACGGGTTCAACGATTATTCCGCTCCCCGTTTTGACCTTCGTTTCGGTCTCGGATACTTTGGTCCGGAGGCGATCTACTATTTTTCCGACGGGAAAGTTCGTCCCTATATCGGCGCTGGTATTGAGGCGGTGACCTGGCAAATGAACCAGGGGTTCGCAGCATCGCTCGCCCCGACGGCCCGGGGAGGAGTCGAAGTCGCCGTGAGCAGGTCCTTTGCGGGCTTCGTCGAAGCACGTTATATGGCCGGCTTCCCGAACGTCATCAACGGATACTCGACCTCGCTACGGTACGTTACTTCCGTCGCGTTCGGAGTCTCGTTCGCTCCCCAGTTGTAACCGTCTCCTGACGACAGGAATCGCCGTTGCGGGATTGGGATTTCCCGACAACGGCGTTTTTCTTTCTGACCGATCCGAAATCCAAAGACAATTACTGAGAGTTCTATGAACCTCGACCTCGAGTCCCTGCGCACCTACTGCCGGAAGAAAGGAAAAGGGGTCCGCGAGGAATTTCCGTTCGATGAGACCTCCATGGTCTATAAAGTGTCGGGGAAGATGTTCATCCTCATCAGTACCGACACCCATCCCCTCAGCATCAACCTGAAGTGCGACCCGGAACGTGCAATAGAGCTTCGTGAACAGTACCCGGCCGTCACACCGGGATATCACATGAACAAACGGCATTGGAACACGGTGACGCTCGACGGTTCGCTCCCTCCGGAAGAGGTCTACGGCATGATCGATCATTCCTTCGAGTTGGTCCAGGGGGGATCGAGGGAGACGGCACGCCCCTCCTTCCGAAAATCCAGAAAGGGCGGGAGGTAGGTATGAGATTGAGACTTTTCTTTTTTGCCGTCGCTGTCTCGCTCGTCTTCACGATCCCGGCACTTTGTCAGGATCTTCGGTACCTGCTTTATGATAAGGACGATATTGCCCCTGGCGTCTATAAGGCGCGGCGACAGCAGCTACTCAGGAAGCTGGGGGACAGTTCCGTCGCCTTCTTCGTTTCCGCGATCGAGAAAAGCCGGAATGGAGATGGCGATTATCCCTATCGGCAGGACGACAACTTCTATTATCTTACCGGGTTCAAGGAGCCGCACGCCGTTCTTGTTCTCAGCGGAAGGGGCATCCTACTTCCCAGTCCGACGGACACCGCAAGGGTCGACACGGTCCACGAAATCCTCTTCGTCCAACCGAGGGACAAGAAGTGGGAGCAGTGGACCGGGCGGAGATTTGGTCCGGATGGAGCGATGGCTCTCTGCGGAGTCGAAGCGGCGTTGGTGAATGACCGGCTTGCGGGCTTGCTCCCGGTAATCGTGCCTCCCGGAAAGCCGACGGTCCTCTATGTGGCCCAGATTCCAGCCGCGGAGTGCGGAGCTGGAAGCGAGCTCACTCCTTTGCGGGACAAGCTTGATTCGCTCGCTTCGCAAGGGTCTCACCGTGAACCGTCCAACCCCACGCCAATCATCGACCGGATGAGGTCGATCAAGGATTCGAGTGAAATCGCCCTTATCACGAAGGCCGCCCACATCAGCGCGATGGCGCACCGTCGTGCGATGACCGCGTGTACGCCCGGAATGACTGAGTACCAAATCCAGGCGGAGTACGAGTACGTCTTCCGCTCGATGGGATCAGAGGCGAACGCGTACCCTTGCATCGTTGGAGCGGCGGAAAACTCCATCGTTCTCCACTATGAATCCAACAGACGTCCAATCGCGGAGGGCGATCTTGTCCTTGCGGATTGCGGTGCCGAGTATCATTACTACGCGAGCGACCTCACGCGCACATACCCCGCGGACGGGACCTTCAGTCCTGCTCAGGGTGAAATCTATCAACTGGTCCTCGATGCTCAGAAAGGGGCTATCGCTTTGATGAAGCCGGGCGCGCACTGGCGTGATGTCACAGCGAAAGCGGATTCAATCCTTAGGGAGGGTCTCTTTGCGTTGGGGATTATCAAGGAAAAGAGCATGGGTGAACTGCGCAGGTTCTTCCCCCACGGTCTCGGTCATGCGGTGGGGCTCGATGTTCATGACATCAACGCTTCCGTGCTGGAGCCCGGTATGATCGTGACAGTTGAGCCGGGAATTTATATCCCCGAGGAGGCGCAGGGAGTAGACCGAAAGTATTTCAACATCGGGGTGAGGATTGAGGACGACATCCTCATCACGCAGGAGGGGAATGTGAATCTCACCGACGAAGCTCCGAGGGAAATAGCCGACATCGAGCGTCTCATGCACGGCAAAAAAACAGAGTCCCCGCGGGAGAATTAGGCCCGAAACAGGCCCCTTCCGAGCCCTCTTTCCGGACACACCGCCTTTCCTTTCACGGCGAACAATACAATATTCCCCTTTGTTCTACGTCTATGGATGTAAACGAGGACACGGTGTCGGAAGCCCTGACAATAACGAAAGAAACCGCGTTAGAGCTCGACCGCACGATGCGGTCGGAGCGGAAACGTCTGCTCGACTTCATTCGCAGGCGTGTACGAAACCAGTCCGACGCGGAAGATATCCTGCAGGATGTGTTCTATCAACTTGTGACGAGCTATTCCGTCACGGAGCCGATCGAAAAACTCACCTCGTGGCTCTTTACCGTGGCGCGAAACAAGATCATCGATTGGTATCGCAAGCGGCGGCCGGAATCGCTCCCCGCTGCCGCAGGTGACCCGGATTCTCCGCTGAACCTGGAGGAGATCCTGTTCGACCCGAGACAGAAGCCGGATGAGGTCTACGCGCGATCGCTGGTCTGGACGGAACTCGCGGAGGCGCTCGACGATCTCCCCGAGGAGCAGAAGGATGTCTTCGTGATGCATGAATTGGAGGGAAGGAGCTTCAAGGAGATCGCTGAGATCACCGGAGAGCCGATCAATACTCTCCTTTCAAGGAAACGATACGCCGTGCAGTACCTGCGCGGTGAACTGCAGGAACTATATTCGGAAATGGAAAACCTATAAGGAGGATCATTAATCATGAAGTCCTGGTGGATGTTGCGGGTCGCGAAATTTGCGGCAGTGATGGTTGTGGGCCTGGCGGTGCTGAGTCTGCTGGTCATGGTGCTCTGGAATGTGCTCATACCGGATATCTTCCACGGCCCGGTCGTTACCTTCTGGCAGGCTCTCGGTCTGCTCGTGCTCGCCCATATCCTTCTCCGGGGTTGGGGTCCGTGGGGACACTCCCACGGCTGGAGGCATGATCGCTGGAAACATAAGTTCGAAGAAAAGCTCGCGGCGATGACTCCGGAAGAGAAGGAAAAATTCCGGGAGGAATGGCGGCGAAGGTGCGGGTGGTCTCCCGAAGATCTTCACACAAAAAAGGATCAACCCGCAGCGTAGGAGCGTGACATGGGTCGTGTTGAAGGAGCCCGGGAGGTGATTCGGCAGAGCGTTTCCGGATGGGAAGGAGTGACGGTGGCACCTCACCGGTTCGGAGGGATAGAGTTCAGGCTGGGCAAGCGCGAACTTGGCCATCTCCACGGTGATATGCTCGTCGACATTCCCTTCCCGAAAAAAGTAAGGGAAGAACTCGTGGCCGCCCGAAAAGCTTCCCCCCATCACATCCTTCCTCAGAGCGGCTGGGTGAGTTTCGAGATCGGAAGGGATGGAAGTGTCGCCGATGCGATCGCGCTCCTGCGCCGCTCATACGAGCTCGCGGCAGAAAAGCAGTCGGAGAAAAGAAGTCGAACAGATGTGAAGCTGGATTGAGAGGAGGATGATATGACGCATATTTATCCGTTGTCAACGAGAAACTTTGTCAGCCTGGGCTCGCCGGCATCGGCGGCCGGGCATGATGATGACGCGGGTTTGCTCGACGCCTACTCGGCGGCGGTCACCAGCGTGGTCGAAAAAGTCTCGCCTTCGGTTGTGAAAATCGACGTCACACACCACTCGACTCCACGGCGGGGGAGCGGCGGCCGAAGGAGAAATGAGAACGACGGGCAACGGGGCCCGACGGGAAGCGGTTCGGGAGTGATCTTCACCCCCGACGGATTCATTCTCACGAACAGTCACGTCATTCACGGGGCCGCGACGATCGACGTCATTCTCGCGGACGGAAGGGAGCTGAAAGGCGAGCTCATCGGGGACGACCCATTCACGGACCTTGCGATCGTTCGCGTCGACGGGCAGGATCTCCCGTCAGCCACGCTAGGAAATTCGCAGGCGATCCGGATCGGCCAGCTCGTCATCGCCCTCGGGAACCCGTTCGGATTTCAGGCGACGGTGACCGCCGGAGTCGTCAGCGCCCTCGGTCGTTCGCTCCGGGTCGGTGGTGGTCGCCTCATCGACAACGTGATCCAGACCGACGCTGCCCTGAACCCCGGTAATTCAGGGGGACCGCTCGTCAATTCCCGCTCGGAAGTCGTCGGCATCAATACGGCACTCATCCCGTGGGCGCAAGGTATCTGCTTTTCGATTCCCATTAACACCGCGAAGAGTATCGCCGGTCAATTGATGCAGCATGGGCGGGTCGTCCGCTCGTACCTTGGAATCGGCGGGCAGGTCCTCGATATCTCCCGCTCCGCGGTGAGGGCTCATGGTCTGAACGGATCTCGCGGTGTCATGGTCGCGAGCGTTGAGAAAGGAGGATCGGCTCACGAGGCGGGACTCTTGGTGGGAGATGTCATTGTCGAGATGGACGGTTCCAGGATCGAAAGCATCGACGACCTCCACCGGCTTCTCACCCAGGAACTCATCGGCAAAACCGCAGCCCTCACCATCCTCCGGATGGAAAAGAAATTGCTCCTGAACATTGTTCCGAGGGAGATGGGGAGGGATTGAGGACGGGCGGGAAGGAGCGGAGGAGTCTATGGTAAGTTCTTGTGAAGCCGGGCGGCCAGGAATGATGCCGCCTCTTCCGGAGTTGGAACGACGGTGATGAACCTCGTGCAGGCCTCTTTCCCCTCGAACTCCAGTTCACGGTTAAGCGATTCGAGAACTCCGTTCCAGGAAGGACCGAGCACAACGACCGGCTTTTCTTCGATCACGCTCTTGTTCATGAACTCCCACACGCTCGCAAGCTCGAGGAGCGTCCCGGTGCCTCCCTTGAGGATAACGTAGCCGTCGGCCAGTGAGACGAGCTCCATGAGCCGGTCGACAAGCGAGCCGACTTCGACCTTCCTGTCGATCCATCGGTTGGCTTCCTTCCCGAAGAACCGGCTCACAACTCCGATCGTTTTTCCCCCGTGCTCCTTCGCTCCCCGAGCGGAGGCCTCCATCGTTCCGCCGTACCCACCGTTGACCACGGTGAAGCCCTTCTCCGCCAGCGCCTTGCCGAGACTCCGCGCCTCTTCATAATGTTTTTCCCCCTCCATGGGCCGTGAGCTGCCGAATACCGAAATAATCTTCCTTGACTCCATGCGTCCTCAGTTCCAGAATTCCCAGGATACTCCCAGCCTCACGTTTCGGTCATACATCGGGTAAAATGGAGTGAGGAGATACTGCGTTCCGGAGAGGTTTTCCCAGATGAGATGAAGATAGGCGTCGCCAAGCTTGCCGATGACAAAAAAGTCTGCAGTTCCACTCGGGCCAAACGAGGTGAGGAGAGTGTATGGGACGAAAAGCCCCGATTCATCGAGCGGACCCTCACCGGTTTGTTCAGAGACATATCTCCCTCTAAAACCGACCTTCAACTCCAGCTTTCCGTTGGCGAGAATGTTCCTGTAGTAGACCGAACCGTCCAGATAGAGCGCGGGAAAAAGGGTGAGTTTCTGTCCGTCCCGGATATCGTCCGGCTGTTTCATGTACGTGGCGTTCCCCTGCGCAACAAAATGTCGATACTCGACCTGCATCGAAATGTTCAGGCCGTCGTACGTCTGGCTCGACGGCTGGGTGAAGACGAGGGTATATCCGGAAGGCGCCGCCCCCGGTGGAACGACGGTGTCGACGAGAACAGGGTTGCGGATGATTCTGTGATCGGCAGAGATTGAGCCCGAGAGAAAATCGCCGAAAGAAAACCTCGTCCCGACTTCGATAACGGTATGGCGTTCGTTTCTCAGCCACAGGCGTGCCGCCGGAGTAAATGTTGAATCGCTTGCCCAATAGAGCTCCTGAAGTGTAGGCGTCCGCTGTGAGACCGATGCTCCCCCAAAGAGCGAGACCTCCGGCGCGAAATGAAGTTGCGCATCAGCTCCGGCTCCGGGGAGCGTTTGATCCCGGTAGCGATCGACCCGCCCGAAGAGGGCGAAGGTTAACGGATTGAGGAGGGTGACCTCCTCCTTCGCGTTTGCACCGAATTTCGTGAGCTTGTGCCCTCCATCCTCCGGACTGGATTCGACCTGGATCTCGTCCGCCTGGAGGGAAGCGCTGAAATTCTGATACTTCCCCCCGGTAGAGTGGCGGAGAACGATCCCCGCGTTTGATGTCCGGTCGTCGGCTTGGACCATCGGTTCTTCGGTGACGGCATCCTGCAACCCGGGCACGTATTCCCCCTGCCGGTATTGTCTCAACTCGTTCGAGTAGTACGCGGAGAATGTCGACACCTGTGTGGTGTCACCCCACGGATGGAGGGCAGCGATGAGGTCGAAATGATTGTTGAACAGCTTTTCGTATTGGTTGCTGTTCGATACGATCGCGCCGACGTCGTCGAAGTAGAATCCGTTCGGAGTATTGTTGAAATCGGTGCCGCCGCTCAGCCCGGTGCGCGTCTGCTGATAGAGATGCGAGACCTGGAGGTTGAAATTGTTGGAAATGTCGTACCGAAGCTTTGTCCGGAGCGCCCACGCATCGTGGTCTTCGTTGATGAATCGCCCTCTGTACCCGTCTTCGACGTCGTGAGATCCGATGGTGTGTCGTGCGAGCCCGAACATCAGGTTTAGCCGTGGAAAGATATTTGCGCTGAAAATCGCATCGGTCTGTCCATAATCGTCGACTCCCTGACTGTAGCGCAGTCGGGTGTACGGAGTGTTCGTGTAGAAGCTCTTCGTGATGACATTGATCGTTGCCCCGGTTGAATTCATCCCGTAGAGCATCGCCCGGGGTCCGGTGATGAACTCGATTCGCTCGACGTAGTCCGTCGGGAAGAGGATCATGTCGTACGCCCCCGTCAGGGGATCGTTCTCGCTTCTCCCGTCGACCAGAAAGGCGATCCCGCGCCAGTCGACACCGCCCACCGTAAGTTCATTCTTCTGCCCGGGGCTCCCCATGTCCCGGATATACATTCCCGGACGCGTCCAAAGGAGATCCCCGATGTACCGGTATTCAATCCAGGGAATTTCCGAGCCCACAATCGATTCGGTCGAGTCGTGATATGGCTCGAGGGCGCCGACGAGCGGAATCGGCTTGACGCGAATGAGGGAGTCCTTTGCTCCGTCTGACTTCCCATGAAGAATCCCGAGGGAGTCCGGTCTTGTCCCTCGCAGAGTCGAGTCCCGCATGGCCGTGGTATCACGAGCGGCGGAGACCTGGCCGAACGTATTCAGCGAGCCGAAGGCCAGGAAAGCGAACGCTGTGACCGCGGAGAGGCTTCTTGGATTTACTTGCCACATCAGAGTGACGGGAAGAAATTGGGCGGGGTCAGGGAGACGAAGTATTTTTTTCGAAGGAGATCGGCGGCGGCGGATGCAGCTGCTTCCGTGGCGAAAAGCCCAAAAACGGAAGAACCGCTTCCGGACAGAAGCGCATGCTCCGCTCCCCACTTCCGAAGGTCTCGTTTGAGGTCGCCGATTGCCGGATATGCCGCGAAGACAACCGACTCGAAGTCGTTTTCCATCAACGCCGGGAGTGGGGCTATCGTGCAGGTCGATTCGTCATAGAGTTTAGTGCGTTTTCTCTGCGCGCCGTTGAACGCCGGGATCTGCGAGTATGCCCACGCCGTCGAAATGTGGATATTCGGAGTAACGAGGAGTACCCAGTAGGGGACCGATACCTTCACGAAGTTGAGAACCTCTCCGCGTCCTGAAGCAAAAGCGCTCCGGTTATGGAGAAAGAATGGTACGTCGGAGCCCAGCTCAAGCGCAATGTCGGCCAGCGTCGACGGATCGACGGAAATTTTCCACAGCGAAGGGAGAGCGCTCAAAACGGCCGCCGCGTCGCTGCTTCCCCCTCCCAGTCCCGCCCCCACCGGGATACGTTTCATAATACGAATCCCGGCGCCGTGGGCGGTCCCCGTCCTTGCCCGCAGGATGTCGATCGCCTTCCAACAGAGATTCTCTTCGTCGAGAGGAACTTCAAACCCCTCGCCTGTCAATTCCACCGATTCTGCAGACGGTTCGAGCGTCAGTTCGTCAAACAAGTCGATCCGGTGGAATACGGTCTCGATGTTGTGATAGCCGTCCCTGCGCTTGTCGAGGACTTTGAGCCCGAGATTGATCTTTGCGTATGCTCTCAGCACCATGGTGAAAGATACGAGGAGAAACCCCAACATTCAATACGCCCGTGGAGGGGCCAAGATGATCCGCTGACGCGGAAACGAGTTGCTTCAAAGGTGGAATGTGCCGGAATTGAGTGTAGCACCGATTGTCCCTATATTTGAGGAGGACGAATCGATCATGTACTCAAGGAGGAATCACCATGGGCGGTATCAAGGAAGCGGTTGTACGGCATGTGCGGGACCTTACCTTTGTCGGGAAGACGGAAACGAATCACTGGACCATCATGGACGCCTCACACCACGGGAGCATCCCAGGGGCGAATTCGCCGATGGAGCTTCTCCTTCTCGCTCTTGGAGGTTGCACCGGGAGCGACGTCGCTTCCATCCTGGAAAAGAAGCGTGTTGTTTACCAGAGTCTCGAGATCAGAGTCAAAGGGGAACGTGCGGCAACCGATCCGAAGGTCTACACCTCAATCCACGTGGAATACGTCCTGACGGGAGAGAAGATACCGGAGAACGAAGTAAAACACGCCATCGATCTATCGGTGACCAAATACTGTTCCGTCAGCGCGATGCTGGGAAAGACCGCGAAGATCACCCATTCTCACTCAATCGTGAGGAACGGAGAACTGGCCGCTAAAGAGGGAGGTTGATGTCCCGGAGCTTGATAATCTCTTTCTCGATACTCCGGATGTTGTGGTCGAGCTCCTGGATGAGTGCCCTCTCCTTCGCACTCAGACTCTGCCGGGAGATGATGTCTGAACTGATCTTGATCGCCGCGAGGGGGTTGTTGAATTCGTGGCAAATCGTCACGACGAGTTCCTTGATCGCCTCGCTTCGTTTCTGTCCGAGGATCTTGTTTTTTTCCACCCGGGCGATCTTCTTCTTGAGCTGGACCCGGTTCAGAACGTTGAGGATCGTTCGGGGCAGAACCGATTCGACGATCTCATCCTTGACAAGAAAGTCCTCTACTCCAAGCTTCATAGCCTCGACCGCAAGCTTGAAGTCCTTTCCCGATGCGATGAAGACGATCGGGACCTCGCTCTTCGCAGCCCTGATCTCCTTCGCGACCTCCAGGGCCGTCCCCTCATTCAGGTAGTAGTCAATAAGGACCGCAGCGATGGTCGGATCGGTCTTCAGACGGTTGATACCGCCGGAAGAGGTTTTTTCCCACGTAATCTTGAAATTCGTTCCCTGGAACTTGCTCAGGTGAGCCTGCGCCGTCTTCGCGTACGAGATGTCGTTGTCGATGAGTAAAACATGAATCGGAGGTTCGGTCATCCTTGTCCTGTTCTGTTGTCGTGCTGACCAAAGTAGCACAACTTTACGTTTTTGTCAAGAAAACGGCCAATTTGTCAAGTTTGATGTTGATTTTAATGAGCCGAATGGCTATACTTTACAGCCTGTAAAGTGCGATCATCATATGGAGTTCCAATGGCTGAAAAAAATAGCATTCTCGTCGTTGATGATGAAGATGCGTTGAGGACAGTGCTAAGTAGCGAACTTGAGAGCGAGGGATATGTAGTTGCGACGGCAGGCGATGGAGATGAAGCGATTTCGGTGTTGCAGGGAAAGATGTTCGATCTTGTGTTGCTCGACATTAAAATGCCCCGCGTCGACGGGTTTGAGGTTCTCCGTTTCATCAAGGAAAAATATCCCGCCACCAAAGTTATCATGCTTACCGGCTTCGCCGACCTGAAAAACGCGATCGAGTCGAAGAAGCTTGGCGCCGAGGATTTCGTGAGCAAGCCTTACGACCTCGTCGATCTTCTGACAACCATCGAAAGAGTTCTCACCAGCGAATAGTCTCCCCCCCGCGCTTCGACACTTCTGAACGGCGCACCATGGCTCGGACGTACAATATCCTGATCGTCGACGATGAACAAAGCGTCGTCTTTCTCCTCAAGGAAGAGCTCACCGAGATCGAGAAATACAACATCTCCACGGCATACGATGGAGCGGAGGCGATCAACGTTCTTCAGTCCCAGCCCTTCGACGTCGTCCTTCTCGATGTCAAGATGCCGCGTGTCAGCGGGATCGAAGTCCTCAAGTACGTCCGCGAGCAACATCCGACGACGATCGTCATCATGCTGACGAACTTTGCCGACGTGAAGACGGCGATCGAGACGATGAAGCTTGGTGCCTACGATTTCGTCAGCAAGCCGTATGAGCGGGAGGAGCTTCTCGCGACGATCGACCGGGCCCTCGAACTCCGTCGCCTGACAATCGACAACAAGCTCATGGAGTACGAGCTCAACCGTCAGGGGTTCGGCCGCCAGTTCATCGGGAAGAGTCCCGCGATCCAGTCCCTTATCAGGACCGCGGAGAAAGTCGCGGACAGTACCGCGATCGTCCAGATCCAGGGTCCGAGCGGCACGGGGAAGGAGCTCATCGCCCACCTCATCCATACTTCGAGCCCGCGGAAGAACAGGCCGTTTGTCATCGTCAACTGTGCGTCGATTCCCGATTCCCTCCTCGAAAGCGAGCTCTTCGGCCATGAAAAGGGGGCCTTCACGAACGCCTACGCCATGAAACAGGGGCTCGTCGAAGTGGCGAACGGCGGGACGTTGTTCCTCGACGAAGTCGGGGACATCAGTCCGATGATTCAGCCGAAACTCCTTCGCTTCCTCGAGACGGGAGAGTTCCGTCGCGTCGGAGGAACCGTGGCCATGAAAGTCGACGTGAGGATCGTCTCAGCCACGAACAAGGATCTTCAGAAGGAGGTGGAAGCCGGCAGATTCCGCGAAGATCTCCTCTACAGGCTTAATGTCGTCACCATCCGGATCCCTCCCCTGCGCGAACGGAAGGAAGACATCCCTCTCCTCATCGACTATTTTATCAACAGGAAGGCGAAGGGGAAGGTGCAGAAGCGATTGAGTAACGACGCCCTCCAGATGCTTTTGAATTACGACTGGCCCGGCAACGTGCGTGAAATGGAACACGTCATTGAAGGTGCGATCCTCCTCTCTCGTGATGAAACGATCACCGCACTCGACATGACCCTCACCGCCCCTGCCTCACTGCAGAAGACCAGCGTGCCCACGCTGCCACAGGGAGAGGGAGACATCCTTTCCCTCGAGACGGTGGAGAAGATGCAGATCGAGCATGCCCTGAAAAAATACGCCTACAACAGGTCGAAAACCGCCGACGTGCTCGGCATCACGCCCAAGACCCTTTACCTCAAGATCAAGCGCTACGGTATCATCACCCCCGTTAAGGAATAACCCCCGTCGTACCTCCCACCGTGTGAAACTTTTTCCCGACTTCTCCGAATACTATACCAGAGCCGAAATCACCATTTAAACACGTGGAGGTTAGTATGAAGAAGGGTCTGAGGATTCAGAGCTTGGTGGCAGTAGTGTGTGCGTCCGTGGTGCTGGTCGCCGCGGCAGTGGCGTCCCAACCGGCGGTTTCCGCGAATCAATCGGTCGACTGGAGGAAGGCTGAGGCAAATTATGTAGCATGCCTCACCTCGGCGAACCTCGGGGTGAAGCAGAGCGCAGCGAGCTTCATTGCCGAATATCACCTGAACGGCGCCGTGGATCAACTCATCGAGGTCTTGAAGTCGGACAAGACTGAAAAAGTAAGGATGTCTGCCGCGCTGGCCCTCATCACGCTCGATGACAGGCGCGGTCGCGCCGCCGTCGAAGAAGCCTCTCTCTACGACGGGAGCGACAAAGTGGCAAAGTTCTGCGAATCACTTCTCACCGCAAGTCCGACGAAGTTCAGCGCGCTGCAATGATGATCTGACCGCAACGATCTCCTGAGCCAGAGATGGAGTCTTCGTCCGAAGACCCGGTCTCTGGCTTTCGCGTTGTTGGGCCGTCATCTCATTTCCATCCCTCCGGTCGCCAAGGCCACCCTGGCCCTCCTCATCGGCTCGTTGACTTTCGTCCCGTTTTTTGGTAATTTTGCAAAAGTTTTGATTGCCGAGACCCTCTTCACCATGGTAATTCCCGCTAAAGGTTGACTGGCATGCCGAAATTCCAGGGCGTTGATTACTATGATATCGACCCCTTACTGAGTGAAGATGAGCTTCTGGTCCGTACAACCGTGCGGGCATTTATCGATGAACGTGTCCTTCCGATCATAGAGCGCCACAACCGCGAAGCAACTTTTCCCATTCAGCTTGTCAGTGAGATGGCAGAGCTCGGCCTCTTCGGAGCCACACTGCCGGCGAAGTACGGGTGCGCCGAATTGAATAACGTCGCCTACGGCCTCATGATGCAGGAACTCGAGCGGGGAGACAGCGGGATACGGAGTTTCGCGTCGGTTCAGAGCGGTCTGGTGATGTATCCGATCTACACCTTCGGCTCGGACGAGCAGAAGGATTTCTGGCTCCCACGCCTTGCAAAGGGGGAAAAGATCGGATGCTTCGGTCTTACCGAACCCGACTACGGATCGAACCCCGGCGGGTTGATGACCCGTGCAGAACGGAAAGGGGACTCCTACCTTCTCAACGGGGCGAAGATGTGGATCACGAACGGAACAATCGCGGATGTTGCCGTCGTCTGGGCCAAGATCGAGGGGCAGATCAGGGGTTTCCTGGTCGAAAAAGGGACGAAGGGATTCGGGGCTCCGGAGATGCACGGCAAGCATTCCCTTCGCGCTTCAGTGACCTCCGAGCTGGTCTTCCAGGACTGTCTGATCCCGGAGAGGAATATTCTGCCTGGGACTGAAGGGTTGAAGTCGGCCCTTATGTGCCTCAGTCAGGCACGGTACGGAATTGCGTGGGGAGCGATCGGCGCTGCGATGGCGTGCTATGACGCAGCGCTCCGGTACTCGCAGACCCGGAAGCAATTCGACCGCCCCATCGCCTCTTTTCAATTGACGCAGGAAAAACTTGTCTCCATGCTCACTGAAATCACGAAAGGTCAGCTTCTCTGTCTTCAGCTCGGAAGACTCAAGGATCAGAAGAAGGCGCGCTACACGCAGATTTCGATGGCGAAACGGAACAACGTCTACCACGCCCTTGAGATCGCGAGAGCTGCCCGGGAGATCCTCGGTGCAAACGGTATCCTCGATGAATATCCGGTTATGCGGCATGCCGCAAACCTTGAATCGGTGAAGACATACGAGGGGACGCACGAGATGCACACCCTCATCATCGGGGAGGATATCACCGGAATCGCGGCCTTCAACTGAGCCGGATTCATCTCCGTAGGAAATTTCGTTGAAGGATGCTGCGTGCATCCTTCGCTGTTTTGGCGCGGAGTACTCCAACAAAAGGAACGCTATGAAACCGAAGAAAATAATCGGCGAAGCGATTACCTACGACGACGTTCTTCTCGTCCCCGGGAAGTCGACGATCCTTCCACGCGATGCCGACGTTTCAACGAAGCTCTCCCGGTCGATCCGACTGAACATCCCTCTCATCTCCGCTGCGATGGATACGGTCACGGAATCGGAGATGGCCATCGCGCTCGCGAGAGAAGGAGGAATCGGCATCATCCACAAGAACATGACGATCCAGAGGCAGGCGGAGGAAATCGACAAGGTGAAGCGATCGGAGAGCGGGATGATCCTCGACCCGATCACCCTCACCGCCGACAAGACTGTTGGAGACGTTCTCGACCTGATGGCGAAGTTCAGCATTTCCGGCATCCCCATCGTCCACGACGACAAGCTCGTCGGGATCCTCACAAACCGGGATCTCAGATTCCAGCCGAACCGGAAACTTAGGGTCGCCGAGGTGATGACGTCGCAGAACCTCGTTACCGCCCCCGTCGGCACGACGCTCGAGGAGGCTGAAGTGATCCTCCAGCGGCATAAGATCGAGAAGCTGCCGGTTGTGGACAAGAACGGCAAGCTCAAGGGACTCATCACCTTCAAGGATATCCAGAAGAAGAAGAGATTTCCCCTCGCCTGCAAGGACAAACACGGACGTCTCCGCGTGGGAGGAGCGGTCGGGGTCACTTCGGACACCGTTGAGCGGGTCGACGCCCTTTTAAGGGCGGGCGCCGACGTCGTCGTCATCGACACCGCCCACGGGCATTCGGACGGAGTGCTCGGGATGATCAAACGTGTGAAGCACAAGTTTCCGTCGGCCGAGATCATCGCGGGCAATGTCGGTACCGCCGCGGCGACGAAAGATATCATCAAGGCGGGCGCGGATGCAGTGAAGGTCGGTATCGGTCCGGGATCGATCTGCACAACGAGGGTCGTCGCGGGCGTGGGAGTCCCTCAGGTCACCGCGATCATGGAGTGTTCGGCCGTGGCGAGAAAACTCGGCGTTCCGGTCATCGCCGACGGAGGCATCAAGCAGACCGGCGACATCGCCAAAGCGTTGGCGGCCGGGGCCGATTCCGTGATGATCGGCGGACTCTTCGCCGGACTCCAGGAAAGTCCCGGAGAGAAAGTGCTCTACGAGGGGCGCACGTACAAGGTCTACCGGGGGATGGGCTCTCTCGGAGCGATGAAGGAAGGGAGCAGGGACAGATATTTCCAGGATGCCGAGGACGACGTCCAGAAACTTGTTCCCGAAGGAATCGAGGGACGCGTGCCTTTCAAAGGAGAACTGAGTGCAACGGTCTACCAGATGGTCGGCGGGCTACGGGCGGCGATGGGATATTGCGGGGCGGGTTCCGTCTCCGAACTGCAGGAGAGAGCGCAGTTTGTGAAAATGAGCGACGCGGGGTTGCGCGAGAGCCATCCCCACGACGTCCATATCACCAAAGAGGCTCCGAATTACCACATCTGACCCCTCGCTCATGGCGGATCATACGGAAAGAATCCAGCTCCTGCGGGGTGCGCTGGAGGGGAAGCGGTACGACGGATTCGTCACGGCCTTCACTCCCCATCTTCGGTATCTCACCGGTTTCACGGGCTCGAACGGACTCTGCCTCATCACCTCCTCCGACGTTTTCTTCATTACCGACTTTCGGTACAAGGAACAGATTGAGAAGGAGGTGAGTTGTTCCCGCCGCTATGTGACGAGAGGGGACCTTGTTGAGCGGGCTGCCGAGGCGAACGTGCTGCGCGGATGCAAGCGCGTCGGCGTGGAGAAAGAGCATCTCTCCGTCGATGCATGGCTCTCCTTACGTTCGAACTTCCCGTCGGTGAAATTTGTGCCGACCGAAGAGATCGTCGAGTCCTTCGCCGCGGTGAAAAGCGCGGGAGAAATCGCCCTCATCAGGCAGGCGGTCGCAATCACCGAGGCGGCTTTCCGCAAGATCCTCCGACTCATCCGGCCTGGAATCAGTGAGCTCGACCTCTCCGCTGAAATTTCCTACCTTCACAAAAAAATGGGGGCGGAGAAGGACTCCTTTGAGCCGATCGTTGTCAGCGGTCCCCGAGGATCGCTCCCCCATGGGCGTCCGTCGGTGAAGAAGATCAAGTTCGGGGAGATGGTGACCATCGACATGGGATGCTTCAAGGAGGGATACTGCAGCGATCTGACGCGCACGGTTGCGGTGGGGAAGGCGACGGCGGAGCAGCGAAAGGTTTACCGCGTCGTTCTGGAAGCACAGCGGATTGCGATTGAGACCGTCGCCGAGGGAGTGCCGGCAAAGGCTCTCGACGCGGCGGCCCGCTCACACATTCGCCGACGAGGGTTCGGAAAATATTTCGGACACGGCCTCGGACACGGCATCGGCCTTCAGATTCATGAGTTCCCCCGCGTGTCGACGCGGAGCCTTCACACGCTCAGAGCGGGAAATGTCATTACTGTGGAACCCGGCATTTACCTGCCGGGAAAATTCGGCATCAGGATCGAGGACGATGTCGTCGTCCAACCTTTCGGCGGAGATATCCTGACGGAGACCCCCCGGGATCTTATCGTTCTCTAGGCACGCAAGCTTCCGCCGCCGACGGAAGAGCCAGCTGACTTTTCATCGAGTGGTATGAGAAAACTCTTAGTGATCGCCTATTACTTTCCCCCGATGGGGCTGAGCGGAGTCCAGCGGACCCTGAAGTTTGTGAAGTATTTCCCGAATTTCCAATGGATGCCGACCGTCCTTACCGTCACCTCGACGGGGTATTTCGCCAAGGATGAGTCGCTCCTCAAGGAGATTGTCCCGGGAGGGATCAAAGTCGTCCGGACGAATTCCTTCGACCCCAACCGTCTATTCCGGAAACAAGAAGTGGTAAAAATGCCGGCCGAAAGGACGAGAAAGCTCCTCAGCCGGGTCAGCGACACCGTGTTCATTCCCGACAACAAGATCGGCTGGAGGGGACCGGCACTGAAGAAGGCGACGGAGCTTCTTCGAAAAGAGAAGTTCGACGCCATCTTCGCCACCGCTCCGCCGCAGACGGATTTCCTTATCGGCAAGACTCTCAAGGAGCGGTTTCACATTCCTTTGATGATCGACTACCGGGACGCGTGGCTCGACTATCCGTTCAAATTCTACCCCACTCCGCTTCACCGGTATCTCAACTTCCGGCTTGAAAAGAGCGTGCTCCATGGTGCCGACGCGATCATTGTCGCGAGCCGTCGGACGAAGGAGCTCCTCCTGCGGCGGTATAAATCACTCACCTACAACGACGTCCAGATCATCTCGCAGGGGTTTGATCCCGACGACATGGCGTTGCCCCCCTCCTCAAAGCTCCCGAAGATCGATAAGATGCGGATCACCTATTCCGGAGTATTCTACGAAGACCGCACGCCGGAGTATTTCCTCGAAGCGCTCCATCTCGTCTACAAGAACAACGCGAAACTTCGCGGAAGGATTGAAGCCTGCTTCATCGGCGCATTCAGGGACGAGCACCGCAAGATTATCAGCCGGCTTGGACTCCAGAATTCAGTGAACATCCTTGGATACCTTGAGCACGCGGACTGCATCCGTTACCTTCTCGCATCGGACGTTCTCTGGGTGATGATGGGGGATGACAAAAGCTCCCCCGGCAAGATCTTCGAATACATCGGAGCAAAGAAGAAGATCCTCGGCTGTGTTCCCCAGGGAATGATGCGGTCGGTCATCGAGGAGGCCGGAGGGGTGTGCGTCGAACCGAGGGATGTCCCGAAGATCGCCGAGGCGATCGTGACCCTCTACGAACAATTCGAGCGCAGGCAGCTCCGTGGACCGCGCCCGGCGGTGATCGACAAGTATAACCGGATCACGCTGACCGGAGAAGTTGCCCGGACACTCTCCTCACTCACGGACTGAGCCATGAAAGTACTTGTCGTCGGATCCGGAGGACGGGAACACGCGCTCGTGTGGAAACTGAAACAGAGCCCGAAGGTGACTTCCATTGCCTGCGCACCGGGAAACGCGGGGATCGGACGGATTGCCGACCTTGTGCCGATTCCTGCCGACGACGTCGATGGGCTCTATCAGTATGCAAAGATCAACAGGATTGACCTTACGGTCATTGGTCCCGAAGTCCCGCTCGTGAAGGGGATTGTCGATCTCTTCGAAAAGAACGGCCTCAGAGTTTTCGGACCGTCCAAGTTTGCGGCTCAGCTTGAGGGAAGCAAGGTCTTCGCGAAGAATTTCCTTCGCAAATACAAGATCCCGACTGCCGGGTATGCCACTTTCGAACGATCACAATTTGAAGAGGCACAGCGACACATCATGGAGCACGACGCTCCCCTCGTCGTGAAGGCCGACGGTCTCGCGGCCGGGAAGGGGGCCGTCGTGTGCAGGAGCACCGGAGAAGCCTTGAACACGCTCGAGGAGCTCTTCAGGAAGAACATCTTTGGGGATGCGGGACGGAACATCGTTGTTGAAGAGTTCATGGAAGGAGAGGAGGCATCGGTCTTCGTCCTCACCGACGGGAGCGACTACCGGTTGCTCCAGCCCGCCCAGGATCACAAACAGATTCTCGACGGGGACAAGGGAAAAAACACTGGCGGCATGGGAGCGTATGCCCCGGCCCCGGTTGTCACACCGTCTCTCATGAAACGGGTGGAGAAGGAAATCATCAGGCCTACGCTGGAAGGGATGAAGAAGGAAGGAAAACCCTACAAAGGCTGTCTCTATGTCGGCCTTATGATGACTCCACAGGGACCAAAGGTCGTGGAATTCAACTGCAGGCTGGGCGACCCGGAGACGCAAGTGGTCCTTCCGTTGCTGGAGTCGGACCTCTTTGAACTGCTCGAAGCGTGTGCCAGCGGCACGCTCGCCTCGGTGAAGATCAAGCATCACAAAGCATCTGCGGTGTGCGTCGTCGTCGCCTCGCGAGGGTATCCCGACACCTACGAAACCGGGAAGGAGATCAGCGGGCTCGACGGCATCGGGGAGGAGAGCGGGGTCGTCGTCTTTCACGCCGGGACGAAATCCCGGGATGGAAAAATCGTCTCGGCGGGGGGGAGGGTCCTTGGAGTTACCGCCTTTGGGTATGGGGACGATCTCGAAGGGACGATCAACGCCGCGTACGGCGCCGTGAAGAAGATCTCGTTCGACGGGGCGTATTACAGGAGCGATATAGGCAGGAAGGCGCTTGCGCGATAAGCGGCGTCCATCACAACACCAACAAGAAGGAATCTCGCGACGTATGAATATTCTCGTCACCGGCGGTGCCGGGTTCATCGGCTCCAACATCGTCGATGCCTATGTCGAAGCCGGACATGATGTCGTCGTGGTTGACGACCTGTCGACTGGAAAGCGTCACAACGTCAACACGAAGGCCAGGCTTTCGATCATCGACCTTCGCGACCCGAAGCTTGAAGAAGTGTTTACGTCGACGAAGTTCGACGTCATCAACCATCACGCAGCTCAGATGGATGTGCGCCGCTCGGTCGCCGACCCAAAGTTCGACGCTTCGGTCAATGTCATCGGCATGCTGAACCTGCTCGAACTCGGAAGGCAACATGGAGTGAGGAAGATCATCTTTTCGTCGACCGGTGGTGCCATCTACGGCGAGCAGGACTATTTCCCCGCCAATGAGGAGCACCCGCTTCGTCCTCTTTCCCCCTACGGCATCACGAAGCTCGCAACGGAAAAGTATCTCTTTTATTACCGGGCCGTCTATGGCATCGAGCATGTCATCCTCCGATACGCCAATATTTACGGTCCGCGACAGAACCCTCACGGCGAGGCGGGTGTGGTCGCAATTTTCGCCGACAAGATGCTCAGGGGAGAGCAGCCGGTGATCAATGGCGACGGGAAACAGACCCGCGACTACGTCTACGTCGGCGATGTGGTGCGCGCGAACGTTCTCGCCCTCTCGTTCAGCGGGTCGGATATCTTCAACATCGGCACCGGTGTCGAAAACGACGTCAACAGGCTGTTCCGCATCATCAAGACCTCGACAGGCTCTCCGTGCGAAGAACGTCATGGCCCGGCGAAAATCGGAGAACAGATGCGAAGCGTGATCGACTCTGCAAAAGCGAAAAAGGTGCTGGGCTGGCAGCCGACGGTGGATCTCGAAGAAGGACTACGGCGTACTGTGGAGTACTTCCGATCCGTTCGGGCCGGAAGCTAGTCCCCCTTCTACTAAATGACCTTGTATTCAAATACGCACAAGGCCGCTCCAAACTGCACCAGCGCCAAATCAGAACACAATATTACTTTTTGGAAGCGGCACTAGAGACACCATGCATCTTCTACGGCGATTGTTGGATTCAATCCCCGGTGGCACATGGCGATAGACATAGACGAGCTGACCGGCAGGATACTGCGGGGAGAGCGAAACGGGATTGCCCGGGCCATCTCGCTCGTCGAGAACGGAGCCGCGGCTTCGGGAGAAATTCTTTCCATCCTTTATCCTCATACCGGCAAAGCACACCGTATAGGTATCACCGGCCCGCCAGGCGCGGGGAAAAGCACGATCACGAGCAAGCTTGCTCGGTTGTACCGATCGATGGATCTCCACGTCGGCATTATCGCCGTCGATCCTACGAGCCCGTTTACCGGAGGAGCCATCCTCGGCGACAGAATTCGGATGACCGATGTCGAGACCGATGAGGGGGTCTTCATCAGAAGTATGGCCTCCCGCGGAAGCCTCGGGGGGCTGAGCCGTAAGACGAGGGAAGCTGCGGACATCCTCGACGCCGGGGGTGCCGATATCATTTTGCTTGAAACGGTCGGCGTCGGCCAGTCCGAGCTTGACATCGCAGGGGCTGCGGATACCACCGTTGTCGTTCTGGTCCCCGAATCGGGTGACGGGATTCAGGCGATGAAAGCGGGCTTGATGGAGATCGCCGATTTGTTCGTCCTCAACAAATCCGACAGGCCGGGAGCCGACCAGGCGGTCCAGTCCCTCATGATGGTGCTCGGCTTTCGACCCCACGGGGAAACGACCTGGCTTCCGCCGGTGTTGAAAACAACAGCCTCGGAAGGGATGGGAGTGAACGAGGTGGCCGGAGCGATCGGAAATCACCGAGCTCACCTGGAACGTGACGGCCTCCTCCAGGCCAATAGGTCTGAACGGATGAGAGAGCGGATTGAAGAGATCGTCCAGGAAACACTGAAGGTCGAATTCTGGAACGAATCCCGGCGGGCCCGGCTTCAGGATGGGCTCCCTTCGGTGATGAAGTTTGACCGCACGCCATACGATCTCGCCAGAGAAATAGCGGCGGAAGGAAAATAGAAACAGGGGGTCCGTGTTTTGCCTCCTCTCTCGCGGTTGCCTGCACGAGGTCATCTCTGGAAACGGTTCCTGCGAACCACGAAGAATGGCAAAGACTCACCGGCTTCACCCGTGTTCCGACGATGTGCAGTGAACGAGTCTATCAGGTTTGGCGATGGTGAGCAGAATTGCCTTGGGGACTTTTCTTCTTCTCCTCTCTGTTTCACCGGGCAATTCGGTGCTGGCTCAGGGGTTGGCAGCATCGGAAGCAAAATCTCTCAGGGTTCCGGAATCTTCCCCCAAAGAAGATTCGCTCTGTGGCGGCGACTACGCAGTTGAGGATTCTTCGATCTTCGATCTTGCAAGGTTTCTCCCCCCTCTCTTCAGAGACAGGATCACGCTCGAAAACTACCTCCGAGATCGCCGATTCCAGCGGCTCCGAACTCTATGCGGAGACACCCTCGCCGTCGACGATATCTTCGCGAAGGCAGTTGAATTGGCCGACGGGTCGATGGGATACGCCCTCCTCCTTGCCGCGCTCGCGACCTTCGATCACCACCGCGTTGGTCTCATTGTTCCGCTCCTCGGGGTTGTATCGATCCCGCTGGCGATCGAGTCGCGCCCGGACTACCTCATCCGCTACTCGCATCTTCCCCGTCGTGTCCTCCCCGACAGTGCCGGGCGGTTCCGGCGCGACAGAGACAAGCTCCAGCATTTCTTCGGCTCCGCATATCTGGCGTACGAGTCGGATTCGAAACCGTTCACGAAATTCGTGGGGGATTTTGTGGAATGGGGGGAGCCGATGTTTATCGTGGGGGGCGACTACGACGAGAGAGACAAGTACGCCAACCGGCTGGGGGAGGAATTCGGCACGCGTCTCCTCGACGGGGAGAAGGTCCTGCCTTCGGATGTTCTTTGGGGCAGGTGAAGGCCGATTGCAGAGCTCCCTGGCCCCGCTCATGAAGCCAGGGGGCCGATCCCGGTCCTAGCGGACGATGTGAAAGTTAAAATTCGGTCCCTGGAAAACTCCCATGAGCCGAACCCAG
>DATJQP010000023.1:0-2480 GCA_035505655.1 Bacteroidota bacterium
TTTCAAAAACGTTGAGCTTCGTGAAGATCGTATCCCTCATGTTGAGGTCGTAGTGGTACTTCCCGGACCACCGGAATGTCTTCCCGCTCTCCACCTTTTCCAATCCGTCAAGGCTGATACTCCGCTCATCGAGGAATTGTATCGCCGCAGCCGGGAAGTCGCCCCCGACGACTCCGACGAGGCGCACCGGGGCGGCAAAATAGCTCGCCGCGGCGGAGATATAGACTGCGGACCCTCCGAGCGTCTCATGGACTTTGCCGAATGGCGTCTCGATAGTATCGAGAGCGAGAGAACCGACGACGAGTAAACTCACAGAACACTCCTTGAGGATAATTGACTCACATTCGTTGACTTGAGCGTTTCACCCATACTGCTTCGCATTTTCTCTTACGGAGAACCCATGCTCCGCGTCAGCACTTCCACTGTTCACGGGGAATCTCGGAAAGCCTTCCCGCGATTTTCTTGCCGACAATGTACTCCCGGACGACCGAAAGCGCCTGCACCTGCCCGGGCCAGACGAGAAGTTCCACTGCTCTCCGGGGAGAACACCACTCGTATTCATAATGCTCCTGCGAGAGCACCGGAGTCGATCCGGAGGGGACCTGGGCCGCGAAGACGGCCGAGATGTGCACGACGTCCCGCCTCGCGTTCATGAACGTGTTCATATGAGGAACAACCCAGTACCGCTCCGGGGTGAAGCCCGTCTCTTCCTTCAACTCTCGAAGAGAGGCCGCCAAGGCGGTTTCGCCCCCTTCGATGGATCCGCTGACGATCTGCCACGTGTCGGGATAAATCCTGTCGCTGATCGAACGCCGTAAGAGAAGATACTCAGGTTCATCCCCCGAGTAGCGGAAGACGCACACCTCGATGATTGTGCATTCGAGGCTCGGCATCAGGCGACCGCCTCCCGAAGTTCTTCAATCTCCGAAGGGGTGAGCCGGCGATGTTCGCCTCGCCGGAGTGCGCCAAGCCTCAGCGGCCCAAAGGAGATACGCTCGAGCGAGATCACCTCGTGGTTGATGAATTCAAACATTCTTCTCACCTGCCGGTTCTTCCCCTCGACAATTGTCACATCACAGGTGGTCGATCCGTCGGCGATTGAAACATCGTCGACCTTCGCTGGAAGCGTCCTCCACCCCTCGTCGAGAATGACTCCGCGGCGGAGTTGATCGAATGAGGATTCCGACACCCTCCCCTTCGCGACAACCCTATAGGTCTTGGGGATGGCCGAACCCGGGTTCGTTAGTTTTTCTCCCGTTTGTGAATCGTTGGTGAACAGGAGAAGACCCGAGGTCTCCTTGTCCAGCCGTCCGACGGGAAACAAAAATGTCTTTTCCGGCGGGAGAAGTTCAAAGACCGTTCTTCTCCCTCTTTCGTCGGCCCGGGTCGTCACAACTCCCGTCGGCTTATTCAGCATAAGGTACACAAACTCTTTCGTCCGGGCGAGGGATCTGGAGTCGACGGCGATGCGATCGACAAACGGATCCACGCGGACCGCCGGCCGGCTCACGATTTTGCCGTTTACGGCGACACGACCTTCGCCGATGAGAACTTCAGCTTGAGAGCGTGAACAAAGCCCCAGCTTCGAAAGCGCCCTCGAAAGGCTCACGACGCGTTTGAGGGGGGGCATCGTCTAGAACCCCTTATGAACATTCTCCACGAGTCGGAGAGGAGTTATCCCGAATTCGTCGAAATATTCTCTCCAGCGGTCAGTGATGCTCTCTTCCTCGAGCATCGTGATCTGGTCGCGAGAGAGAGGAAACGACCGAAATCCGCCCAGGAGCGTTGCGGCGGCTTTCATGAGGGCCATCGGGATGTGGAGCTTTGTTTTGTGAAACCCCCGGACGTACGCAACAATATCAAGCAACTCGTTGTAGCTATAGCGATCCGGACCCGCGACATCGTACGTCTTTCCTACACTCCTGCCGAGCGACAACGCCTTCACAAATCCCTCCGAAACGTTTTCAATGGCGACGGGTTGGAATCGGTACTCGCCGTCTCCAATCACAGGGACAACGAAGGGAGACATCGTGAGAAGGTCGGCAAGCACTCTCAGAAAATTCATGGAGCCTTCCTTTTCGTTCCCGAAGATCAGGGAGGGACGGAAAATGGTCCATGCATGCGTGCTCGCTTTGAGGTACTCCTCGGCCCGGTATTTCGTCTCCTGATACCTCGTGCGCGCCCCCTGCCTCACACCCAGGGCACTCATCTGCAGAAATCGGATCTTTCCCTTTCGCGTTGCCGCATCCACGAGCACCTTGGTGCCGGAGAAATGAGCCTCCTCGAAGGTCACACCTTGCCGTGGGAACTCTCTGAGAAGCCCTGGAAGGTTGATGCATGCCTCGGACGATTCCAACGCTTGAGCATACGAGGTCGGCTCGGCAGTCGTCCCAGTGACCAGGCTGATCTTCTCGGCTATTTCCCGAGGAAGCTTCTTTTCCGATCCCTTCCTGACAAGCGCTGTAACGACATGTCCGGCC
>DATJQP010000024.1:0-51441 GCA_035505655.1 Bacteroidota bacterium
GAAGATTCCCGAAGTGCCAGTATTCACCTATCACTTCTCCGCTGTTCGATATCCGCGCGAGGACCGAAGGAGACCGGAAGGAGGTCATTGTGCAGAAAATATCGAGGGCCTTGTTCTTCCCCGACGGAAATAAGTCCAATCCGCGGGGCTCATAGTTGCCGCTGTAATCTCTCCACCTGAACGATTGAGTTCGTTGAAAAGGTAGTTCGTGCTGAAGAGCTCCGGATGGACCGAAGATCTTGATCCCCCAGGGC
Source organism: Bacteroidota bacterium (assembly GCA_035505655.1). Lineage (GTDB taxonomy): Bacteria > Bacteroidota > Ignavibacteria > UBA10030 > UBA8401 > JAGVPT01. The sequence continues at coordinate 255 of DATJQP010000024.1, forward strand.
AGCATCGACCCTTGATAGTACGCGGGACCCAGATAGACCACCTCGGTACGTCCATCGCCCCTCAGGTCTGCTATCTTAATATACCGATCGATTCCCCCGGGGTCGGCGACCGATTCGATCGGAGCCGAGATGCCCCACTCTTCGACGTTCTGATTGTTGTAGAGCTTGATGAACCCGTTCACCTTGTCAATTTTGTAGTAGGACAAGTTGCCAGTGTTGGAAATCCTGGAAGGGAGAACTACCAGCACCGCGAGTAGAACTATCCCGGCAAGCAAACCAACTCCGGCGTACCTGTACGGATGCATTCGGACCGAATCCCACATCCGGATCGAAACCGGACGACGGGCTCCCCGTTCCATCGACTCGAACCGTTCAAAGTAGGCCTGGAGAGTCGATTCGTGACGCCGCGCGGGGAGCATCTCCACCGGTTCGGCGTTCGACTCGGCGTCGCGAAGCTCGGAACGAACCTCCGCATAGTACGAGGCGATCTCTTCCTTCCTCTTCCGGCACGAGGCACAGACTTCCAGATGCGCTTCGATGCCGCGCCGATCAATGTCGCTGTCGGGCGCCCCCAGAACAAACAACTCCAACGTCTTGTCTTCGAAATGGATCATCTTTATTGTTGTACTCTTGACATGTTCCAGCTCCCGCCGAATCTGCGGTCGAGCTCATGGCAGGGTCGATTCATTCGCTGAGAACCTCGCGAGTCCGATCCTGTGTCATTTTGAGCAGGTACTCCAGGCGCGCTCGATGCCTCAGGCGGTACGCCGACCTCGTCAAACCGGGAATCTCCATCCTGGCAAGATTGAAAAGGGACGACTCATTTCCATCGCGACAAAGAAGCTTGGCGGAGAGATATTTCCGAACGACCGTGAAGTATGAGTCAAAAAGATTTGGAGGGATCTTTTTTCTTCGAACATACCTCTCATCCATCGAGTCCCGGGTGACCTGGAGAGCATGGTCGAGGGCACTCAGGATATCCTCCTCGGCCATCTGCGGATGCGCTTCCGAGGCCGGGATGACGGGCGCTTGCAGACGCGAATGGATGCTCCGGATCGCTATGGCCAGGCCGATCGGAGAGATGATGCGCGAGAATTGTTCCTGGCCGTTCAGCAACCGGGCGAGGTTGTTGAGAACGGTCGGAGCGTTCGTCCCGGGTTGAACGGCCCCGGAGAGTAGGCGCTCCAGATCCTCCGTGGTCGCTGTTGGCAGGTGCTCCAGCGGGTCGGCGAACGTCGGCAAGAGATACACTTCCCCGAATCGTTCGACCTCGTCAAAATTGCGGAGGGACGATACCGCGAGACGGATGTTTCGGAGAATCCGGGATAGAACGGGGTCTGCCTCCTGGTACATCCGGGCCAAACCTTCGTTGACCTTCGCGAAGACCAGGCGCCTGAGCTGGGAGATGAGACATTCGTCTCCCGCCGCTGACAGATCAAGGCCGCCAAAGTAAGCGCGGAATTGAACATACTCTCCGCCCTCATCCCGGCGGAACAACTCCGCAACGCAGTCATAGGCGGCATCTTCGACCTTGAGACCGAGAACCTCTTCGCGGAATGTCATTCGTGCTTTCTTTTGCCTGAGGCTGACGACGGCGAGCTTTTGGCAGATGATGACAAGGTCGGAGAGCTGCGAAGGAGAAGGATTTCCCCCGACGACAGCGAGAAGGTTTTCCCGAAGGTTTCGCTCGAAGCGATTCATGCGGCTGGCTCGGTGATACAGGGGCCGAAGACCATTTTCGTCCGACGAACTTAGCTCTTTTCGGGGATAAAATCAAAGCCGACGGGTGGAGTGCGGGGAGTTTCGGTGTTGCGGGGTTCGTTGTGAGGGGACCGCCGGATTGTCCGGGAAGGCGAGCATGGCGAGCCCAGAAAAAATCTCATGTAACATCCAGCGGGAATTAGGCCACTGGAGCAGTCGCTACCGTCGCGTATTCTTGCCCGGATGCAGACGGCAACACCGTGCACCTGCTTGCCTAATTATGGAGGGTTTCGTATATTGATGGGCCTGCTTCGCGGCCTCTAACAGAGGTGAAAAGAGCGGGTAAATTCTTGCCCCGTGGTGTAATTGGCAACACGTCTGACTCTGGATCAGAAGAGTTCAGGTTCGAGCCCTGACGGGGCAGCCACGAAGAGTTGATTCCCCCGGATCAACTCTTTTTTATTCCCTGCCTGGATTCTTCCCTAGTCTCTTAGATCTTACGTTGTGCCTCTTGTTTTATTTCCTTTTCGCTCTTTCGCAATTCTTCTCATCCTCGTTTGCAACTCTGTGAGGGAAAAACTAGATTGCTGCAAAGATACGCCGGGAAGGGGCGTCGTTTGACGATTCCTTCAAATTTTTTGGCAACCGGCTTGGGGGCACCGCCACGGAGTGTATCAAGTCAGCTCCCGTATGACACCGTTGAACGAACGGAGCTGCTAAGTGATCGGAGGATATCATGTTGAAGATGTATTTGTTCTGCACGTTCATCCTCTTCCTCTCAGAAGCGCGTGCTCAGGATCTGCGAGCAGTCACGGACGACAAGCGGGAGGTCATCCTCAGGAGCACCGGCATTTGGTACTTCGCCGACAGAGCCGACATCAAAGATTGCACCGCGACCCTGCCGGACGGACGCAAGGTTCTCCTCAGTGGCAACGGGACTTGGACCATTAAATCCAAGACTGAGCCGGCCCCTTCCGATGCGGGCAGTGCGGCCGAGGGAGAGGGTTCGGGCGGCTCTTCATCGCAGGATGCGGGAAGGTGTTACGACAGCATAGACCATTTCTCGATCGAGTTTCCCGATGGATGGGAAGCTCGCCAGAAAGCCCACGCACTTGCCTGCTCGCCCAAGGGACAGGAATCTGACAGATTCGCGCCAACGATCAAAGCCGCGGCCGGCGACCTTGGCCCGGAATCGAATCTTGACGACTACGCGGCCGTGGCAGTACGGAAGCTTCAGCGGATCGTGCAGGGATATCAGGAGATCGACAAGGGGGAGACCGTCATCGCCGGAACCAGGGCGCTCTGGGTCACCTTTACCGGCAGTCTCGGAGATATGATGGTGGAAGCAAAGCTTTATTTCTTGACGAATGCGGACAAGGTCATTGAAATCAGTTATGTCTCTCGCAGGGAAGCTTTTTCCTCGTATTCAAACGCTTTCGAGAGCGTCGCTCAGAGTTTTCGGTTTGAATAGATCCGGCGATCTCATACCAATGCAAAAGAAACCTTCGTATAGAACTTCTCGAATTCCCTTTGCTGCAGAGACTTTCCCTCCGACAGCATAACCCGCACCGATATCCAATCCGCCGGAACGAATTACACTCCTGGTTCGTCTAACTGGCGCGGTTGACTCTTGCCCAGCCGCAATAAGGAGAATGACAAAATGAAAAAGATCACTTTCATGCTCTGGCCTCTTCTCGCGGCCACCTTGAGTTACTCTACCCCCGTCTATAGCCAGGATCCCGGTGAACTGAGAATCGATCCGCTCATGATGGTTCTTCTGAAGGAATGCCGCAGCATCGCGACGCACCTCGGCGACGAGCTCTTCCCGGGGTGGGAATTCCAGAAGACTCCAGTCCTTTTCTACCGTCCGAATGTTCAGGAGCTCCTCATCCACTATCCACACAAACCCAAAGGCTTCGCCCTCTATACCGGCTTCAGTCCGCTCGACGAGGACACAATCTATATCCGGACCGATACGACATTGATTCAATACGACGATCAGAATACCTCGACCGATATTGAGGGCGTTCGCGTCCTTGTGGTGGCCGATCCATTTTCGACGATGCGGAACCAGCTCCAGGACATCATCGGGAGGCCGAAGGAGTTTGCGGGCGACTGGCTGAAGAACTGGAACTTCGTGCCTGATCCCTATGCCAGGCTCCAGATGATCCTGCACGAAGGCTTCCACGTTTACCAGGACAGGATGGCGCCGGACAAAGAACCGGATGAGGGAGTGGTGGCGCAATATCCGCTTCTTGACCCGGAGAATAACGCCCTCTATGCAATGGAGGGAAGCATCCTGAAGGATGCCCTCCTCGCTTCGGATTCCCTCCGCCTGGAAAAAACCAAGGAATTCGTGGCGGTGCGGACCTATCGTCAATCGCGGCTTGACAGTTCCTGCGTTGAGTACGAGAACCTGAACGAGTATCTGGAAGGACTGGCAAAGTACGTCGAATACAAATTCCTGAGAGCCGGTGAGTCTCTTCGGCCCACGAAGGAGATGGTCTACGTCGTGGGATTCAACGGCTACCGAGGAATTCTCCGGAAGAAGATGCGGAATGCGCTCGAGAACATGGTCAACATCGTCGCCGTCAACGATGACCGGTTCGGAAATAAGTTCGGCTCCGGACCACTCCGTTTCAGATTGTATGACCTTGGAGCATGCCAGGCTCTCTTGCTCGATTACACCATGCCCCGCTGGAAGGAAAAAATCTTCCAACCGAACGTCTATCTTGCCGATCTCCTGAGAGAGTCTCTTGCGATGACACCCGGGGAACTCCGGCAGTACCTGGCTGCGGCGAGAGCCGAATATCACTACGACGAAGCGTACCGCAACAAGGTGGAATTCGAAAAGGAAGGAAGACAGCGGATTGAGGAAAAGGTCGCCTCGATCCTCAAGACCGATAAGACCCTTGTGAAAGTGTCGTATGCGGGTTCTTCAACAGATGCGCTCGTCGCACGATACACGCCGTTCGGCGTGACGCAGGTAGGCAGGAACTCCGCCATCTACGAAATGATACCGCCTCTCATCATCTTCAAGAAGGGGGTGATGCTCGATTTCAAGCAATCGATTCCCGTCCTGGTCGACAGGGAGAAGCGGCAAATTATCTTTTCCGTCAGCACCCCGCCGTCGAAGCTTGTCGTCGATCCGCCGAACAGACTTATCATCGACGAACTCTCGCTGACCGCCCCGATGGAGATTGAGCGAAACGGGAAGGAGGTGCTGATCAAGGTAAAGTAGAGGCCGCAGGCCCCCTCCGGCGGAGACTGCAAGCCAGGCTCGGACGCTCCGAAGCACACGGGTTGGCCCGTTCATCCCTTGCTATATCTTACATCTTATCCCTTATTTTTTTCACGGTAATTTGCTATATTCTCCCCCAGCATTGCGTCGCAAACTCAGTCGACTCCGATCCGTACTCGGCACGAGGGCCGTCGGCGAGAACATCCTTCCGCGCAGCACGTTTTTTGGTCGCCCGCGGCCCCCTTCCGCAGAAAACCCGATTCGCAGACTCCCGCCATGAAATCAGCCGGCCTTCTTCCCATCATCGCCCAGAGCGAGATCACCAGACAGATCATCTCCCGTATCGATACGATCGCTTCCTCGGACTCGTCCGTCCTCCTCATCGGCGAGACCGGAGTCGGCAAGGAGCTCTTTGCGGAGTATGTCCACCGGACAAGCAAGCGGAACGGACAGCCCCTCGTCAAAGTGGGCCTCTCGGCCCTTCCTCCCGAGTTGTTGGAGAGCGAATTGTTCGGACATGAAGAGGGAGCCTACACGAGTGCGTCGCACGCGAAGAAAGGACTCTTTGAGCTTGCCAACAAAGGGAGCATCTACCTCGACGACATCGAGGATGTCCCGACGCAGGTCCAGACGAAGCTTCTCCGTGTTCTCGAAGCACGCGAGGTGATGCGTGTCGGCGGGACGGAATCGATTCCGGTCGACGTCCGCCTCATCACCTCCACGAAAGTTGAGCTGAAGGAGCACGTCCAGCGCGGACTCTTCCGTGCCGACCTTTTTTACCGGATCAACGTCGTCCCCATAGTTATCCCACCGTTGAGACATCGTCGTGAAGACATCCCTCCTCTCGTCGAACATTTCCTCGCCCGGTTTTCACCTCATGCGAAGATCACCGTTTCGAAGGAGGCGATCGATGCGCTCCTGAACTATTCCTGGCCGGGAAACGTCCGCGAGCTTCGGAACACCGTGCAACGCGTCGCCCTTTTTACCAAAGGCGAGATAGGCCGTGCCGATCTTCCGGCCGATATCACCGGCGAGAATCCGGTGGAGCAACTCCTGAAATCGTGCGCCCAATGTTTTACCGGAGACGGTATGGGGCTTGAAGGACTGGTGAACTGTCTGGAGAAGAACCTCATCCGCCACGCGCTGCAAGAATCGAACGGCAACTATGCGCAGGCCGCAAAGATCCTGAAGCTCAGCCCTTCCACCCTCAGAGATAAGCTCAGAAAGTACGACCTCGGCAGGCCTCAGGAATAGACTCCAACCCTCCCTTCCCTCGGAAATCCGTGGCCGAAACGGCGGATTCCCGCACTTCGTGAAATTCCCCTTCGGAAATCAAACGAGAGAGAACGAAATTCTCTGGCATTTCGCTTGCACTGAAGAGGGCTGTTTGCAGGAAGGCCCAACGTGACTTCGCATGGCTCACAACACAAGCTTGTTTGTTCGGGAGTGGTCGTTGAGACTTTTGAGAAGGGGGGCGAGCACCTTGCGCGCGTTTCCCTGAAGCCGGCTTGTATCGAGCTGGCGATGAATGCCCGTCTCGGCGACGTTGTCACGATCGACGGAAAACTCACGATCCGAAAAATCTCGCCGATCACTCCGTCCCTCGCACTCCCCCACCCGGAACCGCCGCAAGCCCTCAAAGGAGGTTAAGATCGATGAGCATCGTGCCGATCATTCCATCTCTTCTTGTCAAGGATTCCCCCGCGAAGGTTCCGCGAAAAATCTCGCGGCGGATCAAGTTCGAGTCGGAGCTGGACCTGAGCTTCGGTGAAAGTGTCGCCGAAAGAGCCTACGGGGAGAATCTCCTCAGTTGCATCCAATGCGGCACCTGCAGCGCCACCTGTCCGTTGAGCCATTATATGGACTACACCCCGCGAAGGATCATCGCCATGGTGCGTGAGGGGTTCAAGGAAGAAGTGCTCAACAGCCTGACGATCTGGCTTTGCGCTTCCTGTTACTCCTGCTACGTGCAATGTCCGCGGCAGATCCATATCACGGATATCATGTACGCTTTGAAGCGGGAGGCAATCGCCCGGGGCGGATATCCGCCGCGACACCCGATTCCGGTCCTTGCCCGGGAATTCTTCAGTCGTGTGAAGCGGCACGGACGAAACACCGAAAGTTTTCTTCTGGTCTCTCTGTACCTGAAGACCAATCCTTTTGCGATGCTGAAGGAGGCGTGGCTTGGAACCCGTCTCTGGCTTTCTGGGAGGCTCTCGCTGAAAACGGAAAGCATCAAGCGGAAGAAAGAGCTTCGCACCATTCTCAATGCCGTCGAGGCGGAGAAAGGAGACGGGCACCAATGAAGTATCTCTATTATCCCGGCTGCTCTCTTCGCAGCACCGGAAGAGCCTACGAGGAATCGATGCTCGCTCTCTTCAAAGCCCTCGAGATACCGATCGAAGAGCTGAATGACTGGAACTGTTGCGGCGCGACGGCGTACGTTTCAATCGACGAGACCGAAGCGTTCGCTCTCGCCGCGAGGAATCTCGAGCTCGCGGAGAATCAGGCGGGGAACGGAACGGTCGACCTTGTCGCCCCCTGTTCGGCCTGTTTCCTCGTCCTCACCAAGACTCAACGATATCTCAGCACCTATCCCGAAGTCTCCAGGAAAGTCAACGATGCACTGAAGACGGTAGGGTTGGAGTACGAGGGGAAAACGAGGGTCCGTCATCCGGTAGACGTCATCGTCAATGACTACGGTCTTGACAAGGTTGCGAAGCACGTCACCCGGGCGCTAAAAGGAATCAAAGTCGCCTGCTACTACGGATGCCAGATCGTCCGGCCTTTCGCGACCTTCGATCACCCGCACTATCCGACGTCGATGGACAGGATCGTGAAGGCGATCGGCGCCGAACCGATCGATTGGCCGTTGAAGACCCGTTGCTGCGGAGGGAGCCTCACGGGAACCATCCAGGAGGCCGGTCTCCGTCTGAGTCGAGCGCTCCTCAAAGAGGCTGAAAAAAGAGGTGCCGACGTCATCATCACTTGTTGTCCCCTCTGTCAGCATAATCTCGAATGCTACCAGGGACGGATCAACAACAAGTATGAAGAAACGATCGATATCCCCGTTCTTTACTTCACCCAGTTGATGGGGATCGCGATGGGAATTCCGGAAAAGGAGCTGGGCATCCAACGGCTCTTCCGGAAACCGAAGTTCACCTCTGTCTCCGCGAAGGGAGGTGAAGCCGTCCATGTCTAAAACCAACGGACACGAGATCCCCCGCGTCGGATTCTACGTTTGTCACTGCGGCCACAACATAGCCGGAGCCATCGATGTCGACGCAGTGGCCAAGTACGTCGCAACTCTTCCGGGCGTGGTCGTTTCGAGAGACTACAAGTACATGTGTTCAGACCCGGGCCAGGAGTTGATCGAGCAGGATATCAAAGACCATCAGCTCAACCGCATCGTCGTCGCCTCCTGCTCACCGCTCCTCCACGAGCATACCTTTAGAAACGCAACCGAAAAGGGGGGACTCAATCCGTACTTCTTCCAGATGGTGAACATCAGGGAGAACGTTTCCTGGGTCAACGACAACAAAGCCGAGGCGACCGAGAAGGCAAAGGACCTCGCCCGCGCGGCTGTTCGCCGGGTCATCCATCATCGCTCACTTGAGCCGAAGAAGGTGGAGATTCACCCGGACGTCCTCATCCTCGGAGGTGGCATCGCCGGCATCCACGCGGCGTTGACGCTCGCGAACGCCGGCAAGAAGGTCTACCTTGTCGAGCGGGAGGCGACAATCGGCGGACATATGGCAAAGTTCGACAAGACCTTCCCGACTTTGGACTGTGCTGCATGTATCCTGACTCCAAAAATGTCCGACGTCAAGAATCACCCAAACATCACCCTCTGGACTTATTCGGAGGTGACAAACGTCGAAGGTTTTGTCGGCAACTACACCGTTACGGTGAAAAGGAAGCCGCGGTACGTCATCGAGGAGCTTTGTGTCGGCTGCATGGAGTGCATCGATGCGTGCATTTACAAGGAGGGGAAGTATCCGGACGAGTTCAACGTCGGGCTGAGCAAGAGGAAACCGATCTACGTTCCGTTCCCCCAGGCGACTCCGCAGGTTGTCGTCATCGACAGGGAAACATGCATCGACTTCAAGTCCGGAAAATGCAAGAAGACCTGCATTGAATCGTGCGACCGGGATGCCATCGACCTGAAACAACAGGAAAAGATCGAGCAGATTCGTGTCGGGACCGTGATCCTGGCTACCGGATATCAGATTTTCGACGCACACCGGGTACCGTACTATGGCTACGGGAAGTTTCCGAACGTCTACACCTCGCTCGAGGTCGAACGTTTGGTCAACGCCTCCGGCCCCACGGGAGGAGAGCTGATTCTCCGCGACGGCGCGAGACCTAAGACCGTCGGGATCATTCACTGCGTCGGGTCGCGCGACAAAAACACCAACCGGTGGTGTTCCCGCACCTGTTGCATGTACGCGCTGAAGCTGGCCCACCTCCTGAAGGAGCATACCGACGCGGAGGTTTACAATTTCTACATCGATATCCGCGCCGCCGGTAAGACGTACGAGGAGTTCTACGACAAACTGCTCGACGAGAACATCCATTTCATCCGGGGTCGCGTGGCCGAGGTGACAAACTGGGCGGCAAGACCGAGCGAGGAGGGAAAGCTCGTCATTCGTGTCGAAGATACGATGATCGGCATCGTCAGGCGGATTCCGGTCGACATGGTAGTCCTTGCCGTGGGGATGGAGCCGAAATCCGATGCGCAGGAAGTGCGGAGACTCTTCAATATTTCCTGCTCGACCGAAGGCTTCTTCTTGGAGCGACACCCGAAGCTGGCTCCCGTCGACACCTTTACCGACGGCATCTTCATTGCTGGCACGTGTCAGGGGCCGAAGGACATTCCCGACAGCGTCGCCCAGGCCGGTGCAGCCGCAGCGCAGGCCCTCATGCTCATCGACAGCGGTTCGATCGAGCTGGAGCCGAACACAGCGCACGTAGTTCAGGAGGAGTGCTCCGGGTGCAAATCGTGTCTCACGATTTGCCCCTACCACGCCCTCTCGCGGGACGAGGTGAAACAGAAAGCCACGATCAACGAGGCGCTCTGCAAAGGGTGCGGAACGTGCGTCGCTGCATGTCCCTCGGGGGCCATCAAACAAAATCTCTTCGAGGATGAAGAGATTTTCAGCGAGATCGACGGAATGCTCGACCTTCAACTTGTCGGCACAAACAAAGGATAACCACCGTGTCTCACCAACCAGAAAAACCGACCAACGGATGGGAGCCGAGAATCATCGCTTTCTTCTGCAACTGGTGCACCTATACCGCGGCCGACCTTGCCGGCGTTTCGAGGCTCAAGCACGCTTCGAACATTCGTATCATCCGGCTCATGTGTTCAGGGCGCCTCGACCCGCAATTTATCCTTGAAGCGTTTGCGAAAGGGGCGGACGGAGTCCTTATCGGCGGATGTCATCCTGGAGACTGTCACTATATAGAAGGCAACTACAAGGCGCTTCGGCGCTTCAGGATGTTGAAGCGGCTCCTCCATGAGATGGGGATCGAGGACGAAAGGTTGAGACTGGAATGGATCTCAGCATCGGAGGGCGAAAAAGTGCGCTCCGTCGTCAATGACATGGTGGCGAAGATCAAAGCCCTCGGGCCGCTGGCGCTCCCCTCGAAAATTGCATCGTGGGACGAAGAGATCGCGGGGAATCAGGAGCTGGCTCTGGAAAAGGAGGAGGCTCAACATGCCTGAGAAACCGAAGATCGGATTTTACTGGTGCGCCTCGTGCGGAGGATGCGAAGAATCCCTCGTCGACCTTGCTGAAGACATCCTTGGAGTCGTCGAAGCGGTCGACATCGCCTTCTGGCCGGTCGCGATGGACTTCAAAAAGAAGGATGTCGAAGCGATGGCCGACGGTTACCTTGCCGCGACCTTCGTAAACGGCGCCGTCCGGACATCGGAACAGGAGGAGATGGCAAGGCTCGTTCGCCGCAAGAGCAAGATCATCGTTGCGTACGGCTCATGCGCCCATCTGGGAGGAATACCTGCACTTGCCAACCAGTTCGACCGCGAAGAGATCCTTCGTTATGTCTACGAAGGCGCACCGACGGTGGACAATGCCGTGAAGGAACGACCGAAGCGCGAGGTCGGGGTGGATGGTTCCTCGGTGACCCTTCCGCAGTTCCATGACATGGTCCGTGCGCTCAATCAGGTCGTCGACGTCGATTATTACCTCCCCGGATGTCCGCCGACTCCCAGGTTGATGAAACAGGCAGTGTCGGCTCTACTCTCGGGAAACCTTCCCGTGAGAGGCTCGGTTCTGGCCCCCGATCTTGCCTTGTGTGACGAGTGCAAGCGAAAAGAAAGCAAGCCGGCAGACCTTCAATATCTGAAATTCAAACGTCCTCAGGAAACGCTGATCGACCCGGCGGTCTGCATGCTCGCGCAGGGGATCGTCTGCATGGGACCCGCGACACGCGGAGGTTGCGAGGGGCAGTGCCTGAGAGGAAACATGCCCTGCACCGGCTGCTTCGGACCGACGTCACGCGTGAAGGACCAGGGAGCGAAGATGATCTCGGCCCTCGCTTCATCAATCAAAGGGTCATCCGAGGACGAGATCGATGCCGTCCTCTCAACAATCCCGGACCCGGTCGGAACATTCTATCGGTACGGTCTGGCGGCATCGCTCTTGCGGAAAAAGACTGGTTAACGGCAAAGGTGGATTCAATGGAAAGCCCTGCTCAAGGCGCAACGCAGACAAGGCGCATCACAATCGATCCCATCACGCGGCTCGAAGGACACGGCAAGATCGACATCTTCCTCGATGCCCAGGGGAACGTTGCGAAGGCCTATTACCAGATCCCGGAATTGCGCGGGTTCGAAATTTTCTCGCGAGGCCGTCCCGCGGAAGAGATGCCTCAGATCACCAGCCGCATCTGCGGGGTCTGCCCGACCGCGCATCATATGGCCGGGACGAAGGCTCTCGACGACCTCTACAAGGTCGATCCCCCTTCGGCCGCAAAGAAGGTGCGTGAGCTCATCTACAACACCTTCATGCTGGAAGACCACGCACTTCATGTTTACGTTCTCGGAGGACCCGATTTCATCGTGGGCCCGCAGGCCCCGAAAGAACTCCGGAACATCCTCGGGGTCATCGGAAAGGTGGGGGTTGATGTCGGGAAGCGGGTGATTTCAATGCGCCGCCGGCTGCGGGAGTTCATCAGTGCGGTCGGAGGAAAAGTCATCCATCCTGTCTTCGGCCTGCCGGGAGGAGTGGCGAAGGGGATTTCGTCGGACGAGCTGCCAACGCTGAAGGAACTCGCGAACGACGGCCTCGAGTTTGCACGCTTCACCCTTCAGGTTTTCAAAGACCTGGTCTTGAAGAACGAAGAGTACGTCAAGCTCATTACCTCGGACGCCTATACCCACCGGACATATTATATGGGGCTTGTGGATGCGGAGAACAGGGTGAATTTCTATGACGGGATGATCCGGGTGGTCGATCCTATCGGGAAGGAATACGCCAAATTCGCTCCGGAGAAGTACGGCGATTTCGTTGCGGAGCACGTCGAGCCCTGGTCGTACGTCAAGTTTTGTTACCTGAAGCCTCTCGGCTGGAATGGCTTCGTCGACGGTCCGGGAAGCGGAGTATATTCAGTCGCGCCCCTTGCCAGACTAAACGCTGCGGACGGTATGCTCACTCCTGAAGCACAGCGGGCGTCGGAAGAGTACTTCTCGACCCTTGGCGGAAAGCCGGTTCACTTCACCCTCGCGAACCACTGGGCGCGGGTCGTCGAGATGATCCAGGCGGCCGAGCGAATGGTGGAGTTGGCAAACGATCCGGAAATAACCGGCAAGGAGCTTCGCGTGCTTCCAACGAACACACCCTCGGTCGGCGTCGGGGTCGTCGAAGCGCCACGCGGAACTCTCTTCCACCATTACGAAACCGATGAGAGGGGGCTCATCAGAAAAGTAAACCTCATCGTCGCCACACAGAATAATGCCGCTCGGATCGCGATGAGCGTCGAAAAGGCCGCCAGGAGCCTCATTCATGGGGGGAACGTGAGTGACGGCCTGCTCAACATGATCGAGATGGCGTTCCGTGCGTATGATCCATGCAACGCCTGCGCCACGCACTCACTCCCGGGCAGCATGCCGTTGACGGTGAGAGTCCACAATCAATCGGGTGAAATCATCGACGTGATTCGCAGGTGAGAAACCCTGGATCAGACGCGTTTCAAGAGATGGAAGGATCCGCAAAACATCCCCTCGTGCTTGCGCTTGGCAACGACCTCCTCGGCGATGACGCTGTTGGGTTATACGCGCTGAGACTCCTGAGGGAATCGTACGGAGAGCAAATCGACGCCGCCGAGGCGGCAGGGGGCGGGTTGGAGCTTCTGGATATTCTCGAAGGGCACACTGAAGCGTTATTGCTTGACTCAATCACATCGACCGCATTTTGCGCCGGCACAGTGCTGGAACTCTCCCCCGAAGATTTTTCGAATACCGCCCCTCCCTCCCCGCATTTTGTCGGGCTCCCCGAAGTCCTCGGCGTTGCCGCCGCGCTTGACCTCCCTATGCCCCGGGAGTTGAGGGTCGTTGCAATGGTAGTCGATGCTCCTTGTGCTTTTGGCGACAAGCTCGGCGAGGAGGTCCGGCAATCTCTCCCCTTTTATCTTCAGAGTGCACGCTCAATCCTCGACACCTGGCTCGCGGCCGAACCAAACGTGAACCGGGAGAACTCCGTCTCGGTGCCCGCATCCTCTCTCTTCTGATTCTGCAACCATCGCCCCCGGCAAGGAGTTTTGGGTCGCACGATCGGCCCATCGGCTTGATCCACATTCATCAAGCCCGGACGATGTGACCAGCGATTAGTATTATAGGGAGGGGACGCCTGCAACGCATCCGCTTCGGAGTCCAACATCTGAGGATCGCCAGACCTTGAAATGATCGGCATGTCGGTACAAATTGCATCTTGAGTCTCCCCGACCCAAGCACTACATTTTCAGGAAACACGGATCTGGCGTTTGGGAGAACCCGGGAATGTCTTCGTCTTAACACGGGAAGGCCCTCGGAGATCAGCGCTGATTTGTTCGAGGGGAAATCCTTGAAGACTCGCCGCTTAACAATTTTCGTCGCAGCTCTTGGTTGCCTGCTCCAGACCGGCGGCTGCGATCGCACATTTACCCCACCCGATGAAACGGCAATCAGCAATCCTTACTCAGCATACGCCGCCTGTCTCCAAGTAAGAGAAACGATCGCCTTGTCGGCCCAGTCTCCCCCCGTGCCGTCGAACGCGGTGTACACCTGGGCGGCGACGAGCGGAACAATCATGGGTTCTGGCAAAAACGTCACATACCTTGCCCCCGATCTCCCGGGAACAACAACGATCCGACTCACCGTCTCCGCCGACACGGCTCTCCTGTATAGTCGAAGCTTCTCTGTATTCGTCTTCAAGCAACTCGTCGTCCTAAAAGCGGATGACATGACATACTTCAGTTCAAGCACCATCGCTCCTGAATGGCTACGATACATCAATTTCATCAAAGCTCGAAATATCCATGCGAGCTTGGGGTTGAAAGGGTATTCACTGACTGAAGGAACCGCCGAATACTTTTCGTTCCTCACATCTCTACAGCATAGCGGACTCTTTGAGCTCTGGAACCATGGGTACACCCACGAGTTGAATGAGGTGAATTCTCAGGGTCAAACCTTCGACGAGTTCCAGAACACATCGTATGACTTCCAAAGGCAGCATCTGACGATGACTCAGGATTTGGCTCGTGCCAGGCTCCACGTGACGCTTCACGCTTTCGGAGCACCCGGAAATGATGTCGACTCTACCACAACAAGGGTCATCGACGAGAACAGTGACATCCTGGTATGGCTTAACGGCAACCCTGCCTCAAGGAAGATCCTACTCAACGAAGGGAGCTGCGATATCGAATCTCCGATCTTTCATCCGAACTATGCCCGGTTTGCGGCGGAGTACAATCCTCTGACTCGATGTTATCTTTTTGGTTTTCATCCGCGCGAGTGGGACGACCAGGGATTCGGGGAGTTCAGCCGGATCATTGATTTCCTCATCGATTCCGGAGTCACTTTTGTGACTCCTACCCAGTATGGTGAAAGCTTCCCGTCCCGTCCTCAAATTCTAGCTGGTGGGTGAGAACGGACCGTTGAGATTCGCACTCGCCATTTTGAAAAAACTCGGCCTCCTACAAAAGACCCGGTGGAGACGTCTCATGGCAAAATTCTTGGGAATTCTTTCGCTGACGATGCTCGCGGCTTCGTCGCTCTCGGCTCAATTTGACGCCGGCTCGAAAAACATTAACGGCAGCCTGAACTGGAGCCAATCGTACTATGCAGGTTCAAGCATAGGTTCCGTCGTCAACGTTCTTCCGTCATTTGAGTATTTCGTGGCGGACAGGGTCGCCGTCATTGGGTCGGTCTCGGTGACTGCGTTTCGCTTCAACGGGATATGGCTGGTGGACGACGGCAATCTGGGCCTGGGGGGAAAATACTATTACACGGTGGACCAAGGTGCGGTTTACGGTGGCGCTGCGCTCAACTTGTCTGGAGTAAAGCCGCCCCGTTCGTTGGTGATTCAGGCCGGTTTTCTCTTCGGTCTCGGAAAGGGTGTGTTTCTCGATAATCGTCTCGAGTTTACGGCAGGACTTGGGGACAACAAGCTCTCGACGGTTCTGCTGGGAGTAGGGATCGAGACTTTCTTCTAGCGAGGCAGGTTTTCTTCATTTTCTCGTCTCTCTTCTCTCTTATTTCTTACCTCTTGCTCTACAGATCTTCCCCTTCCAGAGTCCCCGCCTCCTCCTGCGCCTTGAGTCGCAATTGTTCGAGCTTCTCCTTGCTGTAGGCAATCTTCGTGATCGTGATAAAAAGAACGGGAACGATGAAGATCGCCAGCGCGGTCGCGGAGAGCATCCCACCCAGAACGGTCCAACCGATCGTTGAGCGCGCCTGAGCGCCGGCCCCCGTGGCAAACGCGAGAGGCGAGACGCCAAAGATGAAAGCCATCGAGGTCATGAGGATCGGCCGCAGACGGAGCTTCACGGCTTCGAGCGTTGCATCGATCATCGGCATTCCCCGGTCGACCCTTTCCTTGGCGAATTCGACGATGAGGATCGCGTTCTTGGCCGCGAGGCCGATCAGCGTGACGAGGCCGATCTGGGCATAGACGTTGTCGCTGAGTGAAGGGAGAAAGGTGAGGGTGAGGATTGCGCCGAACGCGCCGATCGGCACCGCGAGGATCACGGCAAACGGCACCGACCAGCTTTCGTAGAGGGCCGTAAGAAAGAGGAAAACGAAGAGCATCGAGGTGGCAAAAATCGTCACCGTGCTCCCTCCCGCGTTGATCTCTTCGCGCGAGAGCCCGGAGAATTCGTAACCGTAATCGGCGGGCAGGACCTTGGCCGCAACCTCACGGAGCGCCTGGATCGCCTGACCGCTGCTGTACCCCGGCGCGGCACTTCCGTTGATTTCAGCCGTGCGGAAGAGATTGTAGTGCGTGATGAGCGGGGCGCTCTCGACGACTTTGTATGTCGTCAGCGTGCTGAGAGGAATCATCTCCCCCATCGAGTTCTTGACGTAATACTTCGAAAGATCACGGATATCGGTCCTGTACGTCGTGTCCGCCTGGGCTACGACGTGGAAATTCCTCCCGTAGATCGTGAAGTCGTTGACGTAGCGGCTGCCGAGGAAGGTCTGGATCGCTCCGTAGACGTCGGCGATCGAAAGGCCGAGCTTCTTGCATTTGTCCCTATCGACATCAAGCTGAAAGCCGGGGGTGCGGGCGGTGAAGAAAGAGAAGACCCTGCTTAACTCCGGCCGCTTGTTGGCCTCCGCGACAAAATTCTGCACCTGGTTCTCAAACTGTTTGATGTCGTCGGTGCTCTCGTGCTGTTCCAACTCGAATGAGAATCCTCCCGTCGCGCCGAGGCCGGGTATCGCGGGGGGTGAAATGACGACGACGTTCGCCCCCCTGATCGCCGAGAACTTCTGCTGCAGCGTCGCGATGATCGAGTTGAGCTGAAGCGACTTGTCGGTCCTTTCATCCCATGGCTTGAGCTGAACAAAGACCGTCCCGCTGTTCGACTTTGTCGCGAAGGTCACGACGTTCAATCCTCCCAGGGCGGCAAAGTGGGCGATGCCGGGAATCGTTTTGAGCGTCTCCATCATCGTGTTGAGAACGTCGAGGCTGCGGGCGGTCGAGGAGGCTTCAGGGAGCTCGAACGTAATATAGACCCGCCCCTCGTCCTCGGTCGGAATGAACCCGGTCGGTTTGCGCTCAAAGAGAAGGGCGGTCCCCGCGTAAACGCAGATAAGGATGATGATGACAAGCGGAGCCTTTTCGATGCAGCGCTTAACGCCGCGAGAGTATGAACTCGTCGTCCGCTCGAACCAGGCGTTGAAAACGGCGAAGAGCTTGTTCAGCCCCCTCGCTTCCCCCCCGACAACGGAGGGTCTGAGGAACAGCGAGCAAAGAGCCGGCGTCAGGGAAAGGGCCACGAAAGCCGAAATAAGAACGGAGATGGCGATCGTGATCGCAAACTGCTGATAGAGTCGCCCGACGATCCCGGGCATGAACCCGACCGGAACGAAGACCGCGGCAAGAATCAGCGCGATCGCCACGACAGGCCCGGAGATGTCCCGCATCGCCCGGATCGTGGCCTCTTTCGCCGAAAGGTGCTCGTGATCGATGTAGTGTTGCACCGCTTCCACGACGATGATCGCGTCGTCGACGACAATCCCGATCGCCAGAACGAATCCGAACATCGTCAGGGTGTTGATCGTGAACCCGAGGGGGACAAAGAGTGCAAAGGTTCCGATGATCGATACCGGGATCGCGAGAACCGGGATCAACGTCGCGCGCCAGCTCTGGAGGAAAAGGAAAACGACGACGACAACGAGTCCCAGCGCTTCGAGGAGCGTGAGAATCACTTCGTTGATCGAGACCTTGACAACCGAGACCGACTCGAACGGAACCACATAGTCGACGTCCTTCGGGAACGACTTCCTGAGCTCGTTCATCGCCGAATAGATCCCGTTCGCCACCTCGAGAGCGTTGCTCCCCGGGGCCTGGTAGACAAGGAGGTACGACGCCCGTTTCCCGTCGACGTAGGAGTTACTCGAGTAGCTGAACTTCCCGAGCTGGACCCGTGCGACGTCGCTAAGTCGGACAACCGAGCCCTCGCGGGGATTTGCCCGCACGATGATGTCCCGAAACTGATCTTCGGTGTTGAGACGGCTGTTCGTGAAGACGGAGTACTCGAAGACTTGATCGGTCGGCTGTGGCGGGGCACCGACCGCACCCGCCGCAATCTGGAGGTTCTGCTCCGAGAGGGCGTTGACGACGTCGTTCGCCGTCAGGCCGAGCTGGGCAAGCTTGTCCGGCTGGAGCCAGATGCGCATGCTGAAGTCGTCGGCGCGCGTAAAAACGTCGCCGACTCCGTTGACCCGGAGAAGCGCATCGCGGACGAAAATATTCGTGAAGTTGTCGAGAAAGGTCACCCCGTGGGTGCCGTTCGGCGAATAGATCGCGACGAGGAGCAGGATGCTCGGATTCCTCTTCCGCGTCGTAATCCCGAGACGCTTGACGTCGTCCGGAAGCTGGGGCGTGGCAATGCCGACCCGGTTCTGGATGTCGAGGGCGGCGATGTTCGGGTCTGTCCCGACGTTGAGGGTGACGCTGATCGTGCTTCTCCCGTCGCTCGTGCTGTTCCCGACCATGTACGCCATCCCCGGCGTGCCGTTGACCTGCGATTCGATCGGCGTCGTGACCGTCTGCTCAACCGTCTGGGCATCGGCACCGTTAAAGAGGCCGGTAACCTGAACCGTCGGGGGGGTGATGTCCGGGTACTGACTGATCGGAAGCTTGAAGATGGCGAGAATGCCGTTGAGCACGATGACGATGGAGACGACAATCGCGGTGATGGGTCTTTTGATGAAGAGATTTGCTATCATCGATGAGCTTTTCTGTCTGGAATTCGCCTCAGGCGATCGTTTGCTACTTTCCCTGCGTCGCCGGCGCGGAGGTGGCGAGCATCACCGGGGCATTATCCCTCAGCTTCTGAACCCCTTCGGTGACGATCTGGTCCGCCAGACGGAGTCCATCCTTCACGATCACCATGTCGTTGATCCTCATCCCAAGTGTCACGCGACGCTGCGAGACCTTCCCCCCGGAGACGACATAGACGAAGTACTCCCCCATCTGCTCGACGACAGCTTTGTAGGGTATGAGTAGGCTGCGGCTTGAGCTGCTTGCCCGGACCCGCAAGTCGCAGGTGAGCCCCGCCCGCAGGACATTGTGGGCATTGGGGAAAAAGACCCGGATCCGTATCGTGCCGGTTTGCGGGTCCACAGCCCTGTCCATCACCTTCAGTTTTCCGGGGACCGGGTAGATACTCTGGTCGGGAAGAAGAATAGAGAAGGTGGAGTCGTCTCCCTTCTCTCCATCCTGGAGGAGCTGGGCAAACCGGCCGATCTGCTTCTCATCGACCGAACAATCGACCGACATCGGGTCGTCCGAAGACAAGGTATTGAGAAGTGTCTGACCCGCGGTCACAGAGGAGCCAAGCTTGACGAGCGAGATGCCGATCGTGCCGTCAAAAGGGGCGGTGATGACGGAGTAACGGAGGTTTGTCTGGACGTTCTTTACGCTCGCCTCGGCGGCCTCGACCTGCATCTTCGCAGCTTCCAGGTCGGCCTGGGAATGGTCGAGCGTCTGCCGGGCGACCGCGTCCCGTTTCGCGAGATCCTTGTATCGGTCCGCATCCTGACGGGCCTTCGCCAGGTTCGATTTCGCGACCATCAGGTTCGCCGTTGCCTGATCGAAGGCGGCCTTGTACTGTTGCTGATCAACGGCATAGAGCTTCATTCCCTTGGTGATATGCTGGCCGTCTTTGAAGTAGATGTCGGTGATATACCCTGAGACCTCGGCACGGATCTCGATTTCGTTCACCGGCGTGACCGTTGCCGGATAATCGTCGTAGTAGGTCGCGTTCCCTTCCTTCACCTCGTAGGCGCTGACCGGAATCGGAGGGGGTGCCTTCTGTTCCGCTCCTCTATTCTCGCTGCAAGAGACCATCATCATCGAGAGCATCCCGGCGAGAAGAGCGGCCGAGATTCCGGTCAAAGATCTATTACTCCCGGAGCCGGTGTTCATCGTTATCGTCATTACCAGGTTTCCTTTCTTCGCACCACGGTCACTCGTACGGGAGTGTCCCGAGGGCCTTTTGAACGTCTAGCTTGCTGCTGAGCACCTCATAGAGGGCGTTCGTATGGTTGATCTGTGCCGATCGCAGATCTGTTTCCGCCGTGATGAGCTCGAGATAGGTCTTCGTTCCGGCTTTGTACTGAAGCTGGATTGTCTCAAAGACCTCCTCGGCAAGCGCAACATTCTCTTTCAGCACGCGATAGTTGTTGAGATCGCTCTTGTAGTTCGCCATCGCGTTGACGAACTCCGCGTTGACGGAATTCTTCAGGGCCATGAATTCGTAGTCATACCGATCGAGTTCGAGCCGGGCTTCCTTGATTTCCTGCCAGCGTTTTCCTCCTTCAAGGATGGGAAGAGAAAGCTGCAGCCCGACGAACGAGCTCGCATAGCGGGACCTGTAAAGGTCCGGGTACCCGGCATTCATGTAACTTACCGTGTAGTTGCCGATGAAGCTCAATGAAGGAAGGAAACCCCACTCCGCGTACGAGAGATTCGCTTCCTGGAGCCGTTTCTGCGTCTCAAGAAGCCGATACTCTACTCTCTTCTCATACCGGACATTCTGTGTCGTATCGAGAAATGCTTCGCGCTCCATCTGGCTTACGTCGGCCGAGAGCTTGAGCTTCGCGTCGGGCGGATATCCCATCTGGTTCCGGAGGTCGGTGTACCGCGCTTTCAGAAGCTCCTCAGTCTCCCTTCGTTCCGCCCTGGCGTTGTTGAGTGAGATCGTCGCACGCTTATAGTCGGTTTTGTCGACAACACCTCCCTTGTATTCGTCGAAGGCGTCCTGGAGACTCCGCTGGAGACGGAGGATGTCGTCGTCAAGAACCGCGAGCTGTTGCTGCGTCACGAGGACGGCGTAGAATGCCTTGCTCACCGAGGCAACAACGTCGATCTTGTTCTCGACTGTTTGTTGTTCCATGCTCCTCCGGACATCACTCGCCGTGCTGCTGGCGAGGAGGACATCCCGGTTGAACAGCGTCTGTGTCAGCGTCAGAAGCCCCCCCGAGCTGTTCGCGAGGGTCGTTGGAATTGGAGTTCCGCCGGCCACTGAAACCGGGATCTGCGGATCGTGCTGGATGTAAGCGTTGAAACTGAGCTGGGGGTACCAATCCGCAATCCTGCTGCTGATGGCGCGGTCGACGATCTCTTCATCGAGAAGCGATTTGTTCACGGAAGGCTGGTGCACCAGTGCGTATCGCACGCAGCTTTGGAGAGACGCGTTGCCGCCGATCGTATCTGCGAAGGTCGGCACTTCGGAAGAAGCGGTCAACGGCCCGACGGCCGCAACAATCATGACCGCCGATACACGGAATACCAGCCGCGTGATTCTGTCCGACGCCATTATTTGTTTTATCAGATCTTTAATTGTCTGGTCCATTCGCCATCCGGCCGATCCGGGAACAAAGCGATTTCTCCCGACGGCGCAATGCGAAAAACGCCGGCTGTCGCAGTAACTGAACGGGAGGTCGCTCGGAGAAGTCCTGGCTATCCGTCCAGGACGTCACTACCCGCCCATCGACGCCGGCGCTGGCTAAATACCGCTGTATCGCCTACCGCTAAGTGGCAAAACTTCTTCTACAAGAGGGAGCCTGCGAATTCTCCACAGGCCTGAAGTGAAACAAAGATGCTAAAACTCCACTCAAATAACAACCCGAGCCCCAGAATAGTTTCAATTTGAAACGTTTTGAATTGTCGACCACTTTGTGTAGATTTTGCTAATTTATACTCATCCAGCAACGCCGATGGAACTCACCGCACGGTACGTCCACACCAACCTCATTGCAAAGGATTGGCAATCCCTTTCGAAATTCTACGTCGATATCTTCGGATGCGTTCCGGTTCCTCCCGAACGGCACCTAAGCGGAGACTCCCTGGATCGGGGGACCGGAATTTCCGGCGCCCGACTCGAAGGAGTCCATCTTCAACTCCCCGGTCACTCCCCGGATGGCCCGACACTCGAATTGTATACCTACAACAGGCTTGAATCGAAGCCGCCTTTGGCTGTCAACCGTCCCGGTTTCGGACATATCGCCTTTGAGGTCGACGACGTCAAAAAAGCGCGGGAGTTGGTGCTTCAATACGGTGGCAAGGCGGTTGGTGAGGTTGTGACACTCGAGATCGCGTTGGGTAAAAAGGTGACATGGTGTTACGTCACAGACCCGGAGGGAAATGTTATCGAGCTTCAATCGTGGGAGTAGGACCCGCTTGTCATCGCCCGTCCGGATGTTCTGTTCGCGACGTTAAACAAGCAGCATCATAGATCTCATCGTTCAAATCGAGGAAGGTCATCATGTCGGTACCATCCGTTTTTCGCTCACTCATATACATTTTCGTCGTCGCCGTTCTCTTCTCGACAGCGATGACTGCGCAACCCGCCGATTCCGCGGGCGCGGGAGCTGGAGCCCCCAGATTTGACCCGACGCGGGACCCGGCAAAGGATGTAAGTGCCGCCATCGACTCCGCGAGCCGTTCGGGCAAAAGGATCCTCCTCGACGTCGGCGGCGAATGGTGCAAGTGGTGCCATTATCTGGACCGGTTCTTCGAGCAGAACAAGGATGTCGCCGATTTCCTGCACGCAAAATTCGTTGTCGTGAAGGTGAACTACAGCAAAGAGAACAAGAACGAGGCATTCCTCAACAAGTATCCGAAGATCCCCGGCTACCCTCACTTTTTCGTCCTCGACGGCGACGGTACCTTCCTCTACTCACAGGATACCGGCGAGCTCGAGTCGGGCCAGGGGCACGACCATGACAAGGTGTTCGCTTTCTTGAAGAAGTGGGCGCCGAAATAGTCATCGAAGGATGATACGTAGGATTGTCGTTTGGGATGGGATCACACGATGATAGGTTTGGTCTGAATCGTGTGGAATCATCGCAGATGGATTCTCCCAAAAAATTTCGAAGATGACCTCCTCCGACATTCATCGTTCCCACACGGTTTCCGACGCACCAGGCCGTCAGACTCGGTTCCTCCGCCGTCCGGTTTGGATAACTCGCCGAATATCCGTATCTTGAATTCACTCCCTGCGATAAAGACCTCAGATCGCCCTGCATTCTGACCTCTATAGGCAGGAAACCCCTGCACCACTTTCTTTTACCTACTAAGGAGCAGTTGATGAAGTACATGGCAATTGCCTTGACATGTCTGCTGGGATGGGCCACGCAGGCATCGGGCCAGACCGGCCCTAAACTGGCTACCCAGAAGGACAGCGTTAGCTACATTATCGGGACAGAGATCGCAAAGAACCTCCAGAAACAGGATATCGACATCGATCCGGGGATCCTTGCGAAAGGATTCAGCGATGAATACACGGGTGCAAAGCTCCTTCTCACCGAGGAGCAAATCGAAAAAGTCATGGCGGCATTTCAGCAACAAATGATCTCAAAGGAGGCCGAACGAATGGCGGAAATTGGAGAGCGGAACAAGAAACAGGGAGAAGCGTTTCTCGCAGAGAACAAGAAAAAAGATAGTGTGAAGACCCTTCCGAGCGGCCTTCAGTACAAGGTTCTCGTCCAGGGGACCGGCAGGAAGCCGACACTCACGGATACCGTGACGACTCACTACCGCGGCACGCTCATCGACGGAACCGAGTTCGACAGCTCGTACAAGAGGGGCGAGCCGGCATCCTTCCCCGTCGGGGGAGTTATTCGCGGATGGACCGAGGCGCTCCAACTGATGAACGTTGGATCGAAATGGGAGCTCTTCATCCCTTCGGATCTTGCCTACGGCGAGCGGGGGGCTGGCCAGACGATAGGACCGAACTCCACCCTGATCTTCGAAGTCGAGCTTCTCTCGATCAAGTAATCTCCTCTACGGCTGAAAACGAAAATGCCCCGCGATGGTTTGCGGGGCATTTTGTTACCAGGCCTCGGGCCGCCGTTTATTTCACCTTGACGTCGACGACCTTTTCCTTTGATTCCTCGGTTTTGGGGAGCATGACGGTGAGAACGCCGTCCTTGTACGATGCTTCAACGGCATCTCCCTTCACGGATCCGGGGAGCGTGAACGATCGCTCGAACGAGCCATAGCTTCGCTCGATACGGTGGTAATTCTCTCCCTTCTTCTCCTCCTCGGACTTCTTCTCACCCTTGATGGTGATGAGGTTTTCATGCATCGTAATCTTCACCTCATCCTTCTTGACACCCGGCAGCTCGGCATGGATCACGTACGAGTCTTTCGTTTCTGATACGTCGATGGCCGGCGACCAGGGCTGGGCGGATAGGGCCTTCGTATCGAAGAGATCACCGCGGAAGAAATCATCGAAAGCACGATTCATCTCCCGCTGCAATCGATCGATCGCCCGCGGAACGGGGAATTCCCTGTTCCAGAGCTCGACATCCTTGGTCGGATTTCTCTTTATGAGAGACATGGTTGTTCTCCTTTCTTTTCAATACGATTGGTGCTGATACTACTTGATCTTGATTTCTCTCGGCAAAAACTGACTCTTCTTCCGGAGCGTCACTTTGAGAACCCCCTGATCATAGGCGGCTTCGACGGACTGAGTGTCGACATTCTCCGCAAGGGTAAACTCGCGGCGATACTGCGCGGGGAGTGAGTCGTCGAACATGAGTTCCGCATCCCGCTTGAAATACTCGGGGACCGTTGCCGAGACGGTCAACGTCAGGTGGTCTACCGTTGCCTTGATGCTCTCTTTGTCGGCTCCCGGGACGTCGAGGCGGACGACATACGAATCCGCGAGCTCCTGGATGTCGACCGCGGGCCGCAGGGTTCTCACCGTTCGGCCGTTGTCGAGCGCCGATCCGTTGGTGGAGGCCTTTTGGATTTCCTTCGTCATGATAATTTCTCCTTTCTTCCGCTTACCGGATGGCAATCTCTTTCGGCTTCGCAGCCTCGTGCTTCGGAAGAGTGATCCGCAACACGCCGTTGGCGAACTCGGCCTCGACTTTCTCCGCGTCGATCGTCTCGGGAAGCTGAAGTGTCCGGGAGAACGTTCCGTACGCGATCTCTTGTCGCAGCCACTCGGAGTCCTTTGAGCTCTCCGGAGCCTTGCGCTCACCGCTGATGGTCAGCTCGCCGTCATGAATTTGAATCTTCACATCCTCTTTCGCCACACCGGGAAGCTCCGCGACAACCTGAACCTGGTCCTTGTACTCCGCCACGTTAATGTACGGATACGAGCTCCCTCTGCTGAAAAGTGTCAACGGTGCAAACAGATCGGGGAAGGTGCTTTCGGTTGGTTCGGCGAGAGAAAGCATTTCGCTGATCACTGTGGGTTCGATTCTGTATAACATTGTAACCTCCTTTAAGTTTGATTGAAGTGTGTTGTGCTGCAATCTTTGTCCATCTGATTTTCAAATCGCATGCCATCTGAGATATTTGAAATTTGAAGGAAAATTGAGGGGTTGGAAGTGCGGATGGAAGCGTCGTCAGACATCTTGACAAAATGTCTGACAGATTATTCCATAAAACATGCAGAATTAGCAGTGTGGCCGACAAATTGTCCCCGGTCCACAAACAGCAACGTCACACCCGGGGAGGGTGTGACGTCGGTGTCAATTCAGAATAATCCAGGCCGGACCGGGCAAGGGAAGTCAGTGGACTCCGTTAGCTTCGAGGAATCGTTCTGCGTCGATCGCAGCCATGCAGCCGGTGCCTGCTGCGGTGACTGCCTGCCGGTAGTAAGAGTCGGCGACGTCGCCGGCCGCGAAGACCCCGGGGATGTTCGTGCGAGTTGAGCCCGGTTCCACCTTGAGGTATTCCTTCTCGTCCATCGCAAGGACCCCTTTGAAGAGACCCGTGTTCGGTTGGTGACCGATCGCCATGAAGAGTCCGTCCGCTTTTACCTGCGTGACGGTCCCGGTCCTCAGGTTCTTCAGCTTCAGCCCGGTCATTGTTTTCTTCCCGTTCCGTTCCTCTCCCAGCACTTCGTCGACTACCGAATCCCAGATCACGGAGACTTTCGGATTCTTCAGGGCGCGCTCTTGCATGATCTTCGACGCACGGAACTGATCGCGGCGGTGAACGATGGTGACGTGACGGGCGAACTTCGTGAGGAAATTTGCCTCTTCCATCGCGGTGTCTCCTCCGCCGACGACATAAACTTCCTGTTCCTTGAAGAAGAAGCCGTCGCATGTCGCGCAGGCGGAAACTCCGTATCCCATGTACATCGATTCCGAGGGAATGTTGAGGAGCTTTGCCGATGCCCCCGTCGCGACGATGATCGTCTCCGCAAGGTGGAGCTTCTCATCGACGTAAACCTTGAATGGCCTGCTCGAGAAGTCGACCGCCGTTACCTCCTTGAACTGAGTATCAGCTCCGAACTTCTGCGCCTGCTCCCGGAACAGCTCCATCATCTCCGGTCCCATGATCCCCTTCGGGAAACCCGGATAGTTTTCAACTTCCGTCGTAATCGTAAGCTGGCCGCCCGGCTGAATTCCTTCAAACACCACCGGGTGGAGGTTTGCGCGGCCGGTATAGACGGCCGCGGTCAGACCCGCCGGCCCTGAGCCGATGATGATCACTTTGTGGATGTCGCTGCTCATCGTCGTTCAACCTTTTGATTTTCGTTGTCGATATTCATGGACGAATTTCGCATTCCGCGATAGCCCAGCCCGTTTCGTCCTTTTCACCGGGCTCTTGCTGAACCGTGCAGAGAAATCTTCCTGCGTCAACGCCATTAAACCGTCGAGCGACGGTGAAACGTTCCCGTCGCGCGGATGGAACTCTTTGTCGGCTGTTTCCTTCCGGAATCTGTTCCACGGACAGACATCCTGGCAGACATCGCAGCCGTAAACCCAGCCGTCGAACTGCGGGGCGAACGCGGGGTCGATTTCCGAACGGTGCTCGATCGTAAGGTACGAAATACACTTGTTCGAGTCGAGAACGTATGGTTCGTCGAGAGCGTGCGTCGGACATGCGTCGACACAGGCGGTGCAAGTGCCGCACGAATCCTCCACCGGTGAGTCGTACTCGAGCTCAAGGTTCGAGATGATCTCTCCCAGGAAGACCCAGGAACCGAAGTCCTTCGTGATGAGTGCTGTGTGTTTTCCCCTCCATCCAAGCCCCGCCCGTTCCGCCCAAGCCTTCTCCATCACCGGTCCCGTGTCGACGTAATATCGTCCTTGGGCGCCAGGGACCATTTGTTGGATGCATTCATTGAACTTTTCGATTCGCTTCGTGACGAGGATGTGGTAGTCGTCCCCCCATGCATAGCGGGAGATCTTTCCGTCGCCATCTTTCGGCCGGTGTTCGACATCTGTGTAGTAATTGACGGCAACGGCTATGACTGATTTTGCCCCCGGCAAAACTTTCCTCGGATCGACCCGCTTTTCGGTGTTTTCCGCCATCCAGCTCATGGAGGCGTGGAATCCGCGGCGGAGCCATTCCTTCAAGCGCTCCCCGTCCTGGCCGAGACTTTCCGCACGGGCAATTCCAACCTTGCTAAAGCCTAGCTCGTGGGCTTTCGCCTTGATTTTCTGAGTCAGCGTTTCCATTCGTTTGGATGTAGACGCTTCCGTCCTTGACCTCGACCGGATACATTTTCAGCCTGCCGCTCGCGTTGGTGGAAAGCCCGGTCCGGAGGTCGAACGACCAACCATGCATCGGACAGGTCACCACGCAATCCTTCACCTCCCCCTGGTGAAGCATCGAGAAATGCTGATGCGGACAGAGGTTTCGGACCGCGAAAAAATCATTCCCCACTCTGAAGAGGGCAACCTCTTCGCCGTCAACCCGGGAGAGGTAGCCCTTCCCCTCCCGCATACTGACTATATCGCCTGCTTTGTGATTCGCCAAAGTTACTCCGCCACCATCGAACGGTTCATCATTCCAACCTCAATTTCTTGTCTGCGGCAAACCCTTTTTCCGCCGACTTCAGCGTGAGGGCCTCGGTCTCCGGGTCGTGCTCGAGGAAAAGGATCCACCCTTCTTTCTCAGCCTTCGTGAGGATCCGTTTCTTTTCCTCCAGAGTCCCGAGAGGGCGAACGTCGTATCCCATGATGTATGGAAAAGGAATATGCGACGCCGTCGGGACAAGGTCGCAACAAAAGAGGAGGGTCGTTTTCCCGTCGGAAATCAGAGGCAGTTGCTGGGCGGAGGTATGCCCGTTGCAGACCAGGAGCCGGATCCCCGGAAAGAGCTCCTGCTCCCCCTCGACGAACTGCAGCCTGCCGCGTTCCCCGAGAATCAGGAAATCGTCGGCCATGAAGCTTCCCCTGTCCCTCTCAGTAGGATGAATTGCAAGATCCCAGTGCGCTTTCTGCACATGAAAGGTCGCGTTCGGAAAGGCCGGTTCGACCTTTCCCCCCGCGACGACGGTGCTCCCACCACAATGATCGAAATGAAGATGCGTGAGGATGACGTCGGTGATGTCCTGCCGGGAGAAGCCCTTCTTCTTCAGAGAAGAATCGAGATCATCTTGCGAGTTGTCGAGGCGATAAATATCCTTCAGCTTGTCGGTCCATTTTGAACCGTTGCCGTCGTCGACAAGGATGACTCTCCCGTTCCCTTCAAGAAGCAGACACCGGGCCGCCAGAGTGATTCGGTTTCTTGCATCCGGAGGATTTGTCTTCGACCAGAAAACCCACGGGACGACGCCGAACATCGCTCCCCCGTCGAGGGCGAACCGGCCTGTGTCGACTGCGGAAATCTCATAGCCGCCGATGTTCATGAGTGATCCTCTGTCGTAATCGACGAACGATGAAACAAAAAAGGTCGGCTCGACGGAATCGTGAGCCGACCTTCAGAGTGTTCGTGCGAATTTATTTTCGGAAATGCGATGTCGATGCGGCGAGATCTGCAAAAGCTCGCTCCGGGTGGATCTCCTTCGCCCGCTGGAAGAGAACCTCTTCGGTCTCGACATGATTGGGATCGGGGACGCAGCAATCAACCGGGCAAACTGCCGCGCATTGTTCCTGGTCGAAGTGTCCGACACATTCCGTGCATTTCTCCGGAACGATATAGTAGAAATCGTTCGAGAGTGCATCGTGCATTGCGCCCTTGAATTCCCACTGGGCTCCGCCCGCGTAAATCGCCGTGTTCGGACATTCCGGCTCGCATGCGCCGCAGTTAATACACTCCTCGGTGATCATTGTGGCCATAAACGTATCTCCTTCTTAGCGTAGTGATATCTTTTGAACTGTCATTTCACAAACTCAAGGGTTGGAATCCATGCCGCGTCAAAACTCTCCGTGCTCCCTCCCCGTTCGCGCTCGGTAACCCACTCGAGACATCGCGCCGTCCTTCCCAGGAAATCGGCCAGCTCCACCCCAAAGTACGCCGGCCGATACTGCTCGAGCTTCGCGACTCCCTTCGAAAGCTGACTCTTCGAGCCCCGGAAATTGCCGTTGTCGAGATGGTAAAACCCGACCGCGACATGAATGATCCCCTGGAAAAAGGTCCGGTCCTTCCCCCTCCGCTCCATCCAGATCTCCTCAATAACATCGTGGCAGTCGAAGAAGTCGCGGCTGTTGAATAACGCAACGCCTTGCGCGAACTTTTCTTCCTCTGAAAGTATAGCACTTTTTGGCCGCAAATTCAACTGAAAAAGCGCCTCCTCACCTCTCATGCGCCAAAAATCGCTCCTCAGATACCGACAAAAGATCGTGGCTCGGTCAATGCCGGCGAGGTAGCTTTCATATCTCCACGTTTCAGAGATACCGATGTTCCAGAATCTTTCCGCTTTGATCAAAGAGGTAGAAAAGCGGAGCGCCGGTCGGGATGTTCAGCTCCAGGACCTGTTCCTTTGTCAGCTTATCGAGGTTCATGACGATCGAGCGAAGACTGTTCCCGTGCGCGACGACGAGGATGTTCTTTCCTTTCAGGATCTCCGGGAGAATCGCCGATTCCCAGTACGGCAGGGTCCTTGCGGCGGTATCCTTCAGACTCTCGCTGATCCCGTCGGGGTTCAATTCGGTTTTGTCCTTCGGAGGTGGAACGTCGTAGCTCCGGCGCCAGATGTGTACCTGTTCCTTGCCGTACTTCTGCGCTGTCTCTTCCTTGTTGAG
Source organism: Bacteroidota bacterium (assembly GCA_035505655.1). Lineage (GTDB taxonomy): Bacteria > Bacteroidota > Ignavibacteria > UBA10030 > UBA8401 > JAGVPT01. Next base: position 30,371 of record DATJQP010000024.1, read on the forward strand.
ACCCTGGAGGGCGCCGTAGTGCCGCTCGTTGAGAGCTTTGTCGAACTCGGTCGGGATCGGCCGGTGTTTCGTCACGTCCATGATGATCGAAAGAGTACGCTTGGCGCGCTGGAGGACGGAACAGTACGCCTTGTCGAACTTATACGTCTTGAGCTTTTCTCCGGCGTTGCGCGCTTCCTGCTCGCCTTTCGGCGAGAGGGGAACGTCAACCCAGCCGGTGAAACGGTTTTCCAGGTTCCATTGAGATTCGCCGTGGCGAACGAGAACGAGATTTGCCATTGTCTGGATCTTCCTTCGATGATGGTCGGTTGGATGGGCCGCGCACCTCGCGGAGGACGATGCGCGGCGGCTTCATTTGACGTTGAAGTACCTTGCTTCAGGATGATGAACCACGATCGCGTCGGTCGACTGCTCCGGCTCCATCATGAATTCCTCGGAGAGCTTCACGCCGATCCGCTCGGGTTTGAGGAGCTCGAAGAGCTTCGCCGAGTCCTCAAGGTTGGGGCATGCAGGATATCCGAAACTGTACCGCGCTCCCTGATACCCCTGGCTGAAGAGCCGGTGAATCTGAGGAGCATCTTTTCCGGCTATCCCGAGTTCCTCGCGAATCCTCTTGTGCCAAAGCTCGGCCAGCGCTTCCGCAGACTCAACGCTCAATCCGTGAAAGTAAAGATACTCTTTGTAATTGTCCGATGCAAAAAGGCTGGCGGAATGTTTCGAAGCGCAGCTCCCCATTGTTACGAGGTGGAAGGCGACGACGTCAATCCGGCCCGAATCGACGGGGGCGAAATAGTCCGCGAGGCAAAGGAATCTGTCTCCACTCTGACGGGGGAAGGTAAAGCGAAGACGCTCCGTCTTCCGGTCATCCTCATAGATGATGAGATCGTTCCCTGACGACGCACACGGGAAGTACCCGTAGACAAGTTTGGGATCGAGGAGCCGTTCCGCCTTGCATTGTACCTTCAGGCGCTCGAGTTCCGGAAGAACCTTCGCCGCAAGATACTCCTTGTATTCCGCATCACTCTTTTTTCCTTTCCGCACCTGCCACTGCCCCTTGATGAGGGCGGATTCGTTCACATAGCTGAAGATCTCGTCGAGCGAGAGTATCTCCACAACCTTCGTCCCCCAGAAGGGAGGAACCGGTATGGGGACGGATTTTGAGACTCCCGATCGGTTGGTTGCTTTGGCAATTGAGGAGGCCTTTCCATCCTCTGCCTTCATCGCGAGCGCGATTTTCGCCTCCGAGCCTGTGAGCCGCTCGTCCCAGTCGTCCTCCGTCGATCCTGCCGGGATCTGCGCGTTGCGAAATCCTTCGACCCCCTCCGTCTTGAGCCGCTCCATAAATCTCAGTCCGTCGAATGCGTCGTTCGCGTAGACGACGACCCCGTGATAGAGACTCCCGAGGTCCTCCTCGACATAGCGTCGCGTCAGGGCGGCTCCCCCGAGGACAATGGGGGGCTCAAGTTTTCGTTCGTTGAGGACTTCGAGGTTTTCCTTCATAACGAGTGTCGACTTGACTAGGAGGCCGCTCATGCCGATCGCGTCCGCCTTGTAGTCCGCAAAGGCTCTCACGATGTTCTCGATCGGCTGTTTGATCCCGAGGTTGTAGACCTTGTAGCCGTTGTTCGTGAGGATGATGTCGACGAGGTTTTTGCCAATGTCATGGACATCCCCTTTCACCGTCGCGAGGACGATCGACCCCTTGGTCGTCGACTCCGATTTTTCCATGAATTGCTCAAGGTACGAAACGGCCGCTTTCATGACTTCGGCCGACTGGAGGACGAAGGGGAGCTGCATCTCCCCCCGTCCGAAGAGGTCGCCGACGACTTTCATCCCGTCGAGAAGAATCGTGTTAATAATCTCGAGGGCGGAATGTTTTTTCAGGGCTTCGTCGAGGTCCGCCTGGAGATTCTGCTTATCCCCTTCGATGATCCTGTTCTTGAGGATTTCTTCGACCGTGGACCCAAGGGCTTTCTTCTCCTTCTTCGTTTCCGTCTTCTTGTCGGCATAGTACGCCATCAGCTCCGTCAGCGGGTCGTAGACGCAGCGATCTCCCTCCCAGCGCCGTTCGTCAAAGAGAAGCTGGCGGCAGAGTTCCCTCCCGCGTTCTTCGATCTTGAAGAGGGGCATGATTTTCTGCGCGTTGACGATCGCCATATCGAGGCCCGCCTCCATGGCATAATGAAGGAAGACGGAATTCAGAACATGCCGGATGTGCGGAGCCAGGCCGAACGACACGTTGCTGACGCCGAGGAGGGTTTTCGATTCGGGAAACTCCTTCTTGATGAGCCGGATCCCTTCGATCGTCTCGATTCCCGCCTTCCTGAACTCCTCGTCTCCGCTCCCGAGTGTGAAGGTGAGCGTGTCGAAAATGAGGTCGCAAGGTTTCATGCCGTACTTTCGGACCGCGAGGTCGTGCATCCGGCGGGCGACGCCGAGCTTCGCCTGTGCCGTCTTGGCCATCCCGGTTTCGTCGATCGTAAGGGCGACGACGGCGGCTCCGTACTTCCTGCAGAGCGGAACGACAGTGTCGATGCGTCGCTCGCCGTCCTCCATGTTGATCGAGTTGACGACACATTTCCCCGCGAAAAGCTGGAGTGCCTGCTCGATGACCGGCGCCTCGGTCGAATCGATCATGATGGGGAGGGTCACCTGCGTGTTAAACCGGAAGGCGGCCTCCCGCATATCCTTCACCTCATCCCTCCCAACGTAGGCGACACAGAGGTCGAGAAGATGGGCTCCCTCTCTTGTCTGCTCCTTTGCCATCGTCACCATGGAGTCGAAATCCTCGGCCTGGAGAAGCTCCTTGAACTTCTTCGAGCCGTTCGCGTTGGTCCGCTCTCCGACGATGACCGGCGGCGGCTCGACATGGAACGCTGAAGTGGTATAGAGACTCGACGCCGAAGGAACGAATTCCACCTTTCGCTCTTTCGGCGCCAATGCGCCGACCGCGGCAACGAGTTGCCGCAGGTGTTCCGGAGTCGTGCCGCAGCAACCGCCCACGAGTCCTACCCCGAGGTCCTTCACGAAGTGTCCGAGATATTCCGTAAGCTCTTCGGGAGTCAAATGATAGTGCGCGTGTCCGCCGACATTTTCGGGGATACCGGCATTCGGTATGCACGAAACGGGCAGAGGTGAAGCGCCGCAGAGATAACGGATGTTTTCCGACATTTCCTTCGGGCCGGTCGCGCAGTTCATGCCGATGACGTCGAGGTCGAACGGTTCCAGGGCGGTGAGCGCGGCGCCGATCTCCGTCCCCATCAGCATCGTTCCGGTCGTCTCGATCGTGATCGAGGCGATGACGGGGAGCTTCACCCGCTTCTCCGCGAAGTATTCAAAGATCCCGGCAAGCGCTGATTTCGTCTGGAGAAGGTCCTGGCACGTCTCGACGATGAGAAGATCCGCGCCTCCCTCGACCAGTCCGGCCGCCTGCTCGTAGTATGCCTTACTCATCTCGCGGAAGGTGATATGCCCCAGGGAAGGGAGCTTCGTCGTGGGACCCATGGATCCCGCGACGTAGCGCGGATGAGACGGGGTGGAAAACTCTTGCGCGACGTGCTTCGCGAGCTGTGCCGCCTTGAGATTGAGCTCATACGCTCTCGGCGCAAGGTCGTATTCGGCAAGGACAATCGAAGAGGAACCGAAGGAGTCGGTCTCAATGACATCCGCCCCCACGGCGAGGAATTCCGAATGGACCTTTTCGATCGCGGAGGGCTTCGTAACGAGGAGATACTCGTTGCATCCGTTGAACTGCTCGCCTCCGAAATCGTCCGCGGTCAGCTCCTGCGACTGGATGTTCGTCCCCATCGCGCCGTCGAAGACGATGATTTTTTCGCGGAGACGTTCTTTGAAACTGGTCATTGAGAGTTCACGATTAAAACGAAGTGTGACGCCGGAGCTCCCCCCCTCAAACGAAAAACCCCGGCAAACAGCGCCGGGGAAAGATCTCCATCGCGACGCTTTAGCTATTGAGCTGCCGTGGCTGCAAGCTGTCGGTTCAAATCGCCACTGGTTCAATGTACGGAGGATATGATTCAGACGCAAACCGCGGTGCGGGATGAATCCGGCTCGCCTTCAATGCGGGCCATTCCAACCCCATGAACAGCCCCCCTCAATGGCCGTTTATTCCACGAACGGCCTCTTGAAACTCCTCCATCGTTTGCCGAACCACCTCAGCCGCCGGGAGAACCTTCTTCACAAGGGCCGAGCTTTGACCCATTTCAAATTCTCCCTCTTCCCAATCTCCCTCAAAAATCCCGAGTCTCTCCCTGCCGGAGGCGAGAAGCGATTTCAATTCTTCTGCCGAGGCCCCCGCGGATTCAGCCCGGGAGACCTCCAGGGCGAACCGATTCTTCGCCATACGGACGGGCGAGATCTTCTTCAGCGTCAACAAAGTCTCCCCCTCTCCCGCCTCGACGATCGCCTGCTTGTAGCGTGCATGGGCGGAAGATTCCTCCGTCGCGGCGAACCTCGTTCCCATTTGCACCCCTTCTGCTCCGAGAGCCATCGCCGCGAGCATCTGACTGCCGCATGCGATACCTCCGGCGGCGATGACAGGGATCGGCACTGCCTCCACGACGAGGGGCACGAGGGTAAACGTCGTCGTCTCGTCGATGCCGTTGTGGCCACCAGCCTCAAATCCCTCGGCGACGACCGCATCCGCTCCCGCCTTCAACGCTTTCGCCGCATGGTGCGCCGACGCGACAACGTGAACGACCGTTGCGCCGGACGATTTCAGTCTCGGGATCGCCTCCGCCTGATTTCCGGATGAGGTAAAGACGATCCGCACTCTCTCTTCAATCACGACATCGATAAGTTGATCCCGGTCGCCTCTCAGGAGAGGGATATTGACTCCGAAGGGTTGCGCGGTTGCTTTGCGGGTCTTACCGATATGTTCGCGGAGAAGGTCGGGCTTCATCGACCCGGCGCCGATAAGCCCCAGAGCTCCCGCGTTCGACACCGCGGAGGCGAGCCGCCATCCCGATACCCAGACCATCCCGGCCTGAACAATTGGATACTGGATCCGAAAGAGTTCGGTGATCCGCGTTTTCATCGGCGCGAACGCTGTCTAGTTGTTGCGGTATGAGTCCCGGGTGACCGAGTTGAGGAGGGAGATCGGTGTGACGCCAAAGGAGACCGAGTAGACCGTGATCCCATTTTCCATCGGGAGAAGGGTCACGGTATGGTCTCCAAACTCGGCGTTCTTGACGACGCGGAAGAGCTTCGGTTCGTTGAGGACGACGACGCTGTTCCCCTCGCCGTCCGATGAGACATCGTCTCCTCCCTCCGGAGCTTTGAGCGCCATCCCGTCCTGGAGGATCCGCATCACCGCACCCGAGCGTTTTGCGGACATGACGACGTTGACACCGCTCCCATTGTACCGGAGATTGAGATAGCCTTTCTCAGGGCCCCCTTCGAATTCAAAGGCATCGGTCTTGGCGAGCCAGTTCCCCTGCGCATAGAACTTCCCCTCAACGTAAAGATGGGGATCGTCGTACTCCGCCGGAAGCTCCGGGCTGTATCCTTCCACATTCCCCAAAGAGCCGTGGAGATAGCCGGTCTTCACCGGAGGGGTACACCGCTCATAGACTGGCCGCGACAGCTCATCTGCCGACGATGATTCCCTGAGCATCGGGAGCTCGCCTCTGAAACCGGCCTCGCGAAGGAGCCCCTGAATGGCACGGTCGATTCGCTCATACCCGCCTTCCCCCGAATGGGCAAGGTAAACGCCGCCATCCCGATCCAAAAGGAAAATGGCTGGAAGCTCCTGGACGCGGTAGGCATCCCGCATCATGAGGGTGTTGTCAGTCGCGACGGGGAAAGTAATGCCGGCACGTTTCACGGCCTTTTCAACCAGTTTTGCATCCCGCCCGAACGAGAACTCCGGGGAATGAATGCCGATGACGACCAGCCCCATGTCGCAGTATCGCCGCGCGCTCTCCTGAACAAATTCCAGGAGATGGAGCGAGCTTTCGGACGCACAATCCCAGAAGCAAAGGAGGATCACCTGTCCCTGCAATGCGCGGATTGTGAGCGGGTCGCTGTTGAACCAGAAGTCCCCGTAAATTTCGGGGGCGATGAGCTTCGGTGTCGGCTGCTGTTTCATCTTTCCAACAATATACAGAATGAGGTTGGAATCCACAACGATGAGTGGAGGTGCGTGCTGGAGTTCGTGGTGCAGGAGCTGAAGGAAGGGTGCTGAGAGCGGGGCTGAAGGGGTTGTAAGTTCGGGGGTTGCAGGTCGCCGGGAACGGAAATACCGCTCGTGGCGGCTATTGTGGCGTGCTCTCGATCACGACAACGAATTCCCCTTTTTTATCGAGCTTCGTGAACTTCTCAAGGAGCTCCGGCGAAGTGCCGTGGAAGATTTCCTCATCGGGGAGGGTCAGGTCGAAGGCAACGCAGATGCGACGTGCCGACCCGAATGTCTCAGCGACATCCTTGAGGAGCGCAATGAGCCGGTACGGGGTGTCCATGAGAATGATCGTCCGGCGCTCCCGTTTGAGCTGCTGTAGTTCCGCGATCCGGCGGGGGCGTTTCGGGGAGAGCCATCCATAGTAGACGAATTGATCAATTGAGAAGCCGGAAACGGTCAGAGCGGGAAGAAGCGACGAGGCCCCGGGGATGGGAACGATCTTGATTCCGGCTTCAACGGCCTTCCGGACGAGAAGCTGGCCCGGGTCCGAAAAGACCGGGGTGCCGCAGTCCGAGACGACGGCAATATTCTTTCCCTTCGAGAGATGATCGAGGATGATGTAGGTCGCCGCGGCTTCGTTGTGCTCGTTGAGACTCTCGACCGGTTTCTCGATCCCAAAATGCCTCAAGAGCCTCCCCCCTTCTTTCCGCTCCTCATAAACGACGATGTCGACCTGCTTCAGAACTTCGATGGCTCTGAAGGTCATATCGGCGAAGTTTCCGATGGGGGTTGCGACGAGATAGAGAATTCCCTTCATTCATTCTCCACGGGTGCCGCAGGGTTCTCGAGGATCGGAGTGATCTTCGGGGCATTCTTCTTCTCCGCCTCCCATTCCTTGATGAGCATGATGGCGATGGCCGTCGTCGGAACGGCGATCAGCAGGCCGATGAATCCGAGAAAGAACGAGAAGACAAGGAGTGACATAATAAGGAGGACCGGATGGATGCCAACCTGAGCGCCGATGATCTTCGGGGAAAGGACGGCCGCCTCGAAGATGTGAAGGGCGCCGATCGTCAAGGCGGCGAGGAGCATGTGCCCGAAGACGAGCGAGGGGCTGAACGACGCCACAATGACCGACAGGACGAGCATGATGACAAGCCCGAAATACGGGATGAGGTCCAGCACCCCGGCGACGATCCCGAGAACGAGAGGATATTCGATGCCGAAGAGGGTGAAGAAAAGGGTCACGAGAACGGCGTTGATCGCCGCCACGGCGATGGCTCCGCGGATGTACCGGCCGAGGAGCGCGTCGACGCTGTGGTAGGTGACGCTGGCCCTCTCCCTCTTCGAACGGGGCAGCAGCATTTTCACCCTGTGCCGAATGGCTGGAAAGTCCTTCAGGACATAAAAGGTGAGGAACGGAATGATCACCATGTTGACGATGCGGCTCACGACCGTCGAAAGTCCGCTCAGGAGCCCGAAGGCGCCGATCAGCAATCCCTTCATGATCACCTCGAGCCGCGGGGCAAAGCTCGTCGTCAGGAGATCCCGAAGCTGCTGCGTCGATACGCCGTATCTTCGGAGAGAGACCTCCACACGGTTGGAGAACATCCAGTTCGTGAAGTCGTTCGCGATGACCGACGCGGTATCGAGGATGGCCGAGAACTGCTCGACCGCGATCGGCACGACAAGAAGAGCCGCAACACTGAGAATGGCGATACCGAGGAGAATCACGACGATCGACGACAGCCACCGCGGAATCCGGTACTTCTCAAGCCATGTGATGAACGGATGGAGCAGGTACGCCAGGAGTAGCGCAACGGCGAACGGGGCGAGGATCCCGGCGATCGAGTAGACAAACCAGAGAAGAAAGAGGAAGACCGAGAGCCACATGAAATTCCGCGCCAGCGGATACCAGCGGAGAGGATAGAGGACAAAGACGATCGATCCGACGACGATGAAAGGGGAGATCACTTCGCGGATCGTGTAGACGAGAAGAATGACGAGGAGGATGCCGGTCCCGAGGATGATGGTATCGGCCTTCCCGAGTTCGGTCAGTGGCCCCCAGTTTGCCTCCGCACGGGGAGCCTCGGGCTTCTTTTGTCCTGGCATAATTGATGAGCGATGTGCAAGTGTCCGACGCTACGAGCCGGTGTGTCCGAATCCTCCGCCTCCCCGCTTCGTTCCGTCGAGAGCATCGACCTCCTGCCACGAAACTCGCGTGCAGGAGGCTACCACCATTTGAGCAATCCGTTCTCCGCGTTTCACGACGAACGGGACCTTTCCAAAATTCGTGAGGATCACCTTCACCTCCCCCCGGTAATCGGAATCGATCGTGCCCGGCGCGTTAAGAACTCCCACCTGGTTCTTGATCGCCAATCCGCTCCGGGGCCTCACCTGCGCCTCATACCCCGGAGGAATCTCGACTGAAAATCCGGTGGGGATAAGAACCGTTTCCCCGGGACGAATAACCGTATCCTCGGTCACCGCCGCGCGAATGTCCATCCCCGCCGATCCTTCGGTCGCGTAGTGAGGAAGGGGGATGTCAGTGACGGAAGATGACGTCCGGGAGATTCGAACAGTGAGCTCTGCCAATGGTCTCTTGTGAAATTCGTGGACAAATGTACTGAGAGGGCGGGGGAAATGCAAACGGGGAAAGAACGGTCAATCAGAATACAGAATACAGGAGACAGAAAGTAGAAGGTAGAAAGAAGAGAGTGAAGCAACATGAATCGGATGGCGACGGGACCTGAGCGCTAAGTGATCTTGTATCCTATCGCGCACAATACCACTCCAAACTGCGCTTCTGCCTTTCAGGGGCACAGTGCTACTTTGGAAGCGGCTCTAGTAAATCACCTTATTGAGAGGGTACTCGATAAGCCCTTCCGCGCCGGCCCGCTTCAACTGGGGGATGATCTTGCGGACGACGTCTTCGTCGATGATCGTCTCGAGTGCGATCCACTCCGCATCGGCGAGCTGAGAGATCGTCGGCTTGCGGAGGGCGGGGATCAGCGTCAGGACCTTGTCGACGTCGCTCTTTCGAAGGTTCATCTTCAGTCCAACCTTGTTCCCGGCGTTGATGGCCCCCTGGAGGAGCATGGCGAGATTCTCAATCTTCTCCCGTTTCCACGGGTCGGTCCAACTCTTGTGATTCGCGATGAGCTTCGTGTTCGATTCAAGGACCGTGTCGACGATCCGCAGCTTGTTCGCTCTGAGGGAGCTTCCGGTCTCCGTCACTTCCACGATCGCCTCGACAAGGTCGGGGGTTTTCACCTCCGTCGCTCCCCAGGAGAATTCGACCGTGGCCGAGACCCCATGCTTCGCGAGGTAGTTCTTCGTGATATTCACCACCTCCGTGGCGATCCGCTTTCCCTCAAGATCCTTCACCGATTCCACCGGAGAGGTCTCATGAACTGCGAGGACCCACTTCACCTTCCTCATGCTCTGCTTCGAATAGACAAGGTCAGAGACGCTCCGGACGTCAACTCCGCTCTCGATGATCCAGTCGTAGCCGGTGAGGGCCGCGTCGAAAACCCCGTCCTCGACATAGCGGGGAAGCTCCTGCGCCCGGATGAGCATCGCCTCCAGCTCTTCGTCGTCAATCGAAGGAAAATAGGAACGGTTGCTGACGGAAAAATGGAAGCCGGCCTTCGAGAGGAGATTGAACGTCGATTCCTGGAGGCTTCCTTTCGGCACGCCGAGTTTCAGTTTCATTTCGGGTCACAGCCCCGTAAGTGATTGAAGATGAAGGTTCAGCGAAGGATAGAACACACCGTAGAGAATCCACATGATCAGCCCGACGGAGATCGGGATCGAAAGGTTGTCGTCGATATTCACCGGCAGCGCCTCGACGACCGTCCCAACAGCGGCAGCGAACGCAGCGATAAGGTACTCTCCGACACCGGTCGAGATTTTCGGCGTCGCCGCGATGACGACGAGGGCGCTCAGAAAAAACGCCGCGCTTCCCTCAACGCTTTTGCTGAGGAATCTCCTGCTTCCGAATCTCCTCCCGACGAGCGCCGCGGCGGAGTCCGAGACGATGAGGATCGCAAACGAGGTGATCGTGATAAGCTTTGGGAAGATGAGGACACAAAGCGTCGCGGAGATCAGCACATGGCTCGCCCCGCTCAGCCGCTTTACCTTTTCATCATGCTCGTGCTTTCGGAGCAATGCGCCAAAGGCACGATAGAAGACCCGCGCCGTCGGGGCGTGGTAATGGCGGAGGAGATCGATGCTCAGGCAGAGGAGGGTCAGCGGGACGAGGAGCAACAGTCCCTCCGTGCGGGAAATGAAATAATAAATGATGGGAATGCTCAGGGAGGAGAGGTGGATGCCCTTTCGCATCACCTCCGACCTGTAGTCGATAGTCGGCCTGCCGATTTCCGTAGAAACAGGGACGCTCACTTCTTCGGCCGTGATTTTGATCTGACTCCCCGTCCCTCCGGATGCCCGCCGTTGGATGGCTGCGCTCCGTGCCCCCCGCCGGCGACGGTGACCGTGAGACCCGGGATCGATGCATTCGAGGTGCCGTTGCCGTTTTTCCGCTCAACCGGAGGAAGCGATTCTCCGCGAAGGATCTTATCGATCTCATCGCCGTCGAGGATCTCCCGCTCGAGAAGCGCGTTCGCAAGACTGTGAAGCTTATCGATGTTGTCGGAGAGGATCTTTTCTGCCCTCTTCATGCAATTCTGGACGATCTTCTTCACCTCTTCATCGATGACGTTGGCCGTGTCTTCGCTGAAGTCGCGGTGCTTCGTCACCTCCCGCCCGAGAAAGATCTCCTCTTCCTTCGCGCCGTAGGTCAGCGGGCCGAGCTTCTCGCTCATCCCCCACTCGCAGACCATCTTGCGCGCGAGCTGGGAGGCCCGTTCGATGTCGTTCCCAGCACCAGTCGTCAGCTCATTGAAGATGAGCTTCTCCGCGGCGCGCCCGCCGAAGGCGTACGTGATCATCGCCTCGAGGTACTCCTTGGAATACGTATGCTTTTCGTCCATCGGAAGATATGTCGTCACGCCGAGCGCCCGCCCGCGGGGGATAATCGTCACCTTGTGGACCGGATCGGCTTCCGGAAGCATCTTCGCCACGAGGACATGTCCCGACTCGTGATAAGAGGTCACACGTTTCTCCCGGTCGGAGATGATGAGGCTCTTGCGCTCCATCCCCATCATCACCTTGTCTTTCGATTCCTCGAAATGGTGCATCGCTACTTCTTTCTGGTTCTGGCGCGCAGCAAGAAGTGCCGCCTCGTTCACAAGATTTGCGAGGTCGGCTCCGGAGAGCCCCGGAGTCCCTTTCGCCAGGACATCGAGTTTCACGTCTTCGCCGAGGGGGATGTTCCTCGTGTGGACCTTGAGAATGCCTTCCCTCCCGCGGACGTCGGGACGATCGACAACGACCTGACGATCGAACCTGCCGGGACGGAGCAACGCCGGGTCGAGGACATCGGGTCTGTTCGTCGCGGCGATGAGGATGACGCCAATGTTCTGCTCGAAGCCGTCCATCTCGACCAGGAGCTGGTTGAGCGTCTGTTCACGCTCGTCGTGGCCCCCGCCGAGTCCTGCCCCGCGGTGCCGGCCGACGGCGTCGATTTCGTCAATGAAGATGATACACGGAGCGCTCTTTTTTCCCTGCTCGAAGAGGTCGCGGACACGGCTCGCGCCGACGCCGACGAACATCTCGACAAAGTCCGCACCGCTGATCGAGAAGAAGGGGACCCCGGCCTCGCCTGCCACGGCCCGGGCAAGAAGCGTCTTTCCGGTTCCCGGAGGACCGAGGAGGAGAACGCCTCGGGGAATTTTCCCTCCGAGCTTCTGGAACTTTGCCGGTTCCTTGAGAAATTCAATGATTTCCTGGAGCTCGACCTTCGCCTCATCCGCCCCCGCGACGTCCGCGAACGTCACCCGGATGGCTCCTTCGCTGAGCATCTTCGCCCTGCTCTTCCCGAACGAGAAGATCCCTTTCGTCCCTCCCCCCTGCATCCTTCGGAAGATGATGAGCCAGACGCCGAGGAGGATGATCCAGGGGAGCGCCCCGACGAGCATATTGATCCAGACGTTGTCTTCCTTCGAGATGTTGAAGTTGACGTGGTGCGCCGTCCAGTTCGCGATGACGGCATCGTCGATATTCGTGTAGGGAAGCGTCAGCGTAAACTTTTCAACGCGGACCTTTTTCCCCGTCGGCAGAGTGATATCTTCCGCCTCCGAAAGCGTCCCGTGGAAATCAAAATCGTTGAGGTTCGATTTCTTCACGACCGCGCGTTCGATCTTGTTCGCGTTCAGAAACTCCTGATACTGCGTGAACGTCACCTCATACTCCGTCGCCTCCTGTCCCTTGAAGATTGTCATGACAAGAAAGACTGCCATGATGATCGCGGACCAGCTCAGGACAACCCGGAGGACTTTGCCCCAGTTGAAGTCGTCCTCCCCTCTCAGCATCGGCCGCTGACCTCTTCCCTTCAGCCCCTTCGGCGGCAAAAACTGGCGGCGCTTCCCCGGGCCGCTTTGCTTCTGCTCGTCACCGTCCAACTTGTCTTCCTGTCGTTTCTTGTCGTCAGCCATTGCCAACGTACTCCTCTCTGAAATAAACCACGTTACTTTTCAAGCTTGTAGACCGCGGGCAGGTTTCGGACCTTCTGTGCATAGTCGAGCCCGTACCCGATGACAAAATCGCTCGGAATCTTGAAACCAATATACTCGATGGAGTTCGGGATCTTCACCGCATCCTTTTTATACAACAATGTAACAACGGCGAACGATCTCGGGTTCTGCTGGAGAATGAGCTTCCGGATGAAGTCGATGGAGAGGCCCGAGTCGACGATGTCCTCGACGATGATGATATCCCGTCCCGTCACCTCGCAGTTGAGATCCTTGAGAAGCCTCACCTCGCCGGAAGAGATCTTCGCATCACCGTAGCTGGAGAGCTTGAAGAAGTCGACCTCGCAGTCGATGGTGATCTCGCGGATGAGATCGGCGAAGAAAATAAATGACCCATTGAGAACGCCGATGAAGATCGGGACCTTTCCCCTGTAATCTCGGTTGAGCTTCTTCCCGAGCTCGCGAACGCGCTCCCTGATCTTCTTTTCCGAGAGATAAAGCTTGAATCGTTCCTTGTTGACGACGATGCTTTTCTTCATAGCCCGCTGATGGAGAGTTCGTATGCCCCGGATGAGGAGGAGGTGATCTTGAATCGTTCGCTGATGCGGCATCCCGCCACCCAGACAATCTCTCCGCCGCTCTCGACGATCGGAATGCGGTCTTTCGCCGAGCGGGAAATCTTCATGTCGACAAAAAGGTCGCTCACCTTTTTCCGATGCTTCATGCCGAGCGGAACAAAGATGTCTCCCTTCCTCCACGACCTGATCCGGAGGGGAAAACGCACCTTTCGCGCATCGACATATTCTTTAGACGTATCAACCCCCAACTTATTGGGAATCGTCCGGCATTTCCTCACCGAGAGGGAAAAGAAGCCTCCCCGAACGGTCCCTTCCCGTTCCAGTGAATACGAGAACGGGCTGGCGCCGGCCCCGTGTATGATGGTGATCTTCTCTGCGCCGTTTTCCCCCGTCCAGCCCCCGCCGCAATCAACACGATGACCTTTCTCCGCTTCGAGCAGGCTGACGACAGTTTCAATCCGGTCAGCCGAGGGTTCAACACCGAGATTCGTGAGAGTCCGGTGAACCACCATCTGCCTGATGAACGGCTCCTGCCGCCGCAATTCTTCCTTCGCGAGGAGAGCCCCGTCTGCATCCAGCGAAACACATTTCAAAAACGCTTCTGCCACCACGCCGTCGAGAAAGTCTGCCGCGGCCCTGAGGGTTCTCGAAGTCTGCGAGAGAGTCCGGACGGCGGAGGGGTTGAGCCTCTCCTCGACGAGCGGCATGATCCTTCGCCGGATGAAATTCCGGCTGTACTTCTCGGTCCGGTTCGACGAATCTTCCCGGTGCTTCAGTTTCCTGGACCGCGCGTACGCTTCGATCTCTTCCCGGGAGGCGAAGAGCAAGGGACGCACAATCCTCGCTTCCGGGCGCCTGATCGGGATACCGGCGATGCCATCGATGCCGGTCCCCCGGAACAGGTTTAGAAGCATCGTCTCGGCGTTATCGTCCGCGTTATGGGCCGTCGCGACGAGGTCGCCACGGAGCTCGATCCTCTTTGCCTCGAAATACGCGTACCGCAGATTCCGGGCAGCTTCCTGAATCGAAATCTTTTTTCGGGCAGCCTCCTCTCTCGTGGCAACCCGTCCCACAAAAACATTCAGCCCGTAGCGCCCTGAAAGTCTCGTGACGAACCGCTCGTCACCATCCGACTCAATTCCACGGAGCTGATGGTTCACGTGAAGCACCGCGAGGTCAAACTCCCATTCGCGGGAGAGTTGCGACAACAGGTCGAGCATGACCACGGAATCGACCCCACCGCTGACGCCGGCGAGAACCCGGATTCCCCTCCTCAACAACCCCGCGGACTGGACGAATCGCTTGAAGGACGAGTAGAGCGATGAGGATTGCTCACTCTTACGCATTCCAGTTTACCACCTCTTGAAAAAAGCCCTCTCAATCGCTCTGTACACCTCGATCGAAAGGGCGCAGCCGACGAGAAGGGGATTTGTGGTAAATATATGAAAAATTTGCGCCTTACGCCAGAGGAATCTCCCGGCAGAAACGATGAGGTCTGAATCGGGCGGGGGAACCGGAAAAAGAGAATACAGGAGACAGGAGACACTAAAGAGCTAGAAAAGAAACAGAAGTCAGAACACTCGAGCTGATGTCCCCAAATTAGAGTTCATGTCATAATCGGTCCGAAGGCTGCATCATTGTGGCATTGCGGCATCAGCGGGTCTTCAGCGTCTATCCAGACGTTGGCACTCCCCTCACGATACCCGAGATCCATGAAGAGAGTAGGTAGCGGGAAAAAGAAATCGCGACACAACAGATGTGCATTTGACCGGGAAGCGGACACGCGGGGGGACGAGGGTTATCCCACGTTTCTGAGGATGAAGAACCCGGCAGCGACGATGAGCGCTCCGCCGGCGAGCTTCCAGTTCAGCCGCTCGTCGGAAAAGAGTTTCCCGCCCAGAAGCGAGGCGAAGAGAATCGAAGTTCGCTTCACGGCGAGGACGAGAGCGACCGGAGCTTCCTTTGTCGCTTCGAGCTGGGTGATGCGGTAGCCAAGGGTTAGTATCGCCACTAAGGCGATGAGAGGAAGTTGTTCCCTTGCGTGGAGCGAAAACGACCTTGTGACGCTGCGGCGTGAGAAAACCGCCACCGCAAAGATTCCCGCATAGGTGCAATGCTGGTAGAAAAGGACGACAAGGGGGTCGACCCGATATCCGCTGATGAGAAGCTTGTCGAGCACCGACGAGATGGCGAAGAGAGCCAGTGCACTGAAGACATAGCGATGTCCCTTCGCCGTAAAGAGGGACTTGAGCGGAACGAGGATTCCCCCTCCGGGCTTCTTCTCCAGAACGTATATCCCGGCAATCATGAGAACAATTCCGAGCCATTCCCTCCAGGAGAGCCCGTCTCCGAGGCTTGCCATGGAGAGAAGCGCCGCAACTGCCGGGGTAAGCCCGAGAAGCGGAAGGGCCTCGCTGATTTCATTGTGCCGGAGAGAAAGCATCACAAGGAGAAATGCCCCTCCGCCGAGAATGCTCTTGCCAACAATGAGGAGAATCTGGTTCCCCGGGATCGTGGCAACGTCGACGGTGAGAGGAACGAAGAGTGAAAGGAGAAGGACAAGTAGCGACACAGAAAGGGAGAACTCAAGCGCACTGATCCGAAAGAGCGCCTTCTTTTCGGCGATGGCCGCGGCCGCCGAACAGAGGGCCGATGATGTCGCGAGAATGAGCCAGTTCATAATTCAGATGGAGATATGTGCGTGACTTCTCCTCCCCGGCGTTGCCGCTCATCCGGAAGGCACTCTCCGAAATCACAAGCGGGTCAGAGAAGCCCGACAATTGCCGAAACGTAGAAGTTTCTTCCGGGCTCAGACCGGACGACTCCCCGCAGTGTCGAGAGAAAGTCGGTGTAGTCCTTATTAAAGATATTCCGGACGCCTCCCCGGAGCGTCAGCGGCGCTCCCCCGACATTGATTGGCACCCCCGACAAGGTGAGGTTGACGAGAGCATAACCGGCGGTTGGGATTTCGCCAGAGGCAAGGCTCCCTTTGGCAGCCGCGAACGACGAAGAGAGCTCGATCGTGCCGCCACCTCTTACTTCTCTTGTCAGTGTCACTTCTCCCTGCAGTGGAGCGATCTGAGGCAGATTTACATGATTCCGCGTGTCCTCTCCGCGCACGTACGAGAGAGTGACCGCGGCCCCGGTCGACGGGAGAACTCTCCTCTCCGCGGAAATCTCGTACCCGTAGAGCCGTGCTTCCCCTACGTTCGCCTTCACTGTTGCAGGCCGTCCTTCAAACGTTCCCGGAAGGTCGGTGACGAGGTCCGTTAGCTCGTTGAGGAAAAGGTCGGAGGAGACTCGCCCGGCTTCGTCATGCCATGTCGCCCCAAGGTTCAACGCCATACTCCGCTCCGGCTGGAGGTTTGGGTTCCCGAGGCGGACGAGACTTCCGAGATCGATGTACTGGAAACGTTCCTCGAGGGATGGGGAGCGATACGCCGTCGCGGCGAGGAGAGACGCGTTGAATGTGCCGGTGAAATCGTAGGTGAGCCCGGCGTTGGCGCTCCACGACTGGTTCCAGAAGGTCGATGCCTGCCAAAGCAGTTGCTGGTTTGAGGTTGAGGTCTGGAGAATGCCGTTGCTTATCGTGTAGAGCGGGTTGAGAGCGTCGTCGTTGTGAATCCGTAGACGGTCGTAGCGTCCTCCGGCGGTGACTGTCAACGGGGAGGCATCCTGATGCCATTCATTCTGAAAGTACACTCCCCCGCTGAAGAAGGTCGAGGCGGGAACCGGCAGTTCGCCGATCGTCACTCCCGAAGCGTAATTATAGCGCTCCCTCCGGCTGTCAAGATCTCTCTGCCATGCCTCAAGCCCGCAGGTCAGCAGATCGTCCTTCAGCGGGGAAAGTCTTGCCTCCGCCTGGAAAGAAGAAGTGGAGTGGATTGCATGCGGCGTGAGAGTCAGGGTCGGGGTTTGAAGGATCTCGACATCCCGGTCGATCTCCTGATGTGAAATTCGCACATCGACGAGCGATATTGAGGAGGATACGTTCGGTATTTCGTACTCGGCGCCGACGAGTTCACGGCGGGCCATCGTGTATCTTGCCGAAGCGCTGATGGCGAACGGTGCCCCTCCCGGAATCCCCGCATCCTGCGCCTGCGACCGTTGATACGTAACGAGAGCGAATTGCCGGTCGAAGGTCCTGACGGCGAGCGAGGAGTAAATGTTGAAATCGTCATACTGGGAGTTCGCGAGGGTGCCTTCCGGCGTCATGGTATTCCCCGCCCTTCGGTATCCCCCGCTGACACGCAACCCGTAGTCGGAAGTTGAGCGAGCGATGGCAAGGTGTTCGAAGGTCCCTCTGTCCACGCTCGAGGCGCCCCCCGCGAGGTCGCTGTTCCATTGAGGCGATTCGGTGAACGAGGCCTTCTTCGTCACGAGATTGATCACACCGCCGATCGCCCCCGACCCATAGAGCGTCGACCCGGAAGTCTTGATGACCTCGGCCCGATCGAGATCATCGAGGCTCACCAACGAAAGCGCCCCGGCGATATCATCCGCGGTTTCCATCCTCACATTGTCGACAAGGGAGACGACATCGGATCGGCTGAGTCCACGGATCGAAAGCGCGGTTTCCCACGCGCCGTCACGGACAAGGGCGAGTCCCGGAGAATCGTGGAGCGCATCGGGCAAAGTTACGTTCGGGTGGCTCGTAAGTTCTTCACCTCGCTTCACTTCCACGGGATAGGGGCTCTCAAGGAGAACGGAGGAGGTGCGCGTGCTCTGGACGACAACCTCGGCCGATTGAATCACCGCCGCTTCCATCGGCGCAACAATCGAATCGGTTTCGCCTGCGCGCACGATGACTCTTCGCTCGATCGTTCCATAGGCAATGTGCCGGATCGCCAGCGAGTATACTCCCGGCGTCAGGCTGTCGAACGCAAAGGTGCCCTCGGCGGAGGTCACCCGGCGTTGACCTCCATCGACGAGGAGGACGATTGCATTCGGGAGCGGAATCCGTTCCGATCCGTCAAATACCTTGCCGGTGATTCTACCGGATTGAGCCATGGTTGGCGGGACGGAGAGGAATGGCAGCAAGAGGAGAAGAGGGACGACGCCGGATTTCATGGTGAGAAATTTCATGGATCTCTTGATAACGAAAAAGCAGCGCCGGCGATCCTTCTGTCAGCACTGCATCCTCGTTGAAGCGTAGTCTTTTTCAGTCCCCCTGCGGATGAGGTGCGGTCAGCGATGCAAAATCTTCGCTTTTGCGATGGATCAATGTACCGAATCGAAGGATGCTTCGCAACGAAAGTTCGGCGCGCATTCAATTTGAATTTAGACTGAATCTAAGAGACAGAACGATCGGCGCGATACAGAAGTGTGTGACACAAACCATTTTCATTTTCAGAGTTTTCTCATTATCTTGTCGGCGTGCAATGATGTACCCTTTGAAGTGAAAGCGACGTCACGAATCGAATATCAACTCGCGCTGTTCCTGGAAGCGAACGGAATATTTCATCCTCACATCGATGACCTTCTGATCGGCGACCACGTTTCAAGCGAAAATGCAGCGAGTGACCGCGAAGCGTAAGAAATTCATCTCTTCGTCAGCATCTTCAACACAAGCCGCATCCTTGGTGCAATAAGACCCGCGGCAGTGTGACCAACCGCCTAACTTCCCGAATCCGCGGGATGTGAATCTCTCCCGCCGGAACAACCAATTTTAAACGTACGCGCGTCCGAAGAGGAGCGCACATGGAGGAATCAGTGTAACCCCAGGACCAATCTCCCCCGGTTGCATTTGTGCAGGAGGACCTTCACCATTCCGGTTTTTTTTCACTTCTTGAAAAGGAGCAGTTATGGATGGAACACAGACGGTCTCGACCGAGCTCCAGGAAATCGACGCGGTCGTCGCCAGGCACGAAGGGCACCACGGTTCGTTACTCAGCATCCTCGAAGAAACTCAGCTTCTCAACGAGCACAAGTACCTCTCCGAAAAAGCTCTCAACGCCATCGCCTCGAAGACGGGCGTTCCTCTCTCGAGAATCTACAACGTCGTCACCTTCTACTCGTTCTTTAACCTCGTCCCCCAGGGCAAACACACCATCACCGTCTGCCGCGGCACCGCCTGCCATACGAAAGGTTCGAAGGCCCTCCTCGACGACCTCGGCCTGATGCTCGGCTGCAGCAAGGCGCTTGAAGAAAGAGAGACCTCCGTGACAACCCCGGACAAACAGTTCACGATCTCGACCGTTGCCTGCTTCGGGCAATGCGCGCTCGCGCCGGTCATCGCCGTGGACGAAGTCATCTACAGCAGCATGACGACCGGGAAGCTGCAGAAGATCCTCGCGAAGGTTTCAAGAACAGGGAGGAAACAGCCATGAAGATCACCGACGTTGCCGCCCTTGAGCTCGTCAAACAGCGCGGGCTGAAAAAGATTCTTCCGGATACCCCGAAGATTTCCGTCGGGATGGGGACCTGCGGAATCGGGAACGGTGCCAGGGAAGTGTACGAAAGCCTCGAGCATGCCATCAAGGCAAAGAAGGCCGCCATCCAGCTCTCGGTCGTCGGGTGTTTCGGATTCTGCGCCGAAGAGACCGTCGTCAACTGCTATTTGCCCGGCAAGCCGCTGGTCATCCTTCACAAGGTCACTCCGAGAGACGCCGAGAATATCGTCCAGAGTCTGTCGCAGGGTGTCATGCCTCTCAAGAAGGCCCTCTGCAAGATCGAGCGATGGAATTTCTACACTTCGAAGATCGAGTTCGGCACCGGCCTTCCGGGCGTGCCGAACTGGAACGAAATCCCCTTCTTCAAAGGACAGACAAAGCTCGTCCTCCGGAATGCCGGCCTCATCAACCCCGAGGACATCGAGGAATATGTGGCCGTCGGAGGTTACAGTTCCCTCCTCAAAGCTCTCACGCAAATGTCGAGGGAACAGGTTTTGGAGGAGGTGAAAACTTCGAAGCTTCGGGGACGCGGCGGGGCAGGATTTCCGACCGCCATCAAATGGGAGATGATGAAACGGATCGAGACCGACCGGAAATTCATCATCTGCAACGCGGACGAAGGAGACCCGGGGGCCTACATGAACCGGAATGAGATCGAGAGCGATCCTCATTCCCTCATCGAAGGAATGCTCATCGGCGCGTACGTCATGGGAGCGTCGGAAGGAGTCATGTATGTTCGTGCGGAGTATCCGCTTGCTGTGCAACGATTCAGAAAGGCGGCGGAGGTAGCCCGCGCATGCGGCCTTCTCGGGAAGAATATTTTCGGTTCTTCGTTCGGGATCGACCTCTCCTATGTCCAGGGAGCCGGAGCGTTTGTCTGCGGCGAAGAGACCGCCCTTATCGCCTCGATCGAAGGGAAAGCTGGGCGACCGATTCCGAGACCCCCCTACCCCGCCCAGAAAGGGCTCTGGGAACGCCCGACAAACATCAATAATGTCGAGACCTGGTTCAACGTCCCGCTCATCGTAGCGATCGGCGGAGCCGAGTTCGCGAAATTCGGGACCCAAAACAGCACGGGAACCAAGGTCTTCTCTCTCGTCGGCAAGATCAAAAACACCGGCCTTGTCGAACTTGCGCTGGGAACCACCCTCGACAAGATCATCTATCAGATGGGTGAAGGAACCGGCTCGAAGAAGAAGGTGCGCGCTATCCAGACCGGAGGTCCCTCTGGAGGATGCGTTCCCGTCGAGCATTTCAACACTCCCGTCGACTACGAATCGCTTACGAAACTCGGAACGATCATGGGGTCGGGAGGGATGGTCGTCATGGACCAGGACAACTGCATGGTCGACGTTGCCCGCTATTTCGTCGA
>DATJQP010000025.1:0-104362 GCA_035505655.1 Bacteroidota bacterium
TCCGGCGCCTTACGTCCTGATGCTTGGCGTCCTCGTCCAGCTCATCTTCGGAATCAGCCTGCTCACATCCATCCTCATCAGCACATTTCTGACGGTCTGCTACCTCTACACCGGCGGGTTCAGGTCGGATGTCCATGCAAACATTCTTGAGTTCATCCTCATGTTCGCGGGGTTCGCGCTCATCGTTCCGTTCTCGTACGAAAAATTCGGAGGTCTCGATTTTCTACGGCGGAATCTTCCACCGCTCCATCTCACCTGGCACGGCGGAAACTCGATCCAGTACATCCTCGTCTGGTTTTTCATCGCCCTCTGGACTCTCGTCGATCCGGCATTCTACCAGCGTTGTTATGCGGCGAAGGATGGGGTGACGGCCCAGCGGGGCATCCTTCTCTCGACCCTTTGCTGGTTTGTCTTCGATTTCTTTACGAGCACCGCGGGGCTCTATGCGCGGGCCGCTCTCCCGCATCTCGAGCACCCGATGTTTGCGTATCCCCTCCTCGCGGAGATCACCCTTCCTTCCGTCGCCAAGGGGTTTTTCTACGTCGGTATGCTGGCGACGATCATGTCGTCCCTCAGCAGTCTCACCTTTATCGGAGCCTCAACGATCGGGAACGACATCGTCGGGAGGCTCCTTGTGGGAGAGCGGTCGGAACTCCGCTCCCGGGCGATCACGCTCTGGACGAAAATCGGCCTCGTCCTCACCGGGCTCTTTGCGGTTGCGCTTGCGTACTGGATTCCGTCGGTGGTGCGGTTGTGGTACGTCATCGGGACGGCGATCATCCCGGGCCTTCTTGTCCCGCTCATTTCAACCTATTTCCGGCGCCTCACGATTCCGGCGTCGCATGCTTTCGCGGCGATGGTCCTGGGATGGGGAATGTCGACGGGATGGATGGTGTGGGGACAAATGAACGGTGGGAAGTACCTTTTTTCGGTCGAGCCGATGTATCCCGGGCTCGCCGTCTCCCTGGCGTGCTGGTGGCTGGGCAGGATGGCGGTGCGGCGGCAGGGAGGCTGACCGGCTACTCCTCGAGAACGTCGCCGATACACTCGACGATCTCGTCGATGCGGAATGGCTTATGGATGATCTTCTTCACGCCGCTTCGCAAAATGCCCGATCTCGAGTTCTCCTCGAGATACCCCGTCATGAAGATCATTTTCACCTGGGGGTCAATCTCCTTCAACCTCTCGAAAAGCTCCTCGCCCCCCATCATCGGCATCCCCAGGTCGGAAATGACAATGCCGATTTCGTCCCGGTGCGCGCGGTATTTTTGAATTCCCTCGACTCCGTTCATCGCCGGGATCACGGAGTAGTTTCTTCCCTCCAGAATCTCCGCGAGCATGTCGCGGAGTACCGGCTCGTCGTCGACGACGAGGATCGTCGTCGACGTGATCTCCGCGTTCTTCGAGTGACTCGACTTCTCTCCGGGCGCGTGCGACGGCTTCCCCTCCGGCGCCGGCACGAGAGGGAGATAGAACGTCATGATCGTCCCGGCTGAGGGGACGCTCGAGACGTCGATGAGGCCGTGATGGTTGTTGATGATGCCGTGGACGATCGATAGCCCGAGGCCGGTTCCTTTTCCCCGCCCCTTCGTCGAGAAGAACGGCTCGAAGATCCTCGACCGCGTCGTCTCATCCATGCCGATGCCGTTGTCGCGGACGGCGAGCGAGACATAGGCCTGTCCGGGGAGCTGCGGAAATTTCCGCTGCAGCTCCTCGTGGTTGATCGTCGTGACGTGAAATACGATCGTGCCGTGCTCCCCCTTCGCCTCGATCGCATCCCGCGAATTGAGCGCCAGGTTGAGCAGGGCCTGGTGGATCTGATCCGAATCTCCCATGATGACCGCGTCGCTCGATTCGATCTCCGACCTGATTGAAATCGACTTCGGCAAGGTATGCTCGAGAAGTTTCTGGACCTCGAGGACAACGGACGAAACCGTCATCGGCTTCAGCTTCCCCTTCTCGGACCGGGCGAAGAGAAGGAGCTGCTTCGCGATGGCTGCACCCCGTTCGGCAGCGGTCGCCACCATGTCGGCATAGTGGCGGATCGACGGATCGTTGAGCGTCTTCTCTTTCAG
Organism: Bacteroidota bacterium; assembly: GCA_035505655.1. Classification (GTDB taxonomy): domain Bacteria; phylum Bacteroidota; class Ignavibacteria; order UBA10030; family UBA8401; genus JAGVPT01. The sequence goes on from DATJQP010000025.1 coordinate 2,076, forward strand.
CATCTCCGCCGAGGTCAGGATCATCGAGAGGACGTTGTTGAAATCGTGGGCGATCCCTCCCGCGAGCACCCCGATCGATTCCATCTTTTGCGCATGGAGAAGTTGGCTCTCAAGGAGGGCTCGATCGCTCGTGTCGCGGAAGACGCCAAGAACCATCTTGTGGTTCGCACCGAAGATGATGAATGAATTCGACACTTCAACGGTGATCTCTTCCCCGTTCCAGAGTGCAATGTCCCCGGTGAACCGGGGGGTGAGGGTCTCCGTCGCAAACCCTTGTTTGTACGTCTCGAGCATCCGGTCGGCGTCGGACTTCCGGTAGGTGACCGAAAGGAGTTCTCCGACCAGCTTTTCCTGAGGAAGCTTCACGATCCTGCAGAACGCCGAGTTGACCGAGATGATCCTTCCTACCTCGTCGGTGAGCCTCATCCCGTCGGCGGAGTGCTCCCAGACCGCACGGAAGCGCTCCTCGTCCGCTTTTCGCTGGATGGCGGTGGCGATGTGCTGGGAGACGAAGGTGAGGATGTCGCTCTCTTTCTGTCCGTACCGGACCGCCTCGTGGTAGCTCTGGACGACGATTGCTCCGAACGCCGTCCCGCCTGCCATGAGTGGTACGCCGAGCCAGTCAATCGAAGGGGCGCCGATCGACTCAACCTCTCCGCGCCGGAGAAGGTCCTCGAAAATCTCCGGGGAGGCGAGAAGCGGATGGCCTGTCCGGAGGACATGCTCGGTGAGTCCCTTCCCGAGTTTTTTGGGGCGCGGCGGCGGATCGACCTCGTCGACGAAATACGGGAAGCTGAGGGTGTTCGTCGATGCCTCGTAGAGGGCGATGTAGAAATTCGATGCCTCCATGAGTTCATTGATGATGGAATGGACGGACGAGTAGAACTCCTGGAGATCGACGGTCGAGTGCGTCTTCTCGGCGATCCGGTAGAGGGCCGATTGAAGGGCCTCGGCGCGCTTCCTCTCCTGAATGTCCGTCACTGCCCCCAGCGTGCCGATGATCGCTCCCTCGGTGTCTCTGTACGGCGACGCATTCACTTCGGTCCAGAATCGCGTCCCATCCTTCCGTCGCATGTAAACCTCGTACCGCTCGAATTTCCCGCGTGCCCGATCCTGATTCCGTTCCGTCATCGCAGGCCACTCCTCCGGCGGAAGGAGAAGTTTGAACGCGGGGTGTCCGATCATCTCCTCTGCCGTGTAGCCGCAGAGATCCGACATGCGGGAATTGATGTACCGGACGGTGTCGTCGGTGTCGGTGATCATGAGCCCTTCCCCCAGACTCTCGACAACCGAGCGGAATCGCGATTCGGATTGGCGAAGCGTCTCTTCCGTCTGCTCCCTCTGCGAGATATCGAGAAGCGTGCCGTGGACGGCCATCCTGCCGTTGACTATCGTCCGCGATCCGAAGACCTCCACACGGATTTTCGTCCCGTCTTTCTTCACGCCGAGGAAGGAGTACTGAATGGCGGTTTCTTTTCCCATCATCCTCCGCTGGAGGTTCTCCGCGACCATCCGGCGCGATTCCTCGGCCGTGAGGTCCTCAACCCGCATGCCGATGAGCTCTTCGCGGGTATACCCAAAGATCTCAGCGAGTTTCGGGTTCACGAAGCGGAAGACGTCGTCCTGAATGAGGTAGACACCGACGAGCGCCCGCTCCACGAGGCTCGAGTAATGCTCGGAAAGGTGTGGGATGAGCGACCGGACGAGGAGGTAATTGCCGACGAGGAGGAGCGCCAGGCCGAGCGTTTGGCCGAGGTAACCGCTGATGAAGCCGATGACTGGAAGGATCCGATCGTGCCATTCCGGAGGAAGGAACGTAACGCTGCTCACCGAGGAGACGACGATGTTCAGGTAGACCAGGCCGAATCCGGCAACGATGAGCCCGAATCCCTTCAGCGCGTGCTTCCGCAGCAGCATCCGGAGGAGCGCGAAAAACCCCACCCCAGCGAGGAGGAAAACCACAAGCCGTATGGCGCTCAGTGAATTCACGCTTCGACTACTTTGTGTCGAGGATGAGAGGGAGCCCGTCTTTGCCCGAACCGATGATGACGATCTTCGCGTTCTGCGACGACGCAAGCTTCTCGGTCGCTTCGATCCCCTTCCAGCGGAGGAGCTGATCGCTGATCCCCTGGACAACGATCTTCTGGAAGTCCGAGATTCCCTGCGCTTCGATTCGCTTTCGGTCCGCTTCCTGCTTCTCCTTCGTGAGGACGAACTGCATCCGCTGGCTTTCCTGCTCCGCCTGGAGTTTGGCCTCTATGGATTGCGTCAGGCCGGCCGGAAGCCCCACACGGCGAAGCGGGGCGGACTCGACGATGACACCGCGGGCTTCGGTGACCGCCGCAATTTCCTTCATAATCTGAACCGAGAGAGCCTCGCGCTCTGAGGTGTAGAGAGCCTTTGCCTCGTAGCTTGCGGTGACGCCTCTTGTCACCGAACGGAACTGAGGCTCAAGAATCACACTTTCGTAGTTCTCTCCGACTTTCTTGTACACCTCCGGGGCCTTGTCCGGGTCGAGGTGGTAAAGGATGCTCACCTCGAGCTGAACGGTGAGCCCTTCCTGTGACGGCACATCCATGACTTCTTTCATCTCCTGCGTCTGGACAGACATCTTGACGACACGGGCGAGCGGGTTGACGGGGTTGATACCCGCCTTGAGGGCATTCGGCGAAACAGTGCCGAAGAAATCGACAACTCCGACGTTGCCGGCAGGCACGACCGTGAGGCACTGACCCACCGCCAGAAGGCCGAAAACGACGGCGACGAGAAGAGCAAGGATGCTGAATTGACGACGATCGGGGATATGGCGCGATGCGCGGAAGACAAAGAATCCCGCGAACGCGATGAGAAGACTCAAAGCGAATGCCATGGGAGATCTCCTCTCCGGATGAGGAAGTTAGTGATCGAGGGTGAGAATATCGTACACGTTTGGATCAGCCTGCCGAATCTTGCCGCCGCCTCTCCATTCCGTTGCGGTATCCTCCACACCCCGAAATTCTCCCACTCCCGCACCGCCGTGGTCGTCCTGCGCACCGACGAGGACAACCATCCTCCACGATGATGTCGGCTTTCCAAGATACTTAAGAGGAAGGCTAAACTCAATCGCCTTTGCGGCGACGTTGCCGATCGGGTTGCGTTCGTCTCCGGGCCCGGGGCGGTACTCGCACAGGACCGAGCCGCTCTCGTCCGTGAGCCGCACTCCGCCGCCGATCGCGATGAGGCGATCATAGCGGAACGCGCTGTCGAGGACAACCTGCGAGTTGTACCCGACCTCGGTCGGGCCGCGATCGCCCCGGTGAAGGGCGATGACCGCGAAAGTAAGCTGAAACCCGTACTCGGGATGCCATCCGGGATCCGTAAGGTTCCTGAAGTGAAGCGTGAAGTAGACGTTGGTTGAATCAAATCGCACGACGCCTCGCGTGATGTCAAGGATCCCCGGATGAAAGTTTGTGCTCGCAGGATAGACGTACGTGCCGGAAGGACCACGATCGTCCCCCGTGCTATCCCTCGCGTCGAAGAGAGTGTCGGCGGAACTGCTCGTTGCCCGAACCTCGTCAAGCGTCAGCGTCGGATAAGCCGGACCGCGAAGCGCCGGGATTGCTGGATCGAATTTCGGACGGGCAAGTGACAATCTTGCGAACGCCCCCTTCGGGGAGAAATGAACTAGATGCCAGGGAATTCCGCCTTTCTGAGGACCCAGCAATCTTCCCGCACTACGGACCTCGCATGCACTCAATGAATGTGCGATCGTCAGCGTTTCCGCCGGCATGAGCGAAGCGTTGAGGAACGCGGCATCGCCGTTATCGTAGACCCACAGGTAGTTCACGGTGTACGGGCGAGGGAGAGCCTCGGGAACAAGCGATGTCCTTACTGAGTCCCCGATTCTTTCGCAGCGGCCATCGACGTACGCATCAGCCACCCGGATTCTGAACGAGACGTTTCCGATGGCTTTGGGGAGTTTCGGATTGACACGAAGAAGATGCGAGGTCGCATCGACGCTGATGCCGAGGTAGTCCTGGTAGAAACTCCGTATGAACTCAGCGAGGCTCCAGGCTTGCGAGAAGGCCCCGGAAAGGCGCGGCTCCGTCTCACCGGGGCGCGGGAGAGCATCAATGAGCTCCGAAAGTGTTCCGACACATCCCCGGTGAAGAATCTCATCGACAAGGTGTTCGGTCACGCGAAATCCCAGCCCCTCCTCGTCGTTTCTCGTCAAGGCATAGAGGGCGCGGCCGTCCAACCAGGTCCAGATGATCCCGTTGTGATACGCTGCGTCCTGGACGTAGTACGGCTCGTAGTGGTGGAATGGATGGAAATTTGAATCGGTCGGTGCGAGCGTCGCAACGCCGTACGGGGTGACAAGTTGTTCCGTGACGGTTTTAACGATCTTTTCCCGCAGATCCTCGGAGTTCACAAGGTCGAGACAGAAGAGTTGGTTCGGCCTGAGTTCGGAGGAGGGTGTTCCGTCTTTTTTCAGGTGATCGTAGACTAGACTGTCTTTCGTGTCGACAAAGTAGCGGTTGAAGTTCAGCGCAAGCGTATCGGCGGCATCTTTCCACCGGCCGGCGAGCCGGTACTCGCCAAGGTACTCCGCGATGAATGAACCGATGAGAAGCTGGTCTTGCCACAAGGCCTGGACGTCGCACGCCCGGTTTCCCCTGGGGGACCAGGGTCCGTTCGGCCCGACGGCGTCCATCCATGTCTCGGCGTCGCCATGGGTGAGGAAGAGGAGGGAATCGCAATGGTACTTCAGCGTCCCCTCGATGGACCTTCTGACGACAGGGAAGAGCGTGTCAAGGATCGCGAGATCCCCCGAATACTTGACGTAGTCGTACAATTGTTTCACGAACCATGGGGTCCCGTCGGCGGTGTTGAATGCGACGGAATTCGTTGTCACGATGTTCGGGATCCGGCCAAAGTTCGGGTCGGTGGAATCTCTCTCCTGGAATTTCGCGAACGAAAGAAGAATCTTCCGGGCATCGGCGAAATCTCCGGTGATGAAGGTTGCCCCGGGGAGGGAGATAAACGAGTCGCGCCCCCAGTAGTCGTTGAACCATGGCATCCCTGCGAAGATCCCCTTCACCGGCATTCCAGACTGAGCCTGGTTCATGATGAGGGCGTCGAGCGAGAGTTTGGCCCACTCAAGGGCTGCATCGAAGGCACTGTCGACGGTCGTCACCCGCGATCGTTCGAGGATCTTCTCCATTCGTTCCTTGCGGGATGCGAGAAGCTCCGGAACCCTGAGTGCTACCTCTTCGCTCAGTTGAATCGCCTGAAGCTTCGATGTCGCCGCGGCTACGACAAAGAGGAGTCTTGATCCCGCGGGTCTCGACAAGAGGGCAATCCACGCAGGGATCGTTCGATCTTTAGGCGGGCTCTTCCGGGCCCAGAGATCAACCCCTTCCGCCGGCTCCTTCGTTTCGTAGTTGTCGGAGGCGTTCAACCGAAGAGAAACGGCAGTTGAGAGCCCTTCCGGCCTGCTCACTTCGACGGCAACGGCATTGAGGCTGTCGATGAGCGAGAACGTCTCGACGGTGCCGTCGGGATAGCGGCGGACTAGGGCGTACGGGAAGACGGTCGATGTGGCGACGCTCCGGTCGAGCGAAGTTCCATGGAGTTCGAGTGAGTAGTCGTCAACGATTTTTTCGGCATTGACGAACCAGCCTTGCCATCCGCCGGTATTTCGTCCGTTGACCTCGCCGTAATAGGTCCCCGCCTCCTTGTTCGTGTAGCAGAATTGCCGCCCGGCTCCGTCCACGCGGATGCCGATCTCATCGACAAGGGGGGTGCCGGCAAGAAGCGAGGAGGATGCGAGCAGAAGAAGGAAGAACTGTCTCATGCGTTCAACGAGGTTGGATGTTTTAGGGTCTCCGCGAAAAGCATCTTCGCACACTCTCCGAAAGGAACCCTGCCGCTCCTTTCATGGCATCGTCGATGGAGATTCTGGGTGGAGAGATCTCGTTCAGGGATGTAGCTCCCAGCTCCGCCGCGAGGTGGGAAGCATCCCCCCGGATCCTTCCCGCGAAGATATGAAGCGGCTTGTGCATCTGACGAGCACGCCGCGCAATTCCTTCTATTCCCTTCCCCAGGAGCGTCTGGCCGTCAACCATCCCTTCGGCGGTGATGACGGCGTCGCACTCCCGGAGGAGTCGGTCAAAGGAAACTGAGTCGAGGACGAAGTCAATGCCGGAAACGATCCTCGCCCCACAGAAAGCGATGAGTCCGGCTCCCAATCCTCCCGCGGCCCCCGACCCGGGAACTGCGGAGACGAAACGGTGAAGATCCCGCTCGATCAAGGATGAGTAGTGCCTCAGTCCGGCGTCAAGAAGGCTGACTTGTTCCTCGGTTCCCCCTTTTTGGGGAGCGAAGGTGAACGACGTTCCCTCGGTCCCGTAGAGAAGGTTTTTGACATCCGAAAGAGCGACCATCTCGGTATCCCTGAGAATCCGATCCTTTTCGGCGAAAACAATGCGATCAATCGTGGAGAGGTTCTCGCCGCATCCTTCGAGCGGGCGTCCCTCCTGATCAAAGAATTTGGCGCCGAGCACCTGGCAGCAGCCCATGCCGCCGTCGTTCGTTGCGCTTCCCCCAAGGCCAACGATGATTTTCCGAAAACCCTTCGCATGTGCCTCGAGGATCAGTTCTCCCACTCCGGCAGTTGTCCCTTTCATGACGTTGTATCGGGGCGGGCTCAAGAGCCGAAGTCCCGCCGCTTCCGCCATCTCGATCACTGCGGTTTTTTCGTCCCCCATCGCCCCCCAACGTGCGTCGACCCGGAGATCGGGGAGGGGCCCGCGGACGTTCTTTGCGAAAAACCTCCCTCCGGTTCCGTTGACAAGGCAATCCAGAGTTCCGTCCCCTCCGTCGGCAATCGGGGAGAGCAGACAGTCGGCTTGGGGAATAGCCGACCGCAGCGCCGTGGAGATAACTTCGGCGGCTCTCATGGCGGTGAGCGATCCCTTGAGCGCATTCGGAGCGATGAGGAACTTCATGTACAAAAGTAGGAAAAATCGCAGTGAATGTCAGCGCGATTGACAGATGAAAAATCAAACAGTAAAAAGCAAAAATACAGATGAAAGATGAAAGACCAATTGGCCGCCTCTCAATACTCCGTAGCATCTGCTGCCTTCCGTCTCCTGCCTCCCGTCTCCCGCTTCCGTACTGAGGTCCGTGCCCCCCATCATCCGTCTGATCGTGCTTTTCTGTCTGCTGTCTCCTGTATTCTGTATTCTCTCTACCTTGTTTTTCAGGCATTTTTTCCATTAATTGACAAAGACCATTCGATTCAACTGCATAGCAACCTTCCAAGACGGAGAAGACATGTCATCAACGATTATCACCGATGTATGGGCCCGCGAGATTCTCGATTCGCGCGGCAATCCGACAATTGAAGCGGATATCGAGCTAGAGGACGGAACCATGGGGCGGGCGGCGGTTCCGAGCGGCGCGTCGACCGGCGAGCACGAAGCGGTCGAGCTTCGCGACGGGGACAAGATGCGCTACAACGGCAAAGGGGTACTCAAGGCGGTCGAAAACGTCAACAATATCATCTCCGAGGAACTTACAGGATTCGACGCGCAGGATCAGGTCGGAATTGACAAAATGATGATCGAGCTGGACGGGACGCCGACGAAGGGGAAGCTGGGAGCGAATGCGATCCTCTCGGTGTCTCTCGCCGCGGCGAAGGCGGCGGCAAAATCGCTCCGGGTTCCGCTCTACCGTTACATCGGCGGAACAAACGCGAAGATCATTCCTACGCCGATGATGAACATCATCAACGGCGGCCGGCATGCGGACAGCAGCGTTGACTTCCAGGAGTTCATGATCGTCCCGGCCAACGCACCGACCTTCGCCGAAGCCCTCCGGATGGGGGCCGAGGTGTTCCATTCCCTCAAAGGAGTCCTCTCGAAGCGCGGATACAACACCGCCGTGGGAGACGAGGGAGGTTTCGCCCCAAGCCTGAAGTCGAACGACGAAGCGCTCGAGGTGATCACCGAAGCGATCACAAAAGCGCAGTATAAACCGGGTGAGGACGTCTACATCGCCCTTGACCCGGCGACGAGCGAAATGTACGAGGACGGCACGTACCTCTTCTACAAGTCGACCAAGAAGAAGGCGACGAGGGAAGAGATGGTGAAACTCTGGGCGAAGTGGGTGAAGGAGTACCCGATCATCTCCCTCGAGGACGGCATGGCGGAGAACGACTGGGAGGGATGGAAGATGCTGACGGACGAACTCGGGAAGAAAATTCAGCTCGTCGGCGACGATATCTTCGTGACGAACGTGGAATTCCTGGACAAGGGGATTGAGATGGGAGTCGCGAATTCCATCCTTATCAAGGTCAACCAGATCGGCACGCTCACCGAGACGCTTGACGCGATCGAGATGGCGAAGCGGGCTCACTACACCGCGGTCATCAGCCATCGCTCGGGCGAAACCGAGGATGCGACGATCGCCGATATCGCGGTCGCGACGAACGCGGGGCAGATCAAGACCGGGTCGACGAGTCGCACCGACCGCATTGCGAAGTACAACCAGCTTCTCCGGATTGAAGAAGAGCTCGACACGAACGGCAGCTATGCCGGGCTCGGCGCGTTCAACGCCAAACCTCACTAAATCCGACACGATTGCTTCCGGCAGCGACGGCCGGTACGCCGGCCGCCGAACGTCCGGTTCACTGGAGGTCATCATGCAACGATTCATCGCGGTGTTGTGTGCGGCGTTCCTTTTTACTTCGTGCGGAAAGGATAACAGTGTCGGCAGCGGGGGGCCGGGCGGCTATTCCGTTCCGTACCTTGCCACCGGCGCGGAGACATACGTTACGACGACGACCGGAAAAGACAGCCTGAACAATGTCCTCGTCTATGACGTCGACTCCGAGTACGTCAGAATCGATGGCGTAGGAGAAATGCTCGACGGGTATACGGGTCTGAGCCGCGTCATGGCGGCCTCCCTCAATCACAACCTCGGAACCGAAAGCGTCTGGTACAAAGCGGACGCAGATTCTCTCGTCGAGGTTGCTTATTCGGGGGCGGGAAGGGTTCCCGTGATTCTTCCGAAGGGAAAATCGACGGCAATCTCGTCTCCGCTCAGCATCCCCTCGCTGGTCTGGCGGAAGATTGTGGAGAAGACGGGAAACGACAGCATTCTGGCCAGAACCGACCCGAGAGTCGTCAATCGGTACCCGTTCTATCCCGGAAAGAGCTGGGTCTCGTTCCAAAACCCCTGGCTCGAGGAACGGGAAGTCGTCGGGAGCGAGATGGTGACGGTGAAAGCCGGCACTTTTGATTGTACCAAGATCAGGACGACGATCACGATGGGGGGCGAGCAGCTCGACATGGAATGGTTCGATTATGTCTGCTGGCAAGGTCTCATTCTGAGGACGGTGACCATGCCGTCCGTGACTTTCACGACCGGATCGTCGCCCGATTCCGGAGTGGTCGGTTCGTCGACCCAGAGAGTAGAGCTCGTCTCGATGAACTAGTGCGGCGGATCGACACGGACCGGAACCTTTACCACGCACAATCTTCTCATCCAACTCAAGAGCACCATGACTCCTTCAATCAAGTTCGGCACCGACGGATGGCGGGGCGTCATCGCGGAAGATTTCACCTTCGACAACGTCGCGAAGGTTGCACTCGCGACGGCGCGGTATTTCAAATCCCACAAGAAGATCGGGAACGGCCTGGTTATCGGCTACGATGCCCGTTTCATGTCGAAGGAGTTCGCCCATAAGACTGCGCAGGTGCTCGCGAGTGCGGGGGTCAGGGTGCGGCTCGCCGACAAGATATCGTCCACACCGATGACTTCGCTCGGCATCGTAAAAATGCGGGCCGCCGGAGGCGTTGTCATCACCGCCAGCCACAACCCGGCCAAATACAACGGATTTAAGATCAAAGGAGACTTTGGCGGCCCTGCTCATCCCGAGATGGTGGCGAAGGTGGAAAAACTCCTGGCCCCAATCCTCAAGGCTAAGACTCTTCCCCTCAAGCTCAAACCATTTGGCGACCTTGTCGCTTCGAAGAAGATTCAGTTTGTCGACCTGACGAAGCTCTATGTCAACGACATCGAAAAGAAGGTCGCGGTCGACCTCATCAAGGCCACCCGTATCAAGATCCTCTACGATGCGATGTACGGGGCCGGGCAGGGGGTCATGGAGCAGATCGTCCCGAAGGTGGGGACGATCCGCAACAGCTTCAACCCCTCGTTTGCGGGAGCTCACCCGGAGCCGCTGGCCCAGAACCTCGAGGAACTCAGTTTCGAAGTGAAGGACGGCAGGTACAACATCGGCATCGCAACCGACGGCGACGCCGACCGGGTCGGCGCCATCGATGAGAAGGGGGCGTTCGTCGATTCACACCGCATCTTTGCCATCCTTCTGAAGTACCTCGTTGAGCGGAAGCACTTCACCGGTGCCGTCGCCAAGTCGCTCTCCGTCAGCGAGCTCATCACAAGGATGTGCGAGAACTACGAGCTTGTTCTTTACGAGACCCCGGTTGGATTCAAGTACCTCTGCAGACTCATGACGGAGCGCCGCATCATCATCGCGGGAGAGGAGAGCGGTGGCCTCGGGGTGTGGGGACATCTGCCGGAGCGGGACGGGATTTTCGTCGGGCTCCTTCTGGCGGAGATCATGGCGGTCAGGAGAAAGAAGCTCAGCGAACTGGTCCAGGAGCTTTTTGACGAGTACGGGGAGTATCACTTCGGGAGGATCGACCGCCACGTCACGGAGTCGGAGAAGAAAAAGATCGCGGCCTTCTACTCGCGGCAGCCGAAAAAGATCGGGCCGTTCGCGGTCGAGCGGATCGACGCCACCGACGGTTTCAAATTCTTCGTCGATCATGGATGGATCCTTGTCCGCTTTTCGGGTACCGAACCGCTCGTCCGGTTCTACGCGGAGGCGAACACGCCCGGACGGATGAAGGCGATGCTGAAGGCGGCGACCGCAGTTTGACGGGAGAAGTCTATGAACACTGCCCGGAGCTACAACTTCTTCTACAATATCATGCCAGACGGAACGGTGAAGCAGATCAATCCGTTCACCGGAACCGAAGTCTGGGCCGTCCCCGGCCGCGCCGACAAGCCCCTCACGAATGAAATTCTCCCCGGGACAAAGGAAGTTCATCCGACGTCCCCCGAGGAGTATTGCAGTTTCTGCGAGTCACGTTACTACGATGTTCCCCCCGAGAAGGCCCGCCTTGTCCGGCGGGACGGCTCGTACCGCACCCTGCTCCGCGTCCCCCCGGATCATTATCATGACAATGCCGCCGAATTCCGCAGAGTGGGAAACCTCTTCGAGATCGTCACGATAGACTACTGGAAGAAGAATTACAACTACCGGCTCACGAAGGAGGCGGCCGCCTGGCGGGATGCCTACGACGCGAGCCCGAAGGGAAAAGAGCATCTTGACGCCGTCATCAACTTCAAGCTGAAAAGCGGCGCGCGGTCCGAACAGGAGATCAGGAGGAAGCTCCAGCTCAACCGGGAGAATATGATCGACGCGTTCTTCGGCGGATGCCACGAGATCATCATCGGTCGCAAACATTTTGTCGACGGAGCGAAGTACGAAACCCAACTTCATTCTTCCGGGGAGATGACACCGGAGGAGCATTTCCAGTACTTTCGTTTCACTGTCGACGCGATGCGGGACATGCTGAGCTACAACAGGTACGTGAGGTACATCAGCGTGTTCCAGAACTGGCTGAGGCCGGCGGGCGCTTCTGTCGACCATCTCCACAAGCAGCTTGTCGGACTCGACGAGTGGGGAAACTCGATGCTCATGCAGATCCAGATGCTGCGGGACGACCCGAACATTTTCAACGAGCTGGGAGCCAACTTCGCCGCGCAGTACAACCTTGTCTTTGCGGAGAACGACTACGCGATCGCGTGTGTCGGCATCGGCCACCGCTATCCGACCCTCGAGATCTATTCGAAATCCAGGGCAAGCCGCCCCTTCGAACATACCGACGCCGAACTGCGGGGGGTCAGCGATCTCGTCCATGCATGCCACGCAGCGACCGGAAGCCAGATCTCCTGCAACGAGGAGTGGTACTACACTCCCATCGACGCCGTCTACATGATGCCGTGGCACATCCTCCTGAAGTGGCGCATCAACGTCCCCGCCGGGTTCGAAGGGGGGACGAGCATCTTTATCAATCCTCTTACGCCTATCGATCTAAGGGACAAGGTCGTCCCCCGTCTCTATCACCTGAGGGACACGGGGATGATCTCCAACCTCAGCATCGCCGAAGAGTGCCATCTCTCTCCGAACCCGCTCCTCTACTACCTGCGATAGCGGCGCGCAAGGAGCTAGTCCTTCTCTCTGAGAGTTACGATCTTCCCCGCGTTTTTTGTGCAACCTGCGGCGCACGTGACCGTTTAAAGGAAGCGAACAGTCAATCAGGGCCGCAATTCTGCTTTCGCCGCAATCATCGCACATGACTCGAATCATCGCAATATCCATCCTTCTCTGTTCATTCACGTTTACTCCGCTCTGTGCCCAGGAGAAAAAGGGAGAAATCGCGGGCCAGGTCGTCGACGGAACGACCCAACAGCCACTTGCGGGAGTGAACGTTCAGGTCGTTGAAGCTCCCTCCTTCGGAGCGGTGAGCGACGGGAACGGGAATTTCTACATCAATGGAATCGATGTAGGGGAGTACAGCCTCCGCGCCTCGCTACTCGGCTACGGTCAGGCGGTCGTCACAAATGTCGTCGTATCCACCGGAAGAAGCGCGAAGGTCAAGGTCAAACTCACGGAGACCCCCGTCGAGGTCGGCGGTGTCGAGGTGAAGGCGGATTACTTCAGCCGGGCGGGATCCATCAGCCCGGTGAGCACGGTTGGGCTGAGCGGATCCGAGGTCGCACGTTCTCCCGGCTCGCTCGCCGACATGGACCGGATCATGCTCTCTCTTCCAAACGTCGGCAACTCGAGTGACGAGTCGAACGAGCTCATCGTCCGCGGCGGGGCCCCCGATGAGAACCTCACCGTCATGGACTACGTCGAGATTCCCTCCACGAACCACTATCCGAACGAGTTCAACTCCGGCGGGCCGATCAACATGGTCAACGTCGACCTCATCGAAGACATCCAGTTCTCGACTGGGGGATTCCCGGCGCAGTACGGGGACAAGCTCTCCTCGGTAATGGATGTGACGCTCCGCGAAGGAGACCGGCAAAGGGCGTTCGCCTCCAACACGGGTTTCAACTTCGCCGGTTTCACGACAGTCATGGAGGGAGGGATCGACGACGGCAGAGGATCGTGGATCTTCTCGGCTCGCCGGAGTCTCCTCGAAACTCTCAACAATATCACCGGCCTTACCGCGCTCGGCCTCACCGCGATCCCCAAGTACTACGATTCACAGTTCAAGGTTGCGTACGATCTTTCGCCTTCGCAGAAGCTCATGGCAAGCGGCATCCTCGGGAATGACAGGATCCTCATCGACGGAGACCCGAAGGAGCAGAACATCCAGAAGGCGGGGATCACCGATTCGTCGAGTGTCGAAAACGTCGACGTTCATACGAACCAGTATGCCGTCGGTGTGAGCCTCAAGAGCCTCTGGGGAAGCGACGGCTTTTCGGTCCTCACCCTCTATTCGTTCGGGAACAAATACGATGTCGACGTGACGAACGATTTCACCCGCCGGTCGTACGACGCATCGGGCAGGGTAACGAGCAGCGATCTCGTCAACTCGCTCCCTGCCTTCAACGAGAACAACTATGAGTCGGTCCTTGCAGGAAGGTACGACCTCGTCTATCATATTTTCGCCGGGCACGAGCTCTCGGCCGGGGCACAGTACCAGGCGACCTGGAAATTCGACGGCGTCTCCACCTTCCAGTCGGATTCACTAAGGTACGATCTGAACAACGACGGCCTCTTTGAAACCTATCCTCCCAGGTTCGCGGCGGGAGATATCCAATCCCACCTCGGACTTGGCGATGCCGGCAAGTTAAGCGGGTATGTGAGCGATAAAATGGCGCTGATGCCCGGACTCACCATGACTGCCGGCCTGAGGTACGACTATTTCAGCTACTCAAAGCATGGGTACTTTTCGCCGCGGGCGAGCCTCTCGTACGACCTCGTGCCGGAACTTACCCGCCTCAACTTTGCGTACGGGGAGTTCTACCAGGTTCAGCCTCTTCCCGATTATGCCGACTACAGGAATCTCGGCTACAACCGGCAACTCGAAAATGCCCACGCACGGCACTTTGTCCTGGGGGTCGAGCAGTTCCTGGACGAGGGGCTCAAAGGGAGTATCGAGGTGTACGATAAGCATTATTCACACCTTGCCGTGAGCGAGCAGTTCATCGAATCGCTGGTCGATCCGACCTTCCAATCGGACAGGAATGTCACGGTGATGGACAGGCGGTCGAGGGGGATCGAGTTCTTCCTCCAGCAGAAGCAGGTGAAGGACTACTACGGGACGATCAGCTATTCATACTCATCGACGGTGTCGGACGACCCGAGAGTCGGCCGCGAAGGAAAAACATTCCTCTCGGACTACGATTATCCGGGAATCCTCACCATCATCTTCGGCAAGGTTGTCAAGGGGACCCGATCGTGGCTCGATCGATCCATCCTCAGCTACCCCACGAGAATCCTTCCGTTCTCCGACGATATGGAGCTCAGTTTCCGCTTCCGCTACTCATCGGGGCATCCGTATACACCTCAGAAGTTCGTGACCAATGAACAGGTCTGGATCGGGGATGTGACCTGGTCGAAGGGAGTGTGGGTGGATGCTACCAACGATATCAATACCGCCCGCTACCCTGCCTATCACCGGCTCGACGTCCAGTGGCTCAGCCGATATCATCTCTCCGGATGGAATATTGTCGTTACGATTGCAGTCCAAAATGTGTATAATAGGGACAATATTGCGGCGTACGAGTACGTGAGCGACGGGACCATCCAGACTCTTCATCAATTTGCCTTTTTCCCGGTCGGAGGAGTGGCGGTGGAATTCTAGTGCCGATTCCAAAACGCAGCTCTGTGTCTTGATGGAGCGTAAGCCCGTTTGGAGCGTCACTGTGCTTCCTTGAACACAAGGTCATTCAGGAGAAGGGGCAGTAGCTCTTCGCCTCACCACTCTTCCTCCGGACCTCCGATCGTCGTGCCGCGAATCTCTCTCCTTCCACGCCAAAGACCATGATCATGACCTGGTGGATGTATGTGCTCTTCCTCGGCACGGGGGCTCTCGCCGGACTTGTCGATTCCATTGCAGGAGGAGGAGGGCTTATCACTCTCCCGGTTGCGCTCGCCTTTGGTATGCCGCCGAAGATCGCGCTCGGGACGAACAAGTTTCAGGCAAGCTTCGGGAGTTTCACCGCCGCATACTATTATATCAGGCATCGGGTCGTCGATCTCAGGGCGATGAGAGGGGGAATCTTCTTTACATTCCTTGGAGCTGCGGCGGGGACATGGGCCGTTCAGCATGTCGGCTCCGATCTCCTCGGCCGGATCATCCCCTTCTTCCTCGTGGCGATCGTCATCTATACGGTCGTCACTCCCAGGTTCGGCGAGCTGGATTCGAAGCCGAGGCTCCCCTTCAATTTCTTCTTTGCCGGCGCCGGGTTGGCACTCGGTTTCTATGACGGTTTCTTCGGCCCCGGAGTGGGCTCTTTCTGGGCAATTGCGATCATGCTTGGGGTGGGGATGAATCTGATGAAGTCGACCGGGGCGACGAAGGTGATGAACTTCACGAGCAATATCGTCTCGCTCGCCCTCTTTCTCGCCGCCGGATATGTATGGTTTGCCCCCGGGATCTCGATGGCTCTCGGTCAGGTCATCGGAGCGCGATTGGGTTCCGCGATGGCGGTGAGGAGAGGAGCAGCGATCATCAGGCCGATCTACATCGCCATCGTTCTTGCCACCACGCTGAAACTCCTCTACAATCTCTACGCGCACTGAAATTGCCGACCTTGTGAAACCGGTTTTTCTTTTCTACCTTTGCCCGTGCATGCAGGTCCCTTTCTTTTTTTGGAGATTACCATGAACGATATCGCCGAACAGTACATCAAGTTGGTTCTCAAGCTCGGTCTTTATGACGCGGACTATGTCGACGCCTATTACGGTCCTGAGGAATGGAAGCCGAAGGGAAACGGAGGTGCGAAGAAGGATGCGTTCCCTGCTGCGGAATTCAAGACGGAAGTCGGCCGGCTCAAGAGTCTGCTGTCGCAATACTCTCCCGGGGAGAGAGAATCGCTTCGCCGGAATTCAATGTCGAAGCAGCTCGTCGCCGTCGAGGCGAAGATCGACATGCTCGCCGGAAAGAAGTACACTTTCGATGAAGAGTCGAGTCTCCTTTATGATGCCGTTGCCCCAACCTACTCCGAGGCTCACTTCCGGGGGCTCTTGACCGAGCTCGGTTCGCTGGTCCCCGGGAGCGGCGAGGTTTCGGCACGCCTCGAACGCTACAAGCAAAACTTTGTCATCTCCAAAGACAAACTCGATGCCGTCTTTAAGGCGGCAATTGTCGAAGGCCGCCGGCGAACTCTTGAGCACATTCCCCTTCCAAAGAACGAGAGATTCACCGTGGAGTTCGTCAACAACAAGCCGTGGAGTGGATACAATTGGTACAAGGGGGACAGCTTCAGCGTCATTCAGGTGAATACCGACCTTCCCATCTTCATCGACAGGGCGGTCGACCTCGCCTGTCACGAAGGCTACCCCGGACACCACGTCTACAACCTCTTGATGGAGAAGAACCTCTTCCGCCAGAGAGGATGGATGGAATTCTCCGTCTATCCTCTTTTCAGCCCGCAATCGCTCATCGCGGAGGGGAGTGCAAACTTCGGCATAGAGGTAGCACTGCCGGGGAAGGAAAGGGTTCAGTTCGAAAGCAAGACGCTCTTTCCCCTGGCCGGATTCGATCCTGACCGGGCCGATGAGTACTACACGATCCAGGAGGTGAAGGGAAAGCTGGATAATGCCGGGAACGAGGCCGCCCGTAATTACCTCGATGGCAGGTGGAAGGAACGCGAGGCCGCCGAATGGCTCGTGACGTATGCTCTTTATTCACCCGAACGAGCAGCTCAGAGAGTAAAGTTTATAGAAAAATACCGGAGCTACGTCATCAATTACAACCTGGGGCAGGAGATGGTGCGCGGATATGTCGAGAGGCGGGGCGGGACGGCTGATCAGAGTGCCCGGCGATGGAAAGTGTTCGAAGAGCTTCTTTCGGAACCGCATACGCCAGGGGATTTGCTTGCGTAGAGCGGGGTGGTGTAGAGCGATTGTGAGCGTCTTGGGGTACGAGAAGCAGGACGCGGCGAACCCCGCGATGAGCGTTCGTGCCGCGTCCCTGCCTCGCGGTTCTTAGTTCTCAGTCATCTTCGAGTCGGTGCTGTAGACCGTGATCCCCCAGTTGTACGGATCCGGCGGCGGATCGTCGTTCCAGCCGTCGAAGCTGTGGGAGTCGTCGGTGCGGAAGTGGACGACGTATTCTCCTGCCCTGAGGAGAATCGTTCCGTCAAATCTCCGGTTCTTCTGTGCTCCTCCTGCAGGCTCTGTCATCCTATAGGTCATCTCCCACACGGTCCTCCCGGTCGCAGCATCTTCGATCCAGCCGTAGTCGACCATTTCGTCATCCACTCCTTCTCCGAGGGCATAGATCCGCACTTCGCTGTCTTTGGTGATGGTGAAGCTTTTATGCTTGCGTTCGTCGTCTCCCACCCTCACAATGCTCGCGATAATCCCTTTCGAATGGTTCTCGTCGAAGGGAGCGATATCGGCCGACGCGAATTTGTCGTTTGCCCCGTAGATTGAAATCCCCCAGTGTTCGGGGTCGTACGGCGGAGCGGCGTTCCAGTCGCCATAGTTGTGCGTACCGTCGGAAGTGTAGGTTGCGACGTAGTCCCCCTCGGGCAGATGGATGACGGTGTCGATCATCCGGTTCTTGCTGGCGCCTCCGGCGTGATCCGTGTCGCGGTACTTCATTTCCCACACTTTTTTGTTGGATCGGGCATCGAGGAGCCATCCGTAGTCGTACATCGTGCCGTCGTCCCCTTCACCGATGGCGAGAATCCTCACGTCGATGCCATGCTTCAGCGAAAACCCCTTTGACTTGAACTCCTTGTCCCGGACCTTGGTGATCTCGACGATCGCATTCCTGGGAGCCACATCCTCGTACGCGCAGAGGTGCGCGTATCCTTTGCTGGCCGGGTTGGAGACCCGCACCGTCAACCCCCAGAACTCCGGGTCGTACGGGGGAGGGGCGTTCCACTCAGCCGTTGAGTGTGAATCGTCCGTCACAAAATATGCCGCGTAGGTTCCCGCGGGGAGCGAAATGGTTTCCCTATCCATCCGGTTCTTCCTGTCTCCGCCGGCGCGTTTCAGCTCTCTGTTCGTCATGGTCCAGACAATCCTGCCGCTCTTGACATCCTTGATCCAGCCGTAGTCGTACGCGCCGTCGGAGCGGACCTCACCAAGGGCGTAGATGTCGAGGTCGGTGGGTTTGTCGAGGACGAAGGCCTGGTGCTCGGATTGATTGTCCCATAATCCCGACATGGAGAAGAGGGAGTTCTTTCGGTACTCATTGTGGAGTTTGTCAACCGCATCCTTGTCGAGGTGGGTCCCTTTGCCTTCGACGGTCATCGAGAGGTCGCGGTAATTGCCGGCGTAGTCCTCGTTGTCGTCCCAGTGGAAGACCTTGTCGCCGAGGAAGTCCATCAGGTCGGAGAATCCGTTGATGTTGAAAAAAGTGTACGGGAAGGCGCCGTAGTAAACCTCGTACGTCCCGGCGGGAAGCTGGACGTTGTCGGTGTACGTGCTCGAACTCCGGTCGTGGGATTCCGACGCAGCACGCCGGACGTCCCAGACCACTTCGCGGGTCTCGGAATTGAGGATCCATGCCCGCGACCAGACAGGACGCTCCCGGCTGGAAGCTACTACCGAGATCGAAACGTTCTCCGGCTCCGCGAGGACGAACCCCTCGAACTTCACCTGATTCCGGTGGAAGTTCTCAAGCTTCACGAGGACGTTCTCGCCGCCGAAGCACCGGGCGGCAACCCCGGCAAGCAATGCAATAACCAACGCTGGTATCATCCGCTTCATTGCAAAGACTCCTTTCGCAGGTCTTGCGTGATGAGAGATGGATGGAGGAACAAAGGCTTCAATGGTCTACGAGGAACTCCCGGATTTGTTTCTCGAAGAGGAGGGCCGGTTTTGGCTGGGAAAAACACGCTTACACGAACTGCAGTGACAGGAAGAAATGGCCGCGAAGAACGTGTTCGCTCTTCTCTTGCGCTTTCGGCGGGAACATCTCTCGGCCGAATGCCGCCTTCCTGTCCATCAAACAAAACCCTCGTGTGCCGGGCAGCAAGTTCGTGTCATGAGGGTGGATTGGGAATAAGGCCGGTGACTTCGGAATCTCTTTTCATCTTTTCTGTCTCCTGACTCCTGTATTCTGTCTTCTGTCCCTGGCATTTCACAGGCCATTTGACTATTTTATCGGTCGCCAATTACCAAAGGACAGATTTTTACAGAATGCGCCTCCTTCTTTCGTACCTCAAACAGTACTGGAAGCTCGTCGTACTCGCCCTTCTCCTCGCCGCGATCAACCAGGTCTTTTCGCTCCTAGACCCCCTGATCTTCCGGCACGTCATCGACGAATACGCGACAAGGTTCAAAGAGTACACAGCGACCCAATTCTTCAAGGGAGTCGGCTTGCTCCTGGCGATGGCGGTCGGAGTTGCCTTCATCTCGAGGGTGGCGAAGAACTTCCAGGACTATTATATCAACGTCATCATCCAGAAGCTGGGGGCGCAGATCTATTCGGACGGACTCCGGCATTCGCTCGAGCTTCCATACTCCGTCTTCGAGGACCAACGGAGCGGTGAGACACTTGGCAAACTCCAGAAGGTCCGGAGCGACGTGGAGCGGCTCATCGCCGCGGCGATCAACATCCTCTTTACGACCTTTGTCGGCATCATCTTCGTGACGGCGTACGCTGTCAGCGTCCACTGGCTCATTGCGCCGGTCTACTTCTCGACGATCCCGATCCTTGCCATCATCAGCTCGGTGCTGGGAAAGAAGATCAAGACAATCCAGAAGACGATAGTCGCGGAGACGACCGGGCTGGCCGGATCGACGACCGAATCGCTCCGGAACATCGAGCTTGTGAAGAGCCTCGGCCTTGCCCAGCAGGAGATCGCGCGCCTCAACAACACGACAGGGAAAATCCTCAAGCTCGAGCTCAAGAAAGTCCGCTACTTGCGGAGTCTGAGCTTCATCCAGGGGACTTCCGTGAACTTTCTCCGGACGACGATCCTCTTCCTGATGCTCTATCTTATCTATGCCCAGCAGATCACCTTCGGTCAGTTCTTCTCCCTCTGGATTTATTCGTTCTTCATCTTCGGTCCGCTCCAGGAGCTCGGCAACGTCATCAATATCTACCGCGAGGCGGAAGTGTCGCTCAACACCTTCGAGGAAATCCTCAGGATGCCGAAGGAGGCCGTTCCTGCCGCCCCGGTCGCCATCCACTCGGTCGATATCCTTGAGTTCTCGGATGTCGGGTTCAAGTACCAATCGGCGACGACGAATGCGCTCAACGGGATTTCGTTCAGCGCAAGGATGGGGGAGACGGTCGCCTTCGTCGGTCCGTCCGGATCGGGAAAGACGACGCTCGTGAAGCTCCTCGTCGGTCTCTACTCCCCCCACACCGGCGAGATTCTCTACAACGGGCACAAGAGCACAACGATCGATCTCGACCGGCTGAGAGAGAAGGTCGGATTTGTCACGCAGGACACCCAGCTCTTCTCGGGGACCATCAAGGAGAACCTCCTCTTTGTGCACCCGGAGGCGACCGAGGCCGAGTGCATGGAGGTCCTGAATCAGGCTGCGTGCCAGAGTCTCCTCGCCCGCGCGGAGAAGGGGCTCGATACGATGATCGGTGAAGGAGGAGTAAAAGTATCGGGGGGAGAGAAGCAGCGTCTCTCGATCGCCCGCGCGCTTCTCCGGAAGCCCGACCTTCTCGTTTTCGACGAGGCGACCTCGTCGCTCGACTCGCTGACGGAAGAGGAAATCACCGGAACGATTCGCGACATCTCCACGAGAAAAGACCTCATCACAATCATGATCGCCCACCGGCTTTCGACCGTGATGCATTCGGACAAGATCTTCGTACTCGAGAAAGGGGTGATTGTCGAGTCGGGGCGGCACCGGGAGCTTCTCGACCTCAAGGGGCTCTACTATGCGATGTGGCGCCAACAGATCGGGGAGCGGGAGGACGGCACGATGAAGGCCGCACTCGACGCCGCGAAAAGAATCACCAGGAACTAGTGTCGCTTCCAAAAAGTTGTTTTGTGTCTTGAAACAGCCTGCGTGCGTTTGAAGCGGCACTGTGCTTTCTCAAGAACAGATCATTCAGGAGAAGGGGCCGTAGCCCGTCGCTTTTCCTCCATTCTTCCCGGAAAGGAACTCTCTCTTTGATCGGTGAGCTTTGTGCACTTGCAACCGCGTGCGTCTGGTCGGTCAGCTCGATCATGTTTGCGGGAGCGATCCGCCGGGCCGGCTCCGTGCAGGTGAACGTGGCCAGGCTCGTCATTGCCGCGCTGTTTCTTCTCGTCACCGTAGTGGCCGGAGGCCTTAGCCTTCGTCTCTCCTCGACGCAGTATGCCTACCTCGGCATCAGCGGACTCATCGGACTCGTCTTCGGCGACAGTTTCCTCTTCAAATCGTTCCAGGTGAACGGCGCGCGGATCAGCATGCTGATCATGTCGCTCGCCCCCGCGATCAGCGCCCTCCTCGCCTTTTTCATCCTCTCCGAATCCATTCCGTTCTGGGGAATCGCCGGCATTGTTGTCACCACCGCGGGCATCGCCGTTGTCGTCGTTGCAAACCAGCAGAGCGAGACGACCAGGTTGAAGCTGACGCCTCTCGGACTCGTCTACGGATTTTTCGGTGCGGTGGGACAGGGGGCGGGGCTGGTTTTCGCGAGGCTCGCGTTCAACGAGGGGGAGATCAACGGGTTCGTTGCGACCTTTGTGCGCATTGCCGCCTCGGTCATCGTCCTGGTTCCCCTGACCCTTGCGACCGGTCTCGTCAGAAACCCCGTCCGTCTCTTCGTGAAAGAGAAAAGAGCTCTCGCGTTGACGATCGGAGGGGCGATCTTCGGACCGTATCTGGGGATCACCTTCAGCCTCATCGCCATTGCGTACACAAAGGTCGGGATTGCGGCGACGCTCATGGCAACGGTCCCCATCCTTATGCTTCCCTTGGTGCGGATTATCTATAAAGAGCGGCTCACGTGGCATGCAACCGCCGGGGCCTGTGTCGCTGTCGCCGGTGTGGCCATTCTGCTCCTGCAGTGAATAAATGGGGTTCCAGGCTCCCTTCCCGCGTATTGCATTTCGCGAAACTAATCCATAATTTCCGCACCAGACAGAGGGGAGGGGTACGCCAACATCACGCATGGAGCAGGGTTGAACAAGAAAGTCCTCATCGTCGACGACGAAGATTTCCTTCGAAGTTTCTATTCCCATTTCTTCGTGAACAAAGGGTTCACTGTTCTTGAAGCGGACAACGGCCTCGATGGCGTGAGCATCGCAGAGAAGGAGAAACCGGAGCTCATCCTCCTTGACCTCATCATGCCCGGCATGCACGGCTTTGCCGTGACGAAGCAGCTCCGCGAGAATCAGGCCTTCGACAAGACCACCATTATCATCACCTCCGCGAAATCCTACAAACCGGACATCGACAAGGCGCTCGAGCTCGGCGCCGATGCGTACGTCATCAAGCCGGTGGAGTTCGACGAGCTTTTTCAGATCGTTGAAGAGAAGATGAAGATCAGGGAGAGGAAGATCGCATGAAGGTCCGCTTCTGGGGAACGCGCGGGTCGATAGCGACGCCGGGGCCGGCGACCCTGAAGTACGGCGGAAACACTTCCTGCGTGGAGCTCAGGGCGGGCGAACACATCCTCGTGTTCGATGCGGGGACGGGGATTCACAACCTCGGCGCCAGCCTGGTGAAAGAGTTCGCTTCGAAGCCGATTACCGTCCACGTCTTCATCAGCCACACCCACTGGGATCATATCCAGGGGTTCCCGTTTTTCCTTCCAGCGTACGGCAAGCAGAATCGCATCATTGTCTACGGTCCCCCCGGCAGGGACAAGTCCCTCCGGCAGATCATGCGGATGCAGATGGACTCCGATTACTTTCCCGTGGCGCTCGGCGACATGAATCCCGGGATCGAGATCAACGAAGTCCACGACCCGATCACCATCGGGAACCTTACCGTCACGAACTTCTACCTCAATCATCCTGCGATGTCTCTCGCGTACCGGGTCTCCGACGGAACGCGGAGCGTCGTTTATGCCACCGACAACGAGCCTTACAAGTACACTCTCCCTTCCCACGACGACACGACGAAACGGCTCGGCCTTCCGGAGTACCTCGATGAGAAGCTCATCGAGTTCCTCGACGGCACCGACCTCTACATCGGCGAGGCGCAGTATACGCTGGATGAGTACAAGGCCAAGCTCGGATGGGGACACTCGCCGATCGAATCGATCGTCGAGTTTTCCGTGAAAGGGAAGGTCAAGCGCCTCGCATTGTTCCACCACGACCCCTACCATGACGATGCGTTTGTCGATGGCATGGTCGCTCATGCGCAGAGGCTCCTCGCGGAGCAGAAAAGCGCCATCGAATGCTTTGGAGCGCGGGAGGGGCTGGAAGTCGAAGTATAACCCGAAGCTCCTCGCCGCGCACCGTCGGTTCAACCCCCTTTGTTACTTCACGTTCTCTTCGATCCAATCTCCCATCGTCTTCAACGCCTCCGGGTTCACCGTCTCCTCGATCTTCGCGTATTCTGTCGGCGATCCCGTCTCAGCCTTTTGGAAGAGATGATTGAGCCCCGGGAGGAGCATGGCTTTCGCGCGGGTGTTCCCGCTCTTTGCAAAGGCGCGTTCCATCCCCCGGATATTCTGTTCCGCGGGCACCTGGAGGTCTTTGCTTCCGTCCAGCGCGAGTACCGGGCAGGCGACTTTTTCCAGTGTCGGTATCGGGTCGTAGGATATGAAGAAGCGGAACCAGGGAGAAACGAATTGCTTCGCCATCGCCTCAATCTGCTCGCTCGTCATTTTACCGACCGTTGAAGTGTCCTTGCCGGCCGATTCCTCGAGAGCCCGGCGGATGTCGGCATGAAGCTTTGCAGTGTCCGACCCGGCCTCCTCAAGGGCAAAAAGCTGTCGGTTCAACTGCAGCTCCCGGGAGATGGACTCTGAAGGAGTCCCCATGGCACTGCTGATGAGCGAGTCCTGCAACATCAGAATTTGGTCTCCCCTAAGCGACGGTCCCGCCATAAGAATAATAAAGGCGATGTCCTTCGATTCGGAGGCGACCATCGGGGCGATCAGGCCCCCTTCGCTGTGCCCGATGAGGCCGATGTGCTTCTTGTCGATATCGTCCCGGGATTTCAGATACGCGACGCCGGCCTTCACATCCCCGGCGAAATCGACCGATGTGGCAGTGCCGAAAACTCCGGTCGACTTGCCGGTCCCCCGATCGTCCACACGGAGGACGGCGATCCCCCTTCGCGTCAGGTAGTCGGCGATGACCAGGAATGGCTTCTGTCCGAAGAGCTCTTCATCCCTGTTCTGAGGCCCGGAGCCGGTGATAAGGAGCACGGTCGGGAAAGGTCCGCCGCTGGCCGGTTTCGTTAATGTTCCTGCGAGGGTGATGCCAGCGGATCTGTTCTCGTACGTCACATCCTCGGCGAGGTAAGGATATGGGGGCTTGGGTTCCTGAGGATGATTGATTTCCGAGACCGCCAGAATCGGTCGGAGCTCCACCGGCAACGCCATCCCTCCCTGTCGCCAACTCCCGCTGACGACCGAGTCGCCGGGCTGGAGCGTGCCGAGGAAGGATCCTGCGATTACCGTGACATCGAGGAAGAGCGAGTCTCCTCTTACCTCCGCGCGACTCACGGGGATACCCTTCACCGCCTGGTCGGGACTGTCGAGAGTGGCCTTCAACGATCCGGTCGAATCCCGGTCGATGTGGAAAACGAGGCGAAGTGACATCCCCTGGAAGCTGACGCTACCCTGCCAGAGGCCCGCGATCTTCCTCTCGGCCGCCATGGCATGAGATGAGAGAAGAAGAGTGAAGAGCGCAACGAGAGATAAAAAAGTCCGATAATTTTTCATAAGAACTCCGAGTGTCAGTGGTGTGTTGCATCGTTGTGAGAAGCGGGGGGAGGCGTGGATTGAACCTTGGGCGCCAGCCGTCCCGTTTTTTTTGCCAGGTCCGTCAAGAGATACTCGATCTGGGCGTTGACGCTTCGCAAATCGTCCGCAGCCCACTTTTCGAGCGCAGCGTAGACCTCCCCGTCAACTCGCAGAAGAAATTTCTTCTTCTCGCTCATTGATACAGTGTTCCCGTATTGATGACCGGCTGAACTTCGTGTTCACCGACGAGGGCGACAAGAAGATTGTTCACCATGGTCGCCTTCTTCTCTTCGTCGAGCTGTACGATATGCTGCTCGCTGAGGGCCTTCAATGCGCTATCGACCATGCCGACCGCCCCTTCCACAATTTTCTGCCGGGCCGCGACGATTGCCTGTGCCTGCTGACGGCGCAGCATCGCCTGGGCTATCTCGGGGGCATACGAGAGGTGACTGATCCGCGACTCAATAATGTTCACGCCCGCGATCTCAAGCCTCGCCTGCAGCTGCTTCTGAAGATTCTCCGCGATCTCTTTCGGGTTTCCACGGAGTGACGCGTGATCATCGTCCTGGGAATCGTAAGGATACTCCGAAGCGAGTGAACGAATTGCGGTTTCGCTCTGGACCGCGACGAACCTCTCATAATCCTGGACGTCGAAAAGTGCACGGGCGGAGTCGACAACGTTCCAGACAATGACGGCGGCGATCTCGATCGGATTCCCGTGAAGGTCGTTCACCTTGATCTCGTCGCTGTTGAAGTTGTAGATGCGGAGAGAGATGTATCTCCGTACCGCGAACGGGTTGGCCCACCACCAGCCCGCCTGGCGGACGCTCCCGATGTAGCGCCCGAAAAATATCAGCACTGCAGCCTGATTCGGCTGGACGACAAAGAAGCCCTTGATCGCAAGCCCTATGACGATGGAAAGGGGGACAACCACCCAAGCGA
This sequence comes from Bacteroidota bacterium, assembly GCA_035505655.1. Lineage (GTDB taxonomy): Bacteria > Bacteroidota > Ignavibacteria > UBA10030 > UBA8401 > JAGVPT01. The sequence goes on from DATJQP010000025.1 coordinate 28,172, forward strand.
GGTCGGGCTGGGGGTCAATTTTTAGTGACATCTGCCGAATGAAGAGGTAGTCGATGATTCCAAGGGCGAGCGTGATAACGAAGGCGATAAATCCGTTGACTCGCCTGGCATTGTATTCTGCGATCTTCTCCATATGATTCTCCTTTGATGGTATCAGAATGATATCACCAAGATATCAAAGAATCAAGAACTTTCTGACAAGGTTGCTGGAACCCTTGAAAACACTGGCTAAAACGGACGAAATAGTTTCCGATGATGGCCCTTGGCGATGCTGGAATTTCTGACGAAGATCTAAGACTTCAAATCGTGCTTACCGATTCAAACCAGGACCCGAACTGTCGCGTGATTTTAGTTGGGGGATGTCATCGCTGTCAGTGAGGAACTCATCCTCGGTTGCTTACCCTCCTGACACCTTTCCGCTCCGTTTCGCTTCAGGAAGTCCGGGAGAGCAAGTGTGGTGTCGGAGGGGGATGGTTTCGTCCCTAATTCGCGAGGGGACGAGCCCCGGGTCTTGTCGTCATCGTCTCTCTTCTGACTCCTTTATGCGACAACACTTTTGTTCTGCAAGGATCAAATCACTGCAGACGTTTTTCCGGGATCATATTTTTCGTAAATTCCTACTTCGCACAACATACTGTCTGGACTGTCCGAATGCTCTCGCTCGACCATATCTCCGTCCAATTCGGCGGAAAGTATCTCTTTGACGATCTCTCCTTGATGATCGGTCCTCATGACCGGATCGGTCTTGTCGGCTCCAACGGGGCGGGGAAATCGACCCTCCTTAAGATCGTAGCCGGACTTGCCGAGCCGGAGCATGGGACTCTGAGCAAGGCCCATTACGTAACGGTCGGATACCTTCCCCAGGACGGAGTGACCGCCGTCGGAAAGACGCTCTATAAAGAAGTGGAGACTGCTTTCGAAGGTGTGCTTCTTGTTCAGCAGGAGCTGGAGGAATCTCATGAGCGGCTAAGCACGCTCGACCCGTCGAGCAGCGAGTATATGGAGACACTTGAGATCTACGGTGAACTTCAGCACAAGCTCGAAGATCTTGACGCCTTCCGGATGAAATCGAAGATCGAGAGGGTCCTGATGGGACTCGGTTTCTCCGTTCCCGACCTTGAGCGGCAGACCGACGAGTTCAGCGGCGGCTGGCAGATGCGTATCGAGTTGGCGAAGCTCCTTCTCAAGGAACCTTCGCTCCTCCTTCTCGACGAACCGACAAACCATCTCGACATCGAATCGCTCCAGTGGCTTGACGAATACCTCCACCAGTACAACGGGGCGATCATCCTCGTGTCGCACGACAGGGCCTTCCTTGACTCCATCACGCAGCGGACCTTCGCATTGAGTCTCGGGAAGATGGAAGAGTTTTCCGGCAACTACTCCTTCTATGAACGAGAGCGGGTGGTGAGGAAGGAGCTTGTCGTCAACGCCTACCGGAATCAACAGCAGCAGATCAAGCAGACCCAGCAGTTCATCGACCGTTTCCGGTACAAGGCCACGAAAGCGCGCCAGGTGCAGAGCCGCATCAAGCAAATGGAGAAGATGGAACTCATCGAGATCGAGGATGAAGAGGAGGAGATCCGCTTCCATTTTCCGCAGCCGCAGCCGAGCGGGCGGGTCGTCATGGAGTTCCGAAACATCGGAAAAGAATATGGCGACAATACGGTCTTCAACGGGTTGAATTACACGGTTGAGCGGGGGGATCGGATCGCGGTTGTCGGCGTCAACGGCGCGGGTAAGTCGACGTTCGTGAGGATCGCCGCCGGCATCGAGCCGATCAGCGGAGGGGAGCGGATCGAGGGACATAACGTCATTCTCTCCTATTTTGCGCAGCACCAGGCGGAAGAGCTTGACCTTTCGAAGGAAGTCCTGCAGATCGTCGACGATGTTGCCACGGGAGAAATCAGGACGAAGCTGAGAACGCTCCTCGGGTCGTTTCTTTTCCGGGGAGACGATGTCTTCAAGAAGGTGAAGGTTCTCTCGGGGGGAGAAAAAAGCCGCCTTGCCCTCGCGAAAATGCTTCTTCTTCCCTCCAATTTCCTTATCATGGATGAACCGACGAACCACCTCGACATGCGTTCCAAGAAAGTCCTTCAGGAAGCCCTGGCGGAATTTGAGGGAACGTACCTTGTCGTCTCACACGACAGGGCTTTTCTCGACCCGATCGTCAACAAGGTCCTCGAGATCCGGCGCGGCGGGGTGAAGACGTACCTCGGAAACGTTTCAGACTACCTCCGGAGAAGGAAGGCCGAAGCCTCGGGGGCGGCACCTCCGACGCCCGGGAAGGAAAAGCAGCCGGCAAGGCCGCCCGTCCAGGTCTCGGAAAAGGAACGGAAGAAATCGGAGGCGGAGAAGAGGCAGAATCTCTCAAGGAAGCTCCAGCCGCTCAAGAGTAAATTGGATGCTCTCGAGAAGAGGATCGAGGGGATGGAGTTGAGGAAGAAGGAGTTGGAGCTCGAAATGGCCGATCCCGAGCTCTATAAAAGGGGTGATGACGCCAGGAAGGCGACGGAGGAGTATAGCTCGCTCCAGGAAAAACTCCAGTCATCGTATTTCGACTGGGGAAAACTGACGGAAGAAATAGAAAGGATCAAGAGCTCCTAGCCCGGTGTTGCGGTGCGAAGGAGGTTCGATAAACCATGGCGGAAGGTATGACATCAATGCCCGAACGGGGCGACATCGTCACGCTGAAGGTCGAGTCTTCGGGCTTCGAGGGGACGAGCATCGCGAGACACGAAGGGATGGTGGTGTTCGTCGCGGGGGCGGTGGCGGGAGACGTCGTGAAGGCCAGAGTCACCGTGAAGAAAAAGAAGCACCTCGAAGCGACGGTTGTCGAAGTGATGGAACCTTCGGCGTCACGAACCGAGCCGCGATGCTCATACTTTGGCGCTTGCGGCGGCTGCGGGTGGCAGCATGTGAAGTACGAGGATCAGCTCGCCTTCAAGCAGCAGCACGTCGTCGACTCGCTGGAGCGGATCGGCAAGCTCAAGGGGGTGCAGGTGCTGCCCATCGTCGCGTCGAAGGAGATCTATTTTTATCGCAACAAGCTTGAGTTTTCGTTCGGCGACCGGCGCTGGCTTTCCGAAGAAGAAATGGCATCCGGGGCGGATCCCAGCGTGCGTGGAGGCGAGCTCCTCCTCGGGTTCCACGTCCCCGAGCGGTACGACAGAATCCTCGACATCCGGGAATGCCATCTTCAATCGGACCTGAGCAACGATATCCTCAACGCCGTCCGGCAATTTGCCGTTGATCGGGGTCTCCCGGTTTATACCTCCATCCCGCAGTCGGGGTACCTTCGCAACCTCGTCATCCGTGAAGGAAAGAATACCGGCGACGTCATGGTGAACCTTGTGACGCTCGACGACCGGCCGGCGGTCATGGAGGATCTCGCAGCGAGACTCACCGATCTCTTTCCGGAAATCGTCACGATCGTCAACAACGTCAACACGAAGAAGGCGAACATTGCGGTGGGGGACTTCGAAAAGGTCTACTACGGCAGCGGCGTCATCACGGAAAAAATGGGGCCGCTCCTTCTCCACATCTCCGCAAATTCATTCCTGCAAACGAACACCCGTCAGGCGGAGGTCCTCTACGGGATCGTCAAAGAATTCGCCGATCTCCGTTCGGCCGACGAAGTCTACGACCTCTACTGCGGGACCGGCTCGATCTCGCTCTTTGTCGCCAACGCTGTCCATCATGTCACCGGCATCGAACTCGTCGAGAGCTCGATCATGAACGCGAGGATGAACGCCGAGGCAAACGGGATCGCCAACTGCGAATTCATCGCCGGCGATCTCAAGGATCTCCTCACGAAGGATGTGGAATGGAAGGCGGGGAGAAAAAAACCGGACGTGCTCATCATCGATCCGCCGAGGAGCGGAATGCATCCGAAGGCGGTGGAGGAGGTGGGAAAAATGGGCGTGCCGCGGGTCTTGTACGTCAGCTGCAACCCTGCGACGCTCGCGAGAGATCTCCAGCTGCTTGTCCCCTACGGCTATTCGGTGGAGATGGTGCAGCCCGTCGATATGTTCCCCCACACCTACCACATCGAATGCGTCACCGTTCTGAGAATGCGCGGATAGCCATCGCGTTTCTCCCTCCCCGAAGGTTCATGCCGTCAAGGTTTCAACCACTTCTCGAAGAACCCGCTCACCCGCTCCTCATATTCCCGCTGTGCAACATTGTGGATGTCGGTGTGGTTGGCCCCGTCGATGAGGTAGAGCTCTTTCGGTTCACGGGCGGCAGCGAATAGCTGTTCGCTGTACTGATAGCGTATCCGGGCGTCGCTCTTCCCGTGGATGAACATGATCGGCACGCTTACCGTTGCAAGGGCGCGGAGTGGCGAGACGTCGTGATGGCTGAAGTGCGCGATCATCTCCGAGCGCTTCATCGCCACGTTCCTGAGGAAATGCCACGGCATCCAAAGGAGCCTCTTCTGGTAGTCGACGGTGATCGTCCTGAGGTTCGTGAAACATCCTTCCGCGACCACGGCCGCAATGCGGGGCTCGATGCTCGCGGCCTGAACTGCCACGGCGGCCCCCATCGATGTCCCGAAAAGACCGACCCGCCCTGGTGCTCCGCGTTGTCGTTCCCCAAGGCTATCGATGGCTTTCGAGACATCGAATTTTTCGTAGTACCCGTACGTGCAGTATTTCCCCTCGCTTCTTCCGTGGGCGCGGGAATCATAAAGAAGGACGTTGAATCTCCGTGACCGGAAGACCTGAGCGAGCCGCAGTCCGCTGATCTTGTTGTCGCCCACTCCATGAAGATAGAAAACTGTTCCCCGCGCGGGAGATTCGGCCGGGAGATACCAGGCGTTCAGCGGTTCTCCTGCCGCGCTCAGGAAGAAAAACTCCTCGTACGGAATGTTGAGGTCGGCCGGCGTTATCGGTTCGCCGCGAAAGCGGTAGTACTCTTCTCCGCGGCGGCGGGGGTTCAGCACCATGACGGGCCCCGCGACAAAGACGACAAGCGTCGCAACAACCGCGAAACCCACGATGACGATGATCAATCCAAGCAAAATCGTCATGCCGTCACCGACCGGTGGTGACTGAGAAGCTCTTCGCGGAGACGTTCGACTTCATCGGGAGTATTGTAGAAGTGCGGCGATACACGGATCATCCCCTCGCGGAGAGAGACGAAGATTTTCTCGTTCTTCAGCGTCTCGAACAACTCGTCGGCGTTGGAACAGCGGAATGTCACGATCCCCGCCCGGGCCTCAGGCATGCGTGGAGTGAGAAGCTCGCACCCCGCGTCGTCCGCCGCGTCAATGATGACGTCGGTAAGCCGGCGGAGGTGCCGCTCGATGGCGCCCACACCTACCTCCAGAAGCGTCCTCGTCGATTCGCACAGTGCGACGATGCCGGCAAGGTTCATCGTGCCGTTTTCGTACCGGCGTGCTGTGTCATCGAAGTCGGTCCTGTACCGGAGAAAATCTCCGAAGTAGTTCTTGTTGCTCATCCAACCGGCGTATGCCTGTTGGACTCTGGCCTGGAGCTCCTCTGTGATGAAGACAAACCCGAGTCCGAGGATCCCCATGAGCCACTTCGGACCTCCGCAGGCCAGGAAGTCGATCTTCATGGAAGCGACGTCGAGGGGAGATGCACCGAGTCCCTGGATGCCGTCGACGCAGAAGATGATCCCGTGACGGCGGCACAGCTCTCCGATCGCCGCCAGGTCTGCACGGTATCCGGAGAGGAACTGTACAAAACTCACCGAGAGGAGCCGTGTCCTCGGAGTGATCAGCTTCTCGATTCGATCGGTGGTGATCCCGTCCGGTCCGGTCTTGACAATGTCGATCTCCACACCGAGCCGCTTGAGGTTCAGAAAAGGGACGATGTTGGAAGGGAATTCGCTGTCGTTGAGGATGATCCGATCCCCCGCGTGCCAGGTCAGCCCGGCGGCGAGAAGACTTAGGCCGTCCGAGGTGTTGCCGACGAAGGCAATTCTTTCGGAGGGCGCCCCGACGAGCTTCCCGAGGTTGGATCGGAGCTTCGCCGCGGCCGGGAGCGTTGAGGGGAAGGTATCGATCTCGTCCACTTCGCAGCTGCTCAGGTACGCGTCGAGCGCCTGCCGGACCCTTTGCGACATCGGGCTCACCGCGGCATGGTTCAGCCAAATCTTCCCGGTCGAAAGAAACGGGAACCAGGAGCGGTACAGAGGGAGGTTGTAGTCTTCCATCGAAGCACGATGTGATCGGATGGCCGAGGTGTTACGCGAATGTCAATATAGCGAGCGAGGCCTCCTTTCGCAAGTTTGCGCCGGTGATCATGCAACACCTCGCTCTTTGAATCTCCCCCCGTTCTTTGTATATTTTCGCACAATTCTTGAAAGTGTACCGACCGTGACATCATCACCGCGAGTGGCTCTCGTCCACGACTGGCTCACCGGGATGCGGGGGGGCGAGAAGTGCCTCGAAGTCCTCTGTGAGCTCTTCCCGGCCGCTCCCATCTACACGCTCCTCCATGTCAAAGGAGCGATGTCGCCGCTCATCGAGTCGCGCGAAATCCACACTTCGTTCATCCAACGATTCCCGTCGGTCGAAGAAAAGTACCGCATGTACCTTCCCTTCTTTCCCGCGGCCATCGAGTCGTTCGACTTTTCCGGATTTGACCTTGTCGTCTCGACGAGCCATTGCGTGGCGAAAGGGGCGAAGCCCCGCCGCGGGGCTCTTCATCTTTGCTACTGCTTCACTCCGATGAGGTACGTTTACGAGATGTACGACGAGTATTTCGGAAAGGGGCAGGCCGGCGTCGTTGTCCGAAGCGCAATGGCAGGGGTCGCGCCGGTCCTGCGGTGGTGGGATAAGAGAACATCCTCGCGGGTGGATCACTTTGTCGCGATCTCGGAGCATGTGAAGAAGAGGATTGAACGGCACTATCGACGGGATTCCGACGTGATTTTCCCCCCCGTGGATACCGAGCGGTTCCGGGTCTCAGCGCGGGACGAGGGGTACTATCTCATCGTCAGCGCCCTCGTACCGTACAAGCGGGTTGATCTTGCTGTCCGGGCATTCAACCGGATTGGAGCCCACCTCCTTATCGTTGGCAAAGGCCCGGACGAAGAGAAGCTTCGCGGCTTGGCCGGCCCGAATGTGGAGTTTGCAGGATGGAAGGACGACGATGAACTCGCGCGTCTCTATGGCGGCGCAAAGGCGCTTGTTTTCCCCGGAGAGGAGGATTTCGGCATCGTGCCGCTCGAAGCAATGGCGAGCGGCAAGCCGGTGGTCGCGTTCGCAAGGGGAGGAGCTCTTGAGACGGTTGAAAACGGGGTGACAGGAGTATTTTTCGAAGAGCAGAATGAAGCGGCTCTCGAAGCCGCGGTGAACAGAATGTCGTCGATGCGATTCGATCCCAAACGGATCAACGAGCGTGCGCTTCAGTTCTCGCGCACGAAGTTCAAGGAACGCCTCGGCGGGTATATCGATGACAAACTCGCCTCACACCGCGCTCGCACAAACGGTCCCGGTGACCGATGACAACGTCCGCCGATCATTCCCTCCTTTCCACCCGAACGGAGCGCAGGGTGCTTCTTGCCGCGCTCCTCGTCGGAGCGGCGCTGCGTCTCTGGGCGATCTTCGCCTACCAATCTCCCCTTATCTCCGATGACAAAGACTATGACGCGATCGCCCGCGCCGTCGTTCACGGCGATGGATATTCCTTCGAAGGGAAGCCCACGGCGTACCGGCTTCCGGGCTATCCGCTTCTCCTCGCCGGAAGCTACGCTCTTTTCGGCGAGCGCTACGGTCCGGTGAAAGCGCTGCAACTCATATTCGACGAATTGTCCTGCCTGCTCCTGTTCGCGATCGGGAAGAGACTCTTTTCTCCGAAGGTGGGGCTTGTCGCGGCGTGGGTTCTCGCCCTCTTCCCCATACAGATTCTCTATGTTACGCACCTCATGACCGAGACGATCTTCACAGCGATGCTGCTCCTCATTGTTTGGCTCGCGGTAAGGGATCCTCGTGGAGAAGGGGGATTGAGCACCGACATTGCGATCGGCGTATCCGTCGGTGTCGCGGTCCTCTTCCGATCGCCGGTGGGGTTGTTCCCCCTTGTCATTTTTCTCTACCGATGGAAGCTCGGCGTGAGGAGCGACCGACTCGTGCGGTCCGCGGGAGTGATATTCCTGGCGATGTTCGTCGTCCTCTCTCCATGGCTCGTGAGGAATTACGAGGTGTTCCACCGGTGGACGGTGACAAGCAACGGAGGTGTGAATTTCTGGATCGGGAACCACGAGCACGCGAGCGGCTCGTACTCGTTTCCATCGGTTGACAACCCGCTTGCCGTCGTTGACGATGATTTTGAGCGGTCCGACCTCGGTGTGAAGCTCGCATTCGCTTTTATCCTCGCCCACCCGGGTGAGGAGGGGGCGATCGTCGCGAAGAAATTCGCGCACTTCTTCGCCGCGGACTACTGGCTTATGATGACGATGGAATTCCGGCCGGAGTGGGCCCATCCGGCGCACGCCGTGACGGTCTTCCGACAGCTTTCGCTCCTCCATGCCGTGGTGCTGCATCTTCCTTACATCGCCGTCCTTCTTCTCGGGACCTTCGCGGTCGTCTGTTGTCCGGGGACTGATCGGAATACCTTCTTTCTTTTTGGGGGGACCTTTCTCTACTGGCTCTTCATCCATCTCATTTATTTCGCCGATGCCCGCTATCGATTCCCGATCGTCTCCCTCTTGATACTTTCGGCAGCGTACGGCTGGTTCATGGTGAGGGAACGCACATTCGTGGCTTCGAGGCCGAGGATTCTCATCTTCTCGCTTCTTGTTCTGCTCTTTGTGGCCGGATGGGTCGGTGAAATCGTCATCCTTGCCCGCGGATAGAGCGGATCTTCCTTCCGATAATTCCTTTCCGGCCAAATACTCGTTGACTTTTTAGGCCTCCTTTGGTATCTTTATAGTCCAATTTTCCTTTTCGTTGAGAGAAAAAGGCCCGATGAAGCGCGGCACCGAACGAGAATGGCCGAGAATCGCAGTCACCATATTACGAAAGAGAAGAAGTACGAGATTCTCGTCATTCCGGAGGGAGATGCCGGCGCCAGGCGGTCTTACGTCCTCACCGGAAAGGGGATTTTCGGGCTGTTGAGCGGCCTTGTTGTGCTTGTTCTTGCGCTCGCCATCCTCTTGCTCGGCTTCACCCCGCTTGGAGCACTCGTTCCCGCCTCCAACGCAGAAATTCAGAAGAGGTACGGCAACCAGTTATTCGACCTTCAGTCCAGGCTCAGCAAACTCTCCGAAGAAGTCATCGTCATTCGCGAGTACAACCTCAAGCTGAGGGCGGCGCTCGGAGAGGACCTGACGAAGGATACGACGTCCGCTGTTGCGGCCGCGAACGAGGAGGAATCTGCGCAGCCGCAGGCGGATTCCGTCGCCGAGACGCCGGTCTCGGTCGAGCAGCCAGCACGGTCCGCCGAGGTGGTCGAGGGCTTCTCGTCGCCGCGGCCTGTCGCGACAAAATCGTTTCAGGCTTCGTTCCCGCTCTATCCGCCCGTGCTCGGGTACGTCTCGCGGGGATTCGACGACGCACAGAGGCACTTCGGGATCGATTACGCCGCGCGTCGCGGTTCGATCGTCAGCGCGGCGGCAGACGGGTACGTCGTCTTCTCCGGCTGGACGTACGAAGACGGCAACATGGTCATCATCTCGCACGGGGGAGGGTACTTTACGATCTACAAGCACAATCAATCGTTGCTCAAGTCGGCAAACGATTTCGTGAAACGTGGACAGCCGATCGCTCTACTCGGGAATTCCGGCAACACGAGCTATGGTCCGCATCTTCATTTTGAGCTGTGGAAAGACGGTCAGCCGCAGAACCCGGATGAGTACTTGGTCGCAACGGAATCACTGTGAGGGAAGGAAGCACCAATGGCTGACAAGAATGCGGTAAAGGAGCTTAATCTCATCGGGTCGGGCACGACGGTCGAAGGGAAGATCCGGACGCAAGGGAATATCAGGGTCGACGGGAAAATGGTCGGCGAACTCCACGCGGCGGAAAACGTTGCCGTCGGGCTGACGGGTGAAATCGAAGGAAATATCAACGGAAGAAACGTCACGATCGGGGGAAAGATCCGCGGCAACATCATCGCCGTGGACAAGCTTGTCTTTGAAGGGAAGGCCGTCGTGCGCGGCGACATCCGTTCGGCCCGCCTCGTGATCGACGAGGGAGCCGTCTTCGACGGAAAGATCTCGATGAGCGACGCGCGGCCGTCGGGGCACGACATCCAGAAATACTAGTCCTGACGCAATGGAACAGCCCGACGAACGAGGGAGTGCGACAATCCTTCGCAGTATGGGGCCATACCTGACGATGGGGATCCAGCTCGCGGTACCGGTCGTCGTTTTCTTCTTCGTCGGACGATGGCTCGACGGAAAGTGGAACTCCGCCCCGTGGGGCATGATCGGCGGCATCGTCCTGGGAGCCGCCGGCGGGATGATCAAGTTCATCACTTCGGCACTGAAGCTCTCCCGGGAGCAGGACGCGATCGATGCGGATCATAGAGGACAGAACAAAGTTTGATTTCTCGTTTCCGCGTCAAGTGATCGTCATCTTCGTCGTCGCCGCGGCGCTGGCGTCATACCCTCTCGCCGCGTATGCCTCCCGCGATGTCGTGAAGGCCTGCATTGCGGGGAGCCTCATCAGTCTTGCCAATGCGCTGGCGGGCTATGCGGCGATCGAGTACGCGATCGACAAATCGTACACGGTGTTCCTGAGAACGGTGCTCGGCGGGACGGGAGTCCGGATGTTCGTGATGCTTGCGGCGCTCCTGGTCCTCATCAAGGTGTTCGGGTTCGATGCCGCGGCGCTCGTCGTCTCTCTGCTCGGACTCTATATACTCTTTCTAATTCTTGAGCTGATGTTTATCCACACCACCATGACCACGAAGGCAAAGGGCTAACGAGGTGTCATCGATCTTCTTCCTTCAGGCTCCCGTTCACGGCGCGGCGGACACCCTCCGCGCGGTCGCGGATACCGCGCGCGCGGCAGGCGGCGAAGGAGGTGGTGAGAATCTTTTCACCCACCTTCTCAAGCATGTCCAGGATTCGCACGAGCTCGAGACTCCGTTCGGCCCGCTCGACCTACCCCGGCTGACGCTCTTCGGCATCGACGTGTCGGTGACGAAGCACGTCGTTTTTCTCTGGGTGGCCGCCGCGGTTCTCGTCGTCGTCCTTGCATGGGTGGCGAGAAAGAACTCGAAGAACCTCGTGCCGACCGGATTCGCGAACCTCATTGAAGTGTTCGTCGCCTTCGTCCGCGATGAGATCGCCATTCCGACCATGGGTCCAGACGGCATCAGGTACCTCCCGTATCTTCTCACGACGTTCTTTTTCATCCTCATCATGAACCTTCTCGGCCTTGTGCCGTACGGCGCGTCGGCGACCGGGAACGTCAGCGTGACGGGCGGCCTTGCCATCATCGCGTACCTCATGATCCAGGGATCCGCCATCAGGAAGCAGGGACTCGGGCACTACCTTGCGCACCTCACGGGCGGGGTCCATTGGATCCTCTGGCCGATCATGGTGCCGATCGAAATTCTCGGGACCTTCACGAAGGCATTCGCCCTCTGTATCCGTCTCTTCGCGAACATGACGGCCGGGCACATCGTGGTCGTCTCGCTCCTCGGGCTCATCTTCGTCTTCGGGAAAATGTCCCCGGCCCTGGGGTATGCGGTTTCCGTCCCGTCGGTCCTTTTCACTCTCGGGATCGACATGCTGGAGCTCTTTGTCGCCTTCCTCCAGGCGTACATCTTCACGGTTCTCACGGCGCTCTTCATGGGACTCGGGATGCAGCCGGACCACGAGGAAGCCCATGAGGAGCATGCTCACTGAGTGTCGTACGATCATTCATTATTCCTGTTCCTCTTCATCCAATAAGGAGATACACCATGGAAGCAAACCCGATTGAAGTAGCGAAAGCAGTTGCCACCCAGTGGGGATACCTCGCGGCCGGATTCGGCGCGGCGATCTCCGTCGTCGGTGGCGGGCTCGGAATCGGCAAACTCGCTGCCGCGGCGATGGAAGCAAGCGGCCGTCAGCCCGAAGTGGCGGGTCAGGTCCGCACCTCGATGCTCATCGCGGCGGCCCTCATCGAAGGCGTGACCTTCTTCGCGCTCGCGATCTGCATCATTCTCGCAACGAAGTAAACCCGGAGACGTCGTCATGCTCGATATCAATCCAGGACTCATCCTCTGGACGATCATTACTTTCTTCCTTCTCCTCTTCGTTCTCTCGAAGGTGGCATGGAAACCCCTTGTCGATGCGCTCCAGGCGCGCGAAAAAGGGATCCGTGAAGCCCTCGAGAAAGCCGAGTTGGCGAAGCGGGAATCGGAACGGATGCTCGAGGAGAACAAGGCCGCGATGGCAAAGGCGAACGAAGAAAGTGCGCGCATCCTGAAGGAAGGCCGCGAGCTCGCCGAGCAGATGAAGAGCGAGATCGTCGCGAAGGCGCACGAAGGGGCAAAAGCGGTCATGGACCAGGCGAAAGAGGATATCCAGCGCGAGAAGGAGGCCGCCCTTCTTCAGCTCAAGAACGAGGTCGCCGACCTGGCGGTCAACGCCGCCGAGAAGATCATCGACGAGTCTCTCGACGACGCAAAGCGGAAGAAGCTCGTCGACAAAACGCTCCAATCATTGCCGAAGAACTGATGAGCAACCTCAGGGTCGCCAAACGATACGCCTCGGCGCTCATGGTCCTCGCCGACGAGTCGAAGAACACCGAGGCGGTGGCGGGGGATCTCCTCACGGTCCAGTCCGCCCTCAAGGCGTCGAAGGAACTCCGGACGTTTCTTGCAAGCCCCGTCGTCTCGAAGGAGAAGAAAAAGGGGGTCCTCGCCGAGGTCTTCAGGAAGAAGGTGGGGAAGGAAGTGGAGGGGTACCTTTCCGCGATCATCGACAAGGGACGGGAAGGTCTCCTCGGAGAGATCTTGGCCGAGTATTTTCTCCTCCGCGACGAGGAGCTCGGGATCATCTCGGTCGACATCCGTACGGCGACGGAGTTCTCCCAGTCTCAGGAGAAGGCTCTCACGAAACAGCTCGAGACGTTCACCCGGAAGAAAGTGCGGGTGACGTTTAGCCTCGACACGATGCTCAAAGGAGGGTTCGTCGCGAAGATCGGCGATACGACCCTCGACGGGAGCATCAAGCGCCAGCTCGAAATCCTCCGGGGGCGGTTGAAGAACGGTTCGGCATCCAAGAACTAACACAGCGAATCCAGCAAGGAAAATACCATGGCGGAAGTACGACCCGATGAAATCACTGCGGTGCTGCGGAAGCAGCTTTCCGGCTTCGAAAAAGAAATCGATATCTACGACGTCGGCACCGTTCTCCAGGTCGGAGACGGCATCGCGCGCATCTATGGGCTCTCGAAGGTGATGGCGAGCGAGCTCATTGAATTCCCGAACGACGTCTTCGGCATGGTCCTCAACCTTGAAGAGGACAACGTCGGATGCATCCTCTTCGGCGACGACACGAAGATCAAGGAAGGCGACACGGTGAAGAGGACAAAACGCGTCGCCTCCATGCCCGTCGGCGAAGGGATGCTCGGCCGCGTTATCAATCCCCTCGGCCAGCCGATCGACGGGCGCGGATCGATCAAGACCGATGCGTTCGCTCCGCTCGAGCGGAAAGCCCTCGGCGTCATCCAGCGCCAGCCGGTGAAGCAGCCGCTCCAGACGGGGCTCAAGGCTGTCGACGGGATGATCCCGATCGGCCGCGGACAGCGCGAGCTCATCATCGGTGACCGCCAGACGGGAAAGACCGCCGTCGCTCTCGACACGATCATCAACCAGAAATACACCCACTCGGAGAAGGCGAAGAAGGACGGCGTGAAGCCGGTCTATTGTATTTACGTCGCCATCGGACAGAAGGCCTCGACCGTCGCCCAGGTGGTGACGAAGCTCGATGAAATGGGAGCGATGGACTACACGACGATCGTCATCGCGACGGCAAGCGATCCGGCGCCGCTCCAGTTCATCGCGCCGTACGCGGGCGCGTCGCTCGGAGAATATTTCCGCGACAGCGGGAGGGATGTTCTTGTCGTCTACGACGATCTCTCGAAGCACGCCGCGGCGTACCGCCAGGTTTCCCTCCTCCTCCGCAGACCGCCGGGACGCGAAGCGTACCCCGGAGATGTGTTCTACCTTCACTCCCGTCTTCTCGAACGGGCATCGAAGCTCAGCGACGAGCTGGGAGGTGGAAGTCTCACGGCCCTTCCGATCATCGAAACGCAGGCCGGGGACATCGCGGCGTATATTCCAACGAACGTCATCTCCATCACCGACGGCCAGATCTTCCTCGAGCCGAACCTCTTCAACTCCGGAGTGAGGCCCGCGATCAACGTCGGCATCTCGGTGTCGCGCGTCGGCGGGAACGCCCAGATCAAGGCGATGAAGAAGGTGGCTGGAAGGCTTCGTCTCGACCTCGCCCAGTACCGTGAGCTCGAGGCGTTCGCCAAATTCGGGTCGGATCTCGACAAGGCGACGCAGCAGCAGCTCACCCGGGGCTCTCACCTCGTGGAGGTGTTGAAGCAGCGGCAGTACGTGCCGATGCCGGTCGAGAACCAGGTCGTCATGATCTACCTCGGAACGGTCGGCCTCCTCGACGAGCTTCCCCTTGAACAGATCGTGCGCTTCGAGAAGGAATTCCTCGAGATGCTGGAAATCCGCCACAAGGACCTCCTCGACGCGATCGCGGAGAAGAAGGAACTCACGGACGAGATCTCGAAGAAGCTCCAGACCGTCGGCAAGGAATTCATCGACACCTTCAAGGCTTCGGCGAAATAATGGCGACCCTCCGCGACATACGCCGGCAGATTGCCGGCATCAAGAGCATCCAGAAAATCACGAAGGCGATGAAGATGGTCGCCGCCGCGAAGATGCGCCGCGCCCAGGAGGCGATCCTCCAGGCGCGTCCGTACGCTCGGAAGATGGCCGAGATGCTCCGGCACCTTTCCGGGAAGGTCGACGTCACGAAGTATCCCCAGCTCGCGCAGCGCCCGATCACGAAAGCCGCTCTCGTCGTCGTCACGGCAGACCGGGGGCTTTGCGGCGCCTTCAACACGAACATCGCCCGCGCGGCGGTCGCCCACATCAAGTCCTCGTACGAGGAGATGAACGCCGCCGGGAACCTCAGCCTCATCTGCGTCGGCAAGAAGGGGTTCGAATATTTCAACCGCCGCAAGTACGCGATCGCCGGAAAACATGTCGGCGTCTTCCACGGGCTGAACTTCGGCACCGCGAGGACGATCGTCACGGAGATCGTCGACAAGTTCGCGTCGGGGGAGTTTGACAAGGTTGAGGTGATCTACAACGAGTTCAAGAACGCCGTACAGCAGCGGATCGTTATCGAACAATTTCTCCCGGTTCCCGCCGAAGCGACCGCGACGGACGCCGGCAAGACCGTCCGCTCGCTCGTCGACTACATCTATGAGCCCTCCGGCGATGAGATCGTCTCCGCCCTCGTTCCGAAGCACCTCAACTTCCAGATGTGGCGGATTCTCCTCGAGTCGAATGCGGCCGAGCAGGCCGCCAGGATGACGGCGATGGAAAACTCCTCGACGAACGCGAAAGAGATGATCGGCAATCTCGAACTGACGTACAACAAGGCGCGTCAGGCCTCGATCACGAAGGAGCTCCTGGAAATCGTCGGCGGAGCGGAAGCGCTCAAGAAGGCAGGATGACGGAACGGATGAAGAGCATGTTCACGGAATGCGGTATGGTCCGCTCCAAGCGCAGGTAGGGATGGGAATCACTCGCCGTGTTTGACACTCTCACACAGAAACTAGAGACCGTTCTCAAACGGCTTCGCGGACAGGGACGAATCTCGGAGGCGAACATCGCCGAGACGCTCCGCGAGGTCCGCAAGGTGTTGCTGGACGCCGACGTCAACTACAAGGTCGTCAAGGAGTTCATCGACACCGTCCAGCAGAAGTCGCTCGGGACCGAGGTCATCTCGAGCGTTGCCCCGGGGCAGCTCATCGTGAAGATCATCCACGACGAGCTCGTGAAACTCCTCGGGACGACGAAGGCCGAGCTGACTCTCTCGCAGACTCCGCCGTCGGTCATCCTCATTGCCGGGCTCCAGGGCTCGGGGAAAACGACCTTTGCGGGGAAGCTGGCGAACTACCTCAAATCGAAAGGGAGGAGCCCGCTTCTCGTCGCTGCCGACGTCTACCGTCCCGCGGCGATCGACCAGCTCATCGCCCTTGGCGGGCAGGTCGATGTCCCCGTCTATTCGAGCAGGACGGAGAGCGCGATTGCGATCGCGACGGAAAGCATCGATCACGCCCGGAAGAACGCCCGGGATACGGTCATCATCGACACCGCCGGCCGGCTCCACGTCGACGAGGAGATGATGCGCGAGGTTGAGAGCATCAAGGCGTCGGTGAATCCGCACGAGATCCTCTTCGTCGTCGACTCGATGACTGGGCAGGACGCCGTAAACACGGCGAAGGCGTTCCACGACCGTCTGAAGTTCGACGGGGTTGTTCTCACGAAGCTCGATGGCGACACGAGGGGCGGGGCCGCCCTCTCGATCCGCTCCGTCGTGGAGACACCGATCAAGTTCGTCGGCACCGGTGAAAAGCTCGACGCGCTCGAGCCGTTCCATCCGGACCGGATGGCCTCCCGGATCCTCGGGATGGGGGACATCGTCACGCTCGTCGAAAAGGCTCAGGAGTCGTTCGACCAGGAGAAAGCGCAGCAGCTCGAGCAGAAAATCCGCAAGGCCCAGTTCACGCTCGAAGATTTCTACAGCCAGCTTCAGGAAGTCAAGAAAATGGGCCCGCTGAGCCAGGTCCTCTCGATGATTCCCGGGGCGGGAAAGCTCGGTGACCTCAACTCCGTGGACGACAAGGAGTTGAAGTATGTCGAGGCGATCATCCAATCGATGACCGTCGAGGAGCGGCAACATCCGGCGATTATCAACGGTTCAAGGAGAAAACGGATCGCGATGGGGAGCGGGACGTCGGTGCAGGAGGTCAACAAGCTCCTGAAGCAGTTCTTCGAGATGCAGAAAATGATGAAGAACTTTTCGAAAGGGAAGAATTTCGGCCGCATGATGGCGCAGCGATTCCACTAGGTTGCATCTTAACCAGCATCTATCCATATTTAGAGAAAAAGGAGATACATTTTTGGCAGTCAGACTTCGACTACAACGGATGGGCAAGAAAAAGCAGCCCGTCTATAAGATCGTAGCTGTGGATTCCCGCACGAAGCGGGACGGGCGGTTCATCGACGCGGTGGGTTCCTACGACCCGCGCACGAACCCGATGACCATCAACCTCAAAGAGGAACGGGTGTTCCACTGGCTCGAGCGCGGCGCTCAGCCGACGGATACGGTGAAAAACCTCCTGAGCCGGAAGGGACTTTGGCTCCGATGGTCGCTGAAGAAGAAGAAGGCGGACGAAGCGACAATTACTGCGGCAGTAGAAAAGTGGCAGATGGTGCAGGCCGGGAAGGCGCAGAAGGAGAACGAGCGGAAAGCCCGCCGCAACGCCTTGCAGAAGAAAAAGAAGGCGACGGCAGCGGAAACGCAGCCGGCCGCCCCGGCGGCTCCGGAAGCAGCCGCTCCGGCAGCGCCCCAGGCATAGGCGGCCTCCGGTTTGGAGGATGGCTGTTCACTCCGGCATTTTGACACGGCGATGACGATGGATATGCGATACTTTACGAACAGGTCGGGAGGATTCCATGCGGGAATTTATCGAATACATCGCAAAGCAGCTTGTCGACAACCCGGAGTCGGTGGTCATCACCGATGAGGAAAAAGAGGGTAAGCTGATATTCAAGATCAAGGTTGGGGAGGCGGATGTAGGCAAGATCATCGGCAAGAAGGGACGGACGGCGCAGTCGATGCGCGTGCTCTTGAGTGCCGTCGCCGCCAAACAAGGGAAACGTGCAATGCTCGAGGTGCTTGACTAGGTGTGCAAAGCAGCCGACACACCGGCGTGGACGCGGTGAAAAACGAAACGGGCGGCCAGCTCTGTGCAGCCGGCCTCATCGCAAAGGCATTTGGCATTAAGGGGGAGGTGAAGATTCGATCGTACTCCCGGGGTATCGAAGAGTTCAAAGCACTCGGTTCGGTACTTGTCGGAAGGAACGAGAGGGAAGTTGTCAGAAGGGAGATTGAGGAGGTCGTTGCGCGGGGGGAAGATCTCTACATACGATTTCGGGACACCGGTGACCGGAACGCTGCTGAACAACTGATCGGTCACTTTTTGTTTGTGGAAGAATCGGACCGGCGGTCTCTCGCCTCCGGCCAGTATTTTGTCGATGACCTTGTCGGTCTCGAGGTGCGGAACCGGGCGGGCCGATCCCTCGGCACCGTGAAAGAGGTCCTCAGTTATCCCGCCCACGATGTCTACGTCATCCGCTCACGCGGAACGGACGTCATGGTGCCGGCGGTGCGCGAGATCGTTACGGCGGTCGACATGAAGAGCCGGGTGATGATCATCGATCCGCCCGAAGGCCTTTTCGGAGGGACGGCGCTGTGAGCATCCGCATCGACATCCTCACGGGTCTTCCGAAGCTGCTCGCGAGTCCGCTCAGCGAGAGCATCCTGAAGATCGCGCAGGAAAAGAAGCTCGCGGAGATCGTCGTCCACGATCTCCGGAAGTTTACGCACGACAAGCACCACACCCTTGACGAGTCGCCGTACGGGGGAGGCGCCGGGATGATCATGAAGCCCGAGCCGGTCTTCGAATGCGTCGAATCGCTGACGGCCGAGCGGAAGTACGACGAGATCGTCTATGTCACGGCGGACGGTGAGCCGTTCACTCAGAAGGTTGCCAACGAGCTCTCGCTGGCCTCGAACCTCATCATCCTCTGCGGCCATTACAAAGGAGTCGATGAGCGCGTGAGAACGGGGCTCATTACGCGGGAGATTTCGATCGGCGACTATGTTCTCACGGGGGGGGAACTCGCAGCGCTCGTCGTCGCGGATGCCGTCGTGAGGCTTGTGCCCGGGGTCATCGGAGACGGCGAGTCGGCACTCACCGATTCGTTTCAGGATGGACTGCTCGACAGTCCTCACTACACCAGGCCGCCGGAGTTTCGGGGGATGAAAGTCCCGGACGTCCTGCTCTCGGGGAATCACAAAGAGATTTCGGAATGGCGCGAGGAAGAGCGCGTCAGACGGACGGCCGAGCGACGGAAGGATTTGATTCAGAAAAAATAACAACCTCAAGGAACGGAGTTCTGCAATGAGCAAGATTCAACTGGTCGAAGCGACCCAAATGAAGACGAACATCCCCGAGTTCACAACCGGGGACACCCTCAACATCCATGTCCGCGTCGTCGAGGGGGACAAAGAACGCATCCAGCAATTCCAGGGGGTCGTCATCGGCAAGCGGGGCTCCGGCCTCGGCTCGACCTTTACGATCAGAAAGATCTCGGACGGCGTCGGTGTTGAAAGGATCTTCCCGACCCACTCTCCGCGCATCGCCAAGATCGAGAAGGTGAAGACGAGCAAGGTCCGGCGGGCGAAGCTTTATTATCTCCGCGAGCTCGCGGCGAAACAAATACGTCAGAAGACCAGTGCCTGAAACAACCGTGCCCGGGGCAAACTACCGCATCAACGCCCTGCCGGATCTCTACTGTCTGCCGATCGTCCACGGCCTTCAACAACCCGAAAGTCCCGCTTCTGCGGGACTTTTGTTTGAGAGCGCCGGAGTGAACACGGAGCGTCTCCTCGCCGGCGAATGCGATGCCGCCATCATCGGCGCGATCGAGTATGCACGGAACAGCTCGGACCTTACCCTCATCCCGTCCGTCGGCGTCAGTTCGCGGGGCGAAAGCCGCACGGTGCTCCTCTGTCTCAACCGGGACATTAGAAAAATATCCAGCGTCGCGACCGGCATCGTCTCTTCGTCGGAGATTGTCCTCACGAAGCTCATCCTCTCCGAGAAGTACGAACAGGATGTCGCGTTCGTGCCGGTCATCGGCTCCCTCGAACAGATGCTGTCCAAGGCCGATGCCGCGCTGCTCACCGGAGACGCCATCCTTCGGTCCGGCTGGAGCGGACCGATGCTCGACCTTGTCGACGAATGGTCCGATCTAACCGACCTTCCGTTTGTCCATGCATGCTGCGCGGTCCGAACGGAGAAGGGAAGCGCCCGGCTCTCGGAGCTCCTCCTCTCATCGCAGGAGGAAGGCGTCCGCTCGATCCGGAGCATCGCCACCGAGCGTTCCAGAATTCTCTCCCGTTCGGCGGACTCCCTCGAACAACAGCTTGAGGTCTACTCGTACGGCTTTGACGAAGAAGCGAGGGAAGGGCTCGGCGAGTTCTATCGCTATGCATTCTACCTCGGCCTCCTCCCCGATGTGCCGGAGATCAATCTGTTCTCCTGAAGAACCTCCATCCTTGTTGCGGCCAGCGCCGCCGAATCCGGCTCTCTCCTTCTGAGCCGTGAAGATCGTCCGGACCGGGCGAAACGCGCGGTTGAAACTCTCGCAAAATCGGAGTAACTTGACCCATGCTCCGCTCCCTCTACATCAAACAATACGCCCTCATCGAAGAAATCAACGTGGAGTTTGAGCGGGGTCTCAACATCCTGACGGGCGAAACGGGAGCCGGAAAGTCGATTCTCATCGATGCCCTGGGATTGCTTCTGGGGGACCGGGCGAGCGCCGAAGTGGTGCGAAAAGGGGCCGAAAAGGCGGTCGTCGAGGGGACTTTCGCGATAAACGGATCGGCAGAGGTGATAAACCTCCTGAAGGGGAACGGCATCGAGGCGACGGACGAACTCATCGTCCGGCGGGAAATATCGACGAAGGGACAGCATCGCTGCTTCATCAACGACTCACCGGTTCCGCTCACGCTCCTCAAGTCGATCGGCGACATTCTCGTCGACCTTCACGGCCAGCACGATCATCAGGCGCTGCTCCGTCCCGAGACCCACATTGAGTTTCTCGACGATTTCGGGGACCACCTCCGCGAGCTGTCGGCCTATCGGAAGTCCTACCAGGCGTTGACGATTCTCCTGGCGAAGAAGCGCGGGATGGCGGAGCAGGTGAAGAGGTTCGAGGAGAAAAGAGACCTCAATGAATTTCAGCTCCGGGAGATCGATGCCCTCAATCCCCGGAAGGGGGAAGAAGAGGCGCTCGGGGCGGAGCTCCGGATTCTCGAGAACGGAGAGAGACTTCATCAGATGACGGCTGAGTTGAACCGGCTCCTCTCCGAAGGGAGCGAGGGTGAGCCTTCCGTTCATGACAATCTTGTTCTCGCCCGCAAGCAGATCGAAGCGCTCAATGGCATTGATCCCGCATTCAACGACGCGGCGGGAGAAGCGAAGTCGGCGGAGATCATCGTCGAGGAGCTCGCGAAGTTCATCCAGCGGTACAGCTCACGGATTGAAATAAACCCCCAACGGCTCGAAGAGCTCCGTGAACGCCTGGGACGCCTCTCGCTCCTGAAGAAAAAGTACGGCGGATCGGTCGAGGCAATCCTCGACCATAGGGCGAAAGTCGCCGCCGAGCTCGAGTTGGTCACCAACTATGATAAGGAGCTCCGTGCGGTCGAGTCGGGCATTGAAGAAGAACGCCGGGAATGTTCCGTCGCAGCGGCATCGTTGAGTGCGCGCCGGCAGGAGGCCGCGAAGAAGATTTCAAAGAGCGTTGTCTCGGCCCTCGCAGAGCTCGGGATTTCCAGCGCACGATTCAGCGTGGAAATCCGGCAGATTCCTTTCGTCCCCGGTGAATCCGGGGATGACGACGCGCGACCGTTCGTGCGGCTTGAGAAGCGGACTGTCGCCGCAACGCCAAAAGGGATCGACGACGTCGAATTCTACCTCTCCACGAACGTCGGAGAAGACCTCAAGCCCCTTGCCAAAGTTGCCTCCGGAGGCGAAGTTTCCAGGGTGATGCTTGCGTTGAAGTCCGCGCTTGCCCAGTCGGACAAGACTCCACTGCTGATCTTTGACGAGATCGATGTCGGGGTGAGCGGCCGCATCGGGCAGGCGGTCGGGTTGAGCCTGAAGAAGCTTTCGTTGCTCCATCAGATTATCGCCATCACGCACCTCCCGCAGATTGCAGGACTCGCGGAGACGCACTTCGCGGTTGAAAAGAAGGAGGATGGTTCCCGCACCTCGACACGTCTCAGGAAACTGGGACTCGAGGACCGGGTGAGGGAAGTCGCAAAACTCATGAGCGGCGAAAAAGTGACGGAAGCGGGCTTGAAGGGGGCACGAGAGCTTATGGGGATTGAAAAGAAGTAACTCCTCACACACCACCAGCGCACCAAGGGAATGCCGCTCCAGATCTATAACACGCTCACCCGCACAAAGGAAGAGTTCACGCCGCTTCATCCCGGGATCGTCGGAATGTATGTTTGCGGGCCGACAGTCTACAGCGACTCTCATATCGGGCACGGGAAAAGTTACGTATCATTCGATATCGTCGCCCGCTACCTGAGGTACCTCGGCTATAAGGTACTCTACGTCCAGAACATCACGGATGTCGGACATCTCCTGGACGACGGCGAAGACCGGATGCTGAAGCAGTCGAGGCTCGAGAAGATCCATCCGATGCAAATCGCGGAGACGATCACCCGGAGCTACTTCGAGGATATGGACGCTCTCAACATTTCGCGCCCGGACATTTCACCGCGCGCATCCGGTCACATCATCGAGCAGATCGAGGTCGTCAAGCAACTCCTTGCAAAAGGGTATGCCTACGAGGTCAATGGCTCGGTCTATTTCGACGTGCGGAAGTTCAAGGAGTACGGAAAACTATCCGGTCGTTCGCTCGACGCGATGAAGGAGGGGACCCGTGTCGAGGTGAAATCGGAGAAGCGGAATCCGGAAGATTTCGCACTCTGGAAGAACGCCGAGCCGGAGCATATCATGCGGTGGCCCAGTCCTTGGGGCGTCGGATTCCCCGGCTGGCATGTCGAGTGTTCTGCGATGTCCATGAAGTACCTCGGGGAAACCTTCGACATCCACGGGGGAGGGATGGACAATCAGTTTCCCCATCACGAATGCGAAATCGCACAGAGCGAGAGCGCGACCGGAAAGCCTTTCGTGAAGTACTGGATCCATAACAATCTTGTGACGGTCAACGGCCAGAAGATGTCGAAATCGCTCGGCAACTTCGTGACCCTGAAGGCTGCGTTCAAGAAATTCGATCCGGCGGTCATACGGTTCTTCATCCTCCAGAGTCACTACCGCAGCACGCTCGACTTCAGCGAAGAAGCCGTTGAAGCGTCGAAGACTGGGCTGGCGAAACTTCGGACTACGGTCGCTCGACTGCACGAGGCCCTGGAATCGGGGCGGAGGAATTCCGCCTTCGGCAGCGCCGTGAAAGAGCTTGGGCCGATCCGGACGGCTTTCACGGAAGCGATGGATGATGATTTCAACACCCCGAAGGGGATCGCGACGCTCTTCGAGCTTGTCTCGATTGTCAACGAGTGGCTCGAGCCGGGCAAACTTCCTTCCGAGGCGACGGTCGCGGAGGCGGTGCAAATCTTCGATGACTTCGGAGCGCGGGTTCTGGGGATCATCCCTGCCGGCGCCCCGGCAGCCGGGAGTTCGGACGCCGCGACGGAACGAGGTCTTGTGGAGCTTATCCTCGAACTCCGGAAGGAGGCACGGGCTACGTCCCAGTGGCGGACAGCGGATCAGATACGGAAAGGCCTTGAAGCACTTGCCATCAAGGTCGAAGACAGGAAAGACGGGACGACGACGTGGAAAAAGGGCTAGAAACTTCATACATTCGTGTACAGCGGGCCGGATCCCGTGTAAACTTCCAGGTACAAGCTGCGTCTAACCTAGTGAAAGGAATATCAGTGCGAACGCTGCTATTCTTTTGTCTCTTCCTCATCCTGAGTTCTCCTATGGTAGCTCAGATCACGGCCGGCGACGAAGCGAACATCGAACCCCGGTACATCATCGACACTCCGACAGCGGGATTGCTCAAGCGCGGAGCGTTTGCGATGGACGTCGATTTCTTTGAAAACGGCGGGATGACCGTGGGCCTTTCGGCGGGAGCGCTCGACCGCCTGAGCTTCGGAATCTCGTACGGCGGGACCGGCATTATCGGGAGCGGCGATATCGCTATGCAGAAGCTCCCCGGCGTCAACGTGAAGTTCCGGCTGTTCGATGAGACGATGGCGATGCCGGCCATCGCTCTCGGGTTCGACTCGCAGGGAAAAGAGGGATACATCGACAGCACCCAGCGATTCACGATCAAGTCTCGCGGCTTCTTCGCTGCCGGGAGCAAGAACTACTCGATCGCCGGCAACCTTTCGGTCCATGGCGGGGTAAACTACAGCCTGGAGAATCAGGACGGCAACAAGCACATGGACTTTTTCGTCGGCGGAGAAAAATCGCTCGGCTCCGATATCTCGCTCCTCTGTGAGTACGATTTCGGCACCAACGATAACAACGGAGCCGTCGGCAAAGGGCGGGGCTACCTCAACACGGGATTACGCTGGTCGTGGGGGAACGGCTTCACCCTCGGCTTCGACCTGAAAGACCTTGTGAAGAATCAGAACCAGGTCGTCGTCGGAAACAGAACCATTAAAGTGGAGTACGTAAGGACGATTTAACGGGGGGAATTGGAAGCTTCCTCAGGATGTTGTACTGAGTAGGTGTCATAGAGAGGAAGGGTATGAGCATGAAAACGATCATGAAATATTTTGGACTGCCGGGCCTTTTTGTTTCGGGGCTGATCTTCGCGGGGTGCTACACCCAACTCCAGTCGATGAACGGCGACGACGCTGATGGCAGCAACGACGATCCCGATTCGTCATATGCGCAGGCGGTCGACACAGCGGACGGTGGACAGGCGGGCAACTATTTTGCCGACGATGATTACCGGGCGTGGCGCTACCGGATGGCGTTTGACTATTACACACCCTCTCCGTACGGGTGGGGTGCTTCGTACGGCTACGACCCCTGGTATGATGACAACTGGTATCCGTATTATTCCTGGTATGACGCCGGTTTCTGGTATCCGACACTCGTCTATCCGTATCCGTACTGGTATCCTCATCACGGGTATCACAACTACTTCTACGCCGGCTATTATGGAGGATGGAACAGCTGGGGCGGCGGATATCACGGAGGCCTCGCTTCGGGCAGGCAGCGCTTCGTCGGAAACTCGCGCGGAACCGATGCCTTGTATCGCCCCCGGGGGTCGGCAGGGGCGGGACCATCGTCAGTCGCCTCGGGCGAAGCGACCGGAAGATCGCGGCCGTCGACGCCGACGGAGGCAGCACCGGCGCCGGCCAGGAGCAGAAGCCGGGCGAGTCAGGAAGTCCCATGGTGGGAACGGATGAACAATTCTTCCGCTGCAACTTCGGCGAGGAGCAGAGTCGCAACCGGATCGTCGTCGCCGCAATCGAGGGGTAATGTGAGGGGAGAGGCGAGAGCCTACCGAGCACAGCCCCGGCAGCGAGGACATTATAGCCGGCCCTCCGGATATGCGCCTCGAAGCGGTGCGCGGGCCCCGCAGGGAGCCCGGTCGCAGCGGCCTTCGGGAGGAGGGGCCCACGGCCAATCTCCGCGTTCATCACCGTCAGCTCCACGCGGAGGAGGTGGAGGCGGAAGAGGTTCAAGAGAGCGATGATGAAAATCAACGTCACCAACATACGGATTCCGCTCGGATTATGTGCCGCCCTTTTTTTCCTGGGCGGGTGCTACACCGTTCTCATATCTCCCGGCTCGGCAAGCCGGAATGACTCAGGATCTGACGAGGGAGGGGCGGTGTCGGAAAGCTCCTCAGAACTGGATTACTCGGCCAATTGCCTCTCATGCCACAGTCAGACTGAGCTGGATGACAGGTCGTACGACATGCGGAAGGTGGGGATGGTATCCGCCCACGGAATCACGATCGACCCGTACGGCTGGCAGTCCTCATCGTCCGTCACCCCCTGGTGGTCTATCCCCGTCGCCATGGCCCCTTCGACAGGCGTTTCGATATCGACGCCGGCTGCTTCGGGAGGCGATTCCGGGAAGAAAAGGAGTGTGGGCGAGGGGCGCGGCGATAGTGGTACAGCTGCATCATCGGTCCCTGTTTCAACCGGGTCGACGGCTCCGACGGCTCCCGTGCCGCCCCCCGCAGCCGGAGTGACCCGCGACAGGAATGCCACGACCGGAGACCAGAATTCGGGAAGCAGAAGCCGTCCCTCGGACCCGACAAACGGCACTACGAATACTACAGCAACCCCTTCAACTCGCAAACCGGAATAAGTAAGCTAGCAGGGACGGCCGCAACATGATGGGAAGGAACCTATGAAAACGTATCGATGGGCATTAGTGAGTCTCACAGCGATCCTGGCGATCGCAGTACTTCCGTCGGGAGTATCGGCTCAATTTGCAGAAGATGCTTTCAGATATTCCTCGTCGGGACTCGGGGTAGGCGCCCGGGCGCTCGGCATGGGAGGAGCGTACGTCGCCGTCGCCGACGATTACACGGCGACGTTCTGGAACCCAGCCGGGTTAGCGCAGATGCGCCGGCTGGAGTTCACCGGAGGCCTGACGAATGTCAATTATTCAAACAACGCCAGCTTCCTCGGGAATTCGGCGACATCGACAAACTCGAACACGGCTCTCGACGACCTCGGCTTCGTCTTTCCGTATCCCACGCAGCGCGGGAGTCTGGTCTTCTCCGTCGGATACAACCGGTCGAACGATTATACCTCGGCTCTGTCGTATTCCGGTTTCAACACGCAGAGCTCGATTGTTCCGTATCTCTTCGACCCGAATGTGCAGTACGATATTGCGTACGGCGTAGGGCTTGAGGATACGTCCGAGAACATCAACGTCACGAAGAACGTCAACCAACAAGGGGTCGTGAGAGAGAGCGGCGGGATGGGGACGTGGGCTTTTGCGGGGGCAATCGATGTGCAGAAAAGCCTTTCCTTCGGGTTGACAATCAATGTCATGAGCGGTTCTTACACGTACGTGCGGAACTACATCGAGGCGGACACGCGGAATTTCTATTCCGACCCGCGCCCTGTAGTCCCGATTGATGACGCGTATCTCAAGTTCAACACGCTCTACCTCAATTCGAACCTCACCGCCGATGTCACCGGAGTGAACGCCATGTTCGGTATGCTCTATCGGTACCGCGACGTGGCCCGATTCGGACTCACGATCCAGACCCCCTCGACCTTCACGGTGCATGAAAAATACTCCAACGACGGTTCAACGGTGTTTGACGACGGCTATATTCCAACTGCCGGGGGCAAGGAATATAATCAATTCGGGTATGACGCGGTGAATGACTACAGCGTGCAGACACCATGGGTATTTGCCGCGGGCCTTTCGTACGAACCGTTCGACGGGCTCCTCCTTTCGGGTGCTCTCCAGTACACGGATTGGACGCAGGTTCAGTGGGCGGATAACCCGACTCTGGAACAGGATAACATCACTCTTCAGCAGACTTTCCGAAGCACGACGAACTACTCGGTCGGAGGGGAGTTCGAGATTCCGACGACGGACCTGCGCATCAGAGCCGGCTACGCATATAAGCCCTCTCCGTATGCCGGTGATCCCTCGTCGTATGGTCAGAAGTTGGTGTCGGCCGGAGCCGGCGTGGCCCTTGAAGACAACGTGATGGTCGATCTTGCCGCGATCTTCGCATCGTGGAAGACGTACGAGAATAACTACGGTCCTGCCTCGCTCAATCTCTCAAGGGCGGACGAGACCATCAAGACAACGACGCTTGACCTGACGATCAGCTATCGGTTCTGATCTCGCAGCCGGACGACGCAGGGAGGGATTGAAGCAGCTTCAGAAATCAACACAGAAAGGCGTGATCCAACATCACGCCTTTCTTCGTTACAACCTGCACGATATCCGACACCCGCAACGGTCACCCATGTCCAGGAGAACAATCTAAGCAATTCGAACTTCTTTTCGAAATATCGGAAATGCTGGAATCTATTTATGGGAAAAGTCCTGTGTTGCAATATTCAACGTTTTAAAATACGTCAAATCGTCGTATAAATGGCGTCCCCGTTGGGCCCCTCATCGCATTCCTGTGGCACACATATTGAGAATGTTCAGACCATAAAGTCCTTCCAGCGTCATGGGACGGTCGGAATTCGGGTTTGAATTGAGCCTTAATCAACAACGTAATGCGGAGATCACGATGAGAAAATTCGGTACAATTTACAGGCTGCTGCTGATGGCGTGCCTCCTTCTTTTGCCTCTTAAGGAGGCTGGAGCGCAGGCTGTGAAAGCAAAGATCAACGCCATGTCGCCGGGAAAGCTGACAGCGATTGGCAAAAGCGCCAATATTGCGACGACCGGCTTGAACGTGGTCGGCCGCGGATCGAAAGTGTACTTATATGCGGACACAACCGGCTCCGGAGTGAACAAAGTGACCTCCTTCGCCTGGACTTTCACAGCGATGCCAACCGGTTCCGCCTCCACCTTCGACAGCGCGAGTAACCAGTATACGAGTTTCACCCCGGACTCGAGCGGGTGGTATTGTGCCTCGGTTTCCGTCAACGGCGGAAAAACATCTCAGGAGTCGTTGTGGGTTGACACGTATGTCGGGTACTCAGGAAATACGATCCCCTGCCTGACCTGTCACGGGTCGATAGCGAAGTATGACAAAACTCCATGGCTGAAGACCGGTCATGCGGAGATCTTCACGGAAGGTATCACCGGTCAATTGGAGGTCAATGCCGTCGGGCAAGGGATGTACAGCGGCAGCTGTTTCAAGTGTCATACCGTCGGTTGGGACACGAGCGCCAACAACGGTAATTTTGGCTACCTTGCAAAACAGGCCGGCTTCGATACCTCATGGTATAAGGGCAAAACAAAATCCGGCAGCTCCTATCTGATTACCCAAGGCGATTCCTCGATCTATAAGAATCTCGTGAATAACTACTCCCAGCTTGTTCCCCTCGCCAACATTGGCTGTGAAAGCTGCCATGGACCGGGCAAGGATCACCTCGGCGATATTACGAAGATCGGGATGTCGTACAGCGCCGGCGTGTGTCAGTCGTGCCACGACGCACCTCCGCGGCATGTCTCGGGAACGCTCTGGAATCTTTCGGACCACGCCAAGTTATCTCTCGCCGGCACCGCTGCGACCTCCACCAGCTGCTTCCCCTGCCACAGCGGAAGCGCGTTCGGCGAATGGGTTCTGGCCGGTAAGCCCGCGACTGTCTCGACCTGGAGCACGGCGTCGGACGCCGGTGTGCCGATCGGATGCGCGACCTGCCACGATCCACACAGCGCTGCGAATCCCTACCAGCTCCGCACCGTTGATGTCGACACCCTCAGGAACGGCTACGTCGTCCCGACCGGCCTTTTCGGAGAGGGTCAACTTTGCATGAACTGCCACAGATCCCGTTACGCTGCCAGTGCGCGAGTGACGACGAAAGCTCCGTATTATGGGTTTGTCGATCACTACGGCCCGCATGGGAACCCGCAGGCGGACATGCTTATGGGACAGAACTGTTACCAATACGGCGATGCCACGATTACGGGTCTCATGAGCCACGCCGGCGTTTCGAACGGATGCGTTACCTGCCACATGGCCGGCGACTCGCACTCGCTCGCGATGACCGACACGACCGGCGGTCTCCATGATGTCGTCACGGCATGCCAGACCTGCCACGGCGCAGGGATCAAGAGCTTTGACGATATCAAGGCGTCGTACGACTACGATCACAACGGTAAGATCGAGGGAGTGAAGACCGAGATCGCGGGGATGCTCGCTCTCTTGAAGGCAAAACTGCCGATCGACAGCCTCACCGGTCAGCCGACCCTTGCTCTGAAAGACAGTCTCAAGGTAAAGAACCGGCCGGACCTCGTCGCAGGAATCTATGTCTACAGCTTTGTGTCGAACGACGGAAGCGGTGGCATGCACAACGCCAAATACGCGATCTCGCTCCTCCAGAAGGCCCTCGGGTTCTATCCGACAGGAGTCCAGGTTGTGAACCAGACGACCCCGACCGGATTCGAGCTTTCGCAGAACTACCCGAATCCGTTCAACCCGAGCACCGAGATCGAGTTCTCCATCCCGCACGCTTCGTCCATCCAGCTGAACGTCTACAACATCCTCGGCGAAGCGGTGAAGACCCTCGCGAGCGGAGATGTCGCCTCCGGCAGTTACAAGGTGGCGTGGAACGGGACGAACAACCACGGGCAGACGGTTGCGACCGGCATTTACTTCTACCGCCTGGTCATCAACTCGAACGCCGCTCAACAGAATGTCATCACCAAGAAAATGATTATGATGAAGTAAGATTGTTCCTCCAGAGGTAGTTGGGAAAGGCTGCCGTGAGCACCACGGCAGCCTTTTTTGTGGAGCCGCGTCGATCAGAGGAACCCTTCACCGAACAAACGGCGACGCCGTAAGCGCGATGGATCGCCGGTTTTGGCCTCCCTTTGCCACCTTCCCCATCCTTTTTTATTGATTCCCGCCCATCAGTTAAGTATCTTTCATTGTTGCCACAACCGTAACGCTCCGGAATTCTCCTTGGTTACCTTCTCCTCCAACAGACTCAACGACCTCGTCGAGAGCTTTAAGAAACGCCGTATCGCGGTCGTCGGCGACGTTATGATTGACTCCTATGTGTGGGGAAGCGTTTCGAGGATCTCACCGGAGGCCCCGGTTCCGGTGATAGAGGTGGAGAAGGAGACAGTCAGGCTGGGGGGAGCCGCCAATGTCGCCAACAACATCAAATCCCTTGGGGGCGAGCCGCTCCTTCTGGGGGTCGTTGGAAACGATGCGAACGGCGCTCTTCTTTCGAACCTGTTGAAGGACCAGGGGTGCACGGCGGACGGAATCGTCGCCGACCCGGGGAGACCAACGACGATCAAGACCCGCGTCATCGCTCACAACCAGCACGTCGTGCGGATCGACAACGAGCAGAAGGGAGGGATCTCTCCCGGGGTAGAGGAGAAACTTCTTTCGGTGTTCGAAAACAATATCAACGCGATCGACGGAGTCATACTCGAGGACTACAACAAAGGGGTGATTGTCACCTCCCTCATCGAGCGTGTGATTTCGATCGCCAACAAGCACCGGAAGGTAGTCACAGTCGACCCCAAGTTTCAGAATTTTTTCGAATACAGGAACGTTTCGGTGTTCAAGCCGAACAAGAAAGAGGTGGAGGAGGCGCTCGGGATCAAGATCGGGACCGAGGCCGACGTCGACGCGGCGGTAAAGACGCTGAAGGAACGGCTCCGGGCTGGAAATATTCTCCTTACCCGGGGCGAACAAGGGATGACACTCCTGGACAGCGACAATATCATTCATCATCTTCCGACGAGGGCGCTTCGGGTCGCCGACGTCTCCGGCGCGGGAGATACCGTCATTGCAACTCTCACGATGGCGTTGACATCGGGTGCGTCGGTTCATGAATCGGCGGCGCTCGCAAATTTTGCCGGCGGCGTTGTTTGCGGTGAGGTCGGAATTGTCCCGATCAGACCCAACGCGCTGTTGTCGTCGATCGCCTCCCACCAGTCGTAACGCCTGACCATCAATTCGAAGCACCATGGGAAAAGTCTTTTCGCTTTCTGAGCTGGAAGGAATCCGCCGCGATTGGAAGTCGTCCGGAAAGAAGGTCGTTTTCACGAACGGCGTTTTTGACATCCTTCACCGGGGTCATCTGGAATACCTCGCCGGAGCGAAGTCGCTCGGCGACCGGCTTATCGTCGGGGTGAACAGCGATGCGTCGGTGAAGCGGATCAAGGGGCCGCTGAGGCCGGTGGTCGGAGAAGCCGACCGTGCGTTCATCGTCTCCCAGCTGGTCCCGGTCGATGCGGTCTGTCTCTTTGGTGAGGAGACGCCGTATGAATTGATTAAAGCCCTGCTCCCGGATGTGCTCGTGAAGGGGGCGGATTGGAAGGTCGACGATGTCGTCGGGAAGGATGTTGTCGAGGAGGCGGGGGGTAGAGTCCTCACTCTTCCGTTCGTCCCCGGACGATCGACGACGACCATCATCGGAAAGATCGGAGAGTTGTACGGGTTCAGCACGAAGGAATAGATGGTTCGCAAGGCTTCGAAAATACTGGTCTTCACTTCGAGCGCGGTTCTTCTCATTCTCCTCGGCGCTGCGGGCTTCACGCAGACGCGGCTCTTCAAGGAATCATTGAGGTCCACACTCTATAAAGTTGTCGCGGCAAATCTCAACGCATCGGTCTATATCGGCGAGATCAGGGGAAACCTTGTTACGGGACTCTCGGTCGATTCGGTTGCCGTCTATGTCGACGGGGCGCCGTTTGTTGCCGCGCGGAATGTCATCGTTCACTACGACCCGCTTCCGCTCTGGAACAAACGGGTGAGCGTTGCAAGCGTAGAGCTCGATCACCCCTTCGTCAACCTGGTTCGCTCCACGGACGGAACATGGAATGTCGACAGGATCGCAAAGAAGAAGTCCGAATCCGACACGACACCTTCGCCCTGGCGTATCTCGGTGAAGAGCCTGAAGATCACCGATGCCCGTCTCCGTCTCTTCGATTCGACGGCACAGAGCCGAACGGGTCTCCCGGATTCAGTCGAGCGGACCTCGGTCAGGTTTTCTGACCTGGACATCCGGAAGCTCAACGTCGACCTTGCCGCGGAAGTTTCCTCCAATGAGCAGTCGGTGGTGATACGGAACATCTCGTTCGAGTCGCACCGCGAAGGATTCACGCTCCTCGGGCTCTCAGGATCCGTCACCCACACGCCGACGTTCTCGGAAGTGAAGGACCTCCTCGTGGCGACCCCCTCGTCGCACATCGAGCTCTCCGCGAAGGCGACCTCGGTCGATGTCTTCAGGATTCACGATGTCGCCGCCCTTCAGTTCGTCCCCATCCAGTGTTCGATCACCTCGAGCACCATCGACGCAAGAGATATCCAGCGGTTTCTCCCCGTTCTCGATTTCATGCGCGGCTCGGTCATCGTCGACTGCAGTATTGACGGAGAATTCGGAAACGTGCGCGTGAAACATCTTGATACCCGGTTCAACCACTCCAAAGTATCGCTCAGAGGGACTGTTTCAAACCTCCACCATCCGGGAGACCTCACGCTCAACATAGAGTCGAAGGGGAGCGTCATTCAGCCCACGGATGTTCTCGCGTTGCTGCCGTTCTTTCACATCCCCGACTACGGCACCGCGGGTCCTTTGGCGATCGACTTTCAATATGTTGGAAAACCCCTGAATTTTCAGACCACCGCGCGCGTCTCGATGGCCGCAGGGTCAGTGATGGTGGACGGTGGACTTGACCTTACGGGGCCGGTAATGTCGTACCGGATGAAGTTCGGCGGCGAGGGGCTCGACCTCGCGAAGTTCTACGCGAACCCCACGCGGCGTTCGCACCTCAATTTCTCCGGATCAGTGGATGGGGAGGGCACGTCTCTCGACGACCTCAAGGCCCGATGCGAGGTGACGGTCGACTCATCCTCATTCGCCGGGAACCATGTCTCGAGTCTCCATGCGGTGATCAGTGCGAACCAGCGAAAAATCTCCATGACGGATGAGCTCTCATCGCCGAGGGGTGATTTGACGTCGGTGGCGCTCCTTGACTTTACGGGTGGCGGCGCGCCGTCCTATTCTTTCAACGGCCGGTTCTCGCATGTCGATCTCGCCGAGCTGTTGGGGGATGAACGGTATGCTTCCGACTTCACCTTCTCGCTCGAAACCCACGGGAGAGATTTCATGACGGAAAAGATGGGGGGGCGGCTCGCCATCGAATTTGGCCCCTCAAAATTTGGAAGCAACGAGTTCGACAGCGCAAAGGCGGAGGTACGCCTCGATGCCGACTCATCGGGCCGAAAATCGCTTCGCATCATCTCGCCTATCGCGGACGTGGACGCGGGGGGATCGTTTACCTACGGCTCGCTCCTTCAGACCATCCGCGCCCATATCGGGAATCTCGCCCGGGGGTATCGTGCCCAGCGGGCGATCTTCGACACCGCGTTCGTCGCCCAGGCGGAACCGCAGCAGACGACGGTCGACAGCTCGGCGGCCGCGGTCGCCCCGGCGATGAGCTCGCTTCGGTACTCCGTGAGGCTCAAGAACCTCAGGCCGGTCGCCATTTTTCTGGGAGAGGATCAGTTCAACGCCGTCGGCGAGATCTCCGGGAGCCTTGAAGGGACACCCGACACGCTTTCGGCTGATGGATCGATCCGTATTCATTCGGCGCACTATGCGACGAAGAACCGGCTCCTGCTCGCCGAAAGTCTTTTTGTCGACTACCGCGTGAACCGGCTGAGCCGCGACAGCATCTTTGCGCTTTCCGAAAGCCCCTCGTTCAGTGTCAAGGCAAGCGCAGCGCACGTTCTCATCGGGTCGTCGTATTTCCGCAATCCCTCCGTCGAACTCACCCTCCGTAACCGCAAGGCGGAATACTCGGTCTCGGGAGAAGTCGACAGCACGATGAAGCTCGGCATCGACGGCAGGGGGACGATAGGTCCGTCCGGCTACGCCCTCAGCTTCGACACCTTTTCGCTCTGGTACCAGGGATACGAACTCGATATGACCAAGCAGTTCTCGTCGAGGTTCGATCGGACGGGTATCTCGATCGACTCGGCGATCTTCGTCCACCAGGATGAACGCCTTACCATCGGAGGAGGACTGACGTTCGGGGGAGCGCTCGACGGATTTGCACGTCTCGAGAATTTCAGCCTCTCCAACATCTATCACTTTGGATCGTCGGCGGAGTTCAAGTCGAACGCCCTCGCATTCGGCGGGACGGTCAACGCCTCCGTAACGATGAAGGGGGAGGCCCGGAGTCCCATCATCGTCGGCACGCTCGGCGCGGCCGGAGTTGCATTCAGAGGGGCCGAGTTCGGCTCGGTGACGGCGTCGCTGCGTTACGCGGATCAGGCGGTCGACGTTTCCGTTCAACTCTCAAAAGCCCCCCAACCCCACGACGAGTACGAGCTCCTCTGCGTCGGGACGATCCCGGTCAACCTTGCTTTTGACACGGTCTCGAACAGGTTCTCGACGCGGGGGATGGATCTCACTCTCAAAGCGAACGATTTCGACATCAGCATCATCGATCCGTTCATAGCGCAACTCGATCAGATGAAAGGATTCCTCGCCGGCTCGGTTCACTGCACCGGTTCGCTCGACGATCCCTCCTTCGACGGCGGGATGGAGCTGAAGAAATGGGAATTCCTCTTCCCGATGAATAATCTCTATTACCACGCCGACGGGAAGGTGACATTTCAGGGGAACAGAGTTCTCCTCACGGAAGTCCGGGCAGAGAACATGCCGGAGGACTATAAGTCTGGATCGATTCAGTTCGGTGGTTACATGACACTCAAGGGGGTCGTCCCCGAAGAATTTCATCTGACGGCAACGGGAGAGCTCATGGTGCTGAGGGAAGCCCGCCGGACGAACGAACTCTCCGTCTACGGCGACCTCATTGCCGCGACGGGCAAGGAGGGACTTTCATTCGACGGGACGTACTCCAGCTCGAGACTCACCGGGTCGCTCTTCGTCAAACAGGCCTCCCTCACTTTTCCGTCGACGAAGGAAACTTCCAGCCTCGTCTCCTCGCGCGGCGTCAATGTCGTCGTCGTCGACGATACGTCCAAGCCGGTCCGTGATACGACGGCCCTCGGGCCCAATCTCTTCGCCTTCCTTCGTCCGAAAAACGATGCGCGGCTGACGAACGAATCGTCCTTCCTCGACGGCCTCGGGTACGACCTGGTCATCCAGACCGACGGCATCGTTCAAATCCGGATGATCTTCAATGCCGCGACGAACGAAGAGCTCTTTGCCGACCTGAACGGAAAACTGGGACTGAGCAAGGAAGGGAACAACGTCCGCCTCACGGGGACGATTTCGGTTTCCGACAAGTCGAAATACGAGTTCTACAAGGAGTTTGTCGCCTCGGGAACGTTGAGGTTCACGGGACGGCCGGACAACCCCGAGCTCGACATCAAAGCTACGTACACCGGCTCGCATCTCAAGCCCGAGACCGGCACCCAGAAGGAGTCGACGGTCCCGAGCTCCGAGAAGGTTGTCGTCTCCCTTGCGATCACAGGGACGCGCATCGATCCGAAGGTGAAAATCGGCCTTTCCACCGTCGACGAAAACGGCAACGAGACCGAGCGGACGGGTGACGTCGAATCGGACGCGATTTCGTTTCTGCTCACGTCGACGCCGGGGAGCCCGGGAAAATTCAGGGACGACCTGACCTCGAACGACAAGCAGGGGATCGCCAACTCGCTCGGCGGTTCGATCGGCGGCTCGCTTATCTCCGGCTTTACAAACACCCTCCTTTCGGGGATGATGATGGACTTCCTCCGGGCGAACAGCATCAACGCCGTCAGCAACATCGACATCCGGTACTCGGGGACCTCTCCCGACCTGCGTCTCAGCGGGGTCGTCGGGAACGCATTCTGGACCTTCGGAGGGAAGGTGTTCAACGATATTAACAATGCCAACGTCTCGGTCCAGTGGTCCCTCGGGTCCCTCATCCAGAATGAGAGCCTCCGCAATTTCATGTTTGAGGTCGACCGGAAGGTGGACCCTCTCGAGACGTACGACATCAGGCGCCCGACGAGTGGAGCGAGGATCTACTATCGGTTTGCCTTCTAACCAAGAGTTTAGCGACGCGGCCGCAGACCCGGTCATCCCCATTCGACATGAATGGCGGGAACCGGGGAGAAGCCGTCGCCGAAATATTTCACAGAGTTCAATGATGAAAGAAAAAAAATCACACATAACGCCGCTGGAAAGTCGTGTCGGGGAGTTCTTCGATGCACATCCGCGGGAAGCATTCAAATCACGCCAGGTGGCGAAACGCCTCGGTATCCGTGACGAACGGGAATTCCAATCCCTCCGAGAAGTTCTTCACGCCCTCGTGGAACGCAAAGTCCTGAGCTACGGCCGCCAAAAGGGGTACGCCCTTCAGGGTTCCGACCGGAATGTCCGCGGAAGGCTCTCGATGAGCAGGCAGGGGTACGGGTATGTCACCCTGCCGGGCTCGCCGTTCGGCGAAATCTATGTCGGTCCGAAGTCGCTCGGCACCGCCCTTGACGGTGACATCGTCGACCTCGTCCTCTTTGCCGGACATCGCGGAAAGAAAGCGGCCGGAGAAAAAGCCGAGGGAGAGATCGTCAGAGTCATTTCGCGCGCGCACACGGAGTTTGTGGGAACGCTCGAGCAAAGCCGTAACTTCTTTTTCGTCGTCGTCGACGACCGGAAGATCCCGCGCGATATCTACGTCCCGCGCGAGGGGCTCCACGGCGCAAAGCCGGGAGACAAGGTCGTCGTCGCCCTCGAGGACTGGACGGACGAGCTTCTGAATCCCGAAGGGAAGATCGTCGAAGTGATCGGTGTCTCCGGAGACTCGACCGCCGAGGTCGAGTCGGTCATCAAAGCGTACAGACTCCCGACATCGTTCCCGCGCGAGGTGGAGTCCTTCGTCCACGGAATTCCGGAGGAGATTCCGGCCGAGGAGATCAAACGGCGGAAAGATCTCCGGTCAATCGTCTGTTTCACGATCGATCCCGACGATGCGAAGGACTTCGACGATGCGGTTTCCATCGAACCTCTCGAAGGGGGCTCGGTTCGCCTGGGTGTCCATATCGCCGACGTCAGTGCCTACGTCAAGGAGGGGACTCCGCTCGACCGCGAAGCGTTCAGCCGCGGCACGAGCGTCTACCTCGCGAATCAGGTTGTTCCGATGCTGCCGGAAAAGCTTTCGAACAACCTCTGCAGCCTGAAGCCGAAGGTCGACAGGCTCGCCTACTCGTGCATCATGGAGGTGAGCGAGAAGGGAAAGGTGAAAAAGTACGAGATCGTCAGGAGCGTCATCAACTCCAAGCGGCGGTTCACGTATGAAGAGGTCGAACGGATCCTCGACGCCGGCGTCGGCGAGTTCGCGAAACCGCTCGCGTCGCTCTGGGAGCTTGCGAAGATTCTCAGGGCCGGCCGCATGAAGAAAGGGAGCATCGACTTCGATGCGCCCGAGGCGAAGTTCCGTTACGATGAGCGCGGCAAGCCGGTCGAAGTGAAGGTGAAGGCCCGCCTCAAGAGTCATCAGCTCGTCGAGGAGTGCATGCTCCTCGCCAACCAGACGGTTGCCGAGCACGTCGGAAAGCAGAAGAAGGAGGAGGACGTCAAGCCGTTCCTCTACCGCGTCCACGATTCGCCCAACATTGAGAAACTCCGCGAACTTTCGTCGTTTGTAGAGAAATTCGGCTACACGTTAAACGTCGGCGAGTCTGTGTCGTCAAAGGAGTTGCAGAAACTTCTCAATGAAGTCCGGGGAACACCCGAGGAAAACGTCATCAACGAAGTCTCCCTGCGCGCGATGGCAAAAGCAATTTACTCGGAACGCAACATCGGCCACTTCGGCCTGGCGTTCGATCACTACACCCATTTCACCTCCCCCATCCGCCGATATCCGGACCTCGTTGTCCACCGGATGCTTGATGAATACGGAAGGGGGATGTCTCATGCCCGCCGCGAGCATTACCTCAACGACCTTCCCGAGATCGCCAAATGGTCTTCGGACCGGGAGCGGGTGGCCATGGAGGCCGAACGTGCCTCGGTGAAGGTCATGCAGGCCGAATACATGAAGCAGCATGTCGGTGATGAGTTCGAGGGGGTTATTTCGGGCGTGACGAACTACGGTATGTATGTCGAGATCAACGACCTGCTCGTTGAGGGGATGATCCATGTGCGGAACATCGGCGATGATTACTACGAGCACGACGAAAAGCATTACTCGCTCGTCGGGCGGAGGACCGGAAGGCGCTTTCGCCTCGGCGACAGCATCACGGTCAAGGTCGTCAGCGTCAACGTCGAGAATCGCGAGATCGACTTTGCCTGCGCGGATTCGGACGCTCCGTCGAGGAAAAAGAAGCGCAGGAACCGGTAGGAATTTTTGCCCGGGGGGTTACGTTAGTACAAAGGCAGCCTTTTGCGTCGTCGTCGCCGGACGCTCGTTTGCCCCCTGAATGAGGATTCCATGAGGTCAACCATACTCCTGATTGCCCTCCTGACCGTTGCCGGTCTCGTTCCCGGCCTGGCACAGGAAGGGAATTTCGGCCAGAACAAAGTCCAGTACAAGAAGTTCGACTGGTGGTATATCCAGACGAGCCACTTCGACATTTATTTTAGTCAGAACGGGGAGTACCTTGCGGACTTTACCGCTGCCGCCGCAGAATCCGCCTACACGATGATCAGCAAGAGCTTTCGGTATCAGATCAACAACCGGATACCGATCATGGTCTACAACTCCCACAACGATTTCCAGCAGACGAACGTCATCTCCGAGTACCTCGAAGAAGGGACCGGCGGCGTCACCGAACTTTTCAAGAACAGGATGGTGATCCCCTTCGAGGGAAACTACCGGATGTTCCGTCACGTCATCCATCACGAGCTCGTCCACGCGGTCTTCAACGACATGTTCTACGGCGGATCGATCCAGTCGATTATCTCGAACAACATCCGTCTTCAGCTCCCGATGTGGTTCAACGAGGGGATGGCGGAGTACCAATCGCTTCACTGGGACACGAACTCCGATATGTTCATGCGTGACGCGACAATCCACACGTACCTTCCCCCCATCGACTACCTGAGCGGTTACTTTGCGTACCGCGGCGGGCAGTCGGTCTGGTACTACATCGCGAACAAGTACGGCGAGCAGAAGATTGCCGAGATCCTCAACAGGATCAGGGGGACGAGAAACGTCGACCAGGGGTTCCGCAGCGCGCTGGGGCTCAGCGTCTCGGAGCTCAACGAGCGGTGGCAGAAGGAACAGAAGGTCATCTACTGGCCCGACATCGCCAAGCGGGAGGATCCGGCCGATTTCGCCACCCGGCTCACGAACCACGTCAAGGACGGCAACTTCTACAACACGAGCCCGTCGATCTCTCCGCAGGGGGACAAGATCGCCTTCATTTCGGACCGGGACGATTATTTCGACGTCTTCATCATGTCGACGATCGACAACAAAATCACGAAGATCGTCGACGGGCAAAGGACGAAGAACTTCGAGGAGCTTCACCTCCTCACTCCGGGCATCACCTGGTCTCCGGACGGGAAGAAGCTCGCCCTGGCGGTGAAGAGCGGCGACGAGGACGCGATCTTCATCGTCGATGCGGCGACGGGAGAGAAAGAGAAACTCGAGTTCAAACTCGACGGGATTTTCTCCGTAAGCTGGTCTCCGAAGGGGGACAAGCTCGCCTTCGTGGGGGACAATTCTCGTCAGTCGGACATCTACACGTACGACCTGACGACAAAGGAGCTCACGAACCTTACGGACGACCTCTATTCGGACGCCGACCCGAGCTGGTCGCCGGACGGCAAGACGGTCTATTTCGCTTCGGACCGCAGAGATGTCCTGACGCGCGCGTCGACCGGGCCGAGGTTCAAAATGTGGAAGTTCGACTACTCCCAGCTCGATATCTATTCCATCGACATCGCGACGATGACGATGAAACGGATCACCGACTACCCGAACAGCGACGAGACCTCCCCCGCGATTTCCCCGGACGGCACAAAGATGCTCTACGTCTCGGACAGGAACGGAATCGGCAACATCTACGAGCGCGACCTCGTCACGGGAGCCGACCGCCCGATCACAAACTCTCTCACCGGCGTCTTCCAGCTCTCGCTCTCCGCGGACGGGAACAAGCTCTCGTTTGCGGCCCTCGACGAAGCGGGGTTCGACATCTTCCTCATGAAGGCCCCGTTCGATAAGAAGCTGGCCGTCTCCGAGCTGGAGCCGACCGAGTATTTGAAGCGGAGCCAGCGTCTCGCGCAGCGGACGCAGGGGCCGGCCTCGACGCAGAGCGCAAAGGACTCCACCCTGCTTGCCGCCACCGAGGCATCGAAAGATACTCTCGGGGTCTACGGCGACAAAGTCCGCATCGACTTCCACAACTATGTCTTTTCAGACGAGCAGCCGAAGGAAAAGCCGGTCGCGGCGGAGACCGCGGTGTCCGAGAGCCAGGGGGATTCGAGTATTTATCTGGATGAGAACGGGAACTACAAGGTGAACAAGTACAAGCTCAACTTCTCCCCAGACGTCATCTACGGCAACGCGGCCTTCAGCACGTTCTACGGAGTCCAGGGAACGACGATGATGGCGTTCAGTGATATGCTCGGGGACCACCAGATCTACTTCCTCACGAACCTGCTCCTCGACCTCAAGAACAGTGATTACGTCCTCGCATACAACTATCTCCCCCTGAAGATCGACTATGGGATCGAAGGATTCCACAGCGCACGGTTCCTCTATCTGTACGATTACACTGGAAATCTCGATCTCTACCGGTTTACGACCTGGGGCGTTGCCGCTTCCGCGTCGGACCCTCTCGACAAATTCAACCGGTTCGAGTTCGGGCTGAG
Source organism: Bacteroidota bacterium (assembly GCA_035505655.1). GTDB lineage: Bacteria > Bacteroidota > Ignavibacteria > UBA10030 > UBA8401 > JAGVPT01. The sequence continues at coordinate 69,437 of DATJQP010000025.1, forward strand.
CTGGCTGAACCTCTCGAGGGATAACCTCGATTTTCCCGACGAACCGTCGCAACAGCGGTCTCTCGTGATGCCGACGCTCAGTTACATCCATGATAACGCGCTGTGGGGGTACACCGCTCCTAACAACGGAACGCGGTACAATATCAGCGCGATGATCAGTCCGCCGATCGGGTCGGGGGACGAGGCGCTCAATTTCCAGACCTACACTCTCGACTATCGGACGTACGAAAAATTCTGGAGAGATTATTGCTTCGTCATCCGGTGGGCGGGAGGGCTGAGCATGGGACCGAACGCGCAGAGGTTCTTCATCGGAGGAACCGACGGGTGGATCAACAGGGAATTTGCCAACGGGGGTATCCCCATTCAGAACGTCGAGGACTACGCCTTCCTTTCGCCGGCGCTCCCGCTTCGGGGATACGACTATAACACCGCGAACGGCACGAAATACGGCCTTATGAATTATGAACTACGATTCCCGCTCGTGCGATACCTCCTTACCGGAGGGGTGCCGCTCTCGATGGAAAACATTACGGGAGCGGCATTTGTCGATATCGGTTCGTCGTGGACCGACGACCGGGCATACCGTTTCTTCGTGAAGGATACGACGAGCGGCTCCACCGTGATGCAGGACCTCCTCGTTGGCACGGGGTTTGGAGCCAGGATTATCATGTTCGGGCTCCCGTTGAAATTCGACGTCGCCTGGGCGTTCAACGGCCAGACTTTTTCTATTCCGAAGTACTACATCTCACTGGGCGGAGATTTCTAAGCGTTACGTCGCGGCCGGCTGAGAGAAATTCCAGGTTTATAACGAACGAATCCGCGTCCCGGGGAAACACGTCTCCGGGAGCGCCGAGGTGTACTGTGCTGGAGGGTCCCATGAATTCATCGTCTCGTCGTGTTGCTCTGGTTTCCGTCCTCGCCGTACTTTTCTGGAGCGGGATGAAGGCGCAGATCACGGTCCAATCGTCGGACCTCGCCAGGATTTTCACCGCCGGGTCGTCGCTTTTGAGGATTCACGATACTACAAAGGAGGTGAACGTCGGCGAAAAGGGGGGACCGAACGTCTACGATTTCTCGACCCTGGCTTTCCCGGAGACGGCGAGTTACGCGATCTATCAATCGTCTCAGATTCCATTTCTTGCCGCGAGGTTCGCCCCCGCGAGCATGGTCTGGGGGAACTCGCCGCAATCGATCGACGGACCGGTTTTCGACCTGACGGACAGCATGTTCAATACTCTCGGCAATGTCACGATCACCGATACCTCGCAGACCGTCATCCACTCCGTCCCCTTTGAGTCAATCCTGAAATTTCCTGCAACGTACGGCTCGTCGTGGAGCACCTCTCCGGAGGGGGCGGGGACGGAATCGACCTACGTCAACAACAAACTCCTGGCAGCCTCGTCGGGATGGAATTCGGCGGAAAACTATGTTGTCGATGGCTACGGAGTACTAAAATTGCCCGACGGTCCTCACAATTGCATCAGGCTCAAGAGCGTCGAGCCGGATTCGTACACCTATCTGGGATTCTCCTACTTCACGAAAGACGGGATCATCCTCCTCATCGATACGCGCAAGACTCAGAACGACACTGGGCTGATCGCCATCGATGAGGTCAACATTCTCAAAGGAGCGTCGGTTACGGGCGTCGCACCGATCTCCTCACCGGCGGAGTATACGCTTTCCCAGAATTTCCCTAACCCGTTCAACCCGACAACAACAATTCGTTACAGAATTCCCCGGAACTCGTTCGTCACGCTCGCCGTCTACGACGTGCTGGGACGGCGGGTGGCACAGCTTGTCGCGAAGGAGGAGGGGGCGGGGAGCTATGATGCGACGCTTGACGGAACCGGGCTCGCGAGCGGAGTCTATTTCTACAGGCTTGCCGCGGACGGGTACACGTTGACAAGGAAGATGATTCTTCAGAAATAAGGGCTCCCCGATGGAGAAGGTGATCAAGCTCGAGCTTTCCGCAAGGAGAAAGAAGGTTCTTCTTCTCAACGACCTCATCCCCGCGGTGATACTCTTCTTCACGGGAGCGACGTCGGCCGCCGCCGGAGGTTTCACGCTTCTGGCCGCGACAAACATTCTCTCCGGGGGTTTGCTGGTAACCTTCGGCGTCCGGGAATGGAGGTCGCTCGGGCGAGAGAGCGGGGGGAAGATTCAATGGTACGATCTTGTCTCCGGCGTCGTCATGGGTATTGACGCCGCGAGCATGTATAAACCGTGGAAAGGTTTTCAGCCGGCCGATCTCTACGCGATCCTTGCGCTCTTCCTTATGCTGAAGGGTTTCGGGGTGATCAGGGTGCCGGAGCCGTTTCGCGGACTAACGATCTCGGAAGCAGGTTTCGGACTGAGGACCGGGCCGTTCTCAAGGAGCTCCTTCACCTGGGAGGATGTGGAGGGGATCTCCAGGGAAGGTCATCATCTCCTGGTGAGGACGAAAACGGGGGTCAGCAATATATCGTTGCGAAGAATTTCGAGCCCCAGGGAGGTCGAAGAGGCCCTTGTCACTTCGTTTGAAGCCAGGAAGAATCAGCTTACTGCGTAACCACCCTCATCTTCGCCCCGCCCTCTCGGGATCTCTTTCCTTCCGTTTTTTTCTTTTCTCTTCTCTCTTCAGTCTTATCTCTTGTTCCCCCGGCGCCAGTAATGGTAGAACGGAAGTCCCGCCAGGAGCAGGAACAACCCTACCATTGAGTCGGCGGTCTGCTCGACGACGGTGTTGTAGACGAACCATGTTGCCACAATGATGAAGGCGATCGGGATGTACGGATATCCGGGAACGACGTACGGCCTCGGAGTATCCGCCATCTTTCGCCGCAGAACGAATACCGCCGATGCCCCAAGGGCGTAGAAGATCCATCCCGCAAAAATAACGTAGGTGAAGATCTGGTCGTAGGTGCCGGTGAGGGTGAGGATGGAGGCCCAGACTCCCTGCACGGCAAGGGAGATGCCGGGTGTTTTGTAGCGCGGGTGGATGGTTCCAAGGCTGCGGAAGAAAAGCTTGTCTTTCGCCATAGCAAAGTAGACCCGCGCGGTTGTCATCGAGGTTGCGTTGACCGTCCCGAACGTGGAGATCATGACCATCACGGAGATGATCGCTCCGCCGTATCCCCGGAAGATGTGCTCCATAACGTCCGCGGCGACAAGTTTTGACTGCGCAATCTCTCCGATCGGAAGGATGTAGAGGTACGCAAGGTTCATGGCGACGTAGATGAGGATGATGATTACCGTCCCGACGACAAGGGCGATGGGAATGTATTTCTTCGGCTCCTTGACCTCTCCGGCGAGGTATGTGAGGCTGTTCCAGCCGTCATACGACCAGAGCGTGGCAATCATTGCGACGCCGATTGCGCTCAGGATCGCGCCCGACTGCGGGGCGCCCCAAAGGGGAAAGAAATGTGAGACGCTCCCATGTCCAACTCCGAAGGCAAGGATGACGATTCCTCCAATCGCAAGGATCTTCATGAAGGTGAAGATATCCTGAACGAGGCCCCCGAACTGCACACCGAAGTAATTGACGAGTGCGAGGAGAAGGATCGCGGAGATCGCCACAAGGCTCACCCCGATATCCTTCAGCGGATGGATGTTGCCAAGGAGCGGAAGCTTCCACGCCTCAAGTTCAGGGCCAAGGTGGGGGAGTGCGACGAAGTAGCCCGTGTACCTCGCGAACGCAACAGCGATGGCGGCAATCGACCCGGTCTGGTAAACGATAAAGGTCGTCCAGCCGTAGAGGAATCCGGTCAGGTCGCCGTACGTGACGCGAAAAAAAACGTACTGGCCCCCCGCTTCCGGGATCATCCCGGCAATCTCGGCGTTCGTGAGGGCGCCCGCAAGGGTCAGGAGACCCGTGAGGATCCAGACGAAAATCATGACGCCGGGGACCTGCACAGTTGCGGCAATGCTTTGGGGTGTGAGAAAGATCCCCGAGCCGATCACCGATCCGATAACGACCATGATCGCGGAGGTCAGTCCGAGACGGCGGGCGAGGGTCGGTTCTGTTTCCTGGAGTGATGGCGCTGACATGAAATCAAGTTGTGTTGGTGTTTATTCCTTATCCATCCGCAGAGTCATGGAGTCTCCGGTTGACGCTCCGGTATTCCGCCGGGGATTCTCTCCATAATCTCCGCAACGCGCAAGGGCAAACGGCGACAACAGGCGGGGGATACAAACGCTGGGAAATTAGCCAATGTCGGCTGAAGAAGCAACGAAAATCCGGAAGGAGGGATCGAGTGCTCGTCAGGCGAGGCGCCCGTCGCGGAGAAAGGTGTTGAGATCGAGCTGGAATTTCAGGGCATTGATCCTTCGCGCGAGGACGACGACAAGCCCGGCCGTGATGTTCTCCGTGGTTCCAAGCATCGCAAGGACCCACCCGTTGTGAACCGTAAAGGGAAAGAGGACGAAAACGACCATCGACATGACGGGGGAGGTGGCTGCGCCGATGAGGAGTCCCAACCGGGCCGGGTTTGTAAAATCCTGCTTCAGCGCGAGAATCCATCGTGCGGACCGCTCCGACACGGTCAGCTTCCCGTCGGCGACCAGGTCGTCGACGCAGTTCTTGTACATGCGGACGCTTTGAAGAGCCGTGGCCAGGGAAAGGGCGACTGAAGAGACCCCGAAGGTGACGCCAGCCCAGGCGAGATACCCCCGGGCGATGAGGGGGTCGACGCTAAACGCTCCGAATGTCGCGAGGGCGAAGACGGGGATGAGGATGCGTGAGCGGACGATGAGCTGTCGCCAGGTAAATCCCGATCCCCGGAGCGCAAAGAGCTCGGCGGCCTCCGCCATCACGTCATCGGTTGAGGCGGCAAAAAGCTTGCCGAAGCCGTGGGTGTACATTTCAAGGACATGAGTGATCGGGCCGATGAAGAGGAGTGCCTTGATGATGGACTGTGCGGTGGCCGTCCGGGTATCCGCGTTATCAAAGGTCATCCGGCTCGTAACGTGCCGGATAATAATCGGCGAGATAATGTCGTTGAGCCGGGCGATAAGGCGGCGGTCGCTCTCGGTCTCCCCGATTCCCCCCGCGTCGACGAGGACGAATTTCTTGAAGTCGAGCCGATGGGCAAGAATGACGGCGATCTCTTCATCCAGGTCGACCCCCTGCTCGGCCGCGTGCTCGTGATCCTGTGGAAGAAACCTCGGTCGCGTCTGGGTTTTCAGTAGTGGGGGGAGCCAGGTGATGATCGTCCTGTGCTGAGTGAGGACCGAGATACTGTTGATCGCGCTGAGGACCCGCTCAGGAGTTTTTTCGATCGTGCGGATCCCTATGGCCTTTCCGCTCTTCAGCACCTTGCGAATCCTCTCGATGAGTTCCGGATCGCGCTGCAACGCGAAGCGCAGTTCCTTCGGGAGAAGGCGGGGCTCCTCGAGTTCCTCGCTCAGCGATACGACTCGCAGGTTGTAGAGGCCGAACGGCAGGTTCTTTCGGAACCTGCCAAGCCAGGCGGTAATCGAGGAACGCGTCAATGGCCGAAGGCGGCGGGTAGATACCATGGGTGGCGATTTTTCTGGAAAAATATAGAACAATCAGAGACGACAAGCAATAACGGGAGAATCGGGGAGCAGCATCGCGATGCAGAAACAAAAAGCCCCGCTCCGGGAGGAGGCGGGGCTTCTGAATGATGAAACGTGGCCGGGGATTACTTCGCTCCCTCGTCCTTCTTTCCCATTTCGTCCTTCTTCATGGGTTTCTTTCCCTTCTTCGCCGTCTTCTTCATCGTCTTCTTGGTCGTCTTCTTCGCCATCTTCTTCTTCGAAGACTTCTTCGTCATCTTCATCTCCTTCTTCTCCGGCATCTTGCCGGTGTCCTGCGGTTTTGCCGCATCCTGGGCCAGGACGAACGAGAAGGCGAATACCAGCGCCAGCAACAAACTCAGAAGTTTCTTCATCGAACAACCGCTCCTTTCGGATAAATGTGGATAATGAATTATGGTATTAGGCAATGTGCGGTGTGGATAAAATCTCTGACGCCTAACTTAGGGCTTTGCCTTTTCAGAGTCAAGCGAAAAACTCAGCGATGGAGCAACGGGAGCAAAACGCTGAAGATACTCCCTTTATTCACCTCACTTTGCACAAAAATCTTCCCACCGTGGGTTTCGGTAATCCACTGGGCGATGGAGAGGCCCAGACCGGAGCCCCCCATCTCGCGGGAGCGTCCTTTGTCGACCCGGTAGAAGCGGTCGAAGATTTTCGGCTGGTCCTCCCGGGGGATCCCGATCCCATTATCCTGAACAACAATTTTGGCAGAACCGTTCTCGCGAACGAGAGAGAGGGAGACCGTCCCATGCTCCGGCGTGTACTTGATCGCGTTGTCGAGGAGGTTGAGGACGAGCTGTCGGAGCCTCACGGTGTCCCCGGAAACGGCGAGATCGTCCACCGCCTCAAGCTTCACGGTGATGTGCTTGCGCTCCGCGAGCATCTCGCCGTCCTCGTGGAGCTCCTTGATGATCGGGGCAAGCGCTACAGGCTCGAATTTGATCGTCGACCTGCCGACGTCCCCTTTCGCCAGAAGCAAGAGGTTCTCGATGATCGAGGACATCCTGAGAATTTCGTCGAGTGTGCTCGCGAGGATCTGGCGGTACGCTTCGTTCGTCTGTTTGGAGCGGAGGGCAAGTTCAAGCTCTCCCCGCATGACCGTCAGAGGTGTGCGGAGCTCGTGGGAGGCATCGATGGAGAATTGCTTGATCTGATCAAACGAGCTTTGGAGACGTCCGATCATCTCGTTGATGGTGAGGATCAGCCGGCCGATTTCGTCGTCGACGTCGACCGTGACGATCCTCTGGTCGAGGTTCTGCGCGGTGATCGCCCGGGCGGTTCTTGTGATCTTGTCGACGGGCTTCAGCGATTTGTTCGCCAGGAACCATCCCCCCAGGACCGAAAGGATGAGGGCAACCGGGACAAGGATGAGGAATATGTAGAAGAGGTTGCCGAGGACTTCGCTGATCTCGGCCTCGGGGTACGCGACGTAGATTTTCGCGAAGGCATTCTGAGTGACGGCGAGCCGCAAGGGCTGCCCCTGTGCGTCATAGATCGTCACGAGTTTCGTCGTGTTGAAGGGGATATCCTCAAAAACGATATCCTCCTTCCCGAGGCTGTACGATTTATAGAGGATGTCTCCGTTCCTGTCCCGGATCTGGATGATCTGCTTCTTCGGGCTTAGGAGCGTATGTTCGTAGATCTGGTTCCAGATCTGGTCGAATTCGGTCGAGTCTTCCTCGGTCACTGTCACTTCATGGGATCGCCGGACCTTCTTCTCCGGCTTCTTGGCAGCCGTCTGCGGTGGGCGCTGTCGCTTCAGCTTCACCTTCCGTGCCTGGGGTTCGATGAAGTTCTTCAGCCACAGCACCTCGTTCCGGAGCGAGTAGTCGAGGCTTGCGAGGAGGTTTTCCTTCGTGAAGAAGTACGAGGTAAGCCCGAAGCCGAACAGGGTCACACCGAGGATGAGTGTGTACCAGGCGGTAAGCTTTACCCGTATGGAGTGGAGGTATTTCATCCTATGTCGCTTTCATGACGTAGCCCACCCCGCGTACGGTGTGGATGAGTTTCCGGTCAAACCCGCCGTCGACCTTGTTCCGGAGATGGTTGATGTACACATCGATGATGTTCGTGCCGGTGTCGAAATTGTAATTCCAGATGTGCTCGGAAATGATCGAACGGCTGAGGACCTTGTTCGCGTTCCTCATGAAGTACTCCAGGAGGGTATACTCCTTTGCTGTGAGCTCGATCGTCTTGTTGCCCCTCGTTGCCTTGTGGGAGACAATGTCGAGCGTCAGGTTTGCGATGGTGAGCGTTGTCGGCTTTTCGCCCCCTCCGCGGCGAAGGAGCGACCGGACCCGGGCAAGGAGTTCGGCGATCGCGAAGGGCTTCACAAGGTAGTCGTCGGCTCCGGAATCGAGTCCCCTCACTTTGTCCTCAACCGACCCCTTCGCGGTGATCATGAGCACCGGCGTTGCGACCTGCTTCGCACGAAGTTCCTCGAGCATCGTAAGCCCGTCTTTCTTCGGCATGAGGATGTCGAGGATGATGAGGTCGAATCGTCCGGCGGCCGCCAGATCCATCCCTTGCTCGCCGTCATGAGCGAGCTCCACGTTGAACCTGTCCTCTTCAAGGCCCCTCTTGATAAATCCGGCGACTTTTTTTTCGTCCTCTACGACAAGAATTTTCATCTTCAGAGCCTTCGTTCGCGGCAAGCCACCATAATAGTAAGACAGTTTGACGCGATTTGCAACCGGGTCGGCGACTCAAGGCCGTGACTCATTCTCATAGTGTTAATGCGGGGGCCGAAGGGCCGAAGCAATTCCCTGCTGCGAAGATCTCGGCCTCGCAGAGGGGTCGTACCGTCACAGTTATTTCCCTACGTTCTCTGTGGCCAGAGAAAGTAGGCAAAGAGAGCCTTTCGGAATCGAAACGCAGCAATCGCACCCCGCCGTCGATTCCGACGGCCAACGCTCCACGAGACCAGCTCAATTGGTAGGTTCGAAAAAGCACCTGAGTCAACGCCAGAAAATGGTGGAGTACGACCAGTCGAAATCGAGGCTGCGAGTGAGGGCCTGGATTCAATCGAAGGGTTTCGATTCCGGTGCAGTTGCAGGATCTCCCAGACTCGACGATACTGAAGCGCCGGAATCGGCGGCATGCGCGAAAGGGATTGAATCTGCGTTTCGATTTCGACAGGATTTCTTTGGTTACTTTCTTTCTTGGAAAGAAAGTAACATACTTCAGGAGTAGTGAGAAGTAATCCTTTCGAAGACGTGAGTACGGTGACCTTAGCGCATTATCCCACTGTGCGTGACGGAACAAGGCGTCACTTCGTTGTCTGCCGTACGCCAGGCTCCCGCACCGACGATACAAATCGAGTCACTAATCCGCTCAAGAATCTCTTTGGATAAATCGGCCGTTTTCTCTATATTGCGATTCACTCGTATGAAGAGCGTTCTTACCCCAATCCTCCTTCTCCTTGCGTTTGAAAGCTGGTCCTGCGGCATTCTTCAAACCGTTGCCGTGAAATCGACGACCGGAATTCTCGATGAAGGGATGAAGGCGGTGTTTGAGGAGTCCGACCTCACGCTTGCGGGGCAGGCGATCGCCTCCGACCTGAAGCTTCTCGAGGCCCTCCACAAATCCGACCCGGGGAACGACCACCTCCTCGTTATGCTGACGCAGGCGTACGCCGGGTATGCGCTCGGATTCGTGGAGGATCAGGATCCAGAGCGAGCCAAAATGTTCTATGCCCGGGCCAGAGATTATGGTCTCGAGGTTCTGAGGAAGAACAGGGATTTCGACCGTGCGCTTGGCGAAAGCCCTGAATCGTTCTCGAGGGGAGTCGACACGTTCTCCGACGAGGACGTGCCGGCCCTTTTCTGGACGGCGAATGCCTGGGCGAGCCTCATCAACCTGAGCATCGGTGACCCCGAAGCAGTGGGGGATCTCTACAAAGTGAACGCGATGATGGATTTCGTCCTGAAGCACGACGAGAAATTCTTCTACGGAAGCGCGCATCTCTACTTCGGGACGATCCTTGCGACGACGCCGAAAGCGCTCGGCGGAAACCCCGGGAAAGCGAAAGAGCATTTCGAACAGTGTCTCTCGATCGGGGAGGGGAAGTTTCTCCTGCCGTACGTCTATTACGCGAAGAGTTACGCCGTGCAGGTGCAGGACTCAACGCTCTTCAGGTCGCTGCTGACGAAGGTCGAAGATGCGCCGATCGATATCCTCCCGGAGCAGCGGCTCGTCAACGCCATCGCGAAGGAGAAGGCGAAAGCGCTTCTCGCGAAGATGCCCGACCTTTTCTGATTTTTGATCGCAACCACCAAAGGATGTTATGATGCGGAAACTACTTCTTCTCCTCGGCTCCTGTTTCCTCGGCGCGCAGCTGTTCGCACAGGAGTTTACGATAAAATTTGCCACCCTTGCTCCGGAGGGGAGCACCTGGATCAACGTTATGCGGGAGTACGACCAGGCGATTCGGAAAGAGAGCGGCGGAAGGCTGGGGTTCAAGATCTATCCCGGCGGAGTGGCCGGGGATGAAAAGGACGTCATCCGGAAGATCCGTCTGAATCAGTTCCAGAGCGCCGGCATCACCGGCGTCGGGATCGGCGAGATCGCGAAGTCTGCCCGGATCCTCGATGCCCCCTTCCTCTTCAGGGATCACGCCGAGGTCGATGATGTCCTCAACCAGTACGACGCCGAATTCCGCCAGGAATTCGAAGCGGGGGGCTACGAGCTCCTCGGGTGGGCGGAGGTCGGATTCGTGTATGTCTTTACGAACACTCCCGTGACGAAGGTGGAGGATATGCGCAACGTGAAGATGTGGGAGTGGGAGGGGGATCCGGTGGCGGAAGCGACCTTTCAGGCGTTCGGGATCAACCCGATTCCGCTCTCCATTACGGACGTTCTTACGTCGCTCCAGACCGGCCTCGTGAACGGGATGTACACCTCACCGCTCGCCGGCGTTTCCCTGCAGTGGTACACCGCGACGAAGTACATGCTCAACCTTCCTCTTACGAACGCCTCGGGAGCCGTCGTCATCTCGAAACGCGAGTTCGACAAGATGCCTGCGAACCTCCAGGAAATTCTGCTCCGGAACGGAAAGCTCTATATGCGGAAGCTGACCGAGCAGAGCCGGCGCGACAACGAGAAATCGCTCGACGTCCTCAGGAAAAACAAGATCATCTTCATGAAACCCGACGAGAAGGAGCTCGTGAGGTACGACGAAATCGGGAAGGCGGCCCGGCGCCTCATGGTGGGCAAACTCTTCTCCGCCGATCTCCTGGCACGCGTGGAAAAATCGGTCGCGGACTTCCGGGCGAAGGCGAAGAAGTGAAGGTCCTCTCCTTCATCGACCGCTGGCTGGCCCGTATTACCGGGTGGCTCATCGTCCTCCTTCTCTCGGTGATGATCCTCATGGCCTTCGGCCAGGTCGTCCTGAGAAATTTCTTCCATACGAGCATTGAATGGGGGGATGTCTTCCTTCGTCATCTCGTGCTCTGGATCGGTTTCCTCGGCGCCATTATCGCCACCGGAGAAGGGCGCCATCTGAAGATCGAGTTCATCAACAAACTTACAACGGAGCGGTACCGGAAGGTCATCTACATCCTCACGAACCTCTTCGCCGCGGTCGTCTGCTATTTTCTCATGATCGCGGCGGTCAGCTTCGTGAAGTCGGAAGCCGACGCGGGGGACATCCTCATCCTCAACCTGCCGACCACCTATTTCGTCGTTATCATCCCGATCGGCTACGCCGTCGTCGCATTTCGTTTCGTCGTCCGGTCGCTGACGTGGATTGCGGAGCTCGTCCGGGGGGATTGGCATCTGAAGGAGCTTCACTGATGCCCGTCCTCTACATCGTCATCCTCCTCGTGGCGTTCGTCCTCCTCGGCGCTCCCCTGTTTACGATCATCGGAACGATCTCACTTCTCGGCTTCTCCTCCCAGGGAATCGACACTGCCGCCATTATCGTGGAGATGTACCGTCTCGCAAGCCAGCCGGTCCTCCTTGCGATACCGCTCTTCACGGTATCGGGCTATTTCCTGGCGGAGAGCAAGGCTCCCCAGCGTCTTGTCGCGCTCGCGCAGGCTCTCGTCGGGTGGATGCCGGGAGGCCTTGCGATCGTCGTCCTCGTGAGTTGCGCGGTTTTCACCGCCTTCACGGGGGGGTCGGGAATCACGATTGTTGCACTCGGGGGGCTTGTCTTCCCGATCCTCATGGCCGAACACTACGACGAGAAATTCGTCCTCGGCCTTGTCACGACCTCCGGAAGTCTCGGACTGCTTTTCCCGCCGAGCCTTCCGATCATCCTTTACGGCACCGTTGCGGAGGTCTCCATCGACTCGCTCTTCAGGGCCGGGATCGTGCCGGGGATTGTGCTGGTCGTGGTGCTCGCAATCTACAGCATCCGGCAGGGGGTGGCATCGAAAATCGGCCGCCATCCATTTGACGCGAAGAAACTTTGGATCGCCTTCAAAAACGTCGCGTGGGAGATTCCGCTCCCCTTCTTTATCATCGGAGGCATCTACGGCGGCTATTTCACCGCCACCGAAGCGGCGGCCGTGACGGCGTTCTACGTCTTCATCGTGGAGGTCTTCATCTACAAGGACCTCAAGCTGACGACGGACGTGCCGCGGGTCATGAAGGAGAGCATGGTCCTTGTCGGCGCGATCCTGATGATCCTTGCCACGGCGATGGGACTGACGAGCTACCTCATCGACCAGCAGATTCCTCAGCAACTCTTTGAGCTCATAAGGCAGGTCGTGGAGAGCAAGACGCTCTTCCTCGTGATCCTGAATTTCTTCCTTCTTATCATCGGGATGATGATGGAGATCTTTTCCGCAATCGTCGTCGTCCCTCTCATCGTTCCTATCGCGAAACAGTACGGCGTCGATCCGATCCATCTCGGGATCATCTTTCTTGCCAACCTTGAAATCGCCTACCTTATGCCTCCCGTGGGGATGAACCTCTTCATGTCCAGCTTCAGGTTCAGAAAGAGCATCGGACAGGTCGCGGTGGCGACTCTCCCCTTCATCCTTGTCCTTCTCGTCGGCCTCCTCATCATCACCTACGTGCCGCAGTTGAGCCTCTGGCTCGTGAAGTAGGAATGCCGCGGACTTCGCGCGACGTTTCCATACTCCTCTTTGTCGGATATTCGTCTGAAAGGATGGACGGCAGGTGACTGTGCGGTGAAATACGGGAGCGGGATCTTCCCCTGACCCTCTCGATGGGTCTGATCTCCCGATCGGGCGGGATCGGCGATGCCACCAATGCGCTTCCGGTCAGCGGTCCGCCAGATCTTCCGGCGGAAAGCTGACAGGAAGGAACGATCGGGGGTTCTTGAGAAATTCCTTCCAGACCCGGCAAACCTCTTCGACCGATTTCAGGCTGTCGACGGTGTGCGCGAGCATCGATTCTTCCACCGTGGGGTGAGCCGCGTCGAAGATCAGCAGGTGCTCTCCCGGTCCGTTCGTTCCAACGGTGACCTTAAAAGGAATTTCATTGATTTTGAACGAGTAGTTTTGCATGACCCCCGGGGTCTTCGGGACGAGCCTTGAGAATTCCTCGGGGCTTGGTGCATCGTGATAGCACATCGTGTCTGAGAGGGGTTGGATGTGAAGGGAGGCCCCCAAAAACGGCCCCATTTGAGCCAAAGTAAAAAAAATTACGAATAACTGTCAATTCGTAGAACTGCATAAGTACTGATACGTACGAGGCATCCCCGATACAGATGAACTGCAGCCGGGGTTCTGCGTGGCCGACTTCCGACGAGGGATCGTCACCGAGGTTCGCACTCCTCTTCGCAAACTGAGCGTTAATCGCGAACAGGTGTGGCGCCGACCGGATCACATACATGAGGTCTACGGAGTACGAATACGCGGGTTGCACAATCGGCGGCGCCTTGCGGAAGGTTTCTCGTCGATCGCGGTTGACATCGCAGGAAAATGTCAAAGGTGTTGGATGGTAGGATAGATTTTCGCCCTTTCTTTTGCGTCGGTCTCGGTTCTGCAAATCATCGTCAGCATTGCCACTCGGTCGAGGGGATCACTTCGTGAACGCCTTCGGCATAGGGCGTGGGTGACGAGACGCCATCGCGAACCGGTCTTCCGGCCGCTTCGCACCATGACCTGGAGTATGGGGAAACCCACTCTATTCCAGTTACGTCGCGCCCTCTCTTCATCTTTACTGTCTCCCGTATTCTGTATTCTGTCTCCTCCTCCGGTTGTCTCCTCCTCTGGTCGGGGTTTATCTTGAATCTCGCCCGCCAATGCTCTATATTCCTCCCATGTCGAAGGTCATGACGAAATACGTTTGCCAGTCGTGCGGATACGTCTCGCCCCGTTGGACCGGCAAGTGTCCGAACTGCAACGAGTGGAACACCTTCGTCGAGGAAGCCCCGACTCCCGCAAAAGTTGCCCGGAAATCTGGCGGCCTCGCCTCAAAGCTCGATCCGGTGCCGCTTGACAAGGTGAACGGGCACGAGGATGTCCGCATCAGGACGGGGATAGCCGAGTTCGACCGGGTTCTCGGAGGGGGGATCGTCGGCGGCTCGGTGGTTCTCCTGGGAGGCGATCCAGGCATCGGCAAGTCGACCCTCATGATGCAGGTAGCGCTGAACCTGAAAGGAAAAGTCGTTCTCTATGTGACCGGCGAGGAATCGCTGAAGCAGATCCGGCTGAGGGCCGAGCGCCTCGGATCGCAGTCGGGATCCGTACTCCTCCTGCCCGAGACGAACCTCGAGCTGATCGCCGACGTCATCGAGCGGGGTGAACCGGACCTGGTGGTCGTCGACTCCATCCAGACGATGTTCCGTCCCGACCTCGAGAGCTCGCCGGGAAGCGTCGGGCAGGTGCGCGAAGCGACCGCCCTGCTCACCCGGATCGCAAAGTCGAAAGGATCTCCTCTCGTCCTCATCGGCCATGTAACGAAGGAAGGGCTTCTGGCCGGCCCCCGGGTGATCGAACACATGGTCGATACGGTCCTTCAGTTCGAAGGAGAGCGCCACTACGCATACCGGATCCTCCGGGCGACAAAGAACAGGTTCGGTTCGACGAATGAGATCGGCATTTTCGAGATGCACGATGACGGGATGCACGAGGTCAAGAATCCGTCGGAAGTTTTTCTTTCGGAAAGGACCTACGGCGCATCGGGTGCGACCGTTGTTGCGACGCTCGAGGGGAGCAGGCCCCTCCTGATCGAAGTGCAGGCGCTCGTGACGGCCACCAACTACGGACTGCCGCAGCGCACCGCCACCGGCTTTGACCTCCGGAGGCTTCAGATGCTCCTTGCGGTGCTCGAAAAGAGGGGAGGTCTCAACCTCGGCACGCAGGACGTCTTCGTCAATGTGGCGGGGGGAATCCGCATCGAAGAACCCGCAGCGGACCTGGGGGTTGCCTCTTCGATCGTCTCATCGTTACGGGACGTCCCGGTCGATTCGCAGGCGGTCGCCATCGGCGAGGTCGGGCTTGGAGGGGAAGTCCGGACGATTTCCCACAGCGAAAAGAGGACGCAGGAAGCGGCGAAGCTGGGTTTCAAAAGAATCATCGTCCCGAAGAATAATCTCAAACATCTCAAGAACGTAAACGGGATCGAGGTTGTTGGGGTGGATTCGGTCTCGCAGGCGGTGAAGGAGCTTGTAGGATAAAGACCAAGAGGAAAAATCCGGCATCAACGAGACGGTCCCGGCCCGAAGAACGACGGGACTTTTTCATGAAAGAGGCGATCGAGCTCTCAAAGACGAACATCCGAAAGGGTCGTGGGGGGCCCTTTGGTGCCGTGATCGTGAAGGATGGAAAGGTCATCGCGCGGGGGACAAACCTTGTCACCTCGGCAAACGATCCGACCGCGCATGCCGAAGTTGTCGCAATACGCAAAGCATGTCACGCATTGGGAACTTTTCAGCTTACAGGGTGCACGCTTTACACAAGTTGCGAGCCGTGTCCGATGTGTCTCGGGGCAATCTACTGGGCTCGCCCTGACAGGATCTATTACGCCAACACGCATCTCGATGCGGCGAAGATCGGCTTCGACGACCATCTGATCTACACGGAGATCGGGCTTCCCATCGGGGAGCGAAAGATTCCGATGATCCGTATCAAAGATGCCGATGCCATGATCGCTTTTGACGAATGGAAAACAATGCAGCGGAAAATACACTATTGACGGCCGGACGACGGGGCGGAACCCGGCCGACACCTCAACACAGTACACATCATGGACATTCTCATCGCGACAAACAACAGACACAAAGCGGACGAGATTTCGCGGCTTCTCTCTCCCGACGAATTTACAGTGAAGATCCTCGCCGATTTCCCCAACATCCCCAAGACGGTGGAGGACGAGCCGACCCTGGAAGGCAACGCCCTCAAGAAGGCAACGGAGGCGTTTGCGGCGACCGGCCTGTTGACCCTCGCGGATGACACGGGGTTGGAATGCTATTACCTCGAACTTCAGCCGGGAGTTTACTCTGCCCGTTATGCCGGCGAGGAGGCGACGTACGCGGACAACAACGCGAAACTCCTCCAGGCGCTGAAAGGTGTTCCCGCTCGTCGCAGGAATGCCCGCTTCCGCACCGTCATGGCGATTGTGGGAAAAGGAATCCGGAAGACCGTTGAGGGGAGGGTGGAGGGGACGATCCTGGAATCGCCCCGTGGAACAGGCGGATTCGGCTACGATCCTCTTTTTGTGCCGCGCGGGATGCGCAAGACCTACGCCGAGCTCCCGGTAGAGGAAAAAAACAGGCTCAGCCATCGGGCGCTTGCCGTTGCCCGTGCGATCGAGGTGTTGCGTGAGTTGCGGAAAACCGGATAGCCGGAAACCGGGTTTCAGTTTCCCCCGGTGAGGCTCTCCTCCTCGTCTTCCGTCCAGCTGATGATCGAATCGCGTTCGGCGGGGGAGAGTCTGGCCGCGGGATGCATCATAAGGTATTTCGGAATGGGCATTTCATTCTTCGTCAGCTGCTCGTAGATCTGTCCAAGCTTCAGGACCCGTTTACTCTTCGGATACGATCCCCACTCGGAAAAATTGAGATGGCTACGTCCCTGCCGGACGTCGTCGGCCACCAGCCACGACACAGGCGCGATCTGACTGTACCACGGCCAGACCGTCTCGTTCGAGTGACAATCGAAGCAGGAGGCCCGGAGCGTGGCAGCAACCTGAGGCTTGATTCCTGATTGGACCGTAACCGACATGGACGGGTCGACGGAGGGATTCTCCTTATCGGGGCGGACGAATTGGATGGCGAGGAACGCGACGATGAGCGCGCTGGCCGCCCACAAAAGAAACTTCTTCACTTAACCTCCGAGGTTCATTGATGCCGATGCCTTCTTCCGATGCTCGAAATGGCGTCTGAATTCTTCGGGGAACGGGACAGGCCTTCCGCCCTGGAGGCGGACGAAAAGCCCGGTCTGGACCGCCGAGGCGACGATCGTTTCATTAACACTGAATTCGGCCGAGAGAATTCCCTTGACGCTCTCCATACTGCTCCCCCACATGACCCCCTTGACGGTGTCGAAGAGCCGCACGGCCTTACGGTAGTCGATCGATGTGTGGATCACAACGGGGGCGATCCCCTTTTCCATCAGTGTGGCAAGGGGGAGATAGGCGTCGA
The DNA here is from genome assembly GCA_035505655.1 of Bacteroidota bacterium. Classification (GTDB taxonomy): domain Bacteria; phylum Bacteroidota; class Ignavibacteria; order UBA10030; family UBA8401; genus JAGVPT01. The sequence goes on from DATJQP010000025.1 coordinate 86,535, forward strand.
GGATTGCCATGCGCAAATCTTCGAGCCATCGGATATAGACGATATTGCTCACGTGTCCGGCGAAGTCGATGTCGTAGGTCTTCGGACGAAAGATTTGCTCGACATAGAGGGGCTCAAGGCTACGGTCTTCCATCATTCAATTCCTCCAGCAAACGAGAATAGGTGAGAAAATCGCGGTGCGAAAAACAGACCATCGTCACGCTCCTGGGATACTCTTCTTCCGTGAGAAACTGCGCGATACTCTTCATCGCAATACCGGCCGCCCGGTCGACGGGGAAGCCGTATGCACCGGTGCTGATCGAGGGGAATGCAACGCTCTCAAGTTTTCTTTTGGCAGCAAGAGCAAGGCTTGAACGGTAACACGAGGCGAGGAGATCGTCTTCACCATGGCTTCCCCCGTGCCAGACCGGACCGACGGTGTGGATGACCCACCGGGCGGGGAGCTTGTATCCTTTTGTGATGCGGGCTTCGCCGGTGGGACAGCCCCCGAGGGTGCGGCACTCCTCGAGCAATCCGGGTCCGGCCGCGCTGTGAATCGCGCCGTCGACACCGCCTCCTCCCAGAAGGGAACTGTTCGCGGCGTTGACGATTGCGTCAACCTTCTGCCGGACGATGTCCCCCTCAAGCACCACGATCCGGCCGGCTGTCATGACGAATCACCATTTCTTGAAGATGAAAAAGACGGCGGCGACAATGAAGGCGAAACCGACGAGGTAATTCCACTTGAGATCTTCTTTGAGGTAGACGATTGAGAAGACGCTGAAGACGATGAGCGTGATGACCTCCTGGATCGTCTTCAGCTGCGCGGCGGAGAACTCGTAGGAACCGATCCGGTTCGCAGGAACCTGGAAGCAGTACTCGAGGAACGCGATCATCCAGCTGATGAGGACGACCTTCCAGAGGGCTACTTCCCTGAATTTCAGATGCCCGTACCAGGCGATGGTCATGAAGACATTCGAAACCGTCAGCAATCCGATCGTTTTCATTCGCTCCCTCTTGGAATGGTCTGGATTGATCTTCCGGGAGCGAACTCACATCGCCGTCCTCCTCCCGTCGCTCTTAAGATAACGAGAAGCGGAGAATTATCCAACGGAGACAGCAAAGAGCAAGAAATTAGAGTTACGATACAAGAGAAGAGAGAAAAGGTAAAGAGTAGGGAGTTGGGAGCGAGACTTCTCGACCTTGGCCTTTGGACCAGGACTCCTGACTGAGAACTCCGAACCCCCAACCCCGAACCAGCAACGGAGCTTCAATTCTTTCTTACATCTTACTTCTTATCTTTTCTGTCTACCGTCTTCTGTATTCTGTGTTCTGGATTCTTCACGGATTGACTCTCCCTCCCGGTTTTCGTATTTTTTACCAGCACATGCCCACGAACCCCCAGCGATGACCGCCAAGCTTGCACTCGAAAACGGAACTGTCTTCACCGGCGTAAACTTCGGAGCCGAAGGAGAGATAACCGGAGAGGTGGTGTTCAACACCAGCATGACCGGGTATCAGGAGATCCTCACCGATCCTTCCTACGCGGGGCAGATCGTCACGATGACCTATCCCCTCATCGGCAACTACGGTGTCAATGGCGACGACATTGAATCGTCGAAGCCCCAGGTGGCCGGGTTTATCGTGCGTGAGTACTTCGACGTCTACAGCAACTGGCGGGCCGCTTCAAGCCTCGGGGATTGGCTCAAGAAGCACAATATCGTCGCGATCCAGGGGATCGATACGCGAATGCTCACGAAGATGCTCCGGACGCTGGGAGCGTTGAGGGGCGTTCTTTCTACGACGGACCTCGACGACGCGAGCCTCGTGAAGAAAGCGAAAAGCTCTCCCGAGATGACCGGCCTCGACCTCGCGAAGAAGGTCACGTGCCCGGCGGCGTACTCGTGGGACGAAGTCGACCGCACTCCCTATGCCCTCCCTGCGAAACTTCCGGGCGCCCGGCGAAACGGAGACCGCTTCCGCGTTGTCGTCTTCGACTACGGCGTGAAAAGGAACATCCTCAGGCGGCTCGCAAGCTACGGCTGCGACCTGCGCGTTGTTCCCGCTTCCTTTACGGCGGAAGAAGTCCTCGCGATGAATCCCGACGGGATATTTCTCTCGAACGGACCGGGGGATCCCGACGCGGTGAAGTACGCGATCCTTAACCTGAAAAAGCTGGTGGGGAAGAAGCCGATCTTCGGAATCTGCCTCGGGCACCAACTGCTTGCCCTTGCGCTCGGAGGGAAGACCTACAAACTGAAGTTTGGCCACCGGGGGGCCAACCATCCCGTGAAGAATCTGGGGACACAGGAGATTGAAATCACCTCGCAAAATCACGGCTTTGCCGTCGATTGGGCGTCGATGGACCCTTCGAAGGTGGAGCTGACCCACATCAACCTGAACGACCAGACCGTTGAGGGATTTCGTCACCGCGAGCTTCCACTCTTTTGTGTGCAGTACCATCCGGAAGCGTCCCCCGGGCCGCACGACAGCGATTACCTCTTTGCGAACTTCATTCGATTGATGGAAGACGCGAAGGCGGGAACCCCGGCGCAGAAGACCACTGCGTGACCAAAAGAAAAGCCGCTACGTTTTTCTCTTCGGCGGCTCGGTCTTCCCCTCCCCAAAGATTTTCAGCCATTCGTCGATCTGTCCTCTCGAAAGGGCCGTCGCCTCTTTTTCCTCTCCCTGATTTGCCTCCTCAAAGAGCATGTTCGTGAAGTAACGGGAGGTGTGCGTTGTGCAGGCGCAGACCTTCGCGTATCCGAGGATCTCCCTGTCCGACGAAACGATGACAAGGAGCGACCGGTTCTTCGATTGATCGATCATCGACTTGATCTTCGCGTCGGCCGAAACGGGGGAGGAGTAGACCACGTGGACGGGAGAATGAGTGGGGGCCGGAATGTCGGAAGAGCGCGCCCCGTCGAAGACGAGGGTGCATCGGAATTTTCTGCGAAAGGTGAGCCGCGCGATAAGAAAGGCAAGTTGTTCGCGCGCCTGTGCCGCGTCGTGCTCGAGGAGCCGCTTCAACGACGGAATCGCATGGATCACATTGTAGCCGTCGACGATATAGTGAGGTAGCACGGCCGCCCCCCTACACAACACGCTCGATGTCGCTCAGCCTTCTCAGATCCACCCTCATCACTCCGTCCTCGGCGGGAAGGAACATATCCCTGAACTTCGCTCCGACAACTACCTCGTCGTACTTGTAGGAAGAGCGGCTGTGGACCGTCTGCGAGAAAACTTCGTCGATGCCGGTGAGGAGTATCGAAAACTCGGCGTCGGATTCCTCGAGATCCTTCTGCGTGACGCCGAAGAGGGGACTCTCCTTGTCGATGGGATGGACGATCGTCCAATGAAGGGGAAAGAAGGTCACCTTGTGACGCTCGAGGGGAAGGGAATAAAATCTTCGGACCTGCCTTCCGTCATGCCGTTCCATCCTGCTCAAGGTGAGCGTTGCCTCGACCTCGATGAGCTGATTCTTCCGCTCGTTGACGATCCTGAACATGAACCCCGTGATTTCCCGGTACGGAGCGATGACCGATTGTTCGCTGTACTGTATCTGTGCGTTGGGCCTGGAGAATCGGGCGAAGAGGAGGCCGGTGGCGAGGGCAAAACCGAAGAGCCCCGTCAAGGCCTCGACCGCGACGATCGCGTTGGCGGCGAATCCCGTCGGACTCATGCGACCGTATCCGATCGTGGCAAGGGTCTGGACGCTGAAGAAGAACGCGTCGAAGAATCGTCCGACGATGCCTGTCGCCTCCGAACCCTGAAGTGCCCCGGCTCCGCAAGCGAGATAGGCGCAGCCGAACAGAATGTTGACCGTGAAGTAGGCGATGACGACCATCGAATGGAACTTCAGCCAAGACATCGAAAGCAAGGCATGGTAGGGGCTCAGCGATCTGAAGAACGACTGTCCCTTCCTCTCAACGTTGAAGGATCCGTCCCGGTTCAGGAAACGTGTCCTTGCCTGCTGCGTGATCCTGGAGCCGAGACCGAAGTCTTTGGTCTCTTCGCCCGGCAATGCCCTTGGTCTTCGCTTTGCTGCCACGGTTTCCTTCCAATGTGATGAAAAAGTCTTCGCAATCAGCGAAGGTCGAGCCTCATCGTCTGAGCGCGGTCCCGGTAAAAACCGACTTCCTGAAGAACCTCGGCGTGCCGACCTGCCGAGGGACGTTCCCCGTCGATGAACTCGACGACGATCTCGCCGCGCTCTTTGTGCGATGCGCGGATGTAAGAGATGAATTCACGGAGTGAATCTGCCAAGGTCTGAGGGGGAGTTTCTCCCAGGATCGTTATTCTCGATCCTACGTTTTCCAACCAGACGACCGGCGATCCGTTCTCGAAGATGAAATGATTGAGGGGATGGCGCGACGTGCGGGGCGGCTCCGAGCCACGGAATGGTCGCAACTCCACCCCGGGACCGAACGGGTTTGCCGGGTCACAGGCATTGATGACACTCGTTCGCCCCGTTCCCCCGGCGCTTTTCTGACCGCTGAGCGACCTCAACATCTCGACTGCGGCCGGAAGTGCGAACTGCATGCCGGACAATCCCTCAACAAAATAGCCCCGCCTGATTTCCCCGCGAAGCTCCATCTTCTGAAACTCCAGGGCGAGCAGGGCCCACGGCACAAGGTTCTCCTCCCGTTTCGCAATCTCCCGGGCGACTATCCCGTAGCGAAGAAGGAGCTGCTCCGCTTGACGGCGTGCCCGATCCTCCATCGATGCCTTATCTCCCAGGACCCGCCGCGTGTGGAGGAGGGACCAGCGTCCGTTCCAGCCCGGGCTTGCCTTGATCGCCTTTCGGACCGACGCCATCGCAAACGATCGCAACGGGTTTCTCCGCGGATTCGTGAGCGCCATCCGTTCGTCCGGGAGGGGAGATTCGTCCAGAGTCTTGTATCGCCTGACGTTCAGCACTTCGTCCACGACATCGTTGGTGATCAGTCCCCGCCAGAAGAGCTCGGCGATCGCTTTGTTCAACGCGGCGAGGGACAAGCTCGTTCCTTCCCGGATATCGGTGAGAAACGATGCGCCGCTTTCGTGGAGGAACTTGTAGAGTTCCGTCCCCGCGGCCGAAAGACCGGCCGAGAGTTCATCGCGATCCCCGAGAAAGCACGCTCCGTCTCCACGGAAGAGCCACTGCGTTTTTCCGCTTCCCGATCCGGCACAAACAATTTCTCCCCTCGCTGAGAATGACCTGAGCGGCATCGGGTCGTAGATCTCCATCCTGCTTCTCAGCACCTCGGATTCCCACAGTTCGCCGGGGAGGAGATAGCCCTCAAGTTTTTCGAGGATCGTCTGAAGCCCCTCCTCACCGGAGACCTGCGTCGCAGGATCGCGATGCTGCCAAGAGGAGAGGAGGCGGGTGTACTCATTGAAGGTCGACGGACGTATTTCCTTCCGGAGGATACTGATTGATGCATGATGGATCCACTCCAGGTTCGGACGGTAGCACCACTGCGTTTCTCCTTCTTCGATCGTGAACATTCCCTCGACAATGTTCTCGTCCGCGGAAAAGGATCGCAGGACTTGCAGGCATTCCTCGCTGTCGAGTCCGAATCTGCCGGCGATTCCGGACGCAGTTAGCGGGGTGTGCCCGTGAAGGGTCCGTCCGATGACGAACCTGAGCGATTCAGCGCGCTGCAGAGGGGTAGTCCTGAATTCCTCAGGGACATGTGAAATGATGTCGTCGGATACCCCGGCGATCGTCAGGTAGACTGGAAGGTCCTCCGTGGCGATGAAGTACTTCCTTCCCCCCATCGACACCGGAATAACGGACCCTTGCTGAAGCAAAGCGTTGAGATACTTTTCATCCTTTGATGAGGAGCGTTCCAGCGCCTCGGCATGCGTCAGCTCGCCGAGGCGGAGAAAGATCTCGCACAGTTCCTCGGCGGAGCGCGCCTTGCGCGTGTCGGAGGTATACTGAAGTTGTTCCTCAACCCTCGAGACGGCTTCCGGTCTGACGACCGCCTTGACCGAATCAATCCCGACCACCTGTGACAGGAGCTCCCTGTTGAGCGTCCTCGCCTGTCCCGCAGCTCCTCCCTTTGCCTTGTCCCGTTCGTAGATGTAGACGGCAATGAAGTCGAAGAGCACCGTCGATGCGAACGGGGAGGGGAACTCGGTCTGGATCGCATGGATGCCGATCTCGCCGGACTCGATCCTGGCCATCACCTCCTTGAAATGTTCGAAATCGAGAACGTCGTTGAGCGAATCGCGCACGGTTTCGATGACAATCGGGAAGTCTTCGTATGTCGTGGCGATCTGGAGAAGGTCGCCGGCGCGGAGCCGCTGGAGCCATAGCGGTGTCCGTTTTCCAACCCGGGCTTTGGGAAGAAGAAGCGCCCGCTCGGCGTTCTGACGGAAGAGGGAAGCGAAGAGAGGGGATCGGGCGACCTCTTCGAGGACGATCTCCTGGGCTTCTCCCGGACTCAAACCTGCAAAGAGGTCGAGGGGAAGGCGCTCGACATCGGAACACCGAAAGAGGATCCCGTCGTCGTTGTAAAGCATCTGAATCTCGGTCCCGAGGCGTTCCTGGAGGCGGTGCGAAAGGACAAGCCCGAGAAGCCCGTTCACTCCGCGCCCGAAGCAGGAATGGACGACGATCCGAGGGTCGCCGATCTCGTCGCGAAATCCTTCGACGACGATCCTCCGGTGGGTTGGAAGTTCCCCCGTCGCGGTTTTCTGTTGGCGGACATAGTCGATGATGTTGCGGGCGCTGTAGGCATCGACCGGAAACCTGGAGCGAATCCGGTCGGGCTCCCCGCCGCCGTCCGAGCCGAGCTCTTGGATCAATTCTCCGAGCTTCGTGCCCAGCTCGAAGGACCTCCCGATTCCTTCCCCCCTCCAAAACGGCATGCGTCCCGGCTGTCCCGGCGCGGGTCCGACGATGATCCGGTTGGCGTCGATCGAGAGCATCTTCCAGACGTTTGAGCCGAGGAAGAACGTGTCTCCCGCGCGGCTTTCATAGACAAACTCTTCGTCAATCTCCCCGACTTTTGTCTTCAAGTCTTCGAGGTAGACGCCAAAGTATCCCCGATCCGGGATCGTTCCCGCGTTGGAGATCGCGACGTGCGAGGAGCCGGGAAGAGCACTGAGGGTGTTGCGGACCTTGTTCCACGAGACCCTCGGACGGAGCTCCCGGAAAGCCTCGTTGGTGTAGCGTCCTCCGATCATCCCGAGGACGCTCTCATAGGCTTTTTCGGAAAGAGCACGATAACAGTACGACCCGCGGATGAGATCGAAGAGCTCGTCGACGTCCCAGTCCTCGACGCTCACCATCGAGACGATCTGTTGCGCGAGGACGTCGAGGCAATTCTCCGGGACGTGCGTCTCCTCGATATCATGTTCTTCCATCGCCCGGGCGACAACCGCAGATTCGAGCAGGTCGTGGCGATGGGTGACGTAAATGCGTCCCTTGCTCGTGGAGCTGACGAGATGACCGGAACGGCCGACCCGTTGGAGTCCCCGTGCGATCCCCTTCGGCGATTGGATCTGGATGACGAGGTCTATGCTTCCGATGTCGATGCCGAGCTCGAGCGCCGATGTCGCCACGAGAACCCGGAGCCTTCCCGCTTTCAGGTCGCTCTCCATCCTTTCCCGGGCACTCCGCGACATGCTTCCGTGGTACGCCTGCACGAGAACCTCCGATTCGTCCCTTGAGAATTCGACCGGAGCGCTCACCCGGGGAACGGCATAGCTGTTGAACGTATGTTCGTGTCCCTGGATCAACTCGTTCAGCCGGGCAGCGGCCTGTTCGGCCAGGCGCCTGTTGTTGACGAAGATGAGTGTTGTCCGGTGCCGATAGATGGCTTCGAGGAGGCGGGGAAAAACCAGGGTCCAGATGCTTTCGGTCGAGAGGTCGGAGAAATCCGGGGTGACACAAACCACCTGGAGATCCATCTCCTTCCGGTAACCGGCGTCGACGATCGTAACCTCTCTCGGGACGAGCGTTCGTTCTTTCCACTCCATCCCTCCAAGAAACCGGGCGATCGTGTCGAGCGGCCGCTGGGTTGCGGAGAGTCCGATGCGAACGAACGAATCTCCGGCGGCCCGTTCTAGCCGTTCGAGTGAAAGCGACAGATGGACTCCACGCTTGTTTCCGCTGATCGAGTGGATCTCGTCGACGATAAGGTAGCGTACTCCCCTGAAGATCTTCCGCGCCCGCGGAGAAGAGAGCATCAGGTAGAGCGATTCGGGCGTCGTGATAAGAATGTGGGGAGGATTCCTGAGGATCGACGCACGTTCGGCCTGGGTCGTATCGCCTGTACGCACCGCACTCCGGAGCCGTGGAATGCCGAGTCCCTGAGACGTCGCCTCTTCGTGGATTCCCCTGAGCGGAACGTCGAGATTTCGGTGGATGTCGTTGTTGAGTGCCTTGAGAGGGGATACGTAGAGGACACGGACGCCATGCTTCTCATCCGATCCTTCGATCTCCTCCTCGACGAGGTGGTTGATGCACCAGAGGAAGGCTGCCAGGGTTTTACCCGAGCCGGTGGGAGCGACGATGAGGGTGTTCTTTCCCGCGGAGATCGACGGCCACCCGAGTTTCTGTGGGGGGCTCGGCTCACCGAACGTTCGCGCAAACCATGAGCGGACAATCGGATGAAATGCCGAGAGGGAGTCTGCTTCGTTCATCCTGCCAAAGTAAGTATTGCAGACGGGAAGGGCAAGCCGGAATCGATTCTGAAGATGCTACACTGTGGGAGCTGGCGTGACGACGCGTGGCAAACGAACCGTAACGTTGGTCCCATGTCCAAAGTCGCTCTGGATGCTTAGCGAACCTCCGTGCATCTCGATGAGCCGTTTTGCGACGGTGAGTCCGAGGCCGGAACCCTGCTGTTCGTACACTTTGCGATCAATCTGCACGTAGGCGCCGAGGCTTTCGATCTGTTCTTTGGTCATCCCTCGCCCCCTGTCGATGATCATGACGAGGAGGGCATCCTCCGAGGCGACGGTCCCGAAGTACACCGAGCTCCCTTTGGGGGAATAGCGGAAGGCGTTGTCCCCGATCTCTTCGACAATCTTCGCGAAGTACTGCGCTGACATTGCGACGCTGCACGGTGCAACGTGAAGGTCGAGATCTTCCAGTCTTCCGTTCTCCTGCGCCTTCTCCCGGGCGAGCTCTTCGACCGTCTCCTGGACTTCGGTCACGCTCTGCCGGAGAAGATCCTTCTGGTGTTTGTCGAGAGTCTGCGCTCCGATCTGCGCGAAGAGGAGGTAGTTTTCCACGAGGCGAAGGAGGCGTTTCCCGTTCCGGTAGATCCGCTCAGACATCTTTGCGACATCCTGCGGCTGGAGGTTCTTGTAATCCTTCCTCATGATGTCCGCGAAGCCGAGGATGCCGTTGAGCGGTGTCCGGAGTTCATGCGGGATCATCGTGCTCATCCTTGCCCGCAGCTCGCGCAGTTTCTCTTCGGCACTTTCGGCGACGAGCCGATGGCGTTTCAGGCGCCCCGTGACGGCGTTGAGAAGTTCGGTCGTCGTGAACGGCTTTGGAAGATAATCGTCGGCGCCGAGGTCCATCCCCTGACGCATTCCCTTAATGCCGGCATTGCTCGTCATGAGGATGAAGGGAGTCGACGCGATCATGGAGTCCTTCCTGATCGCCTCTAGCAGCTGGTATCCGTTGACCAGCTCCATCCTGATGTCACAAAGGACAAGGTCGGGGAACGTAGTCCGGGCGGCCTCGAGACCCGCCGCTCCGTTGTTAGCGCCAATGGCTTCGAAACCGTTCGCGCGCAGGATCTCGATCGCGCTCTCTCTGAAAGAGTCTTCGTCGTCGATAACAAGGATCTTTGTCATTGCAGGAAAACAGGGTGAGCAAAAGAATCGACCGGGGTGAAGCAGAGTTGATTGCGGAACGGATGTACTTCAATCCCTTTGCCGTATAGGGTCAAACCCGTAAGGTCGATACCGGACTAAAAGTACGAAAGTTTGGGGAAAATTGCATCTTTCGGCGAAATGGTCCGGAGCAGGTCGCCGGAAAGCCGGTCTACGCCAGGAGGCTTACCAGCGCAACCGCCGCTCCCACGGTCCACGAGTAAGCCGTTATCTGCAATCCCTTTCGCCGGTCTTTGGATCGATACTCCTCATCCTCCACCTTCGATGTGCCGCCAAGGGGACCGAAATTGAAGAGACCACGTTGCGCGAAGCCGGCGCAAAACTTCGATCGAGCCTGGATAAAACCGTATGCGGACATCGTCGCCGGGAGAAAGAGGGTCAACCTCCACCAACGTCCGATCCCCGTCGTCATCATGAGAAGGAAGAGGACGACCGTAAGCGCCAGCGAAAACCATCCGAAGTTGCGCCGGTATCTGATCTCCTCTCCGCCGATATTGCAGACCCCTGGAACGTACTCCACTCCTATCGTCCCTCCTTTCTCGCCGCTGCAAGGGTTTGCGCGAGGGGAATTAGTTCGTTGAAGAACATCTCCAGCCTGTCGCCTCGCAATCCCTCACGAAGCGGCCTGAAGAGCTCGGGGTCCACCGGCGTTGAGGACTTCATCACCGGAAAGAAGACTTCCGGCGGAATATGGATCGCGATCCGGATGGGAAGCATCTGCACTTCGATGACAACCTGCCGGAGTTGTTCGACTGCGCGGGCGCCTCCGGCATTCCCGTATCCGACGAATCCGGCCGGTTTTCCTTTCCACTCGTGGAAGACCCAATCGATTGCATTCTTGAGTACGGCAGAATAGCCGTGGTTATACTCCGGTGAGACGAAGATGTAGGCGTCCCCTTCCGCTACCTTTGCGGCCCATCGCTTGCCGAGCGGGTTAACGTAATTCCCTTTGTTCATCGCCGGGGAGACCGGCTCGTCGTAGAAGGGGAGTGGCCAGTCGCGAAGGTCGATGAGCTCCGCCTGAACGTCCTGCTTCTTCCTCAACTCCTCGTAAACGTAGACGGCCGCCTTCTCGCTGAAACGTCCTACCCGGGTGCTGCCGACGATGACCTGGATTCTAATCATTTACTCTTTCTCCTTGCGCCGACACTTCGCCGGCGGTTTCCACCACGCTTTCGCGACGAGAGGGAGAAGTATCTCCCAAAGTCGTCGAGCAATGTGCTGTTCAGCGTCAGGTTGACGTGCCTCCCGCTCTTTCTTGTCTTCAGGAGGCCCGCCTTGAAGAGGATCTTCAGATGATGAGAGATCGTCGGCTGTGAGAGATGCGCCACCTTTTCCGTCTCTCCGCACGTCATGCTCTCTCGTCCGGAAATCTCGCGGAGGATCCGCATTCGGGTTTTGTCCGAAAGGGCCCCGGCAATCGCGACGATCTCTTTGTCTGAAAGTCCCATACTGACGTATCGATATCCTTCGATATATTCAACGCAATCCATGGAAGGAGGGTTCCCCGCCGCCCCGCCATCTGCGACGTATGGAGGATATTTCTTCGTGCCTTTCCGACCGCGGAAGGGAATTTCTCCGCGGCCGGGTTTGAGGCCGTCGACAGACCCGAATCCTTATACGATCCTCGCAGAATTCTATTACTTTTTTATACGCACCTCATTGATCGGCCGAAGACCTTCCTTTACCTTGACATGAGTGCAGAGGCGACAGTTCCTCTCCATGTCTAGTTCCGGTGTCCTTATGAAACCTCTTTTGGCAGCAATTCTCTCTGCAGCCCTCTTTGCCGGATGCTCGGACTCACCGGGTTCGGGTGATCAGGCAAACGTGGGAGTCGGGGTGGCATACGAGGAAGGATTCCGCGGCGATTCGATCGTGCTTCGCTGTGATGGCGTCGTCGTCGACGCCGCAAAGGAATACAGCGGAAAAGACTATGCAGTGTCGGGATCACTCTTCAGCGTGAAGGCGGGAGAACACAAAGTAGAGGTTCAACTCCCCCTCCTTGGAGTGCAGTCCGAGACGACGTTCACGGCCCTCCCCTCATTCCGGACCTACGTTGAATCTTCGTTTGACCGCGGAAAGAAGACCATCTCCTTGAGGATATCGTACCTCGACACGGAGAAGGTCTCCTTCCCGCAATCACCCGGCCCATCGCTCCGATCGATCATGCCCCGTTGAGGAGGTCTCAGGCCGAGGCCGTGCGACACGTTCTCTCCATGGAGTCTAGAGGACGTGGATGTTCCTCTTCGCGCACATCTCCCGGAGGATCTTCGGCCATACGGTCACGCTCACCTCACCGAGGTGTGCTTTTTTCAGGAGTAGCATCATCGTGCGCGATTGTCCGATCCCGCCACCGACGCTCAGGGGGAGCTCATTGGTGATGATCCCCTGGTGGTACGACTGCTTCAGGAAATCGAGTTGCCCGGCCATCTCGAGCTGGACCTTCAGCGTTTCGGCATTCACCCTGATCCCCATCGAAGTGAGCTCGTGCCGTCGTTTCGTCACGGGATTCCAGACCAGGATGTCGCCGTTCAGCCCGTGGGTGACCTTCCCTCCGTCGGAACGGTTCTCTGTCACCCAATCGTCGTAGTCCGCCGCCCTGTTCTCGTGGGGATATCCGTCCTTCAGCGGCCAGCCGATCCCGATGATAAAAATCGCCGGGTACTTCTGGAGCACCGCAGTCTCGCGCGCCTTCCTCGGGAGGTCGGGGTACATCTCGAGAATCTCCTCGGCATGGAGGAAGGTGAGATCCTCGGGGAGGTTTGGGTATTTCTTCGAACGAAGTTTCGGATACTTCCGCTGGATGTACCGTTCCGCCCCCTTGAGCACCTTCCAGATTTTTTTTACGACCGACCTGAGATAGGGAAGGTTCCGCTGTTTTGCCGTGATGACTTTTTCCCAATCCCATTGGTCCACATAGACGCTGTGGTCATGGTCGAGGAAATAGTCCTTGCGGACCGCCCTCATGTCGGTGCAGAGACCCTCCCCGACCCTCATCCCGAACTGTCTCAGCGCGACCCTCTTCCACTTCGTCGCGGCCTGCACAACCTGTGCATCGACCGGGTTCTTGTCGTGGTCGTTCGAGATGTGGAATTGAATCGGCGTCCGTGATCCGTCCCGGTCGAGGAGGTCGTTGACGCCGCTCTCGACGTCGACAATGAGAGGCACCTGGACCATCATGAGGTTCAGCTCGCCGCACAGATGTTCTTCGATGTACTCCTTGAGGTCGAACAACGCACGCTGCGTCTGTTTGGGGTCGAGAAGTGAGCGATAGTCGTTTGGCAGGATCGTTTCCAGCTCTTCGTAGTTGCCGATGCCGGGTCCTGCGAGGTCTGCGCGTTTATCCGCCATAGAGAAAAATCTCCTTTCGTCTTTTTGGTCGGCCGGCTGTCGGGACAATGGTGAAGCGGGCTGCTCGCCGCGGCAGCAGGCACGGGAGGATGAAGGTCAGTGCTTCGCGCGAGCCGTTCGGGGTCCGGTTGTTCTCCCCCGGCGCGATCCCGGCCCCCTTTCTCTGACACGGATGGCGCGAAGCGGAAGAATGTCTTTGTGTCCCGAGGCCACGTACTCGACGGTGATGCCGTGCCCTCCGACTTCAAGGAGGGTGACTTCTTCCCCCCGGTGATGCCGGGTGAAATCGATTTCGTACGACGCGGGAGAAATTCCGGGGTGAAGGCTTACGAGAGACGCGGACTCTCCAAGGTGCCGGCGCAGGCGTGAAGTGCTATCCATCGGACCTCCTTCATTTCTTGCGACGGAATGTTTGATGTGGGTGCCGGAAAACAGAGAAGCCTCGATCATCCTTCCAGAGGAAGGAATCCCGAGGCTCGTGGTGTACACTGAAACTCCGAGTGGACGCCGCCCGGCGACTCAGTCATCCTGTATCGCCGGAGAACGTTTGGTTGTCTCCAGACCATCTCTCCCCGCGTCGGGCCAGGAGGGAGTTGAGGCGAACCTTGGCGGGAAGGGCTAGGGTGATGGTAGGACTAAACCTGCAAAAAAGCAAGGGGCATGAAGCGGGGGGCAGGAGGCGGAAGACCGGGCGAAGGAAACGAAAATGCGAAAGGAGAGAGCTGGGAGACGCCAAAATAAAGTCCGATTCACGGTTTTCCTGCATGCGGCCGGCAAGCGGTTGTGAAGATTTGGGTGGTTTCCCAACATGGTTATCGGAAGGATGGATGTATGGAAATCCTCCGCAACTCTGCGACGCGACGGACGAGCAGCAGAAAGGAACTGTCCTATTAGTCCTACAATTTCATCATGGGAGTGCTCTGATCTGAACGTCGCCGAGTCTCCGAAGGGCGGAATGTCTCCGCTCAGGTTTCCACTTTCTCTGGCAATAGAGAAAGTGGGAACTTCGGGGTGGGGGAAGAGTGCCTCGTAACCAAGGCAGAAGGGATGCCGACCTCTTTAGATCCAACAAATAACCGGCGGATAGTCCAAATTGGGACACTACGAAGATTCACGCCACATTGACAATCGACCCCAATAATACCATATTTTCATCGATGGAGGTCGCCCGCGCCGGGGAAGAGTAGGACGATTCCAAGTGCGAAGACACGGGCGATATGATCCTCCGGGCGGGGAAAAAAGCAACGGCATGAATCGATTTACCCTCTTATTCCTCGTCCTCCCAATTGTGGCAACCATACCCACGCAGTCACAGACCGACACGCTGACGGCGAAGGTACTTCTCCCTCCGGTCGTTGGGAGCGTTACACACTGGTCGGGAGAGCTCTTGTTCTTCGGAAGTCGCGAGTCTGGAAACTGGGACAAGAGCACGTTTTCCGACCCCGTTCTCGACACAAGCAAGCTCGTGGTTCCTTACACCGCCCTCTACGACCTTTTCACGCTGGCAAGGCAATACACAACCGTCGGTTTCGAGAACGAATGGACCATCCCCCTTGGCAAACTAACCTCGAAAGATGACTGCATCCTCGTCGACCTCGGCTTCGGGTTCGTACGGGGGACAATCCCGAAAACGAGCGTGGTGGACCAGGTGACTCCGATTTCGTACTTCAGCACCGCAGCCGGGCACCCGCTGGTGTCGGGAACCGCCTCGTACTCGTACAGCATTCGTGGTTCGTATTTCGGTGCGACGGTTCCTCTTATCTTGGAATGGCGATACGGAATCTCTCCTCTCGCGCTCAGCGCCCGTCTCGGGATCCTTTACCGTATCGCCTCCGTTTCCGCGGAACACCGCTACACCGCCGGATCCCTACCGGTTGACTTCGATGTCGCAAGCAACGAAGGTCGGTACACCGATTTCAACGATGCGCAACTCTCACAGAGCATCGATCACCGGGTCTCCGAGCTCGTCATCTCTGCGATACCGTCGTTCGGTTTCTCGGCCCGTCTGCCGTTTTCACTGAGCAATGGCACCGACTCAGGGTGGGGGATTATCGTGGGGATCGATGTTGGCGGGGCGACAAGAGGATATGTCGGACTCTCGTATTGACCATCCTGCAAAAGAGGGAAGGGGAGACTTCCGGACGTCGAATGGATCACAAGAAACCACGATGAAAAATATTCTCCGCATCCTGCTGGCCCTTCTCACCGGCATCGCGCCGTCGCTTTCCCAGTTACAGTTTTCCGGGAAGTTCGATTTTCCCGTCGGCGAGGGACCGACCTCGCTTGCGATAGGGGATCTGAACGGCGACGGGCTCACCGACATCGTCACGGCGAATTACAAGGCGAATTCGATCTCGCTCCTCATCGGCACGATGGTCGCCGACTCGTCGAGCCCCTCCTTCCTGCAAAAGAGGGATCTTCCCGCCGGAGAAAACCCGATGGCAGTGGCGGTCGCCGACCTCAACGGCGACGGCAGGCCGGAGATCATTGCCGCAAACTATCTCTCGAATTCCATATCGGTTTTTGTCAACACAACTCCAAAGGGGAGCAAGACTCCGGTCTTCGCCGCGAGGAAGGATGTGCCGACCGGGGAAAGGCCGTATTGGATCGCGGTCGCCGACCTCAACGGGGACGGCAAACCGGACCTCATTGTGGTCGACTACAAGTCGACCGCGGTTTCCGTTTTTCTCAATGCCACAGCCCCTGGCGATTCTTCGTTCTCTCTCGGCGAGCGGGTTGACCTGCCGGCTCAGGCGCGTCCCACATCGGCCGCTGTTGCAGACTTCAACGGCGACGGGAAGGCGGACATCGTCGTGACAAACTATAGATCCGACTCGCTCTCTCTCTTCCTTAATGAGACTCCGCAAGGCGCACTCAGGCCCTCATTCTCCCGGCCGCTGATCTTCGCGGCGGGAACCCGTCCGATCGCCGTGGCAGCGACGGATCTCAACGGCGACGGGAGGCCGGACATTCTCGTTGCGGACGACGGGGCCAATGCGGTGAGAGTGCTGATGAACGGGACCGCGAAGGAGGGAGGAGAGCCCTCATTCGAGATGAAGGCAGAGCTTCTTACAGGATTGAACCCGCAGTTCGTCTACTCGACCCACCTTAACAACGAGGCGATGCCGGGCGTCCTCACCGCAGACTATAACTCGGGAGTGTTGTCTGTTTTCCTCAACACGACCCGCCGGGGAGATGACGAACCATCGTTCTCGCCAAGGAGGGAAGTCAAGACGGGAACGGCGCCATCGTCTATCGCCGTCGGACCGCGGCGGGGGGTGCCTGGAGAGATTTTGTACGTGGCAAACTATGGGTCGAACAGCGTTTCGGTTATCGTCTTTCGTTCCGGTGCGGGAGAGTGACCCCGAGGAGGCCGTCGCACGCGAAGATCGTCCGTACGGAGAAATATGGGCGGTGGTGAGGAACAGGGGCGAGAGTCATAGAATGCCCCCCCTTTATGGGTGAGCCCGAACGTAATAGAAGTGTGAGAATTCAGAATCTCTTCCGGTGATGTGCAATGTATCGTTCCCGCTGAAGAGGATATACTGGCTGTCCGGGTAGCTTTTATTGCTCCAATGGATGATGAAAGCAACCTTGCGTCCGCTCAGGATCTTCACCGCGGACAAGGTGAAGGGAATCTGATCTTTCAAGCTGTCATTCCGGTAGAATTCGGCGACTCCCTCTTCCCTGAAGACAATCTTCGCGGTATAACCTTCCACCTCGGGCGTATGGATCGTCCCGGTCCATCCTCCCTGTGTCTTGACCAACTGCCACGTCCCGTAGACCGCGCTGAAGTCGGCGTTGGAAAAGTTGAGCCGGCAAGCTGCCGCCGAGAGCGAGAAGCTCAGCGCGAAGATGATGAGTGACGGTGATAAACGCATCCGCGAAGAATCACTTCCTGGTGTGCCGGTGCTGTCGGTGAGGGAGGGACAAGGATGCGAGCGGGGCGAGCGAGACAAGATTGACCGGCCTTCGAGATTCAGTCTTCCCCACCGTGATCGGCTCGCAGGCATTCGGCAAAGTTGTTGAAGAGAAGGTGTTTCGGATTGTGGACATCCGGAGCATGGGAGAAAACATCACAGCATCGGCCGGATCGCCTCCATCGCCTCGGCCGATGTTCTAACGGGAATGATCTCAAACTCCACGAGGTCCCTCCACTTTTCTGTCCACTGCGCGAAGAGCGCTTCGTGCTCAGTCCGCATGAGCTGGTAGCATCGGGTGAAATCGAGGTCGACCCAGCTTGAAACGTACTCAAGGCCTTCGGGCATCATCCTTCCCTTCTCACGGGCCCTGCGATAGATCTCGACAGCGCCGGGAGTCTTGTATCGCTCGAGTACCATATAAAGCATGGGTAACTCTTGGGTGATTGGATGATCTGGTGACGGTGAAGGCCGGCGGCTACTCGACGTCGGTTGCGGTGGAATCTTCCCCCTCGTCGGTAACGATTTCCCGGAGGAGGTGAAGCTTGTCGTCCCACTGGTAGAACTTGCCGATGTCGGAATAGAATCTCCCGAATCCCAGGAACCCGGGGCGTTTTCCTATCGAAAAGCCGCATTCATCGAACCATTCCGCCGAGGTCAGGAGGATTGGCTTCGAGTATGAAGAATCCCCGTTCGCAAACCAGTAGAGACCAAACGTCGAATCCTTCTTCA
>DATJQP010000026.1:0-31831 GCA_035505655.1 Bacteroidota bacterium
GAAAGTGTGATACAGTAAGCTTGACCATTTTATTTTGGCTTCCATCGTCCTTCTTTCTCAGGAGAACCGAGAATAGGTCCGGAAGGAAGTCCGACTCGGCAAGGCCGAGTCGGGCCCGCTGCTGAAAGTGTGATACAGTAATCTTGACCATTTTATTTGACGGGGTGTTGTTTGTTGGGGAAGCCTGCCGGCTGTGCACCGGTGTCTGTCTATAGTCTGGGGAACCATCCAGCCGTAAATCAAACAGCTTGCACGCCTCTGTTATTTTTCGTACCTTTACCTGAATTTTTGCCAAAAGGTCACGAGGACCCGTTTTGGCCATAAATGAGCATGTTTCCGGCGTTGGACGAGGGTCGAGGCCGAGGATAAGGGAACATCGATGCATGCCTTAAGGGAAGGGTCTGTCGAAGTTGGGAAATTCATCGCTTAGGCAATGACATCAAGGAAAATGCGCCATTCCGCTCATCAAACGTCTACTCCCAGCAGGGGATTCGTTTTCACACCACCCGGCGCAGAACAAGGAATTTTGTTTCATGAGAAAAGAAATAGTCATCAATTCTGCGGCGAACGAAATCCGCATAGCCATCACCGAAGAAGGTAGGCTTGCGGAGCTGTTCGTCGAGACACCCGAGAAAGAGCGTCTCGTAGGAGACATCTACCTCGGTAAAGTCGCGAAGGTCATGCCCGGCATCCAGGCCGCCTTCATCGACGTCGGCCTTCCCCAGGATGCCTTTCTCCACTTCTCGGATATCGGAGCTTCTCTCGGTCGATACAAGTCGATGCTCGGCGAAGACTCCGAGATCGATACGGAAGCGGACAGCGACGAGGAGGACGAGGAAGGGGGACAACATCCCGTTCCCGCTCCGTCCTCCGTGCCGACGAACGGCGAGCCTGCCGCGGTCGCCGTCGAAGCCCCGCCCTCCCGTCCCCCGGAGCGCCACGACAGGCGCCCCCGGTTCGATCGGCAAAGACGCAACGTCAACCTCCAGAAGGGGCAGGACATCATCGTCCAGGTGACGAAGGAACCGGTCGGAAAGAAAGGGGTGCGCGTCACGACCGAAGCCTCCCTGCCGGGACGATTTCTCGTCCTCCTTCCGTTCGACGGCAAGGTCGGCATCTCCAAAAAGATCAGCAGCTTCAAAGAAAAGCGGAGGCTCCGGAAACTGGTCCGCTCGATGCTTCCCCCGTCGTTCGGCGTCATCGTCCGGACGAACGCGGAGAATCAGGATGAAAAGGTCTTCCTTCAGGACCTCGAGTCGCTCCTCACGACCTGGCGCGAGATCGAGAAAACCGTGAAGGAAGAAACCGCTCCCGCACTCCTCTACAAGGACATGGCGACGACGTCGAGCGTCATCCGGGACCTCTTCAGCGACGACGTCCAGCGGGTCGTCATCGACAACAAGAAGCTCTTCAAGGAGATCAGGACCTACGTGAAGATGTTCTCCCCCGCGATGGTGGAGAAGATCGAGTACTGGGGAAAGCGTGAGCCGATCTTCGACGTGTTCGGTGTCGAGAAAGAGATCGCCACGACCCTCGCGCGGAAAGTGTGGCTCAAGAGCGGCGGCTACATCATCGTCGACCACACGGAAGCGATGACCGTCATCG
Source organism: Bacteroidota bacterium (assembly GCA_035505655.1). Classification (GTDB taxonomy): domain Bacteria; phylum Bacteroidota; class Ignavibacteria; order UBA10030; family UBA8401; genus JAGVPT01. The sequence continues at coordinate 1,606 of DATJQP010000026.1, forward strand.
ACGTCAACAGCGGACGGTACGCCGCGAAGCAGGACCAGGAGCTCAACTCCCTGAAGACCGACCTCGAGGCGGCGCGGGAGATCTGCCGCCAGCTCCGTCTCCGCGACCTCGGCGGGATCATCGTCATCGACTTCATCGACATCCTCGACGAGAGGAACAAGAAAAAAGTCTACGACGAGCTGAAGAAGGAGTTCCGGAAGGACCGCGCGAAGGTGACGGTCCTCCCGATGACCGAGTTCTGCCTCGTCCAGATCACGCGCCAGAGGATCCGGCAGAGCATCATCCACAGCTTCACCGAGCCGTGCCCGGTCTGTGGAGGGAGCGGGCTCATCCAGTCCAAGACGACGATCGTGAGCCAGATCGAGCGCTGGATCCGCCGGTTCAAGTCGGAGTCGCGCGAGTTCCGGCTCACCTTGAAGGTTCATCCGAGCCTCGCCCAGCACCTCCAGGAGGGGACGATCAGCCGGCTCACGAGGATCCGGCTCCGGTTCTTCGTCCAGATCAAGCTCGAGGAAGACAAGCAGCTGGCCATCGACGAATTCAAATTCATTTCACGCAAACAGGATAAAGACATCACAGCGCAGTATAAATCGTAGGGAGAAGAGTCAATGAAGTTTTTTATCGACACAGCGAACCTCGCAGAGATCAAGGAAGCGAACGACCTTGGCGTTCTTGACGGCGTCACCACCAACCCCAGCCTCGTGGCAAAAGAAGGAAAGGAATTCATCCCTCTCCTGAAGGAGATCTGTTCGGTCGTCCACGGGCCGATCAGCGCGGAAGTTGTCGCGACCGATTTCGACGGGATGATGAAGGAAGGGCGCGATCTCGCAAAAATCCATGACAACATCGTCGTCAAAGTTCCGCTCATCAAGGACGGACTCAAGGCGGTGAAGGCGCTCAAGGCCGAAGGGATCAGGACAAACGTGACGCTCTGTTTCTCGGCGAACCAGGCTCTTCTCGCGGCGAAGGCGGGGGCGTACTTCATCAGCCCCTTTGTCGGACGTCTCGACGACATCAGCGCGAACGGGATGGATCTTATCGGGCAGATCGTCACGATCTACCATAACTACGGGTTCGATACGCAGGTCCTCGTTGCAAGCGTGCGACATCCTCTTCACGTTATCGACGCGGCGATGATGGGGGCCGATATCTGCACGATGCCGTTCAAGGTGATCGACCAGCTCATCAAGCATCCGTTGACGGACATCGGCATCGAGCGTTTCCTCGCCGACTGGAAAAAAGGCCAGAAGAAATGAAGCAGACTCCCTTCACCTCCATCCACAAAAAGCTGGGGGCGAAGCTTGTTCCGTTCGGCGGCTACGAGATGCCGGTCCAGTACGCGGGCATCATCGAAGAGCACAAAGCCGTGCGATCATCGGTCGGAGTCTTCGACGTCTCCCACATGGGAGAGTTCACGGTGACGGGGAAGAACGCCCTGGCGTACCTTCAGAAAGTCACCGTGAACGACGTCTCGAAGCTTAAGGTCGGAGAGGCGCAGTACTCGGCGATCTGCAACGACGGGGCTGGCATCATCGACGATCTTCTCGTCTACCGGATGGGGGATGAGCGGTATATGGCAGTCGTCAACGCTTCGAACATCGTCAAGGATTTTGGCTGGATGGAGCGGCAGCTTATTCCGGGCGTCTCGCTGACGAACGACACCGATGAGATCGCGCTCCTCGCCGTTCAGGGACCGAACTCGCAGGCGACTCTCCAGAAGATAACGTCGGTGGACCTCGGAGCGCTTCAGTACTATCATTTTTCGCAGGGAACCGTCGCGGGGGCTCAGGCGACGATCTCCCGGACCGGCTATACCGGGGAACTCGGATACGAAATCTACTTCCCGCCGCTTCACGCGGAGTCCGTTTGGAAGGGGCTCTTCGAGGCAGGGAAGGAATTCAACATCGTCCCGGTGGGGCTTGGCGCGCGGGACACGCTGAGACTCGAGATGGGCTACTGTCTCTACGGCAACGACATCGACGAGTCGACGAACACGCTCGAGGCCGGGCTTGGCTGGATTACCAAGCTCGCCAAGGGAGAATTTGTCGGAAGATCCGTGCTGGAAAGGGCAAAGCGGGAAGGGTTGAAACGAAAACTCGTGGGTATCCGCATACCCGAAAAGGCCGTGCCGCGACATGGATACGCAATCGAGGCCGGCGGTGGGCAGGTCGGTTCGGTCACCAGCGGCACCTTTTCGCCGTCGCTGGAGCAGGGAATCGCGATGGGGTATGTGGCGATCGCCAATTCTTCGGTGGGGACTCCCGTTCGCATCGACATCCGGGGACGGGGAGTCGAAGGAACTGTGACGGCGTTGCCGTTTTACAAGCGATGAAGCCTACTTCCAACAAGGTGCTGTGAATGAAAATCGACGTCTTTTTCTCTCCGTCCCAGGTCGATGAGATGCAGCTCCGCGACAAGAACGTCGTCGTCATCGACGTTCTCCGGGCGAGCACGACGATCGTCACCGCCCTCAACAACGGAGCGCGGGAGATCATCCCCGTCGGCTCGGTCGAGTCCGCGGTGAAGGTTTCCGGGAACCTGTTCGGCGACGTCGTCCTCAGGGGAGGGGAGCGGAACGGAAAGATCATCACGGGGTTTAACCTGGGGAATTCGCCGAGCGAGTATACCGAGGAAGCGGTAAAGGGGAAATCGATCATTTTCTGCACGACGAACGGATCGGCGGCCATGGTGAAGGCCAAGTACGCAAAGCGGATGGCCGTCGCCGGGTTCGTCAACGTCTCGCTCGCGGCCGACTACATCCGCCAGGCCGGTGAGGATTTCGCGATCGTCTGCGCCGGCGAGAAACAACTCTTCTGCATCGAGGACGCGGTCTGCGCCGGCATGCTGGTGAAGATGCTTGTCGAGAATTCGACCGTCTCCCTAGACCTCAACGACGCGGCGGGGGCGGCCCAGGTCCTCTACAAGACCGTCGGCAAGAACCTCCTGAAGATGGCGAAGAGCGCCGACCATGGCCGGTACCTCGTCGAGATCGGCTTCGAGGCGGACCTCAAAACGTGCGTGAGCGTCGATACGATCCCGGTTCTCCCTCTGCTCATCGGCAACGTCATCAAGCTGAAAAAGGACGAGGCGAAGCATTCCATCACCCTTGATGTCCAGGAGGGATAGCCTCACCATTCATGGAAGAGACGGCACTGTCAACGGAACAGCCGGTCCCCCGCCGGAAGAAGAGCGACGAGGGGAAGAAATCCCGGCGCAACAAGCAGATCGGCTCGTTCCTTCTGATGGTGCTCGGCCTTCTCGTTCTCCTCTCGCTCATCTCCTACTCCGCAATCGACGAAGCGAGCGGCGACCTCTCGTTCTCGCAGCTCGCGCGCATCGTTTCCAATGACCCCGTGATCCAGGCGAAGGCCGCCGCGACCCATAACTGGCTCGGCCTCGTCGGCGCGATCATCTCGAATTTTCTTATCAACTCGACGGTTGGGTTCGGCGTTTTCGTCCTTCCCTTCCTTCTCCTGGCCTGGGGATGGACGACGTTGCGGCGGGGAAATGTCCGCCGGCTGATGTACTTCACGAATTACGTCGTCGTCATCGTCCTCCTTCTCTCGACCTTCTTCGGGCTTCTCCGAATCGCGGGGATGTCCGAGATTCTCTCGCCGCAATGGAGCGGCGTCGTCGGCGCATTCCTCTCGAACGTTCTCGGACAGCTCGTCGGTTCGGCCGGGGCGATCATCATCACGGTGTCGCTCCTCTTCGTTGCCGTCACCCTCGCGATCGACCTCGACCTCCACGTGACCTCGGAGCGGGTGAAGGATTTCTTTCTCATGACGGGGGAAATTATTTCGGGCAACCTTGCGCGCTGGAAGGAAAAGCGGGCGATCGCCGCTGCCGAGAAGGAACGACAGAGAGCTTCGATCGAAGTCCGGCGCCCCGCGGAAGAGCTTGTTCCCCGGGCCGAAAGACCCGCGAAGACGAAAGAGCCGGTTCCCGCCGAGCCTGTCGAAGAAGAAGCATCGGAAGAGATTCCTCCCCCGCCTGAGGAGCGGCAGCCCGAATCCGGCGAGAATCCTGCCGGAGAGCCATCCCTCGACATCAAAGAAATGGTGAAGGACGAGGAGGTGGACCTCGAAGAAAGAGACGTTGAGGATGAAGAGATCGACTACGTTTTTCCCTCCGTGGATCTCCTCACTTCTTCAAGGCAGGCGGAAACCATCGACGATGCGGAGCTGAAGGCGAATGCCGAGCTTCTTCGGGCCAAACTCGCCGACTTCGACGTCGAGGTGGCGAACGTCAGCGTCACTCCGGGCCCCGTCGTCACCCTCTACGAGCTTGTGCCGGCGACCGGCGTCAAGGTGGCAAAGATCGTCAACCTCTCCAACGACCTCGCTCTCGCGATGCAGGCAAAGGGGATCCGGATCGAGGCGCCGATCCCGGGGAAGGGAACCGTCGGGGTCGAAATTCCGAACCATAAGCCTTCGATGGTGACGATCCGGAGCATCATTAATTCCACCAGGTTCAGAGATTCCCGCGCAGCCCTCCCGCTGGCGATGGGGAAGACGATCTCGGGGGAGGTCTACGTCGACGACCTTTCGAAGATGCCGCACCTTCTCATCGCCGGCTCAACCGGCTCCGGAAAGAGCGTCGGCATCAACACGATCATCACGAGTCTCCTCTACAGGCTCCATCCCTCGGAGGTGAAGTTCCTCATCGTCGACCCGAAAAAGATCGAGCTGAGCCTTTACCGGAAGCTCGAGCATCATTTTCTTGCCGTCTCGAAGGATATCGACGAAAAGATCATCACGATGCCGCAGAACGCGGTCCTTGCGCTGAAAGCGGTCGAGCTGGAGATGGAACAGAGGTACGACAAGCTCGCGCATGCGGGGGTGCGGAACATTGCCGACTACAACGAGCGGATAACCTCGGGCCGTCTGAAAGATTCGGACACGGTGCGGCACCGGAAGCTCCCGTACATCATCATCATCATCGACGAGCTGGCCGACCTCATGATTACCGCGGCGCGCGAGGTTGAAGAGCCGATCACCCGGCTCGCGCAACTCGCCCGCGCCGTCGGCATCCATCTCGTTGTCGCGACCCAGCGTCCGTCCGTCGATGTCATCACGGGAGTAATCAAAGCCAACTTCCCGGCCCGCATTGCGTACCAGGTTTCCTCGAAGACCGATTCACGGACGATCCTCGACATGAACGGCGCGGAGCAGCTTCTCGGGAACGGCGACATGCTCTATCTTCCCTCGTCGAGCCCGAAACCGATCAGGATCCAGAACGCTTTCATCTCCAGCGACGAGGTTGAATCGATCGCGGACCACATCGGCAAGCAGAGGGGCTACAGCCGGCCGTTTGAGCTCCCCTCCGTTCTTGAACGGCAGAGGTCTTCGGCGGGGGTCGGCGGCGGAGCGCGGGATGAGTTGTTTGTCGAGGCGGCCCGGACCATTGTGCGTCACCAGCAAGGATCGGTCTCCCTTCTTCAACGGAGGCTGAAAGTCGGTTACTCGCGCGCGGCGAGGCTTGTGGATGAGCTGGAGGCCGCGGGAATCGTCGGTCCGTTCGACGGAAGCAAGGCCCGGGAAGTACTCATCGAGAGCGATGCGGCGCTCGAGGTGATCCTGAAAGATCTCCTCTGACATTCCAGGAACATCCGGGCAGGAATTCCCGCCCGGAGCGCTGAACACCTCCCGCACGTCGCCGCCGCTTCAACGTAAGTACTCCCGAAACAAAAATAGGAGGTCACTGAAGTGTCACTCAGGAGGTTGGATCGCGAAGGGAAGAAGGGATGTGGGAAGGATGCGATTCTCCTGCTCCTTACTCTCTCGATGGCGGCCATTGCGCCGCTAGGATCATCTTCAGCGCAGGGGAAGGAGAAGTTGAGCGCTCCCCAGGTCCTCGCCAACGTTCAGGAATCGTACGCAAAAGTGAACGATGCCTCCGCGGAGTTCAAGGAATCCGTTTCGCTGAGGTACGCCGGTATCGAGCAGTCGTATTCCGGCACCGTGATGATGAAGAGGGGGAACAAATACCGGATCGAGTCGCAGGAACAGACGATCGTCACCGACGGGAAGACCGTCTGGGCCTACTCCCCCGTGAACCGGCAGGTCGTCATCGATTATTACAAGGAAACGCCGGCCTCGTTTTCCCCCGAGCAGTTCCTCCTCGGCCTCCCGAAAAATTTCAGGGCAACGCTTGTCGATGAGAACCCCGGACCATCGGCGGCGTACGTCCTCAAGCTGACCCCGAAGGAAGGTGCCTCGAAGTTCGTCCAGTCGCTGAAAATCTGGGTCGATGATGCCGACTGGACGGTGCGCAGGCTGGAGTACATCGACCTCAACCAGACGAGGACAACGTATTCGCTCTCCGGGATCAAGTTCAACGAAGGGATTCCCGACGAGCGGTTCACCTTCACCATCCCCGAGCACACCGGTGTCGTCGACGTTCGCCCGAGCGAGCGCGGCGATTCTCACAAGTGAGTGTCCCGCTCATGACCCGTCTCAAGAAGACCATACGATACACCGTCAGCTTCCTTGTGATGGTGGTATTCCTCTACCTTGCGTTCAGGGGGCAGGATTTCGGGGCGATCTGGAACTCCCTCGTGAGTGTCCACTGGACATGGGTGGCGTTGCTCATCGTAGGGGGGATTCTCAGCCATCTGGCCCGCGCATGGCGCTGGCAATACCTCCTCGTGCCGATTAAGGATCGGGTGACGCTTCGGAACTCGTTTTCGGCGGTGATGATCGGCTACATGGTAAACAACTTCCTGCCGAGGGTGGGCGAAGTGGTGCGGCCGTACAGCCTCGGGAAGCATGAGAATATCTCGAAATCGGCGGCATTCGGGTCGGTCATTATCGAGAGGATCCTCGATGTCATCACCTTCTTTTCGATCCTTCTCGCGGTCATGTTTGTCTACTCGGGATCGTTCGTCGAGCTTTTTCCCTCTCTTGCCTCGATGGAAACCCTCTTTCTCTTCGGCTCGGTCGCGGCGTTCGCTTTTTTTGTTGTTCTCTTTTTCAAGGCGGCATTCTTTTTTACCCTCCTGAAGAAACTTCTTGTTGTGATGCCGGAGAAGTTGCGCGGCAAGTTCAATGAACTTTTCGATTCGTTCGTGAGCGGTTTCGAGGTTTCGAAGCGACCGAATGAGTTCTGGATGATCATTGTCACGAGCTATCTGGTCCAGGGACTCTATCTTCTGTTGATGTATATCCCATTCTTTGCTTTCCCGGAGATGGCCGGGCATTCGCTCGATTTCGGGGCCGCGACCATCCTCCTCGTCGCCTCGACGGTCGCGTTTGCTTTGCCGACGCCGAGCGGATTCGGCACCTATCATTCGTTCACCTCGTTCGTCCTCATGAAACTCTACCACGTGGACGGCGTGACGGCGCTCAGCTATACCATCCTCACGCACGAGGTCGGGGTCTTCCTGACCCTCGTCATCGGCGCATACTATTTTTTCAGGGATCATGTCAGGGTCGCGGAGATGGTGGAGGCGAAGGGTTGACCGGAGCATTCACAGCAATACGGTGACAGGATGAAACAGGTAACACAGGAAATGAAACGAGGTGCGATGCACGTCGAGGAGGTACCTCCGCCGGCGTTGCGGAGCGGCGGGGTTATCGTCCGGAACGAATATTCGCTCATCAGCGCGGGGACCGAACGGAGCTCGGTCGAAAAGAGAAAGGGTGGCCTTGTTTCAAAGGCCCGCTCGAACCCCGACCAGGTGAAGCTCGTCCTCGACCAGATCAAACAGCAGGGGGTCTGGACCGTCTACAGAAAAGTGATGTCGAAGCTGGAAGACGCAAATGCGCTCGGCTACAGCACCGCCGGCGTCGTCATCGCCGTGGCGAATGACATCGACGAATTCGCGGTCGGAGACCGGGTGGCCTGCGGGGGAAGCTCCGCCAGCCATGGAGAGCTCTCGTTCGTCCCGAGGAACCTCTGCGTCAAGCTCCCGCCTTCCGTTTCGACTCAGGAGGCAGCCTACACGACTCTCGGAGCCATAGCGCTCCAGGGAGTTCGCCTCTCGGCCCCCACGCTCGGCGAGACGGTGGTTGTCATCGGACTTGGTCTCGTGGGATTGTTGACGGTGCAGATCCTCAAGGCCGCGGGGTGTTCGGTCATCGGCATCGACCTTGATCCGAAATCGGTTGCCCTCGCGAAATCGCTCGGTGCAGATGCCGTATTCCGGCGCACCACTTCCGGCCTTGCCTCCGATGTCAGGTCCCGGACGTACGGGGTTGGGGCCGATGCGGTGGTCATCACCGCCGCGACCAAAAGCAATGACCCTGTGCAGCTTGCCGGCGAGCTCGCGCGCGACAAGGGGCGCGTGGTCCTCGTCGGGGATGTCGGCATCACCCTTCCCCGGTCGACGTACTACGCGAAGGAGCTCGACTTCAAGATCTCGCGTTCGTACGGGCCCGGCCGGTACGACAAGCTCTACGAGGAGAAGGGGGTCGATTATCCGCTCGGCTTCGTGCGATGGACCGAAAAACGCAATATGGAAGAATTTGTACGCCTCCTCGCGGAGAGAAAAGTGGACGTGAAATCCCTTACGACCCACACCTTCCCGATCGCCGAAGCGCTGAAAGGCTACGCGCTGATTTCCGGGAAAGCGAAAGAGCGGTCGATCGGAGTCCTCATTGAATACCCGAAGGAAAAGGAGCCGGGACCGACGGCGGTCACGGTTGCCCCGCCGCCCAAAACGAAGGGGACGCTCACCGTAGGGTTCATCGGAGCGGGAAATTTCGCTCAGTCGTCACTTATTCCGTACCTCGATACCAGGAAGGTGGTACTCAAAAGCGTCTGCACGTCGAACGGGCTCAACGCCAAGAACGCTGCGCGGAAGTTTGCTTTCCAATCGGCGACGACGGAGCCGAAAGAGATCTATGCCTCGAAAGAGATCGACACCGTCTTCATCGCGACGCGCCACAACTTGCACGGACCGCTCTGCGTTGAGGCGATCAGGCACCATAAGCATGTCTTCGTCGAGAAGCCCCTCGCGCTCAACGAGACGGAGCTGACGGAGATCATCAAAGCTCACGACGACGCGACGAAGCAATCGCACCTTCGCCTCATGGTCGGGTTCAACAGACGGTTCGCCCCCTCCGTGCGCCGGGCGAAGGAATTCTTCGCCGACCTCAATGAACCGCTCCTTGTCGTTTACCGGATCAACGCCGGATTTATTCCTTCCGATCACTGGGTTCATGATCCGGTGGAGGGGGGTGGAAGGATCATCGGCGAGGTGTGCCATTTCGTCGACACGATCCAATACCTCACCGGGGGGGAGCCCGTGAAGGTTTTTGCGCAGTCCCTCTCCCTGAGCGGAAAACAAACGCAGAGCGACAACATCTCGGTAACCCTCCGGATGTCCGACGGCTCGGTCGGGACCATCATCTATCTGGCCAACGGCGATTCTTCGGTGCCGAAAGAGAGGATCGAGATCTCATGCGGGGGAAAGACCGCGATCGTCGACAATTTCAAGGCGCTCGAGACATACGCGGGAGGGACGAAGCGGGTGCACGAGAGCTTCTCGGTCGACAAGGGGCACAAGACGGAGGTGGAGGAATTTATCACCTCGATCCATCTTGCGACCGATCTCATCCCGTTCCCGAGCCTCGTTGCGACGACGAGAACAACCTTCAAGATCATTGAATCGCTCGAGACCGGCCTCCCGGTAGCGATATAAGGCGAGGGTTTGCTTTGTTATGGCGTGCCGGGGTTGATTCAAGCGTTGCATCGGGCACGACAACGGCACGCGCCCTTCGACGTCGGTCGGACAAGTCTGGCAAGGCCATGGCTTCGTCAAAAGGACCATCTTCAACTACGGCGGAGCGTGCGTTTAGCGGGAGAGCGGGTAATTGATAAAGGCGTCAGAAATGAAAATGTGGGGTTCTAGAGTTGCTGCCGGATTGTTGATGCTGATGTTCGGGATCGGGACATCTTCGGCGCAATCGGGGGAGGGGACTCCTGGCGTCTCAATGTTCCGGTCGAACTCTCTCTCGGTTTATGCAGGGATGGGCATCGCCCTCGCCGACGCACCGGGCATGGTCAGCTATCTCAATACGCTGGCGGATCCGAGCCAGCAGTTGCAGAACTTCGCGACCGCGGTGGTCTTCTTCGGCGGTGCGGCTCTCCCGGTGAGCGATTCGTGGGAAGCGGGCCTCGAATACGCATACCTCTTCAAATCGTACACGATACCGACGTACGGCGCAGGGACTTACACGACTTTTTACGACCTCACGATGCCCACGGCGACCGCCCATTATGTGATCGGCGGAAACGGCTACTTCCTCAAATTCGGCGGAGGTCTGGGGTACACCGGCGGCTCGGTGGAGCAAAAGTCCTCGTTCTACGGAACGGATACCACCTACACTTGTCACGGAGTGGGAATCAAGGCGGACGCGATCGGCCAGACGGCCTTCGACGAGCACCTTTACGCGTATATCTCGGGAACACTCAGGTGGGACATCATGGGAAGTCCGAAAGACTCGCGCGGAGACATGCTTCAGAATTACGGGCAGTCGGCTTCTCTTTCGATGTTCGCGGCAGAGCTTGAGTTCGGACTCACTTACTATTTTTAGCGCCGTCGCAAAAAGGAAAAGACTTTTAAACGATGTTGTGAGAGAGAACATTCTTAGAAGGAGAGGGACCATGAGATTCACGATCTTCTTTGCGATCATCACCATCATACTCAGCGCAGGCTCGACAGCCCAGGTGAAGCCGGCGAAAAAGAAAGGAGCAACGTCAGTGTCCAAAGACTCGCTGTCGCACGGCCTCGTGGTTATCGAGACGTCGATGGGAAACATTACGGTCCGGCTCGCGGACGACAAGGCGCCGAAGCATGCCGCGAATTTTCGCAAGCTGGCGAAGGAAGGATTTTACGCCGGTACGACGTTCCACCGGGTTATCCCGGGATTCATGATCCAGGGAGGAGATCCGAACTCGAAGGATAACGACAGGTCAAACGACGGCCTCGGAGGGCCGGGGTATACGATCGACGCGGAGATCGGACTTCCACACGACCGCGGTGTTATCGCCGCGGCAAGGCAGGGAGATGAGATCAACCCGCAAAGGAAGTCGAACGGGAGCCAGTTCTACATCACGGTGGCGGACGCTCACTTCCTCGACGGGCAGTACTCCGTCTTCGGCAAAGTCGTGAAAGGAATGGAAGTCGTCGACAAGATCGTCGCGGTGCCGAGAGACAGAAACGACAATCCGATCGAGAAAGTGGTCATCAAGAAAGTGATCGTGGAATAAGGGTTCTCCTGATGGCGAAATCCGGGAAAGAGAGAGTCTCGGTAGATTCGCTCCTCGCTTCGATAAAGAAGAGCGGACCGGCGCCGGTCTATTTCCTCTACGGCGAGGAGGACTTCCTCATCGACGAGGTTGTCGACGCCCTCCTGGCAGCGGGACTCGACGCCGCGACACGGGGGTTCAACCTCGACGTCGTGCATGGAAGCGACGCGGACGGCAAGGACATCGTCTCGCTGGCGGCTTCCTTCCCCATGATGTCCGAACGACGGGTGGTCGTCGTCCGGGATTTCGACCGGGTTTCGAACAAGGAACTCCTCCAGCCCTACCTCGAGAACCCCTCTCCGTCAACCTGCCTCGTCCTTATTGCGTCGAAGCCCGACACGCGCAAGAAGCCGTATCCGTTCCTGAAACAGCACGCCGCCGGGGGCGAGTTCAACCGTTTGTACGACAGCGAGATCCCGGATTGGATCCAACGCCGGGCGAAAAAACTCGGCAGCACGGTGTCGCCGGAAGCGGCGGAACTTCTCCATGCCTACGTCGGCAACTCGCTCCGGGAGGTCTCCAATCAGATCGAAAAGCTCCTCATCGCCGTTGGAGCGAGAAAGTCGATCGGGCTGGAGGATGTCGAGTCGATTGTCGGCGTCTCGAAGGAATACACTGTCTTTGAGCTGACGAAGATGGTCGGGGAGAAGAATGCCCCAAGATCGCTCGAGATTGTCGAACGGATGCTCGACACGGGAGAATCTCCCCAGATGATTATTGTCATGCTCACCCGCCACTTCATCATCCTCGCAAAGCTCCGAGAGCTTCGTGGGCCTGCAAAGTCAGATTTCGAGCTCGCCGGGGCGTTGAGGATCAGTCCCTATTTTGTGAAGGAATACATCTCCCACCTTCAACGGTACACGCAGGCCGAAATTGAAAACGCATTCCTTGCTCTCGCAAAGGCCGACAGGGAGCTCAAATCCACGGGGTCGGACCAGAAGCTGGTCATGGATATCCTTCTCTGCGAGATTATGGAGCAGTCCCTCGTCCGAGTGTAACCGGCGGATTCTCCCCTATTCTTCGGAGAGCCCGCGAGAGCGTTTCTGAACACAGGCATCAACGAAAGGATCGATCCGCCACAGCCCAATCTCCGGCTTCAAAACACTCATCAACCCTTCCCCAGAATCTCATGCATCTCTGTTCCGAACCGACGTCAACTGAATGGATCTATTTCGTCTCGATTCTTATCGGCCTCGGGAGCTTCGTCGTCGCCGCGGAGATGATCCGAAAGGCCCTTCGATGGTCCCCCGAGGTAACCAGGAAGCTTGTTCACATCGCTACGGGGATCCTCATTTATTTTGCCCCTCAATTGTTCAACTCCGGAATCCCGGCGATCCTTCTCGCCGTCGTCTTTATCATCATCAATTACTCGGCGATCCGGTTCGGGCTTCTGAAAGGGATGCACGGCACGAACCGGCGCTCATACGGGACGGTCTACTACCCGCTCTCGTTTCTTCTCCTTGTCCTCATTTTCTGGGAGACGCTGCCGCAGATCATTTCAATCGCCATCCTCGTCCTTGCGTTGAGCGATGCCGCGGCAGCCATCGTCGGCGAGAACCTCCGTGCTCCGCGGACCTACTACCTGACGAGCGACAAGAAATCCCTGGAGGGATCGGCGGCGATGTTCCTTGTGACCGTTGTCGTCATCGCAGTCTCTCTCTTCTCGTCGGGGCAAGGTGCAGGGATGATTCCGGGGGTCGGGGCCGTCCTGTCGGTGCTCATCGTGGCGGCCGTCGTCTCTCTATTTGCTACCGTGTGGGAGGCGATCTCATCCAAGGGCCTCGACAATCTCGCCATCCCGATGTCGGTGGCATTTGTTCTTCACTTCTTTTTCACTCCGTCACCGCTCCACAATCCGGTCCAATTCAGCGAGGGGATCTTCTTCGCGGGTGTCGTCGCCCTTCTCTCGTTCACGTTTCGATTTCTCTCGGCAAGCGGCAGTGCTGCGACTTTTCTTCTCGCAACGGTAATCTTCGGGTTGGGTGGATGGACGTGGGGGATTCCCGTGCTCGTCTTTTTTGTCCTCTCGAGTCTTTTGTCGAAACTCGGGAAGGAAAAGAAGGCGCAGTTTCATCTTCTCTTTGAGAAGTCTGACAAGCGGGATGCAGGACAGGTGGCGGCGAACGGCGGGATGGCAGGGATGGTAGCATTAGGATGGTACGTAGCACCCGCCTGGCCTTATTGGTATGCAGTCTATCTGTCATCCCTCGCAGCGGTAACCGCCGATACGTGGGGGACCGAGATTGGGGTTCTTGCAAGGGGGAAGCCCCGCTCCATAAGAACACTTCGTCCGGTGGATACGGGAACAAGCGGTGGTGTTTCGTTAGCCGGTATTCTCGGCGGGGCACTTGGCGCTCTTGCCGTCGCGGTCAGCGGATTGCCCTGGCAGGGGGGAATCGGCGGGTTCGGAGAGGTCGGCGCGATCGTCCTGGCGGGCGTCTTTGCTTCGCTCGTTGACAGCTTCCTTGGAGCGACACTCCAGGCGCAATTCAGATGCGTGAAGTGCGGGAAGATCACGGAACGGCGTCTCCATTGCGGCGAGCCCACGGCGCACGTTTCGGGTTTTCTCTGGCTCGACAACGATGTCGTGAACTGGTGCTGTGCGGCGGCGGGGTGCATCTTTTATCTGGCAGCCTTGGGAGTGTAACAGGTAGATCAAAGATCAAAAAGGAAATAGCAGAAATACAGAGCAAAGATCTGAGAGACAGAATACAGAATACAGGAAACGGCGCAAAATTGAGATGAAAGGTTCGGCATTTTTTGGGGAAGGCCTACGAAAGGTCTTGACCCGCACAGAATATCTAACTTGTCAAAGGTGGCCTCGCCGCGCAGCAATCTTTGATTTTTGATCTTTGATCTTCGATCTGCCCCCCGAGCCTCCGTCCTCCTCCGCCTTTCCTTTACTTTCCCTGAAAAGATTGCTATTTTGGATGCGAAAAGGATGAAAACTATCGAAATTTCCTCGGTTTCCGTGGGGGGAGGCAATCCGCTGGCCCTCATTGCGGGTCCGTGCGTCGTCGAAAACCGTGGGATGGTCCTTTCCACCGCCGAGAAGATCAAGGAAATCACCTCTCGCCTGGGAGTTCCGTTCATCTTCAAGTCATCCTACCGAAAGGCAAACCGGACCAGCGTCGCGGGATTCACGAGCATCGGGATCGATGAGGCGCTGGCAATCCTGGCGGAGGTGAAGGCTCAGTTCAAGGTTCCCATCCTCACCGACGTCCATTCGACGGAAGAAGTTAACGCTGCAGCGGAGGTGGCCGATGTCCTCCAGATTCCGGCGTTCCTTTGCCGACAGACCGATCTGCTCGTGGCGGCAGGGAAGTCCGGGAAGGCGGTCAATGTTAAGAAAGGACAGTTTCTCGCTCCCGAGGACATGAAGCATCCGATTCAGAAGATCGAATCGTCTGGGAACGAAAAGATTCTCGTCACCGAACGAGGTGCTACATTCGGCTACCATAACCTCGTTGTCGATATGCGGGGACTGACCATTATGCGCTCGTTCGGGTACCCCGTGATTCTCGATGCGACCCATTCGGTCCAGCTCCCGAGCGGTGAAGGGGGAAAAAGTGGAGGAGAGCCGCAGTTCATTTTCCCGATAGCGCGCGCCGGAGTTGCGGTGGGGATCGACGGGCTTTTCATCGAGACTCACCCGGAACCGGCAAGAGCGCTGAGCGATGCCGCCAGCCAACTTCCGCTTTCGCACCTCGAAGGCCTCCTCCGACAGGTCGTCGAGATCGATTCCCTTGCCAAACGATACGGTTGGTCGTGAGTTCCACACCGCCGCTCAACGGACAACGGGTCGGCTACCCCCGTTCCCTTACCTCTTTTGAGAGCAAACTGCTCCTCTGGGTTCTTCCGCCCGACAGACCGGGGTACAACAGCTATCGGAAGTACATCCTGGAATGGCCTGTTGTCGCCGAGGGAAGAAGGGGGACGGGAAATTTCATCCTTGCTCCCGAAGGAGCGGTCCCCGATCTCGAATCTCCGCTTCCTCAGGTCTTTGCCTATGGAGTTGTTGAGGGAGAAAACGGAACCATCTCGGTGACGATCCGGGAGTTCTTCGAAGAACAACTGGAGTTTGAGGTCGTCAGCCTCGCGGGAGAGATTTCGCCGGAGAAGGTCGAGGAGAAGAGGCGGTGGAGCTTCTCTCATTGGTCGCCGTCGGACCCGTGCCCCTCGTGCGGATCTCAACCGAGGGAGGTGCGGATACAGCGGGAAGCCGGAGGGTACGCTCTCCTCGCGCTGTGCGGGATGGACAAGCGCCTCTGGATTTTCGACGAGCGGGACGGAGTCAATCATCTTATTCCGGTGACGAATTTTCACAACGCGCTGATGCTCCAGAAGGGGATCCGCGATCCAGGAGTGGCGCTCGCCGCGGACAATTTGTTCAAATTACTTCCATCGTACTCGGATGCCGACCTCACCGCGGCCTTCGTCCAGTACAACAAGGTGCGGCGCAAGCTCGACCTCGGGTCCATCGTGAGGACGCTGCCGAGACCGCGATCCATCGTTCGATCAATCGTCACTCTCTTCAGAAAATGAATTCAGTCTCGTTCGAAATAGAAAAGGGGAAACAGGTTGTTCGCATCGAGGCGCAGTCCGTCGCCCAGCTCATCGACAAGATCAACGGGTCGTTCGAGCACGCGGTGCGAATGATCTTCGAGTCAAAAGGGAGGCTCGTGGTCACCGGCATGGGAAAATCGGGGATCGTCGCCCGAAAGATCGTCGCGACGATGAATTCCACCGGCACCCCATCCCTCTTTCTCCATCCTTCGGACGCCGTCCACGGTGACCTCGGGATGGTCCGGAACGAGGACGTCGTCATCTGCCTTTCGAAGAGCGGAGAGACCGAGGAGATCCGTCAGCTCATCCCGATGTTCAAGCGGATCGGCGTTCCGATCATCTCGTTTCTCGGGAACCCCGGCTCTTCGATCGCGAAGGAGTCGGATGTCGTCCTCGATATCTCGGTCGCCGAGGAGGCCTGTCCCCATGACCTCGCTCCCACCTCGTCGACGACGGCGATGCTCGTCATGGGGGATGCCCTCGCGATCACGCTCCTGGAGAAGAGGGATTTCAGCAGGGAGGATTTTGCCTATTTCCACCCCGGGGGAAACCTCGGCAAACGCCTCCTCCTGAAAATCGAAGAGCTTATGACGGGAGGAGACCTTGTGCCGAAGGTCTCGCTTACGACGAACCTCCGGGACTCGATTCTTGTGATGACGACGAAGAGGATGGGGGCGACCTGCGTCGTCGACAACGCCGGCATCCTCCGCGGAGTGATCACGGACGGGGATTTGCGTCGCCTCCTCCAGAAGAATACCGACGTTGCCGGAGTGACGGCGGAAGAAGTGATGACGAAAAACCCCAAGACGATTCTCCTCGGTTCTCTCGCGGCGGCAGCGCTGCAGGAGATGGAAACGTACAAGATCACCCAGTTGATCATCGTCGACAAGAACCACCATCCGGTCGGGATGGTCCATATCCACGACCTCGTGAAGGCGGGGCTCGCGACGAGGGAACAGGCGTGAGAGAATGAAACGCGTCGCGATCCTCCTCATCCTCTCGTCGATGATTGCCGCAACCGGTTGCGAGGAGAAAATCAAACCCTCAGTCCTCGGCGGAGTCTCCAGCGCGGCGCTTCCGTCGCAGGAAAGCTGGAACGCGACGGTGACCTTTACCGATTCGGGGATTGTCAAGGCGATCCTTAAAGCCGGTCACATCGCGCAGTTCGAAGGGTCGAAGCTGACGCTCCTCGATAAGGGAGTCCATGTGGACTTCTTCGATGAACGGGGAGCTCATTCATCCGTTCTCACCTCTCTGACCGGAAAAGTGGACGAGAACACTAACAATCTTGAAGCCGACGGAAATGTCGTCGTTGTCTCGGACAGCGGCGTCGTCGTCGAGACAGAGAAGCTCCTCTGGGACAACCAGCGGCAGATCATCCGCTCGGACGAGTTTGTGAAAATCACCTCCCCGAAGGAACACCTCGAGGGGCACGGGTTTGAATCGGATCAGAGCCTGAAGAACTACAAGATCTTCAGAGTGACCGGGACTGCGAAGCCGCAATGAACTCCGCTTCTTTGTCCGGACGAGATATCGAGCGCGCCGCGAAGAGACCGTCGTCGCCGGGGCGCTATGTTGCCGTCCTCCTCCTGCTGGGGGTCCTCGCGGCAGTTCTGCACGCGCAGGAGAAGGAGCTTATCGTCCTGAAACATGCGGACGTCCTGACCGGGAGGACGGTGAACGGCGAGGATGTCCGGGAGCTCACCGGGAACGTTCACCTGACGCAGGGAAACGTCCTTGTCTGGTGCGACCGGGCCGTCCAGTACTTTGCGCAGAACCGGGTGGAACTCCTCGGACACGTCCGGGTGGTACGCGATACCGTTACGTTGACGGCGAAGCACGGTACCTACTACGGCGACACGAAGAAGGCCGACTGCGAGGGAGGCGTGAGGCTCGAGACGAAACACGTCGTCCTCCTGGCCGATTTTGGGACGTACTACACCGAGGAGAAGAAGGCGTTCTTTCACACTCACGTCCGGATCATCGATTCGACAACGACGATCTTCAGCGACGAGCTGACCTACTTTGAAAAGGAGAGAAAATCGGTCGCTGTCCACAACGTCCGCGTCGACAATACCGGGAACAACATCACGATCTTCGGAGAGTATCTCGAGCACTTCGACTCGACCCGGTATACGATGGTGACGCAGCACCCGCGGATGATGCAGATCGATACCTCCTCGAAGGGAGTCATCGACACGCTCGCGGTAAAGAGCATCCTCATGGAGTCGTACGACGATTCGACGAAGCGACTCATCGTGACCGACAGCGTTGCGATGGTGCGTGGGGTGATGTCGGTCCGCTGCGGCTGGGCGCGCTACTTCACCCATGGCGATCTCATCGAGCTCCGGAAGGAACCGATCGTCTGGTATGAAGATAACCAGACGACCGGGGATTCGATCACGCTCCATCTCGATCACGGCAAATTGCGACGCGCCACGATTCTGGGCCGGACTTTCGCGATGTCGCTGAGCGACAGTGCCTTTGCCGACCGGTACAACCAGCTCACGGGGCGGAAGATCCAGCTCTATATTGAGAACGACAAGCTGAAGAAGATGGAGGTCGACGTCAACGCGATCAGCCTCTATTTTCTCTATGACGGCAAAGATCCGAACGGATGTAACAAGACAAGCGGTGACACCATCACGATGTCCTTCGTCGAGGGGAAGATCGACCAGATCAGGATCATCAAAGGGATTGAAGGGACCTACTACCCCGAGAACATGGTGGCAAAACGTCCCGAGAAGTACAACCTTGACGGATTTCTGTTGCGTACCGATCGCCCATCGATGAAGATGATTTTCCCCGACCTTAAGAATCTATGACTCAGGACGCAACCACTTCCGACTCGACGTCTGTTCCCGGAACGCCCGTCGCCGACGCGGAATCGTCGCGAAGGGTGAAACTCCGTGCGGACTCGCTCGTGAAGCTCTATAAGAAGCGCGCGGTCGTGAATCACGTCTCCGTGGAAGTTCAGCAGGGAGAAATCGTCGGACTCCTCGGTCCCAACGGAGCCGGGAAGACGACGACCTTCTACATGATCGTCGGAATGATTCGCCCCACCGAGGGAGAAGTCTACTTCGACGAGCAAAACATCACGCGGCTGCCGATGTACAAGCGGGCGCACGCAGGGGTGGGATACCTTCCGCAGGAAGCTTCGGTCTTCAGGACACTCACGGTCCGGGAAAATGTCATGGCAGTGCTGCAGATGACGGGCCTTACTCCGACACAGCAGGCGGCACGGTGCGACAGGCTCCTGGAGGAGTTCGGACTCACGCAGCTGTCGAAGAGCAAAGGGTATGTCCTTTCCGGCGGCGAACGGAGGAGGACCGAGATCGCGAGGGCGCTTGCCACCGACCCGAAATTCATCCTTCTCGACGAACCTTTTGCGGGAATCGATCCGATCGCGGTTGAGGAAATCATGAGGATCGTCTCTGGCCTCCGTGCCAGAGGGATCGGGGTTCTTATCACGGACCACAACGTCCACGAGACTCTTTCGATCACGGACCGATCCTATCTCCTTTTTGAAGGGAGGATTCTGAAGGCGGGGACGGCGACGTTTCTGGCCAACGACCCCGAGGCGAGAAAGTTGTATCTCGGGGAGAGGTTTAAGCTGGATAGGTATGAGTGAGGGAGAATACAGAATACAGGAGACAGGAGACAGATGGAAAACCGAATCGAAGGACTGAGTGTTGAAGATATTAGGTGAACATACTGGCCGTGGATCGCGGGGGCATGAAGCAAAGGTAATCAATCAAACAGGGATGAACAACTCTTTAGGGGGAACTACACATGGAAAAGACAGGCGCTAGAAGCTTCAGAGATCTGATAGTCTGGCAGAAGGCGCACGCATTGGTACTGGCTCTTTACGAATTGACAAAGACCTTTCCACGCGACGAGGACTTTGGTTTGAAATTGCAGATGCGGCGGGCTGCGGTTTCGGTCGCGGCCAACGTCGCGGAAGGATTCAAAAAGCGTGGGAGGGCCGACAAGCTTCGGTTCTTCAACACGGCGCAAGGTTCATTGGAGGAGTGCAAGTATTTTCTTATTCTATGCCATGATCTCGAGTACGGTAATACCGACGGTATTCCACCTCTCGCCGAAGAGGTCGGCAAGCTCCTCTTCGCCTATGCTCGTTCAATTCAGCAGGGGTACGGCCATTGATTGCAGATTCAGTTTTCGGCCGATCACGGCTGCATTCCGGTTACGTCTTTCTGTCTCCTGTATTCTGTATTCAGTATTCTTTCAGTAACTAAACGGGATTCCCTCATGGTCGTCGTTCTCGAACAAAACTCCACCGAAACGGACATTGAACGGATCATCAAAGTCCTTAACGACTTTGGGTTCGACGTGCACAGGTCAACCGGTGTCAATCAGACCGTCCTCGGCGCGATCGGGGTCAAACCCGATTTCGATACGCGCCAGGTCGAGCTGCTTCCGGGTGTCGCCCACGTCTACCGCATCACCGATCCGTTCAAGCTCGCCAACAGATCGTTCCATCCGGAGAGCTCCGTCTTTGACATCCGCGGGGTTAAAATCGGGGGGAAGGAAATTGTCGTCATGGCCGGTCCGTGTTCAGTGGAGAGCGAGCACCAGATCTTCACGATCGCGAAGCATGTCGCCGCGCACGGAGCAAAGTTTCTCCGCGGCGGAGGCTTCAAACCGCGCACATCCCCCTATTCCTTCCAGGGAATGGGAGAAGAGGGGCTGAAGCTCATGCGAAAGGCGGCGGACGAATTCGGTCTCCTCGTCATTACCGAAGTGATGGACAGCGGCCAGATCGCTCTCGTCGAGCAGTACGCCGACATCCTCCAGATCGGCGCCAGGAACATGCAGAACTACAACTTCCTGAAAGAGCTCGGCAAGTCCTCAAGGCCGGTGATGTTGAAGCGGGGGCTCGCCGCAACGATCGAGGAGTGGCTCATGTCGGCGGAGTACGTCCTATCCGGGGGGAACAAGCAGGTGATTCTTTGTGAGCGGGGGATCCGCACGTTCGAGACGGCAACGCGAAATACGATGGATATCAGCGCCATTCCGGTCATCCATGCCAAGAGTCACCTTCCCATTGTGGCCGACCCGTCGCACGGCATCGGCATCAGGGATAAAGTGACTCCGATGGCCCGTGCGGCCGTTGCCGCAGGCGCGGATGCCATCATGGTGGAAGTCCACAACGACCCCGACCACGCGAAATCGGACGGGGCGCAATCTCTGTTCCCGGAGCAGTTCTCCGAGTTGATGAACCAGATACGGATCATTGCGGAGGCGATTGGAAGGAGTGTAGCGTAAAGCAAGAGAGAAGAGAAAAGATTCGAGAATATAGGAGTAAGTAGAAAGTAGAAAAAAATGCTTTACGCATGGTGAACAAGAAGGCTTCCGCAGAATTGGTGTTCCGACGAGAGTCTCCGGTGGCGGAGAGGAGATCGAGTCGATCGAGGCATTCGGCCCGCTTCGAACTTCTTTTCTCTCTTCTAGCAAGGCCTGCGCGATGAGGATCTCAATCATCGGTCTCGGCGTGATCGGGGGATCTCTGGGACTTGCCTTGAAGTCGGCGAATCCACGAATCACCGTCATCGGCTTCGACAAGCCGGGAACGATGAGGGGGGCCAAGAAGCGGGGGGCGATCGATATTGCCGCATCCGGCCTTCGGGAAGCGGTCGTTGAGGCGGATCTTGTCTTTGTTTGCACACCGGTCAATATTATCCTTGATCTCCTGCCGAAGATCGCGCGATATGCGAAGAAAGACTCCATCATCACCGACGTCGGGAGCGTGAAAGGAGCAGTCGATTCCGCGGCACGCAGATACTTCAGGTCTGGCCCGATCTTTGTAGGAGGGCATCCGATGGCAGGATCGGAGGGAAGCGGGATCGGGTATGCGGATCCGCTCCTGTTTCAGAATGCCGTCTACGTTCTCTGTCCTCTCAGAAAGCAGACGAGGCGAATCGATGATCTCGCATCTCTTCTGAAAATGATCGGGGCGCGGGTACTGATCATGGATGCGCGGAGACACGATGAGACCGCCGCAGCCGTCAGCCACCTCCCCCAGCTCCTTGCGGTCGCGCTGATGGAGTACGCAGCCGGCGCGAACAGGAAGAACCCGGCGCTGTTCCAGCTCGCGGCCGGAGGCTTTCGAGACATGACGCGGATCGCTTCCTCTCCGTATCCGATCTGGCACGACATCATCGCGAACAACAGACGGAGTATCGGCACGACGCTCGGTGCCTTTGAGGCGCTCCTCAGAGGGATGAAGAAGGAGCTCTCCGAGGCGTCGCTCGGAAAAACGGGAGCCCGGTTCCGCCGGGCGAAGAGCTTCCGCGACTCGATTCCGCGGAACACGAAGGGGTTCCTGCATTCGCTCCACGATGTGTTTGTTTCGGTCGAGGATACGCCCGGTGTGCTCGCAAACATCACGGCTATTCTCTTTTCTGCCGATATTAATATCAGCGACATCGAGTTGTTGAAGGTGCGGGAAGGGGAGCGGGGGACGTTCCGGCTGTCGTTCGATTCGGAGGAGGCGGCGACGGCGGCGGCGCGGGCACTCCGCGCAAAGGGGATACGGGTGGCAAAATAACACGCCTCGAGGGAAGGTTGAGCGGGATCTCGTTGTCCGGCTTCCAGCCTGGAGGATTGAGGGAAATTCATACTTGTCTTAAGTGAAGGGAAGGAAACCGGATGTTCCGAAAATCTGTCTTGACTTTCGTTCTCATCGTGGCTTGCTCTTCCCCGGCATGGAGCTGGGGGGGCGCCACCCATAAGTTCATCAACAAAGAGGCCGCGATTCACCTCCCTCGTTCGGTTCCCTTCTTTGCGAACAACATCCAGTGGATCAGTGACCATGCCCCGGATGCCGACAACCGCAAGAATTCCGACCCCAATGAATCGCCGAAACACTTCATCGATATCGAAGACTATCCTGAATTCGCCACCCACACCCTTTCCCATAACTACGATACCCTCGTCTCGAAGCACGGTCTTGCATTCGTCATCAACGCAGGGACGGTTCCCTGGGCCATCATCTGGTCGTTCGATTCGCTCACGAACGCTCTCCGGAGAGGAGACTCAGTGGCCGCTCTTCAGTTTGCCGCGGACCTTGGCCACTATGTCGGAGATGCGCACCAGCCTCTTCACGTAACGAGCAACTACGACGGTCAGAAGAGCGGCAATAGCGGGATTCATTCCCGTTATGAATCGACGATGCTGCAAACGTACAATTATCTCAACCAGGTGACGGTGAGCGCGCGGCAGGTACATTCTATTCCCGTTCCGATCGACACGAACTTCGTCTTTATCCTTCACGGCAACGGGCTTGTCGATTCGATCCTCCACGCGGATAATTACGCAAAGGCACAAGATAGCAAGTACGGCAGCACTTACTACGCAGCGCTATGGCAGAAGACCGGGGCGATGACCCAGAACCAGATCGCGGACGCTTCCTACGACCTCGCATGCCTTTGGTACACTGCAGCGGTGAACGCCGGTCTTATACCGGACACCTTGAAAGTTATCTCGATGCTCGTGTCTCCGTCCCCGATCTCCTTCGGGAATCTTGAAGTAGGCAGGTCGAAGGACACTACAATCTCGGTCTCAAACAGAGGGACCGACACCCTGCGCGTCAACTTTGCGGTGGTTCACGGTGGAGACTTCTCACTCTCTGCGTTCTCCGCCGGAATACCTCCCGGACGCTATTTCGTTGACACGCTCCGCTTCACTCCGGCGAAGGCAGGTCCCGAGAGCGCACAGGTTCTCGTGACCAACACCGCCGGGATATCTCCGGACACGATCCTGGTCACGGGAGTCGGCCAGTCGGGAGCGAAGTTCGACTCGATGATTGTCTCTCCGACCCTCATCTCATTCGGGAAACTTTCGCTCGGGAATTCAGAAGACACAACGATCTCCGTCGAGAATAGGGGGACGGACACACTTCATATCGACATTGCCGTCATTCCCGCGAAAATATTCTCCGTCCTTGCAGCCTCCGCGAACATAGCCCCCGGAGGGATCTTTGTCGATACTCTTCGTTTCACCTCCGTCAAAGCTGGTCCGGAGAGTGCCATGGTGGTTGTGACCGGGAGCGTGGGAATTTTGTCCGACACGATTTCCGTTACGGGGATAGGCCAGATCGTCGAGGGGGTGGGGACTACTCTCGCCGGATCTCCGTCGAGTTACCAGCTGAGCGACAACTTCCCGAATCCGTTCAATCCGTCGACGACGATTCGATACGCACTCCCGTCCCGGAGCACAGTCCACCTCCGCGTCTATAACATGCTCGGCCAGGTAGTGGCGGATCTTGTGAGCGGAGTAGAGGAGGCGGGGTACAGGGAGGTTGTCTGGAACGCCTCCGCGCCGTCGGGAGTCTATTTCTGCAGGATCGAGGCCTCTTCGGTCGATTCTCCGGGACATTCTTTCTCGGCGGTCCGGAAGATGCTCTTGCTGAAGTAAGGTCGGAAGCACTTCCACAAACGTTTTTAAAAGTATTTGTCCGAAACTCGTTACTACCGGGGATGCGGCACGGAATCTCCGGCTTAGTAACTATTGTCCCTTGTCAATTCTGCCAACAAAAACCAAAGTCCGTTCGCAGAGTTGGGAATGGAACCCGGCCGGCGGTCGGGAAAAATCTTCGGGTGATCAAAAGAGGTGGAGAATCGGGCGCAAACTCGCCTAATTGGCCAGCCGCGATCCTTTCTCCACCCTCCCCCGCACAAGGTAACATTGGCACCAGAATTGAGCGGCCTTACCTTTTGGTCTACCCACATCTCTTCAACCATGGAGGTCTCACATCATGAGCGTCAGCCAGCTAGCCAAGTCAATTGCTGAGTCGCCCACACTGAAACTCAACGAGGAAGCCCGTGTGCTGAGGGAAAAGGGCGAGGCAGTGGTCCACCTCGGAGCGGGGGAGCCGAGAAACAAGGCACCAATCACCGCTCTCCTCAGCGCCGCCGCAAAGCTCAGCACGGCGGAGATCAAATACACACCGACGGACGGCATTCCATCCCTCAAGAAGGCCATCGTCCGCTACACCGAGGAAAACTACGACCGCCTCGTCGCCCCGGAAAACATCATCGTCTCCGCGGGAGCGAAGCAGTCGGTCTACAACGTACTTTATACAATTGTCAACCCGCAAGACGAGGTCATCATCCTCGCACCCTACTGGGTCAGCTACCCCGAGATGGTGAAAATGGTCTACGGGATCCCGGTCATCGTGACGCCAGAGGACGGCGGGTTTTATCCGAGAATGGAAGACGTCCTGAAGGCCGTCAGCTCCTATACCAAGGCAATCATCGTCAATAGTCCGAACAATCCCTCCGGCGTAGTGTACCCCGCCGAATTCATCGGCCAGTTGGTGGAGTTCTGCGAGAAGAAGGGGATCTACGTGATCATGGACGATATCTACCACAAGCTGGTCTTTGACGGAAAGACAGTCCCCAATTGCTTCAAATACACATCGAAAGATACAGAATCGACGCATGTCATCGTTATCAACGGCGTCTCGAAGTTGTACGGGATGACCGGATTCCGGATCGGATGGGCGGTCGCGAGCCGTGAGCTCGTGAGCATTATGGCGAACGTCCAGGGTCAGATCACCTCCTGCACCGCGGTCCTGCTTCAGGCGGCAGCGGAAGGGGCGCTCACCGGACTCCAGAGTGCCGTCGAGACACTCAGGATGACCCTTGAGAACAACCGGAACGTCATGATGCAGGAACTGAACTCGTTCAAGGGAGTAAAATGTACGAAACCGAACGGGACGTACTATTGTCTTCCCGATTTCAGGGCCTACTCCCAGAAGTCGGTCGAACTCTCCCAACTCCTGCTGAAGAAAGCGCTCGTCGTGACGGTGCCCGGAAAGGAATTCGGCATGGAAGGCCATCTGCGGCTAAGCTATGCCGGCTCCATCAAGGACATCACCGATGGCATCTCCCGCATCAAGTGGGCGCTCGATCCATCATCCCCCAATGAAATTTACATCGGCGACAGAAAACTTGTGAGGGACTGGCTATGAACAACATCCTGGACATCAAAACACCCGCTCAAGGCGAGGCGTCAGCCCTCAAAAGCGACTATGGCCTCGTCAACCACGGTCTCTCGGACTTCCGCATGGCATACTGGAACCTCCCCTCGGAAGCTCTCTACGAGGAGATCACCTTCCGGAAAGAGGCACGGATCACCCGTCTCGGGCCGATCGTTGCCAACACCGGAAAACACACTGCCCGCTCCGCGAACGATAAGTTCATCGTGAAGGAGCCGACGACCGAAAACCAGGTCTGGTGGGGACAATACAACCGCCCATTCAGTCCGGACAAATTCAACGACCTCTACAACAGACTCCAGGGCTATCTCCAGGGAAGGGATGTCTTCGTGCAGGATTGTTACGGCGGCGCCGACCCGAATTACCGGATGCCGATCCGGGTTGTCAGCGAGCTCGCCTGGCACTCGCTCTTCGCGAGAAATATGTTCATCCTTCCGAAGACGAACGAGGAGTACCGCCGGCACGTTCCGGATTTCACCGTCATTGCGGTTCCGGGGTTCAAAGGAATTCCCCAGATTGACGGGACGGCGACCAATACCTTCATCGTCCTAAACTTTGCGCAACGGCTCTGCATCATCGGGAACACCGCCTACGCGGGGGAGATCAAGAAATCGGTCTTCACGATTCTCAATTACCTCCTGCCGCTTCAGGGGGTCATGGCGATGCACAGCTCCGCGAACATCGGCAAGGAGGGAGATACGGCGGTCTTCTTCGGGCTTTCCGGGACCGGCAAGACGACACTCTCAGCCGACCCGAAGCGAAGTCTCGTCGGCGACGACGAGCATGGCTGGAGCGACGAAGGAGTCTTCAATTTCGAAGGAGGATGTTACGCGAAGGTGATCCGCCTCTCCGCTTCCGCCGAGCCGCAGATCTACGCGACGACGAAGATGTTCGGGACCATCCTCGAAAACGTCGTCTACGACCCGGTGACGCGGCTCGTCGACCTGGACGACGAATCGATCACCGAGAACACCCGCGCTTCCTATCCGCTTGAATACATTTCGAACGCGGTGCCGGAGAAGATGGGCGGTCATCCCAAGAACATCATTCTCCTTACCTGCGACGCTTCCGGCGTGATGCCGCCGATCGCGCGCCTCACTCCCGACCAGGCTATGTACCAGTTCATCTCGGGGTATACGTCGAAGATCGCCGGGACCGAGGTGGGGTTGGGGAAGGAGCCGGAGATGACCTTCAGCACCTGCTTCGGAGCTCCGTTCATGGTCCATCATCCCTCGTTTTACGCCGACCTCCTGAAGAGGAAGATCCTGAAGTACGGTTCGACCTGCTGGCTCGTCAACACCGGCTGGATCGGAGGTCCCTTTGGAATAGGGAAGAGGATCAGCATCGGCCACACGCGGGCCCTTCTCAACGACGCGCTCAGCGGGCAGCTCCAGAAGGCGAAGTATGTGAAGGACCCTGTCTTCGGGTTCGAAGTCCCGACGGAGTGTGAAGGAGTGCCTGCGAACGTTCTCGACCCGGCGGGTTCATGGCCGAGCAGAGAGAACTACATGCTGAAGTACAAACAGCTCGCCTCCCGGTTTATCGAGAACTTCAAGAAGTTTGAGGAAGGATGTTCTCCGGAGGTGATTCAGGCAGGACCGAAGATCTAGAACGTGCGGTTGGACTCACCGAATGGTGGAGCGTCTCCCCGGACCTCCACCATTTTTTTTGCCCTGTCCAAGGTATCTCCAATTCGGCACTGCTGCAGTCTGAATCCTTTGGGGTGAACGTAAGACAAGGAGACAGAATACAGAACACAGAAGACAGTAGAGACCTGGAGGGTATACGGAAGTCAGCACGCTTGACCTGGATTCCCCAAAAACAAACGTCATGTCATGAAGTGGGCGGAAGGCCGCTTCGCGATGAGCGGGTCGAAGGCTCGACTCGTTGAGCATCCAAACTGCGACACTAACCTCTATTCCTTCGGCTTTTCAGACGGTTTCGGAGCGTCGGGCTTTGTCTCGGTCTTCGGTTTTTTTTCGATCGCCTTCGGACTTTTCGGCCCCGACGATGAGCTATCGGACTTCGTGTTCTTGTAGTCGGTCTGGTAGAAACCGCTTCCCTTAAAAATCATTCCCCCTCCGCTTCCGATGAGCCGCACAAGGTTCTCGGTTTTGCAGGATGGACAGAGAACGAGAGGCGCCGCCGTTATCGACTGGATCTCCTCGAAGCGGTGTCCGCATTTCCTGCAACGATATTCGTACGTAGGCATTTCTTCTACTCCTTGATCCCCGGTCACAGTTTTGAAAAGCCGCGCTCCATCCGCTCCGCAGCCTTTTTCAGATCCTCCATCGAACAGGCGTAGGAAATCCGGACGTGGTCTTTTGAGCCGAAGCCGCTCCCCGGCACGACGACAACTTTCTCCTCGTCGAGAAGATACTGGGCAATGTCGTCCCCCGATTTCAACGTCCTGCCGTTGAATTTTTTCCCCACAAAGTGCGAGACGTTGGGGAAGACGTAAAACGCGCCGGAAGGCTTCATGCAGGTGATCCCCTTGATCGAGGTGACCGCCTTGTGGATGAAGTCGCGGCGCCGGAGAAACTCCGCGGTCATCGAGGTCACTTCCTCGTGCGGTCCGGTGAGGGCCGCCAGGGCCGCATGCTGGGAAATGGAGGAGGCGTTCGAAGTCATCTGTCCCTGAACCTTTTCGGCCGCGGAGACGATCTCCTTTGCGGCGCCGAGATACCCGATGCGCCATCCGGTCATCGAAAAGGCCTTCGAGACGCCGTTGATGGTGATGACATGGTCCTTCACCGCCGGTATCGATCCCATGCTGAAATGGGTCGTGCCATCATAGATGACCTTCTCGTATATCTCATCGGAGATGACATAAATATCCGACTTCGCGACAACCTTCGCGAGGGCTTCAATCTCCCGCCGGCTGTACACCGAGCCGGTCGGGTTCGAAGGGGAGCAAAAAAGGAGCGCCTTCGTCTTCTTGGTGATTGCCCGTGCGAGCTGCTCCGGGCTGATTTTGAAATCGCTCGCCTCGGTCGTTTGGATGAAGACCGGGGTGGAGTCGACGAGCCGGACCATCTCGGGGTACGTCACCCAATAAGGGGCCGGGACGATCACTTCGTCCCCCTTGTTGCAGAGCGCCTTCAGGCTGTTGTAGATTGAATGCTTTGCGCCGTTTGAGACGAGAATCTGGGAAGGGTCGAACGAGAGGCCGTTATCGCGGCGAAATTTGTCGGCAATCGCCTTCCGCAGCTCGGGGATCCCGGCGTTGACGGTGTACCGGGTATGATTATCCTCGATCGCCTTGATGGCGGCCTTCTTGATGTGAAAAGGGGTCGGGAAATCCGGCTCCCCCGCGGTGAGGGTGACAACGTCCACCCCTTCCGCCTGCAGTTTCTTCGCGAGCGCCGTGAGAACCAGCGTCATCGACGGCTCGGCTTTGGCGACCTGTCGTGAGAGAGATTTCAAAATTCCTGATTCTTCCTTTCTGCGATGTGAGCGTGGAACCTTTCGGTGCTGCCAATGTGATCCGGCTCGTCCGGCCGGACTAGTACGTAACTGTCTGCTTCGGTGGTGCGGCAAAAGGAGAGCGACGGATTATCGCCTTCCCATTTTTTCTTTCAACCGGCGGTAGACGTTCGGGGGGACGAACGCCCTGAATTCTCCGTGGAGTCTCGCGAGCTCCCGGACGATGCTCGAGTTGAGGTACGTGTACTTCTCGTGGGGCATGAGGAAGACCGTATGGATCCGCTCTTCCTGTTTCCGGTTGATAAGCGCCATCTGGAACTCGTACTCGAAATCCGAGATCGCCCTGAGCCCGCGGATCAGCGCGACGGCGTGTTTTGCCCTCGCAAAATCGATGAGGAGCCCGTCAAAGCTCTCGACGGTGACCTTCCGGTATTTCTTTTCCTTAACGATCTCCCGGATCATCGCGACCCGCTCCTCCTCGTCAAAGATCGGGGATTTGGTCGAATTCTTCGCCACCGTGACGATGACCCGGTCGAAGAGCTCCATCCCCCGTTCGAGGATGTCGATGTGTCCGTTCGTGATCGGATCGAACGTGCCCGGATAGAGTGCGACTTTCATGGCGTTCGCTCGTGCTGTGACTGGAAGAACGTGACTACGGTCCGTCCGTATTTTCTCACCACGACCGGTTCCCACAAAACACTCGGCTCGAACTCCAGCTTCTGGGGATGCTCAATGATGAGGTATCCCTCCGGCGCAACGACGCCGCTCTGGAAAATGTAGGTCGGGAGCCGGTGAAGCATCTCCAATTCGTACGGGGGATCGGCAAAGACAATGTCGAACGAGGCGCGTGGTCTCGTAAGATACTCAAAGGCGTCGCCGGCAACGACTTCGGCATGTGCCTCAACGCCGACCGACGCGATATTCTGTTGTAAGAACACTAGCGACCGCTTCGCCTGT
>DATJQP010000027.1:0-12071 GCA_035505655.1 Bacteroidota bacterium
GGAAGGTCGTGATGGAGAAATCGGCCGTTGTCCTGCTTCAGGTCCCACGGGACATCAAACCAGAGAGGGGTCTTAGGATCAAGGGTGAGATTGTGTGTCCTCGAGTTGTAGACCAGTGTCGGCATCAAATTGTCCGAGGAAACCGAGATCGTTCTCTTGAGGTAAGGCCGGTCAGAGACCCAAAGCTCCAGCTTGCCGGAGATCGCCGCGGCCCCATACAGCGTTTCATCATAGAGATTCTCCGCATAGAACTTGAAGTGAACGGGGCTCGCCGGAATCAGTATCAGGTTGCTGTCGGGCCCGAATGCCTCGAAGCTCTCGACAATAGTGACGGTGTCGAGCGTGGCGGCGGGAACGACGGTCTCAACGATGGCCGTTGGCCTCTGGTACGGAGGAAGCGGATCGTCACATCCGGCTGCCAGCAAGCTCATCAGGAGAGATGAAGCCCAAGTTCTCACCGTGATCTCCTCTCTTGTTTTGAAACTATCAATAAATCATCCAAAAATCAAATTGAGTGCTTACCATTGATGGAACGGATTCCGTCTCTCTCATTGCTCTTCTTTTCAATTAGTTCTATATTGGTGCGACATCTTCCTATGAAAGATCCCATCCGATGCGATACGTCTCTCTGCTGGCCGGCCTGCTCACAGTTTCACTGATCAACCTTCGCTGCACCGTCCAGAACATTAGCGTCTCCCCGTACCCTGAGGTGACCATCATCTCCCCTACCCCGTCGTCGCAGATCCTCGACACCACGACGATTGTCATCGATGCGTCGGACGACAAAGGGATTGCTCACGTCCAGCTGTACATCGACGGAAGAATCCCCAAGGGAGGAGACATGTTGTACGTACCCTACACGTACGCCTGGGACACGAGTCAGCTTCCGGACACGAGCAAGCATCAGATTTTCGCGAAGGCGTACGACACGGACAGCAATGTCACCGTGACGCCGACGCTTACCGTCACCATCTACAGGTTCCAGCCGACAAACCTGAGCGCTCAGCTCGTGAGCGACACGCTCGTAAGTTTATCCTGGAAAGACAATTGTTCGAAGGAGACGGGATACCAGGTCGTCTCACAGGAGAGCAACGGAACATACGATCTCGTCGCGAACCTTCCGCCAAACACTACGAGTCTGGATATCTCGGGACTCTATTTAACTTCGCAGACCTACACGTACCTCGTCCGGGCTGTCATTGACACCCTGAAGAGCAAGTTTAGCAATCCTGCCATCATAACGCCTGTCGTCACGGCGCCTGCCCAGCTCACCGCCTCAATGCTCTCGGACACTTCGATATCTCTGGCATGGCAGATACGCCTCCACTCGATCGTCCAATTCGTCAATGTGGAGGAAGCTGTTGATACGGCGTCATTCACGGTCGTCAGGACCCTCCCGGTCGCCACTGATACCTTGATCCTGCCGGGGCGGTATCTCCTGGGATCTTCCTATCAATTTCGGGTCATGGGCTACACCTCTCACGGGAATAAGAGCTCCTACTCCAACGTGGCGGCTGCAAGCG
The DNA here is from genome assembly GCA_035505655.1 of Bacteroidota bacterium. Lineage (GTDB taxonomy): Bacteria > Bacteroidota > Ignavibacteria > UBA10030 > UBA8401 > JAGVPT01. The sequence continues at coordinate 1,524 of DATJQP010000027.1, forward strand.
TCTATTTTCCGGGACCGAATGCTCTGAGGGGAACTACCGCGAGCACGTCGTCGATACGGCTCACGTGGATCGATAACTCGACAATTGAGAAGCAATTCTCCGTTGAAAGAAAGACCGCGACTTCAGACTTTAACGAGGTTGGAAGGGTCGGAGCAAATGTGACGACGTATACTGACGTTGGACTGGATTCGGCTCAGGCGTACACGTACAGAGTGCGGGCCCTCAGCACCAACAACGCCAGCGCCTACTCACCCTCGGCGACGTTTAACTATGTCCTGGCGTTTTTCGAATCACAGTCGATACAGGCCGACAATCGCGCAATCGCCGGTGTCTCGTTTGTCGGCGCGACGAACAGTGTCATCTCAAGCGCGCAAAACAACTCGGCTGCCGTTTGGGACGCAACAACAGGAATCCAGACCGGGATATTCAGCGGGAGCCCGGCGCCGATTACCGCTCTGGAAGCGAATCCAACGGGAACCACGCTCGTCACGGGGACAAGTGACGGAAACGTGCAGATCTGGAATATCCCCTCGCGGAGCCTTCTCAGGACGATCAAGGCATTTGCCACGGGCCTTTCGTCGGTCTCGGTAAGCGGAGACGGAAGCCTTGTTGCAGGGGCCTGCGGATCCACACCATTCCTCGGGGTGTGGCGGGCTTCAGACGGGACGCTCGTTTGGTCTGATACCGCACACGCAGCGAAGATCAATGCCATCGTCTTTTCGCCCGATGGCTCAATGCTGCTTAGCTGTAGCGACGACCATTCCATCAAGGCGTGGAGGAGCGCTGACGGATCGCTCCTCTGGACCGCGCAGAAATCAACCGACTTTTTCAGAGCACTGGCGGTCACCAACGCCCGGGACCTTGTTGTGTCCGCGGGCGTCTCACAGCTCGATCCGCTGAGTATCTGGCAGTTGAGCAGTGGAACACCGCTCGGCGGATTTATCGGAAGCAGCGCCGGCGGGGGTACACCTGGAAATGCCGTCTCGATCAGCTCCGGCGGAGACTCTCTTGTTTGCGGCTACGGGGACAACGAACTGAGAGTGTGGGAAGTGACGACAAGAAGCCTGCTGGACGAAGCCGCCGGCCATACCTCCTCGGTCGTCGCGGTCCAATTCAATCAGACGGGTGATCTCATCGCCAGCGGTGACGCCGGCGGCATCTTGAAGGTTTGGAAGCGTACTAAATCGTGGCGTTGAGAATGGACCTTAACGTGGCTCGCGTCTGCCGAATTTCTGGTCGATTCGGACGGCCGCTGCGACGATGACTCCAGGAATCGTCGAGAGCATGATCCAGAGAAAGAAGCTTTTGTATCCCACCATCTGCTGCACCATCCCGCTGAGCATCCCAGGCACCATCATCCCCATGGCCATGATCCCCGTGCAGATCGCGTAGTGCGCGGTTCTGTGATCCCCCTCCGAAATCATGATCATGTACATCATATACGCGGTGAAGCCAAAGCCATAGCCGAACTGTTCGACTGCAACCGCGGCATTGATCACGAGAAGATTTGTCGGCAAGGTCTGGGAAAGATAGACGAAGACCAGATCGGGCAGGTGAATCGCAACGACCATCGGCCATAGCCAGAACCGGAGTCCATGGAGAGAGATGACATATCCTCCCAGGAGTCCTCCGCAAATCAGCGCGGCCACCCCCACCGTTCCGTAGACGACTCCAACCTGAGCAGTGGTCAACCCAAGCCCGCCCTGTTGTTGCGGATCCAGGAGAAACGGCGGCACCAGCTTCACAAGCTGAGCCTCGGCGAAACGGTAGAGGAGCAGAAATGCGAGGACCGCGCCGATATTCTGTTTCCTGAAAAAGAGGGTGAACGTGCGGAAGAATTCCCTCATCGGCCCCGAGCCCTCGACCCAGTGTAGCCTCCCGTCGCTGGCGGGCGACGGAAGAACGATTCGGTGGTAGAGAAAAAGAAGTAAGAACACGACCCCTGCGGCGACAAAGGCCACGGACCAAGCCATGCGCACATTTCCTCCCCAACGCTCTTCGAGGAGCCCGGCCAGTACGACCAGCGCACCCTGGCCTGCGATCATTGCGAGACGGTAGAATGTGCTCCGGACTCCCACAAAGGCCGCTTGTTGGTGCTCGGGCAGCCCCATCATGTAGAATCCATCCACCGCAATATCGTGGGTCGCGGAGCTAAAGGCTAGGAGCCAAAAAAGGGCAAGGGAGTAGGTGAAGAACGCCGACATCCGCAGCGTGAGGGCGACGCAGGCGAAGAGAGCACCAATGAGGAGCTCCGCAATCAGAATCCATCGTCGCTTGAGCCCGACCAGTTCCACAGCAGGGCTCCACAAGGGTTTGATTACCCAGGGGAGGTAAAGCCAGCTTGTGTAAAATGCAATTTCGGCGTTCGAGATCCCAAGACGTTTGTACATGATCACCGAGACCGTCATCACTGCGACGTATGGCAGACCTTCGGCGACATAGAGGGATGGCACCCAACTCCAGGGCCCCCGTCGCCGTGTGACGCTCGCCTTGTCGCTTCTGTTTAGTTCGTCCATGGAGATATCGTTGTTGCGTCCTAGTACAGGACGGAAAGAGAAGTACCCCGGTAGTAGTGCCTGACGATCTCCTCAGCGGTCGATCCCCTTTCTGCCATCACCGCCGCACCGATCTGACACATTCCGACTCCATGCCCCCAACCGGCGCCGTAAAGGAGAAATCTCTTTGGCGTTCCGTCGGCCTCCCTCTCAGTCATCACGACGAACGCAGAGCTTCTCAAGTGCGTCTCCGAGAGCCATCGCCTGATCTCGAGCTCCTTGCCGACAACAACGGTCCGCCTGGTGCCTTCCACCCTCAATCTCGCAATCCGCCCCGACGGTCCCCGCTCGACCGGGATGAGGTTCATGAGCGTGCCGAAGTCGATGCCCGATTTTTCGCGAAGGATCGACTCCAGTTGCTGGCGTTCGTATTCGACCCCCCATCGGTAAAAGCCGGTGGTCTCCAGATCGAAAGCCGGAAGAACCCGGCGTATCAATTCTTCGTCGGAAGTATTACAATAAGCCTTCGGGTTTGAGAGGATCCAATCCTCCGCCTCAGACTCTCTGACGATTCCGGGGAGCTCCGCCTCTGAATCCGAAACGGACGAGAGGTAGGGAATCCTGCGATCCTCCCAGACATTTTCAAATGGTTCAGTCCTCCCGCCGCAAGCTTTTGAGAACCGCGCATCGCAGATTTCGCCCTCGTAAGTAATGAACCGTCCCCGTGTGGCCCGCACCGCCTCGGCCGCCCGTCCGCGCCCCTGTTTTGCAATCCCCTGATAACGCTGGCAGTGGTCATCCGCGCAGACATTGTAGAGATCATGATCTTCGTGGTCGTACCACCTGAGGATCTCGTCCGGCCCGGTCATCCGCCGGGGAGCACTGCGCTCTTTGTACCCGCGGGCGTTTTCTATCATTGCTCCAAGCCAGCTTCTGGAAACAATTGCATGCGCCTTCAGGAACTCCATCGGGGCATCCCCATTCATTTCCGAGGAGACAACGCTGGCGAGGTACTCCTCCAACCCGATCATGTTGACGGCTGCGATCGTGCCATCGTCTCGCTGAACGATATCGAGCCATCCGGCGAATGTCTGGTCCTCTTTCCGCGACCAGTGAAACTGCTTCCCGATGTCGACTCCCTTCAAGGTGAAGGTCGCCCCTCCCTGACCGCGAAGCGTAAGTTTTTTCCCTTGTGAGAGATGCTTCACCGTTCCGGATCGAAGCACAAGCGAACCTGCTTCGACCGCGGCGCGGAATTCACCTTCACCGTTTACCCCGCCATCAAGGACGAACGAGCCGTTGAACTCCCCGCACACCTCGCGGCAATTGTCCTGAATTCCAACGTTGATGACCGGCTCTTCTGATATCATGCCCGTGATAATCTGTTGAATTTTTGTCGGATCAGAAGTCAGAGCGTCGCAATGACCGCCTCGGTCATCGTCTCATCCAGACTCACCTCGGCGAAAATCTTCCCGACACTCTTCCCGTCAAGATTCTCGAAATCCCGAAGAAGCGGAGTAATGACAAGACCGCCGAGATCCACCAGCGCGGGGCTCACCATGACATTCTTCCCCTCGGGAGCAAAATAGATTTCTGGCCGGTGTTTCCTCCGCGGGAAGATCACGACCTTCCAATCGCGCCCGGCGACCGAGCAGAGAAGATTGAGCATGGGCTCTCCGTCCGCTCCCGACACAGCCTTCAGCGCCTTGATGACCGCAGCGATCGCGTCGGCGATGGAGTCCCTTGAGCTTGCATGAAGCACGATCACCGACCTTCCGTACCCCGGGATCGTGCAGTACTTCACCGACCTGACAACTTTGAGTTCTCTCAACCTCAGCTTATCCTCCGAATCGCGCTCGACAGGAATCGATTCTTTGGGAGAGAGTTGAAAGTGAAGATGGTCGGGGGCGGAAGCCCCGCATCGCGGACCGTTGTAAAAAACCGAATAGTCGGGGCCTACCGCTTCGGCCAACGACAGGAATCGCTCGACGTTCGGGCCAAGTTCTTGCGGGACATGATTGATGTGGGATGCGGTGAAATGCCGCTCGAAGATGGGGTTCGGATTGCAAAGGATGAGCGTGTCACCGTGGAACGACAACCCCTTCTGTTGAGACGGGAGGTCTTCCACACAGAGGAAGCAGGGGCGTTCTCGGATTGAGCGCTCGTCGACCCGCGCTCCAGTGCTGACGATCCTCCCCGGATTGAACTGAAGCCAGACCGTGGACCCTCCGACCGAGACCTCGCGGTTCTTCGTCCTTAAAAAACTGTCGTATCCTTCGCGGCACTGCGGCCACTCTCGTCGCTGCGTCTCGAACAAGTCCGAAAGGAGCTCACCGGCGTTCGCTTCACCCGAAGCGAGAGGAAGTGAGCCGGCAATTCGCCGGCGAAGTTCCGGGCTATCGGGCGTGTGGTGTTCGGGCACGGTTCAGCCGTTGGCGGGAAAGGAGTTCGAGTGTTCTGAGGAAGTCCTTGTACGAATCGTTTCGAAGAGACTTCTCGGCCGTCAGCGAGGCGTCGGAATTCCCTTCCCACCTGCGGCAGAGATAGAGCGGCTCGTAGATCCTTCCGACACGATATTCGCGCGAGAGCCGAAGTCCCATGGCATAATCCTCGCCGTAGCTGACGTTGGGAAACGGATACATCCGGCAGAGGTCTGCTCTGAACGCACGGGGAGCGCCAAATCCGTTCACACGGAGCGCATTGTTCCTTCCGTTCTTGTCGGTCCATTCCCGATGATCGATCACGCCGGGCGGAAGCTCCTTCAGCCCGGCATCCACCAATTTATATGCACCGACAACCAGAGCGTAATCTCCGCTGGAGAAAACCCGGATAAGGTCGGCCAGCGCGTGTTCGTGAGCATAGAGATCGTCCGAATCCAGCTGCACTGCATATCTCCCGCAATGCTCTGAGTTCAACCCGACGTTCCAGCACCCGCCAATCCCAAGGTCGCGCCGATCCGGAATCATGTGATGGATCTTGGAATTGCCGAGCGCCATCTTGGCGAGTATCTCGGTGGTGCCGTCGTCCGAATGGTTGTCAATGACGATGATGTTAAAGGGGAACTCTCCCTTCTGTTTAAGCGCGCTTCCGATTGCCTCCGCAATCGTATTTCGCCGGTTCCGGACAGGGATGATCACGCTTGCGAGGACCGGATATTTACTCGAATCCCTGGGAGTCTTCCTGAAAACCGGACCCAAGTACGCACCGATCCGTTTCAGGTGAGCGGTCGCGACCTTCTCCATCTCCTTCTGCGCATCGCTGTTCCTTGGGTCAACATAGTTGAACTGCGATTCGGTTATCGATCCGTCATTGCCTCTCCGGAGCGCGCAGAGGTTCTCTTTGATGTGAACCAACGAGAAGTAACTCGAGAGGCGCAGGCGAAGATCGTAGAGTCCCGCTCCACGGGTGTTGAGAAGCCGTCCGGTCTTTTTCAAAGCCCGTCGGACCGATCGGACCGAAAAGATCATGAGCGGGCCGAAGTCGAAGTTGTCGCGGATACTCCCCGGCTGATAGTCGGCGACCGGATGCTCCGTGCACGTCCTTCCTTTCAGCTCCAAATAATCTCCGTATGACATGCCGGCCTCTGAACGAACTGCCACCTCGACTCCCCGCTCGATCCCATTGGGGACAAGCTCAATCGCCTCCGGACGGGCGACGAAGATGAGGTACTCCTCGGTCACGCGGTGGAAAAGGAGATCCATCGTGGAGCCTGAGAACGGATCCTTCACTTTGACGGCCACGCATTTCGGCGAATCGGGCAACGGACCGCCGTCATGGAGTACGTACACTTTTGCGATTGACGGTGATTCGGTGAACTGGCGAAGGGTTTGCTGGAAAGCTGATGACGACGAGAAGGGAATTGCTGCGGCAGCCAGACTCATTCATTCTCTCATAATTAGGGACCGGGCCGGCATGCGCGGAGAGTCCGCGCCTGCCGAACAAATGTAGAGAGTTTCCGGTGGGAAATCAAATTTGCCCCGATCCCTGCACATCACCGGTCGTTCATGCCGATTGCCTCATTTTTCGGAAGCCGATGACCCCTTCGCGGTCGAGGACGATCTCGACATTGTCGCCGTCCGAGAACTCACCCGCGAGGATCTTCTCGGAAAGAGTGTTGACGATGTGTTTCTGGATTACCCGTTTCAGTGGACGCGCTCCGAACGCCGGGTCATACCCGAGGCGCGCGAGCCATTCCTTCGCCTCGTCCGAGACCGACAGAGTCATTCCTCTCTGTTCCAGGAGATGGGCAAAGCGGTGAAGCTGCAGATCGACCACCTTCTTGATGTCGTCCCGTGACAGTGGCTTGAAGAGGATGATCTCGTCGATCCGGTTGAGGAACTCGGGCCGGACCGATTGCCGGAGAAGCTCATAAAGCCGTGCGCGAAGCTCACCCTGGACCTGTTCCCAATCGGGTTCGCCGTTCCCGCCGGCGAGCCGTTCCTGAATGAGCTGAGATCCGAGGTTCGAGGTCATGATGACGACGGTGTTCTTGAAGTTCACCGTCCGCCCCTGCGAGTCGGTGAGCCGGCCGTCGTCGAGGAGCTGGAGAAGCACGTTGAATACCTCCGGATGCGCTTTTTCGATCTCGTCGAGAAGGACGACGGAGTACGGTTTCCGCCGCACGGCTTCGGTCAGCTGGCCACCTTCTTCGTAGCCGACATAGCCCGGGGGCGCGCCGATGAGACGGGAAACGGAGAACTTCTCCATGTACTCGCTCATGTCGATCCTGACCACCGCCTCCTCGTTATTGAAGAGAACTTCGGCAAGCGACCTGGCGAGCTCGGTCTTCCCGACTCCGGTTGTACCGAGGAAGATGAAGGAGCCGATGGGACGCCTCTCGTCCTGGAGTCCGGCCCGGCTGCGGCGGATCGCGTCACTCACCGCCTTCACCGCCTCTTCCTGGTCAACCATCCGCTCGTGGATTTTCTCCTCCAGGTGGAGAAGTTTTGTCCTCTCGCTCTCAAGCATCCGCGTGACCGGGATCCCGGTCCATTTGGAGACGATCTCGGCGATATCCTCTGCGTCCACTTCCTCTTTGAGCATCGTGCGGGTCTTCTGGACATCGGCAAGTTTTGCCGTCGCGGCACGGATCTTTTTCTCGAGGCCCGCGATGACGCCGTACCTCAGCTCGGCGACCTTTGCAAGATCACCTTCCCGCTCTTTCCGGTCGGCTTCGACGCGGGTCTGCTCCATCTGTTCCTTCATCGAGCGGATGCTCTGAATAAGCGCTTTTTCGTTCTGCCAGTGCGCTTTCAGCTCGTTCCGTCTCTGGTTCAACTCGGCGAGTTCCCGCCTGATCTCGCTCAGCCGATTCTCAATGGCCGCCTTGTCGACCTCATCGGCATAGTCCGCGGTTTTTTCCCGCTTCACGGCTTCGCTCTCGATTTCGAGCTGCTTGATCTTTCGTTCCGCCTGATCAAGCTCTTCGGGCATCGAGTCGATCTCAATCCGGAGTTTTGAGGCGGCTTCATCGACCAAGTCAATCGCTTTGTCGGGAAGAAACCGGTCCGAGATATATCTGTCGCTCAGTTGGGCCGCGGCCACGATCGCCGCATCGGTGATCCGGACGCCGTGATGGACTTCATACCGGTTGCTGAGTCCCCTGAGGATGGAAATCGTATCCTCGACGCTCGGCTCTTCGACAAGAATCGGCTGGAAGCGCCGTTCGAGAGCGGGGTCTTTCTCGATATGCTTCTTGTACTCGTCGAGCGTCGTCGCTCCAATCGCACGCAGGTCGCCCCTTGCCAGAGCCGGCTTGAGCATGTTCGATGCGTCGACCGCACCCTGTGCGGCCCCTGCACCGACGAGCGTATGAAGCTCGTCGATGAAGAGAATAATTTCGCCGTTGGAATCTTCGACCTCTTTCAGGACGGCCTTCATTCTCTCCTCGAACTGGCCGCGAAAGCTCGCTCCGGCGATCATCGCCGCCATATCGAGGGCGACGATCCTCTTTGTCTTGAGGTTCTCGGGAACATCTCCCTGGATGATCCTGTGCGCGAGCCCCTCGGCGATCGCTGTCTTTCCCACCCCCGGCTCGCCGATGAGGACGGGGTTGTTCTTCGTCCTGCGTGAAAGGACCTGGAGGACACGCCTGATCTCTTCATCTCTCCCGATCACCGGGTCCAGCTTCCCTTTGCGAGCCAGCTCGTTGAGGTCGCGGCCGAATTTCTCCAGCGACTGGAATTTGTCTTCCGGATTCTGATCGGTGACCCGCTGCGACCCGCGAACGTCTTTCAGGGCCTTCAGAACTCCTTCGCGCGTGACTCCCTGGTCGAGCAGGAGCTTGGTTCCGTTGTTCTGTTTCTGTTCGAGAAGTGCGAGGAGGAGATGCTCGGTGCTGACAAATTCGTCCTTCAGCGTTCCCGCCTCTTCCTGCGCCTTCTCGAGCATCTTCTGCGTCACCGGCGAGATAAACTGCTGGGCGCTTCCCTGAATCTTAGGAAGCTTCTCGACGAGCTCGTTGATCTTGATCTTCACGTAGTCGAGGTTAGCCCCGAGCTTCTGGAGAATCGGCGTGACAATTCCCTGCTGGTCCTGCACTAATGCGGCAAGGAGATGCTCCGGTTCGATAGATTGATTTCCGTAGCTGGAAGCGATTTCCTGGGCATTTTGGACTGCCTCCTGCGATTTGATCGTAAATTTATTGAAGTTCATTGGTATTCCTTCCCGGGCGCGCCGTTGGATCGGCGTCACCGCTTTCCTGATTCTTATCCTGTTTCCCCGATTTCTTTTCGATGAAAATTTCGATCCCCGCTTGCTTTTCCTTCGTCTGGAAATCGTGGAAGGCCGTGAGCGCCGCAAAATTCCCGATCGTCCGCCTTCGCGCGACAAGGACAACGATGCCCGCGAGAAGCGCGACTGCCGTCCAAGCAAGAAGAAGTAACGCCACAACGTCGGGATCCATGGCTCTCATCCCTTCGCGCGATTCTTCGCGCCACGGTCCATGTAGACAAAAGGCGAGGTTGCTCGCCTCGCCTTCTGCCGGATCGTTCGTCCTCGGTTCCGAGCGAACTCGGATTTGCTCATTCGGGGTGGTTACTTGTCATCCACAACTTCGAAGTCGGCGTTCTCAACCTTCTTCTCATCCTTCTTCTCCGACGGACCGGCCTGGGGTCCGGCACCGGGTCCCGGCTGCGGGCCTTCGGGTCCGCCGGGGGCCTTCTGCCGCGCGGCGTCGTACATCTTTGTCGACGCTTCGTTCCAGACGCCGTTGAGCGCGTCCATCTTCGCCTTGATGTCGGCCGCATTGTTCGCCTTGATCGCCTCTTCGAGGGCGTTCGCAGCCGATTCGAGGTTCGACTTCGTCGCACTGTCCATCTTGTCGCCGAGATCTTTGACCTGCTTCCGCGTCGAGAAGACGAGGTTGTCGGCCTGATTCTTCAGGTCGATATCTTCTTTTCGCTTCGTATCCTCGGCCGCGTGCGCCTGGGCATCCTTTTTCATCTTCTCCACCTCTTCCTTGCTCAATCCGGATGAGGAGGTGATACGGATGCTCTGCTCCTTGTTCGTCGCCTTGTCCTTGGCGCTCGCATGAAGCATACCGTTCGCATCGATGTCGAATGTCACTTCGATCTGCGGAACGCCGCGAGGTGCCGGCGGTATGCCGTCGAGATGGAATCGACCGAGCGTCCGGTTATCGCTTGCGAGGGGTCGCTCTCCCTGGAGAACGTGGATCTCCACGGAGGTCTGGCTGTCCGAAGCCGTGCTGAAGACCTCGCTCTTGCGCGTGGGGATCGTCGTGTTCGCGTCGATGAGCTTCGTCATAACGCTCCCGAGCGTTTCGATGCCGAGCGAAAGAGGGGTGACGTCGAGGAGAAGAACATCCGTGACGTCGCCGGAGAGCACTCCGCCCTGGATTGCGGCGCCGACGGCGACAACTTCATCCGGGTTCACTCCTTTGTGTCCTTCCTTCCCGAAAACATCCTTTACGAGCTGCTGGACCCTCGGCACCCTCGTCATCCCACCGACAAGAATCACTTCGTCGATCTGGCTCGGCTGAAGTCCTGCATCCTTCAGCGCCTTCTCGACCGGGGGGATACACTTCCGGATCAGG
>DATJQP010000028.1:0-12679 GCA_035505655.1 Bacteroidota bacterium
CCCGGGAGAGCCGGTGGATCGGAGACAAGAGGCATGCCGGCAATCAGCCGCGGGAGCGATCGTCCCGTCGAAAGCGATCCCCCCGCACCCGACAACGAGCGAGTGCAGTATCGCGTATCGGTCAGCGACTCGGATGGGCATATTCCCATTGAACTCGCCCGCGTTGCCCTTTCACAGGACGGCAGGTATGTTGCCGATGCAGTGACGAATCCGGCAGGGATCGCCCGCTTCAGGGACATCAGGTCAGGAGGGTACCGGATCAGCGCGTGGTTCGTCGGGTACGCCACGTTCGTCGATTCGGTTGTCATCGACAGAGACCACCAATCCTACAGCATCAGCCTCCACTCCCTCGGTAGTTCCGAAAAGGAAGTCGTCGTCGTCGGACAGAGGGAGCCGACCGCCTCCCATATCAATCCGGTGACCGGAAATCAGGTCTTCGAGTCGGAGACCTTCCACGCGCCGCCGACCGCCCGAATGACGAATGTCATCCAGGAAAATCTCATGGGGGCTGTCCGCGCACCAACCGGAGAGGTGCACATCCGGGGTCAGCATGGCGAGTTCACATACTACGTGGACGGAATTCCAATCCCTCTCGGCGTCTTCGGAGGGCTGAACGAGGTTGTCGACCCGAAAGTCATCGACCGAACGACGTTCATCACGGGGGGATTCCCTGCCGAGTACGGGGGACAGATGTCGGCGATCATTGACCTCAACAACCGCGTCCCGACCGGCGCGTTCCACCTCGACGCATCCACATACGGAGGGAGCTATCTTGTCTTCAACGGAACAACGCCATTCAAGCCGGGGAGCGGAAATGGATCCGGGGATACCCTCGGAAACAGAATCGGTCCATTCAGGGCTCTCAACTCAAACGGTCAGGATCTCTCCATCAGCGACCACATCGGAAAGCTCGGGTTTTTCATCTCAGGCTCCCGTCAGGAGACCGACCGCCGCATCGATCCCCCCACCTCCGATATTTTTAACGACCATGGCTTCGACTATTTTCTCTACGGGAAGTTCGATTATGTGCTGAGCGACAACGAATACATTACAGCGAACCTCAACCTCGGGAAGACGAACACCGAAGTTCCGTACGATTCTGCGGAGGGGATTGCAGACGATGTTCAGAAGACTTCCAATTCTTTCCAGAACGTTTCATACTTCCGCGTGCTGAACTCCGACATTGACCGCGAATCGAACCTGTTCGTCGGCGCCTACGCAAGGGAGGGAGGTTTGACCTATAGCCCGGGCTCCATTGACCCGCCCAACTTCCAATTCGAAGGGGATACCATCAACAATTATCTCCTTTACGAAGATCGGACCTTTACGACCCTTGGGGTCAGAACAACTTTCGACAAACGGTTCTCTCACGAATTCATGTACAAGGTAGGTCTCAATTTTTCGAGCACAAGCGGATCGGAGGATTTCACCTCAAAAGATTCAGCGCTAAACCCCGGCCCGTCGTCAGTCACCAACTTCAGCGGATCCGACTTCGGGTTCTTCGGTGAAGTGGAGTACCATCCACTGGAGTGGACATCGTTCGAGGTCGGAGGGCGCTACGACCAGCATATCGCCCCCAACATTCCGTTTCAACACCAGGTGAGTCCCCGCATCAGGTGGAATTTCCTCATCGACGAGAACAACTCCGCGTATCTCTATTTTGGCAAGCTTTTCATGCCGACAAATATCGAGGGGCTGAGGACGATCGCGCTCAACGTGAGCAATACGCTGGTTCCGACCTTGCCGGAGAGGGACAATTTCTACGAAGCCGTCTACACGCACACCTTCGATTTCGGCCTTCGGAGCAAGCTCGCGTATTTCAACAAGGATGCCACTCCGGGTGTCGACGACCAAACGGTCGGCAACAGCGCTATCAAGACTCCCGTGAACATCGCCGAGGTGAAAACACAGGGGATCGAGCTGGGCCTCACGTACAGTTTGCCCGAAACTCCCTTCTCCGGATACCTCAACGGGGCCATCACGCATGCGTACGGCACCGGGCTCATCAGCGGCGGGTTCCTCGACTTCGACACTGACGGGAACGGCACTGACCTCGACCATGACCAACGGCTCTCAATTGTCACGGGGCTCAACTACCAGCCAAGGGATTGGTTTGTAAACCTTGTCGGCATCTATGGCTCCGGCCTTGCGAACGGCAATCCGGACGCAGTGTTCACAACCGGGCTCTTTGACTTCAACACCTCCGGGCATACAGCTCCGTCATGGATCTTCAATGTCAGCGTCGGCCGCCTCTTCCGTCTCCAGGACGGCTCAACGCTCGAGCCTTCGCTCTACGTGACAAACCTGCTCGACCACGAACATCTCATCAAGGGGGCCTATTTCAGCGGAGCAAGCTGGGAGGAACCACGGAACGTGGTGCTTAAACTGTCCTATCACATCTGAGGGAGTTGGGGGGAAGGTGTTGAGCGCTGTCGTTACGTGCGGGGATGCGGGTGAATGTGCTGGAGAATATGCGGTTTTTCCAGGCCGTGAGCGAGCATGAGCTGCTCGTCCGAGAGAATCTCTCGCGTCCCTCCCTGCGCGACGATGCTGCCGTTGTCAAGAACGAGAGTCCGCGAGCAGAGATGGACGATGAGCTCCAGGTCGTGAGAGGCGATGATCTTTGTCGTCGGAATCGACTGAAGGAGATGGATGAGCTCACGCTTCCCCCGCGGATCAAGGTCGCTCGTCGGTTCATCGAGAACCAGGATCTTCGGCTGGGAGGCGAGGATACCGGCGAGACAGACCCTCTGTTTTTCGCCGAGGCTGAGATGGTGCGGAGAACGCCGCTCGAAGCCGCGAAGTCCGACCTTGGCCAGAGCATCAGTGACGATCTCGCCAATGTGACTGTCGGGCATTCCGAACTGTTTCGGTCCGAACGCAACGTCTTCGTAGACCGTGGGACAGAAGAGCTGGTCGTCGGGGTTCTGAAAGAGGAACCCAACGGCACGCCGGATGTTTTCGATTCCCTCGTCGGCGACCGGCTCGCCGAAAATGAAGACCGAGGGCCGACCGGACTTCTTTTCGGGGAGGATGCCGTTGAGATGGAGAAGAAGAGTTGATTTCCCGGCCCCATTCGGGCCGATGAGCCCCAGGCACTCCCCTTCCGGCACTTCGAAGGTGACAGCACTCAGGACCGGCGACCCGGCGTTGAAGGAGAAGTTCAGATTCTCGACTTTGACGGCCGGCGTCATTGCCACCCCCTCGCACACATCGCCGCGTAAATCCTCTCTGCCCTCTCGCTCGACCGAACGAAGAGCTCGCCAATTGTCGTTGAGAGCAATCGCCAGAGCCGACGGTCACCTTTCGTGAACGAGCGGCTCATCCGCGCGCGCTGCATCCTCTCCATTTCATCCACAAGGACGAAAAGGTAGCGATACATCAACGCGAGGATGGTGATGAAGGTGGGAGAGATCCTCAACTTTCTCAGGACCTCCAGCATCGTTGAAAACGACGTTGTGTTCGTCAGGAGAAGGATTGTTGCAAGCGAGAGAGTGCTCCTCACAACGATGCCGGCGAAGACGATCCACCCGCCTTCCCGCAACAAGGAGAGGACCGCTACGCCCGCAACGAACGGCTCGAGAAAAAGGAGGCGCCGCACCAGGAACCGTGCAGGAACCCTACTGACGCGAGCGGCTGTGATCAACCCGCCGAAAGCGAGGAGAAAAAACCAGCCGAATCGCAGTGGAACTGTTATGATCGCTCCGATCAAGAGGAGAGCGCCGGACATTTTTGCCCCGGCGGAGAGCCGGTGCATCGGACTGTCACTCCGGCTGTAGCGATCCAGGAAATCGTGATGCATGGGGAGCCGGCTACGGTTTCTGTTGGACGGTTTTTCCCCCCCTGGGGAAGAGGACAAACGAAAGACCTACCGAGAGGGCGAAGACGGCGACAACCCCCACGATCCCGGAGACGACGGCCGAAGCGGCTCCCCCGGCAATGCCCGGGAACCTGTAGGCCCCAAACGGAGCCGGAAGAGCGGGGTGTTTGGCGGCAGTATAGTCAAAGCCAAGGTCCTTCGCGACCCGCTCAAGGCCGTCGGGAAGGGGCGAGGCGAACGGGACAACAAAGAGAAGAAGACCGATGACGACGAGAAGACCGTAGAGAACAAACGTTTTCGCATCGCCCGGCCTCCCCGATTCGTCTTCTGCGCGGAGAAGCTCGGGGCGTGTCGCATGGAGGGCGGCGAGGACCAGCGCCGTGATAAGCCCCTCCCCGATGCCGATAAGTGCGTGAACCCCGGTCATCGCGACAAAAGCCGTGGACCATGGGACCGTCCCTGAGAGGGCGAGTTCACCCGTACAACAGACCGAAGCGATGACCGCTGAACACCAGGACGCAAAGCTCGCAGCGACAATGGTCCCTCTGATGCCGGAGTAGACTTTGTGCATTGCAGCGTAGATGGCGTACCCCACAAGAGGAGCGACGAGCGCCATGTTGAAGACGTTCGCTCCAAGCGCAGAGACACCCCCGTCTGCGAAGAGAAAACACTGAACGACAAGGACCGAGGTGATGACGATGACGGCCGCGCTCGGACCGAGGAGGATCGCCGTAAGGACAGCGCCGATGAGATGGCCGGAGGTCCCCCCCGCAACCGGGAAGTTCAGCATTTGCGAGGCAAAGACAAAGGCAGCGGTAAGACCGAGGAGCGGAATTTTGCGAGGCTGATCTTCAGCCTTGAAATGCCGCAGGGCGACAGCCACACCCGCCACGGAGAGGGCGGATGTGGCTATCACCGTCTTGGTATCGAGGAAGCCGTCAGGAATGTGCAAGGAAGAGTGCTGATAAAATGTTCAGAAAACGACTTTCGTCCTCAACTCAACAGACTTTAGTCTATGGAATAAGACTTCAAGAGTCAAGATGAGGAACGTTGGCCACCGACAGGGTGCACCGCCAACATTCCCTCACTACCCCCGCGTCATTCTCCGCTTGCGGCAAGGTATTGAGAAGGATTTGCCGCAAACTTCTCCTTGCATCCCTGCGAGCAGAAGCCGAAGACCTTCCCGGCGTAGTGTGCCGTGTCGCCGACCTCTGCGGCGAGCGACATTCCGCAGACGAGGTCGTTCGAATTGTCGAGATGAACGTTTGCGAACGACGCACGGGCCCTTTGCTGCTCCCGAGCTTTGTCCGTTGCGCCATTACGGACGCCGCAGCCGGACGCAAGGAACAGTGCACACCCCGCGGCCAAGAGAAATGAAATGCGTTTAGAGACCATAGTTCACCGTAGCATAGAGTGAACGGGGCTGTCCGGGATTCACAAAACCTCCCGCGACAAGTTCCGGGTAGTACTTATCTGCGAGGTTCCTGATGCCTATCTGGAAGAAAGCCTCACCCTCGTAGTGCCCCACGGAGAGTGAGAGAATAGCATACGACGGAAGGACGACTCCCGGTTCGTCGAAGGGGCTGTACGGCCCGACAACATTCGAGCTGAGCCGGACATCCCAACGGGGATGCGGAGCGTATTCAAGCGCCGCGATGCCGATGTACTTTGCGGTGTTGTACACCCTCGCTCCCGAAAGTGTATCTTCGTCTTCCGTGATGAGATTCCGGTACCGGGCATCGTTGAAAGTCCAGTCGGCGGAGAGACGCAGGTGATCGGTGAATCGAACCGAGAGGTCGGCCTCAACCCCCTGCCTTCGGCTTCGGCCGCCGTTCGTCGATGTCAGTGTGATGGGGTCGAAGGTTTGTTCATTGCTCACGTCCATCCGGAAGAGCGCAATGCTCCCGCTGATGCGCCCGGCATCATACTTTACTCCCGTTTCGTACGCCCAGGCGGTGATAAAGGGGAGTGACGGAGTCTCGATCGTCCCGTCGGACGATCGGAACCCCCGCGAGACATTCGCGTAGACCGAGGCGTTTTCTCCGAGGGCCGCTATGGCACCCACCTTCGGCGAGAAGATCCCCTTTGTTGCGTTCGAGGAGACATCTCCGACCGGAACCGAGACGGCATCGAGGAGATCGTAGCGTCCCCCGAGTGTCAGCGTCAACCTGTCCAGACGCTCCGACGATTGAAGGAAGAGAGCTCCGGTTTCCTGGTGCGCATTGAGCTGAACCTGAGCCGCTTCCCTCGTTCTGTTTGTCGTGAGCCAGTTCTCGTAGTCGGAGTGATCGAACCTCCCCTCAGCTCCGACCGTCACTTCGCCGCGAGGGAAAAGCCACGTGAGCGCGCTCGTCGCCCCGAATCCGTAACGCGTGTCTTCCTCTTCCGTTTGACTGCCGGATCCCTCGGTGAGTCCCCCTTCAGGGGGCGTTGTAAGAAAGAGCTGCCATCGCCCCTGCGTCGAATAAAGCGTCGTTCTCCAGAAAAGGACCGAGTCGGGGGTTACTCTCAAGCTGACACGCTCCTGTCCCCTGTGTTTGAAACCGCCGTCGGTGGTATTCGCCGCGACCCCGAAATCGTGCTGGTCGAATTGGGCTTGCGTCAGGGACCCCGGCGAGCTCCAATCGGAAGTATAGAGCTCGACCCCTGCATCGAGAGTCGAGACCGACGAGAGGCTTTGCACGAATCGCGCATGTCCCTGCTCGAGATTGTACCCGCTGTTCGGACGCCATCCGTCCTCGCGGACCCCCCGGAACCCGAGGACGGCGCTGTTCTCGTCGTGATCAAAGCCGGTGAGGAGCGTTCCGTCGAACTTGCCGTACGAGCCGCCGCTGAGTGAGAGCTCCGTACCCTCCATTTTCTCCAGCGTTCGGACGTTGAGTACTCCCGACATGGCAAAGTTACCGTAGAGGGCGCTTGTGGGCCCCTTGATGAGGTTGACAGAACTGATCGCAGCAGGCATAAGGAGGCTGAAATCGTCGTACCCCTCCGCGTGTCCGTTCACCGGCTCGTTGATCGGCACGCCGTCGATCCAGAGGGCCATGTCGGTGGAGTGGTCGGAACTGAAACCGCGGATCGATGCATCCGAGGCAAAGCCGGGACCCTGCCCCTGCTCATGGACCTCGAGTCCGGCAGTCTGGCGCAGGAGATCCCACGAATCTGTCGCCACCGTTTGCCGGATCTCGTCAGGGGAGACGACGATGGTACTCATCGGCGTCTGCCGTTCGACGGGGCTGGCGGTGATAGTGACTTCGGGAAGCTGCACGATGTGGCTGCCGGCCGTGTCGGGCTCGGCCGCGGCAGCGTTCCTCTTTGCCGCACAAAGCAATGAGAATAGCGCAAGAAATAATTTGGCTCTTCGCATGAAGTTCCTCTTCTCAAGTGAATGGAATACTCTACGTCGTCAGTCGTTTTACACGGCAGACGCAGAGAAGTAACTATGCTACGAGAAGAGGGGTTGAGGGGGATGGAGAAGATCGCTCTCCGAGCCGGGGAGAAGAGCGTGGATCATCGGATGGAATCTGTCTGCGAGGAACGAAGCGCAGCGCAATCCCGTCATACACGGGGATGGCGTTGCCGGGTCGAGGACATTCGGTACCAGGGTCACGACGGCCGCCGAACATGAAGAGGCTGTCAGGCGGCATTCACCGCTGGCCGGTCGTGACCGGTGCTTTGCGTTGCAGCAGGGACATGATCCATCATCGGTTTGGTGGGCGCAGCAGCACTGAGCAGTCGGAGCAGTATTGGAGTGGAACAGACCGATCCCTTCCCACGGAACAACGACGTAACCGTCGGAAAAAAGGACAAAGATCACCAGTGCGGCACTGGCCTGTCGGCGAAAGAAGCTCATTCCCTTGATTATGGCAACCGATTTTGGGGCAGGAAGGTTTCAATAATATACGAATTTTGCGTCAAAGACAACAGATTCCTCTCTGGAAAGGATGTTCCGTTGGCTTTAAAGAGCAAAATAGATATATTATGCACGCGAATGACTTCCGGGAGACAGGCATTCTCATCGATCATCACCCTCGTGGCGCCCCTTCTCGGGGTTGTCGTCTTCGTCGCCATTCACCACGACCTCGACGGAACGGCAGGCTCCGGGCGACCGGCCATTGAGTCACATGCCGATGCCGACAACTGCCACCATTTCGATGCATCGCACGTCGAACCGTGCGCAATCTGTTCAGGGTCTTTCAACGGGACGACGGCCCCAGCCGCCGCCTTCATTGCGCATCCCCAGCAAGGCAACACCAGCACCGTTGTGCCTCTCCTCAGCCCTGCGCCTTCGATCGGGGTTCATGTCACCGCGTTCCGGCGAGGACCGCCTGCCGTGACAGGCTCTCTCTCGTAAGGTCGTCGCGCAAATCGAACCAGCTCTCGTAGAACTATTCCCACTTTTCCAGGTGAACCATGAGCCGTTTCTACGTTTCAGGAATGTTGACATTCCTCGCCGTTGCAGCGTTTGCCCAGGCGCCCGACTCAACGAACGGCGATGTCAACGAGCTTCGGAGTGAAATCAGGAAATTGAAGGAGGAGGTACAATCGCTCAGAGCGGACACTCTCGGAGTCTCCTCGCAGGAAGACGAACTCGATGCGGTGGAAGAGAGACTCGACAAGCGCCTCCAGGAGCTTGAAAATAAGATCGATGCTGTCTCGCGTTCCACCGCTCCGATCGCGCTGAACCCGAAGATGACCGCGTTCATCAATTTTGCGGCCCGACACGACGACAAGACAGTGTACGATGCGACCGGGAACACCGTCATCAGCAACAAGCCGTTTCTCCGCACGGTTGAAATGGAACTCGGCTCCGCCGTCGACCCATATGCCGAGGCGGTGACGATCATCTCCCTCGAAGACGAGGCTGGACAGGGATATTCAATCGACGCCGAGGAGGCCTATGCTCTGATCAAGCGCCTCCCGATCATCGAGTCGGCCCCGCTCGGTCTGAAGCTCAAACTCGGACGCTACCGGGCTCCGCTCGGGGTAGACAATGTCACACACCTCCACGACCTCCCCTGGACGACGCGACCCCTTGTAGTGTCAAAATTCTTTGGGACGGAGCACGGCGAGTTCTTCGAATCGGGCTTCAACCCCGTCGGTCTCGACGCTCAGATATTCTTGCCATCGCCCGTTCCCGGTGCAACCTTCGAGGCGAATGCAGACGTCGTGCGCGGGGGAGATATCGCTCTCTCGCAGGGACAGTTGACGCATCAACCGGCATATGTCGGCCGGCTGACCCTCTCGGAGGACTGGAACAACGAACACCTTCTGGTTCTCGGAGCGAGCGCCTATACCGAAACCGGATCCCAGAACACTCATCTTTTCGGAGGCGACCTGACGTACAAGTGGGCGCCGACAGAACGAAGGGAAAGTCACTCATTCGTTGCCGGGGCAGAGGCGTATGTCGCCGACCGATTCATTTCGGATTCCCTGCGGGCCTTTGTAAAGGAAAACCCGGTCGGATGGTTTGGCTATCTTCAGTACCAGTGTTCGTACTGGACGTATCTTGGCGTCCGGTATGACTGGGTCGAAGAACCGACGAATGACGCGCAGGTGACGAAGGCGATCTCGGCGTACGTCAGCTACTACACAACAGAGTTCCTCAGATTCCGGCTCGGGTTCGAGCATAAGAGCAGTGATGCGCTCGTCGCCTCGCTCAACAACACGAACTCAATCATCTTTGAGGCCAACGTCGTCTTCGGCTCTCACCCGGTCGAACCGTACTGGGTCAACCGGTAGCCGAACGAAGCAACTCTCAACTTAAAGGAGTTTTTAATGAACACACGTCTCTTTCTCATGATTACGTTGGCGCTGTGCATCGGGGTCGTTCAAGGTTCCGAGGCGCAGACAAAGAAGCTTAACGTCGTCACCACGCTCAACTATCTCAAGTACGTCACTGAGGCAGTGGGAGGCGACCATGTCAGCGTCATCGCGCTCGCGAACCCCAGGCAAGACCCGCACTACGTGACGCCCACTCCGAGGATGAACGAAGTAACGACGAACGCCGACCTCTTTATCGAAAACGGCCTTTCGCTCGACCTCTGGGCAAAGAACGTCGTCGATGCCTCGGGGAATCCAAACATCGGTCCCGGGAGCCCGGGCCACCTCATCGCCACGATCAACGTGCCGGTGAAGGAGTTGCCGACTGAGGTTTCCCGGGCATGGGGCGATATCCATCCCCAGGGAAATCCTCACATCTGGCTCGACCCGTTCAATATCAAGATCGTCGCGGAGAACATCGGCGCGCGGCTCAAGGAGCTTGACCCGGCGAACGGAGACTACTACGACAAGCACCTCGACGCTTTCAAACACCGGCTCGACGAGAAGATGTTCGGAAGCGAACTTCTCGATCTCCTCGGAAAGAAAGGGGGCGACATCCTCACCCGGAAGGCGAAAGATGGAGACCTCGTTTCCTGGCTGGCTTCCCGACACCTCGATTCAAAACTCGGCGGCTGGATGAAGATGGCGCTCCCCCTCCAGGGGAAGAAAATCATTTCGTATCACAAAACCTACGTGTACTTCGCGGACCGGTTCGGTTTGTCGATCGCCGGGGAGCTCGAAGAGAAGCCGGGGATCCCCCCTCCGCCGCAGCACCGCGACGATGTCGTGGCCCTCGTCAAGCGTGAGGGAATCAAGGTGATCCTCAACGACAACTTCTACGCCACCGATGCTGCAGACTACGTCGCGAGCAAGACCGGCGCCAAAGTGATCGTCACCTACCTCGATGTCTGGGCGAACGAGGATGTCTCAACGTACGAGAACCTCATTACGTACCTTCTCGAAAAGGTTCTCCAGGCACAGTCATAACGGTTTCATCACAGGAGTCCTATGGAGCAGTTCTTTTACCTTCCCTCGACGATGATATGGCCCCTCGCGGCCTGTCTCGTTCTTACCGGTATCCATGTCTACCTCGGCGTCCATGTCGTCGCGCGGAAGGTCATTTTTGTCGACCTGGCGCTCGCGCAGATCGCCGCCCTCGGCACCGTGATCGGCGTCCTTCTCGGGTATGAAGTCGGGAAGGACCTCACCGCCCTCTATCTCTACTCACTCGCCTTCACGATCTTCGGAGCGTTCATCTTCTCGGCGACGAGGATGAAGGGCGAGCGGGTCCCGCATGAGGCGATCATCGGTATCGTGTATGCCGTCACCTTTGCCGCCACGATCCTCGTCCTTTCGAAGAGCG
Source organism: Bacteroidota bacterium (assembly GCA_035505655.1). Lineage (GTDB taxonomy): Bacteria > Bacteroidota > Ignavibacteria > UBA10030 > UBA8401 > JAGVPT01. The sequence goes on from DATJQP010000028.1 coordinate 11,004, forward strand.
CCCTCGGGCCGCAGGAGCTCGATCACATCATCAAGGGGGAACTCCTATGGGTGCAGGGACACGTCGTCATCAAGACGGCGATCATTTACGCTCTCGTCGGCGCGTTTCACTTCATCTTCCGGAAGAAATTTATGGCGATCTCCTTCAACCCCGAGCAGGCTGAAGCGAATGGGATCAATGTGAGGCTGTGGGATTTCTTGTTCTACATGTCGTTCGGTTTCGTCATCACGAGTTCCGTTGCGATTGCAGGAGTTTTTCTGGTGTTCAGTTACCTCGTCATCCCCTCGGTCGGGGCGATGCTCCTGTCGGAAAAACTGAGCACGAGGCTCGCCATCGGATGGACGGCGGGGGCGATCATCAGCTTCATCGGAGTAAAACTCTCATGGACGACCGGACTCCCGACCAGCCCTCTCGTCGTTGTCCTCCTCGCGACCGGGCTCCTCATCAGCGGCATCTCGAGGTATCTCAAACACGCGCCGAGTATCGCCATCGCCTTCCGGAACCTCGCCGGGGGCGCAATCGTGGTGGCCCTCTTCATCGGAGGAGTGTTCTATTTCGGAAAGCCGGTCGAAAAGCCGCTCGATCATGCACTGCAGCTTCTTTCGAGCGAGGCGAGCACGGAACGGCAGTCCGGGATCGCAATGCTTGCCTCGTTCCCTGACGCACAGTCGGACTGGCAGCCTTTGGTGATGAAGTCCCTTCACGACAACGATGCGGAGGTGCGAAAGGCAGCGATCGGTCTCCTGAGCAGATTCCAGGTCGTGACCGCCGAGAAGGAAATTCTGGCGCTCCTCTCCGACAAATCGGATGACGTTCGCCAGGCCGTCCTTGGGGCGGCGAAGGCATACGGGGATCAGGACGCCGGCACGGTTATTCTTCAATCGGCTCAGAAGGAGGACGATCCGGAGATGAAGATCGAGATGCTAGAAACGGCCCTCCTCCTGCGCAAGGCTGAGGCCATTCCCCTTCTTGCTTCAATGATTGAGGATGGCGGGATTTTTGCGAGCGACGCTTATGACCACCTGCAGAGTCACGTTGCGTTCACATTTTCCATCAAAGAGACCGGAAAGGTTAAACGATGGTATGAGGCGAATCGTCAAAAGTTGGTGTGGAATGCCTCTACGGGGAAATTTGCAGCCAAAGAGGGCTGACCCTCACTCCATTTTGAAGGGAGACCTGGGAACTTTTCGCGCGCAAGTAACGTCTTTTACGTCAACACGCCCGCGTAGAGAGTTTCACGATTGCTGTCATTGGCAGGTATGAACAGATTCGCAGAGCGAAAATCAGTAGTATTCGTGGTTCTCATCTGGGGCTTCCTCGCGGCTCTCTTCGCCGACGGGGCAAACCTCGACGACCTGCTGCCGGGGACCGTTGTCATCCACTCGGACGAGGACAACGCAACCCAGACAGAGGCCGACCTGTTAACGGCGGTGCCGACCAAGGGCCCGGTGCGATCCCATTCTCTCCCCCGTTTCCCCCACAAAAAGGAGGAGAGCCAGCCGACGACGCCGCTGAGGATCATCTACGACCAGGACAGCGATTCTCTCGCGGCCAACCCGGTTTCCCTGGCAGAGACTTTTGTTCCGCTTCCTCCGGAGTCGCCGGCCGAGTATGAATCGGCGACGACGGTCCACTCCCTCTATCTTCTCAACTGCACGCTGTTGATCTAGCGTCCG
>DATJQP010000029.1:0-2139 GCA_035505655.1 Bacteroidota bacterium
GAGATCCTCGAGCAGGGAGGAGATGCGGAGCTGAAGTCGATGGCGGAGGCCGAGCTTGCCGAGCTCCAGCCGCGTGCAACGGCGCTCGAGGAAAAGCTCAAGCAGCTCCTTGTTCCCAAAGATCCGAACGACAGCAAAGACACGATCGTCGAAATCCGCGGCGGCACCGGCGGAGAGGAAGCTGCTCTTTTTGCCTCCGACTTGTACAGGATGTATACCCGCTTCGCCGAGCGGAAAGGTTGGAAGGTCGAGACGCTCTACTGGAACGAGACCGACAAGGGAGGTTTCAAGGAAGTGGCATTGATGGTGGAGGGGGAGGATGTCTATGGGATGCTGAAGTTCGAGAGCGGCGTTCACAGAGTCCAGCGGGTTCCCGAGACCGAAGCGCAGGGGAGGGTTCACACCTCGGCGGCATCGGTCGTGGTCCTTCCCGAGGTGGAGGATGTCGAGATCGACATCAATCCCGCCGACCTGCAGTTTGATACATTCCGGTCGGGGGGAAAAGGGGGACAGAACGTCAATAAGGTGGAGACTGCGGTCCGCATCACCCACAAACCGACAGGGATCGTCGTCGCCTGCCAGCAGGAGCGTTCGCAGTTTCAGAACCGGGAGCGGGCGATGAAGATGCTTCGGGCGAAGCTTTACGAAATCAAGGCGAACGAGCAGACCGCCTCGACGGCGGCACAGCGGAAGTCGATGATCAAGAGCGGAGACCGGAGCGACAAGATCCGCACCTACAATTTCCCGCAGAACAGAGTGACCGATCACCGGATCGGGCTCACCCTGTACAACCTCTCGGAGATCGTCGACGGCAAGCTCGACGATCTCGTGGAACAGCTTCGGCTTGCCGACCGGGCCGAGAAGCTGAGGAGCGGCACCGGCATCGGCATTTCCTCATGAAGTTTTTTCTCCCCGCTTCTTCTTGAAGAACTCTTTCAACAAATCCCCGCACGCCCCGTCGAGGACCCCCCCGATCGTATGGACGCGGTGGTTGAGCCTCTTGTCATCCGTCATCGCGTAGAGAGTCCCGCAGGCTCCCATCTTAGGGTCGTAGCTCCCGAAGACAAGTGTTGGAATTCGTGAGAGGACGATAGCGCCCGCGCACATCGGGCACGGTTCGAGGGTAACGTAGAGAGTGCAATCCTTGAGCCACTTCGATTCCAGGTGTGCGGCGGCGGCGGTGAGGGCGATCATCTCGGCGTGTGCCGTCGGGTCCTTCATCGTTTCGACCTGGTTGAATCCCTTTCCGATGGCCATCCCTTTGTGGACGACAATCGCTCCGACGGGGACTTCGTTCTTCGCGGCGGCCAGCCTGGCCTCTTTGAGAGCGAGTTCCATCCATCGTTCGTGGGTGGTCATGGGGGAACGCGTTACTTTTCCGGTGTGGGGGGCGCGTCCTGGTCGGTGGCGACGAGGTTTCCGACCGGCGAGTCGACGGTCTGGTAGATGCGGACGAGGGAGAACTCCTTCAATGTGGAGTTGATGCGCTGGGCGGCGACTTCGATCTCGTCGAGTTTCCGGGAGACCTCCGGGTCGGTCGATTTTTTCCGGGCGAGGCGGGCGTAACCGAGGATGATGGCGAGCGGGTTGTTGATATGGTGTTTCAGCGTCGTCACAACCTCGTTCAGGGTCTTGAGTTGAGTTTCCTTGAGCTGGATCGTATGCTGGTGGGCGACGTTTTCCTTCTCCTTTGTGTTCAACCTTTCCCTCAGGTCGATGACGCGGACGAGAGCCCAGGCGAGGACCCACATCCAGAGGAGCGTGTCGAAGTGTGAGAGAGTCTCCGATGCGCCGAGATGTTTCTTTTTGAAGGCAACGTAGAAGTCGAGTGTCGAGATGAAGTAGTACCCGTAGATAAAGTATGATGCGAGGACTGCCGGGTAGCGGGTGACGAAATCTCGGGCGAAGACGTAGATTTTTTTCATCGGGACTGCGAGGCGGAACGTGAAGTTTGCGGACGCCGGTATTGCCTTCGAAGTCATTTGTGGTCGGGTGGAAAAGTTTGGAAATCGAGTGCGCCGAGCGGGAGTCGAACCCACAACCCTCAGCTTCGTAGGCTGATGCTCTATCCAGTTGAGCTATCGGCGCTGTGAATTTGAATCAAAAAGGGCAATTTCCAAATTGAGGAAGGTCCCGAAG
>DATJQP010000030.1:0-5163 GCA_035505655.1 Bacteroidota bacterium
TCTTGAGGAGGAGGCGGAGATATTCGTTGGGATAATGAGGGTCGAGATGCGTGAAGGCCTTTCCCGCTCCCCAGATCCCAAGCTGGGCGGCTGCCGCTTCGATGGAGGGCTCACACATGATGCCGATCTGGCTTCGGCCGACCGCGGTGAGGTACTTCGACCAGGCGAGAGCGCGGGCAAGTAAACGATGGAATGTACACAGACGGTCTCCTTCAATAAGGGCAATGGCGTTCGGGTCGGACGCAGCTCGCCCTTCAAAGAGGTCGAAATAAGAACGCTGGGGGGGATGGCATCCGCACTGAAAATACGATTGATTTTGCAGACAGTCAAATTGAGCGGGGAGTGCCCTGTAGTGTCCTCTTTCATGCCAGATGAACAGTGTAGTCTTGAGCGAACGAAGGGTGGGCATGTGTGCGAAGAGAGTCGAAGGACGAAGGACGAGGGAACGACTAGCCGGGCTGTGCGCGGGGTGAGCCGAAGGAGAGATCGCAGAGCCCCTCAACATACTCCTTGCTTCCATCATTGATCCACGCATCCAGCTGCCCGGGATCCTTCAACTGTTGGCCCCGATTCCTTGAGACGACCACGTACCCGCATTGGATTCCCGGATAGGCGCTCATGTCGCTCCACAGTTTCTCAATCTGTGCAACGGGATAAACGTCCTCCTGGCCGTGCCCCCACCGGTACTTTACATCCTTGATCGTTACGTAGGTCGGCATGTGGCGCGCCACCGTCCGGACTGCCTCGGCAAGTTCAGACTCCGACCTGGTCATGAGGTCCCCCCGGCTTAAGCCGAAGGTCGCCAGGAGCTTCTCAAGATTGATCCACGTCGTCATGCTGTTGTAGAAGCTGAGCCCCCATTCGTCCTCCTCCCGTGGCTGGGCAAGACCTTCCAGAATCCTTACTTTCCCGTTGATTCGCGCCAGCCCGCCCCCGCGATCCTCGATCCGGCGCGGCACTACTTCGAACGTCAACGCGTTCCCCGACCGGAGATGGTAGTTGAGAATCTCCGGCGAAAGGCTCACCCCAAGTGTGTCGATGTTGTGGAGAAGGAGATGCTCCATGTCCGGGTGCTCTTTCAGCACGGCGGCGAGAACGCCGTTCCTGAAGAGGTTGGGCACTTCATACCAGTGCCCCATCGGAATCAATCTCTGCAGGGCTACGTTGTCGGTGTAATCGTTTCCCTCCCCCTTGTTCCTGGCCCACTGAATGAGCGTCTCCCGCGTCGCTTCAATGACTTTCTGCTTGTTGACATCCAGCTTCTCCTGCAATCGCTCCTCCCAAAGGAAACGAAGATCGCGCTCCATCGGTATGAACCGCTGACCGATCGACTTTCCCCGCGAGAGATAGACGCTGCCCGTATAGCCATAATTGCCGGAACCTCTCAGCACTTTCTGAATCGGCCCGTGCGTCAGGTAACTCGTCGAGACCATGAACGGTATTCTCCCTCCGACATCCGCGGAGGTCTTCCTGCTCTTGGCAAGATGGATTTCGAGAAACGACCTGTGTGCCCCTTTCATTGCTACGAACGGATTGATCGCCTTGATGACGCCGGCTCCCGTCGTCCACCGGCTGCCGACTCCCGCCGCAAGAGAGAAGACCCCGACCCTTCCCTCCGCGATCGCTTTTTTCCCCGCCTCCCCCGTATCCTTGAGGAGGTCCGACAACTCAACGTCGGAGGGCGTCACATCCTCGATGATTGTTTCCGCCGGCAGACGGTTTCTGCTCAGCCCTATCCGCCCTTTGATCAGGTCGCTCCGTATCTGCTCATGCTGGATCGGGTCGAAACCGTTCTCAAGCTTGATCTTCTCCGCCTCTTTGTCCTGCGTCTGCTTCTCGAACATCTCGACCTTGCTCGAGAACTGAAAGACGTTCCCGACGATGGAGCGGAGGATCGGGTATGCCTGGTCGTTTTTGGCGGTACCCGTTGTGAAGAGGTCGATTTCGACTTTTCGGCTGTCGGGGATCTGATTCGACTGCAATCTTGCAAGGCGCGGCACAAGAAGTGAATAGTATTCCTGCGGCATCAACGCATTGCTGTTTCGGAGCAACGCCGAGATAGAGCCGTTCTTGTTGATGCCGAAGTTGTAGACGACAGGATCCATGGCGAAGGGGAGAAACTCCTCCGAATCGTCCTTCGTCTTCTGGAGTACCTCCAGGATCATTTGCTTTGCCTCGGCGTACACGGCAGGATCCACGAAAATTCCCATCCCTCCACCGGACATCCCCCCTAACATCAGGAATCCCCAATAGTGCGCCCCCAGCCGCTCCTGTGCCTGTCGTATGACCGACTCCGTGAAGTAATTCGTGGCCGCCGGTATGATCGCTTTGATCGGACCGTCGAAGTTATTGCTCGTCAGCGAGGCCAATTGTTTAACGTCGCCGCTTCGAAGCGAGGCGAGGATCGAATCGAAGAGGCCGTTCGCACGGCGCCGTGCGTCCCACTCCTTTTTTGAGCGCAGAAGATACTTCTCCGTCACCAATTCGAGTATCGGCCCGACGTTCGATGCCATGCCGCCGTGGAGGAGAACAAGGGACGACGCGATCGTTTCTTCAAACTTCGCGTGAAGATGCTCGCCGCTCAGGAGACGGTGGACCGGAAGGAGTCTTCCGCGACTTATCGAAAACTCGGTGTCTCCTTCGCGTGCAGCGACTCCTTCGATCAGTTTTGCTCCCGGCCAGATTCCTCCCGAATCCTGCCAGCCGCCCCCCGACCCGCCGAGCCATTCACCGAGAATCGCCCGCGATGCGACGAGCTTCTTTTCCTGCTCGGTGAGAACTCCATCGACGAGTTCCGTCTGCTGCGTTGCCCGCATGAGAGCGCCGATCGCGGAGGCGAGGAGATTTGTCGACACTGCCAGGCGGGAACCCTTGGGAATATCGTTGACCTTGGTGACAAGCTCGAGTCCAAGCCCGGGGGAAATGATCCTTTCAAGAATATCCCTGACCGTGTAGTTCGTCCCCTCGAATGATGGGGGAATAACTCCGGATGAAATGACCGCGGCTTTGAGCAATCCCAGATAGTCGTTTCCGAAATTGAAGAGGTCGGAGAGCGTTGCAATGTCCTTGGAGTCTCTCAGGTCGAGCGAGGTGAGGCGCAGTACGGGTTCCGCAATGACACGCACAAATGTCTCGATGGGCGGTCTGATTTCGTGATCCCTCCCATAGATTCCGAGGTTCACCGAGATGTTGATCACCCGTGCTCCTTCCGGGTAATCCATACCGAGGAAGAAAATGTCGGACCAGCAACTGTGCGACAGGTCCATCCTCACGGCGGTCTTTTCGTGAACGATAGGATACAGCAGAACCCCGCTCGAACGCTCCAGGAGATGAGGATGGATTTTCAACGGATGCTCGTCAGGATGTCCGACGCGGAACATCCACTGATTCCCCGAAGACGAACGGACACTCTTGCGAACCTGGTCCGCAAGGACCTGAAAAGTATTTTCGTGGTAACATTCGGCCAGAGAGCTGAAGACATTCTCATCCGCCCCATGGCTCTTGATTGATGCGTGAAATATGCCTATCGCTTTTTCAAAATTGCGGTCGAAAAGGTTCCTGAGTCCTTCGGGCGGCACCTTCCCCGAGAATGACGTGCTCTTCGGATCGAGAAGGTAGAAACGGTAGCCGGCGTAGAGAAAGATCGACGCCCGGACTTTTTCGTAGAGGTTTAGCGTGGTTTTTCGGAATTCATCGAGTTCCGCGAGGTAGACGGCCAGGCTCTCTTTTGAGAGACCATGACACAGCTCCTCGAAGGGCGTGTCACGGATGGCTGGATCGCCGGAAGTGATGGTTCTTACAAAGGGGTTCACGTTCAATGCTCGTGTTTGCTGATGAAGGCTCGCGCCATTCCTCTCTGGCAGCGAGGGAGGCCAGTCCGGTACCCGACAAAGGGCAAATCCCGGAAGTTTCTCCGTGCAGGACGGTGAAGTTTCTCAGCCTCCTCAACCGATCTTTGCGTAGTCGGCGATGGTTTGAACCATGGACACGAGGAGTTCATCCCGCGTCTGGCCGGAGAGGCCCAGAGCGATCTGCGCCTGGAGCAACCCGAATTTCCTGCTCGTATCGTACCGACGTCCCTTGATCTCCAGCGCAAGGTACTTTTCGTCTCTCGCAATTCTCTTCTGGACTGGCGTGAGGAGGATGTTTCCCCCGGCGCGCGCCTTGACCTCTTCGGACAGGAAGTCGAAGACGGAAGGCTGGAATATGTGAAGGCCGAAGAAGCACAAGTAATACCCGGAACGGAGTCCGGGGGTTTTTAACTCCAGCTCGGCTTCACTCACCGACGGTTTCTCAACGATTCTCTCGATCTGGTATACTCCTTCGTGCGTGCTCAGGCTCCTGCCGGTGAGCGTTCCGTATTTGCCGATCTGATGTTCGATCATCGGCGTCACCGCAGAGACGGAACACTCCTCCTGTTCTGCGAGCTCCAGGATTTGGCCGGCACACCGTTTGTTCGCGACGTTTGAGATGTAAAGGTAGTCTCCGTGGAGGAGGAGGAAGGGCGCATTTCCGACAAAATCTCTTGCCTGATACACCGCATGTCCGTAGCCAAGCGGTTCGGGCTGAACGACGAAGCTCAATCGATCGAGCACATTTTTGATCCCCATCGCCTGCGTTTCTGCCCAGACGCTTTGCCGGTGCATTTTGAGATGCGTAGAGTAGAGCGCGCGGAAGTTCTCAAGGTACTTCTCTTCATCCCCCGGTGCACAGACGATGCACAGCTCCTCGATGCCGCTGCCGAGGGCTTCCTCGGCGATGACCTGGATGAGAGGCTTGTTGATCCCGTCGGTGTCGATGACCGGAAGCATGGCTTTCTGTACAGTCGTGGCCGCGGGATATAGTCTGTCGTCACGGGCTGCCGCAGTTATTACGGCCTTTCGTACTTTCATTGCAGTTCTCTTCTGGTTTTGAGACTACTCGGAGCCCCATCGATGGCGGTTGCCGAAAAGATAAGAAAATTTGCCTGCCATAGCCACTTTTTTTATTTTCATGTGGGATTGAAAGAAATACGTGCGCCATCCTTCGACTCGCTCAGGATGGCAGCCCGCTCTTATGGGCACACCAAAAACAGGAATTGCCCTCCTGAGCGAACGAAGGGGTGGTATGTGCGTGGCGTGAGTCGAAGGATGAGCGAACGAAGGGGTGGCATTTGCGCGAAGC
>DATJQP010000031.1:0-3009 GCA_035505655.1 Bacteroidota bacterium
AGATTCAAAGACTCCAAAGGCTTCATGATTGATGCTCCTTCACTGATCCAGGATCGCGCACATGGGCTACCTCTTTCTTTCCTTCTCGATCTGTTTCAACATCATTGCCAACGGCTTCTTCAAGCACGCCTCTTTGCAGGAACCCGGGAAAGAGAAATGGATGCTCTTCGGCGTGGGATTGTTTATCGGCTTGCTCAACACGCTTTCCTATCTCAAATCGCTTGAGACGCTGAAGCTGAGCATCGCCTACGCGGTCTTCGGCGCATGCAGCACGATCGGCGTGGCGATTGTGTCGCTGATATACTTCCATGAGGGACTGTCTGTACTGAAGCTGGTCGGGCTGGGGGTGATAACGGTGGGACTGCTGATGCTGTGGAAGGGATAAGCCTCTCTGTGGACGCTTGCTTCGGATTCTGTACCTCTCCCCCCGTCCCCCTCCCCTGACGGCAAGTGATCGACTTGGTAGAGGGGAGGGGGAGTGGCGAGTTATCATGGGCCCCACGTTGTTGAGACATTGCACGCGTCTCTGATGCTCTCAAGAACCTGGGGCAGCTCATTCAGCACCTGCTCGTTTCTGAATCGAATTACGGTAATCCCGAGAAGGTTCAGAATCCGCGAACGTTCCTCATCCGCTTCCTCGCTTCCCCCATGAATAGCGCCATCGAGTTCAATGACCAGCCGAGCCTTGTGGCAATAAAAATCGGCAATAAAGAATGCCTCCCGACCGGTTATGTCATGGTAGATTGGTTTTTGTCTGTAGAATGGAATTCCATTCAATCGATTTGCTCGTAGAGCCTCCCAGAGGACTTTCTCCGCCGGAGTAGACTTTCTTCTTAGCTCCCGCGCAACATCTTTCGCACCGATTCTAAGCTTCTGTTTTCGATTGAGACTCATGTGTTCCATTCCCCCTCCCCTTAACAAGCTTTGACTTGTGCAGGGGAGGGGGTTAGGGGGAGAGGTTCAGACTAGCGTTTCACCGGAGTGTAGTTTACGCCGAGTTGATCGAACAAAAACGCCTCCACATCCGCCCTTTGCGCCACGCGCGCCTCGAGGCCGGTGCCGATGCCGTGCCCTGCCTGCGCGTCGGTGCGGAGAAGGACCGGGTAGCCGGAGGTCGTTGCCGCCTGCAGGCGCGCAAGCATCTTCCTCGAATTCGCCGGGTCGACGCGGCCGTCGTTGTCGCCGGTGAGGAACAGCACCGCGGGATACGACGTCCCGTCCACGACGTGCTGGTACGGCGAGTAGGCATACATCGCCTTGAGCTGCTCGGGATTCTTCACCGTGCCGTATTCCGTGACATTGAACTGCCCGTTCGCGAAGGTCTCAACGCGGAGCATGTCATAGATGCCGACGTAGCTCACGACCGCTCTGCACAGCAACGGCTCCTGTGTTAAGACGGCGCCCATCAGGAGCCCACCGTTGCTTCCGCCCTCGATGGCCAGCCGTTTGGGAGAAGTATATTTCTTCTCCACCAGATACCGTTCGCACGCGATGAAATCGTCGAACACGTTCTGCTTCTTCGTAAGCATCCCCGCCTGGTGCCACGCCTCGCCGAATTCTCCGCCGCCACGCGTGTTGGCGATTGCGTAGATCCCTCCCTGTTCCAGCCACACTTTCAGGTGGGCCTCATAATGCGGCTCGTTCGAGATCCCGAAACCGCCATAGCCGTAGAGGATCGTCGGGTTCTGACCGTTGAGCGGGGTCCCTTTCTTCATGATAATGCTGAGCGGCACCTTCGTTCCGTCTTTCGAGATGGCCGTGTCCCGCCGGACTTCGAACGCGCTGAAATCCTCGGTTGCCGGAGTCGAAAAGGCAAGACGTTCCGGCATCCGTTGCACGGTCGGCTCGCAGAGATACCAGCCGAGCGGCGTGAGGTACGTCTCTTCCGCCATCAGGACCGAATCCCCGCCGACACCGACAAGCCCTCCCGCCGACGCAACGGGCTCGGTCGCAATTGTGCCGATCGGCTGACCGGAGAGTGTCAGCGCGCTAACGGTCGATGGACCTCCGACCATGTTAACAACATAGAGAGCGGACTTCGTGGGAAGAAAAGCACTGATGCTCACATTGCTCTCCGGCACGAGGACTTTCGCGCTCGCGAGATTCGGATTGGCTAGCGGCATCGAAAGGATCTTGCCATTGGGAGCGCCGTCATGGGAAAGCAGATAGAGATTACCGTCGGACCCGAAGAGAACGTCGACAACCTTATTGGAAAATTGCGTGATCTGCTGCCACGGACCGTTCCCCTTCCGGAGAAAATGTTCATATTCCCCGCCGTCGCCGTTCTCGACGGAAACGAGAATGTTCTTTCCATCATGGGATGAAGAGAGAGAGCAGTCCGCGATCCGAGGGAACTCCTTCCCGACAACATAGGTGTCGCTCGCCACGGGAGTGCCGAGCTTGTGATAGTAGATCTGCTGGTAGAAGTTGAGGTCCTCTTTGGGCCGTTCGGTCCCCTGGGGATACCGTGTATAATAGAGGCCCGAATTGTCGGCGTTCCATTCCGCGGACCCGGAGGCGGTCGGGTACTGGACGCGCGGGATGGTGTCGCTCAACGCCTTCCCCGTGCTCACGTCGAAGATATAGAGGGTGCCGTCTTCGCTTCCGTTCTTCGAAAGGGACAGGGCAACGAGTTTCCCATCGCGTGAAGGGCGAAACCAATCGATCGATGTCGTGCCGCTGGGATCGATCGCATTCGGATCGACGACCACGGTCTCCCCTGCTGTGTCGATCACGGAAGGGAAGGTGACGATCATCGGCTGGTTCTTCGGCGGCTCCATCTTCAGGGCAAAGAGACGCGTCCGGTACCAGAAGTCGTAGTAGGTCGAGACCGCATTACCTTCAAGCTCCTTGAGGCGCTCGCGCACGGCGGGGAGGCAGGAGACGCCGTCGAAGTATTTCCTGCTGTAGGCATTCTGCGCGTCATTCCATGCGCGTACCGGCGGGTCCTGGAGATTGTCCAGCCACTGGTAGTCGTCCACCACCTTCAGATCGCCGTAGAATTCCGTG
>DATJQP010000032.1:0-25783 GCA_035505655.1 Bacteroidota bacterium
TACCGCACATTGAGGAGAGAGGTCCGTTGAGATGGAGCAAAGAAAAAGCTACATCCGGTGAACCGGAGATAGCTCGTAATAGATGAAAGGTAGCGGATTCCGGTCAGAGATTCAAGGATCGTACGGTTGCGGAGTTCTGGAGTTGTGGGGTGTTGGGGTTTGGGTCGTATGGGTTCGTGGTGTATAGATCGTGGTGAAACGACCGCCGGATTGTCCGGGGTGACGAGTATGAGCAGTCCAGGCAACATTCCATAATACACCTGAGGGTGGGTGTCAGAGTGATTCCCTTCACAGGGTTTCTGTCGAGACCGAATGAAAGCCTGGCTTGGCTCAGTTCCCGGCCGGACTAAAGAAAAGCTAAGGTCAGATATCGCACCGCATCGGGCAGTGGGCCGCTGCCGGATACTCGGTTCAAATGCGCGGGTATGACGACTGCTTCAGTAGCGTCATTCCCGAGTGTTTCTATCGGGAATCGATCCTGATCATTCCAACCGACTTCAAAAGACCGCCCTGCCCCGCCTCGCAGATCTTTGGTCTTTCATCTGTATTTTTCCTTTTTGCTGTTTGATTTTTGATCTTCTCATCCGGGCTGTTGCATTTCATCACACTTCCGGTACATTGGCCGGTATGAAGTTCGCGGTGATCTCGGATATTCACGGAAACCTCGAAGCACTGACGAAGGCGTTCGAGCTTATCGATGAAAAGAAGGTGGGGGAGGTCCTCTGTCTCGGTGACATCATCGGATACGGTGCGAACCCCAACGAATGCGTTTCATTCCTGCGGGAGCGGGGAGTCCGATCCCTCATCGGCAATCATGACCAGGCCGTCGTCGATCCCGAGAAGGCCGGAACGTTCAACGAGTTGGCAGGGCGGGCGATCGAATGGACGGCGCGAACGCTGACCCCCGACAACCTCGAATACCTCTCCAATCTCCCGTACCTCTTCGTCGAGCACGACTTCACATTCGTCCATTCCTCGCCCGAGAATCCGGAAGAATGGAACTACATCCTTTCACCCTTCGATGCGCTTGAAGCGTTTCGTCATTTCTCCTCTCCTATTTGTTGGGTGGGGCATTCTCACCGGAGCGGCGTTTTTTGCGAGGACATGAAAACACAGCGTGTGGAGCGGGGGAAGAGGTTCATCATCAACGTGGGGAGTATCGGCCAGCCGAGGAACCGCGACAGCAGATTGAGCTTTGGGGTCTTTGATACCGATGGGTGGGAGTACGAGCACATCGTCTCCCCCTACGACGTCCAGCGTGCCCGCCAAAAAATACTCGATGCCGGACTTCCGGCGTTTCTTGGAGACAGGCTTCTGTACGGCGCCTGACCCGGCGTCAGCCGGCGATCGAGAGGAGCGTCTGCTGGAACGTCTCCTTCGACTGCATGCCGATCATCTTCCTGACGATTTCCCCCTTCTTGTTGACGAAAAACGACGTCGGTATCCCGTCGATCCCGCCGAAGACTTTCTGGAGATCCCCGTTGTCGACGACGATCGGGTAGTTAAGGTTCGACTGCGCCGCAAAATCGTGGACGACCTTCAGGACGTCGCCGTCCTGGTCGACGGAGATCCCGATGACCTTGATGTTCTTTGTCCGGTATTCGTTGTTCAACGCGACGAGGTCGGGGAGCTCACGGCGGCACGGTCCGCACCAGGTCGCCCAGAAATTGATGAGGACGACATTGTCTTTGGCGAAGTCGGCGAAGGAGATTTTGTTTCCCGTCTCGTCGACCCAGCTGAAATCGGCGACCTTGTTCCCGTCGTTCTTCTGCACGGAGTTCACCCTCGAGACGTTTCCAATGTGCTCACCATCCGCTTGCGCCTGCGGGGTATTCGATTGCGACGACTCGGTTTGCTGTTCGTTTTTTGAGCAGCCGTTCAGCAGCGCCACGCAAAGGAGCGTAGCAAGGAATATCGTGAAGGGACGCATGGGGGATCCTTCCGGGAGAATGACGGTAGGCGGTCTTAAGGTTTCTTGTCCGAGAGGAGGGCAATCATTTTCCCCTTCTCGATCTTGCTGACGGCGGCGCAAAGGGTATTCTTGTGTCGCCAGAGAACGACGTTGCATCCTTCGGGAGTTTGCTCGCAGTACCACCCGGTCTTCGCCAGAACAGACTTGGCGTGCTCCGGAAGACCCACCCGTTCGCCTCGCATGGCTTCCTGGAGATTAACCTGGTAGACGTAGAGAATGCCTTCCCCTCCGATCTTGTAGACGACGTGAACAAGCCGGACTCCGTTGACGTTCGAGAGGACTCCGCCGCACCAGTCGCATCCGTCCAGGGTGACGACGCTCACGTCGAAGGGGGTGTCTTTCGAGAGGTAGTCCTTGATGTCGTCGGGATCGTGGCTGACGAGCTCCGGTTTCAGGATCCCAGCCATCGTCGCAGTGTAATTGTTGATCGACTGCGCGATGATGTTCTTCTCGGTGGAAAGCGGGATGGCATTATTTTTCTGCAGAAGGGAGATGGCCCCGACGACGATGACGAGAAGGGCGACAAGCGCTACCGCGGGGTTGAGGAATTCCCCGCCGAAGATGATACCGAGCCAGCCTTGCGAATTCGAGGGAGAACGCCGGATGGTGGAGCGGAGTGACTCATAGACCTCGGCGGGGGCGGTTGCCGGGCGGACCCGCGTTCGGATGACCTGCTTCGTGATTCGCTCCAGCTCGAACTCGTTGCGGCAGTTGCGGCAGGAACCCGCATGGTCGGCGAACGTCCGCCTGTAGCCTGGTCCGAGCCGCTCGTCGACGGCGTCGCTGATGAGCTCGCGGAACTCTTGACAGTCCACCGCTACCTCTGTCCTCTTGAGATGATCATCCTTCAGTCCTTTCCCACGAATCCCCGCTTCTTTGCATACTCAAAGAGTCTTGAATACAGGAGCTTCCGTCCCCGGTGGAGGCGTGATCGCACCGTCCCGACCGGGCATTCGACAAATTCGGCGATTTCTTCGTAGGTCAGCCCTTCAATATCGCACAGGATGACGACGGTCCTGAACTCTTCAGGGAGAGACTCGAGCGCTTTGGTGATGTCGTCGTCGAGGAGGTGACCGAAGAGTTTTTCCTGGAGGTCGTTTGCATCGGTCGAGTCTTCCCGTATGATGTTGTAAAAATTCTGAATGTCGTTGTAGTCAACGGTATCGGGTTCCTTCACCGCCTTCCGATAGACGTTGATGTACGTGTTTTTCATTATACGGAACAACCATGCCCGGACGTTCGTTCCTTTTTCATACTTGTCCCAGAACCGGTACGCCTTGAGGAACGTCTCCTGAAGGAGGTCGTGAGCGTCGTCGGCGTTTCCCGTCATCCGGAGGGCGTAATTATAGAGAATATCCGTATGAGGGATCGCTTCCTTCTCGAACTCCTTATGGAGCCCCTTTATCGGATTGATCATGGCACGGGAGAATGCAAAGACGCAATGGCCCCGCGACGACGGCGTGGTTCACCGGCAAAATTCTCGGGGACTTGGCAAGGGGCGTACCTCTGCGCGCATTGCGAGAAGACCACCCCTTTCTTCACAGAAACTTAACGAAAAACCGAATGACATTCAACACACCCGTTCGTATATTGATCCCAACCAGTCACAACTACATGTTAGGAAGGCATTTTTCATGGGCCAGATTCGATCCACCGGCAGAAGCTTTTGCGCTGTTGCCCTGGCGCTTTCGCTGATTTTTCTCTCGTGCTCCGACCAATCGACGAGGAACCTTGCAGTCCTTCCCGGGCCGCTGCCCGACGGAAGGACTCTGCTGTCGAACGGCTGGATCCTCTCTCCGGCTGGTCAGTCGATCGACCTCGGCGATCTTCCCCTCGGCATGAGGATCTCTCCCGACGGGAGGTTGGCTGCTGTCGTCAACTGCGGCGAGGGGAAACAGACGATCTCGCTCGTCGATCTTGGAGCGAAACGCGTTACGCAAACACTGCCTATTGAGAAAACGTGGGTGGGGGTCTGCTTCAACGCGAGGGGAGCCAAGCTCTATGTCTCGGCAGGGAACGACAATGCTGTCAACGAGTACGCGATCGGGCACGACACTGCCTCGTTCATCCGCTCGATTGCTCTCGGAAAAGCGTACCCTGATGAGAAGATCTCTCCCGCCGACATCGCTGTCGCCGGCGACAGCCTTCTTTTCGTCGCGACGAGAATGGATAATTCGCTCTACAAGGTCGGTCTCCCGGAGGGAAAAGTACTGAAGGCTTTACGCTTCGACCAGCCTCTCTACTCCTGCCTCTTCGACGGGGCGCGCCATCGTCTCTACGCCAGCATCTGGGGAGGCGCGGCGATCGGAGTCGTTGACGCAGACTCCATGACCCTCCTCGCGACCGTGAAAGTCGGCGATCACCCGAACGACATGGCGATGACGAAGGATGGCGGACGTCTCTTCGTCGCGGACGCCAATGTCAACGCAGTCTCCGTCATCGATCTCCAGGAGCTCCGGGTGAGTGAAACCCTCTCCACTTCGATCTCTCCCGATGCGCCGGAAGGGAGCACTCCGAACTCCCTCTGCTTGTCTCCGGACGACTCCACCCTCTATGTTGCGAACGCGGACAATAATTTTCTCGCCCTCTTTGACGTCGGGAGGGAGGGGCGGAGCAGCGCGAAAGGGTTCATCCCGACCGGATGGTATCCGACCGTCGTCCGGTGTGCAGGCTCGACGATCCTTGTTGCCAACGGGAAGGGGATGAGGTCGATGCCGAACCCTCATCACGAGTACATCGGCAGCCTTTTCGTCGGAACCCTCTCCTTCATCAAGGTACCAACGGCAGAGGAACTCGTCCGGTATTCGGCGCAGGTGGTGGAGAATACCCCCATCACGCGCAGCCGCCCCGGAGAGGTCTGGAGCGACGAGAACCCGATACCCAGGACGCCGGTGGTTCATTCGCCGATCAAGCACGTCTTCTATTTTATCAAGGAAAACCGAACCTATGATCAGGTCTTCGGGGATCTGCCGGAAGGGAACGGCGATTCATCGCTCTGCATCTTCGGGCGGGATGTCACCCCGAACGAACACGCCCTCGCCGAAGAGTTCGCTCTCCTCGATAACTACTACGAGGACGCGGAGGTGAGCGCCGACGGGCACAACTGGTCCATGGGGGCATACGCCACCGATTTTGTCGAAAAGACCTGGCCTACGGAGTACGGCGGCCGGGGAGGCGAGTACGTCTACGAACAGGAGGGAACGACGACCCCGAGCGCCGGATACATCTGGGACGACTGCAACCGGAACTCGGTGAGTCTGAGGAACTACGGCGAGTTTGTCGATGACGAAGATACGACACCGGGTGCATCCCGGGTAAAGGCTGCAGGACTCGTGAATCGCACCGCACCCGGCTACCGGGGATGGGATCTTTCGTACCCGGATGTCCGCAGGGCTCAGGCATGGTTGAAGGAGTTCGACGCGTACGAAAAAGGAGATTCGCTTCCCCAGTTCGAAATCATCAAGCTGCCCAACGACCATACGTACGGCACAAAGAAAGGAGCCCCCTCTCCGCGGGCGATGGTCGCCGACAACGACCGGGCTCTCGGGATGATCGTCGAGCGGATCACCAGGAGCAAGTACTGGAAGGAGTCGGCAATTTTCATCCTCGAAGACGATGCCCAGAACGGGCCGGACCACGTCGACGCTCACCGGTCGACCGCGCTCATCGTCAGCCCCTACACGAAACGAAAATCGGTCGACCACACGATGTACTCCACCACCGGAATGCTGAGGACGATGGAGCTGATTCTCCGCCTGCCGCCGTTGAGCCAGTATGACGCGGTCGCAACGCCAATGTTCGCGTCGTTCACTCCGAAGCCGGATCTTACACCCTTCACGGCACGCGAGAACGTCATCGACCTCAACGAAAAGAATGCCCTCGGGGCGTACGGACAGGAAAGGATGGAGACCTTTGACCTTTCCAGGGAGGATGCGGTCCCCGAAGCTGAGTTCAACGAAATTATCTGGAAGTCGGTGAAAGGGAGCGGCTCTCCGATGCCGGCTCCCGTCCGGAGTGCGCTGGTTCAGCATGCGGCACGTCCGGACGATGATGATTGAGCAGCGGCATCATCCATGGAATCGTTCCTCACGGCAATCGACCGACGTCTGTCATTGAGGCGGCTTCTGTGGCTCGTGCCGATCGTCCTCGCGATCCACAATGCCGAAGAGGCACTGACGATGCCGAGGTGGGTGATGGACAATCTTCCCCTCATCCGTGACGCGCTCCCCCTGAAGGTTGATCTTGCGTTCACCCCGGCGCAGCTCGTTGCTTCGGTATCGGTTGCGACGGTGGTTCCGTTTGGTGTGGCGTTATTCTCCGCAGGCGGCCGGGGGGGATCGGTGAGAATTTTCCCGCTGCTTCTTATTCAGGCTGTTGTCTTTCTAAACGCGATCATTCCCCACCTCTATCTCTCTCTATGGTTCCTCCGGTACAATCCGGGGATCGTCACGGCCGTTGTACTGAACATCCCTTTCTCTCTCTATTTCTTCAGAAGACTTCTCGCGGAAAAGCTGCTCACTCGCCGGGGACTTCTGTGGAGTTTTGTCGCAGCGGCCGTGAGCTATCCCGCCATTGCCTGGCTCCTTCACGCATCGGGCGAACTCATTGCCCGCCTGACTTCTTGACCTTCCCCCTCAAAAAAGTTACTTTGATGGGGCATAGTCAACGAGGAGAGAGGTCATGACAATTACCATGGACGTCGGAACAAGTACGCGGAGAGCGGACGCAGAGAGTGTGAACATCGGGTCGATCCGCAATTATGTTGTTGGAGTGAATGAACAGATTCCATTGCTCGACGGGAGGCGGCGTCCCTACATCAACCTTGACAATGCCGCGAGCACGCCGACCATCTCGCTCATCACCGACAAGGTGAACGAATTTCTGAAATGGTACTCGAACGTCCACCGGGGGACCGGTTTCAAATCGAAGCTCTCCTCGTGGGTCTTTGAGGAGGCCCGGAATACCATAGCACGTTTTGTTCATGCCGACCTCTCCGACAGCGTCGTAATCTTCTGCAAGAACACCACCGAGGCGATTAACAAGCTCGCCCACCGGTTTCCATTCGTCCCGGGCGATGTCGTTCTCACTTCCCTTATGGAGCACCATTCCAACGAGCTCCCCTGGCGGAGAGTCGCCCACGTGGTTCACATCGACGTGACCCCGGACGGCCGGATCGACGAGGATGATTTCAAAGCGAAGATCGCGCACTACGGAGCGAAGGTCAAGCTCATCGCGGTGAGCGGGGCATCGAATGTCACCGGGTTCATCAATCCGGTTCACACGTACGCCCGCTGGGCTCACGAGGTGGGGGCCCAGATCATGGTTGATGCGGCCCAACTCGCTCCCCATCGCCCCCTCGACATGAAGCCGAAAGAAAACCCGGAACACCTCGACTATGTCGCCTTTTCGGCCCACAAGATGTACGCCCCCTTCGGCGTGGGAGTCCTTGTCGGCAGCCGTCACACCTTCGAGGAGGGGGATCCGGAGTATGTCGGCGGAGGAGTGGTTGATATCGTCAACCTCGAGAACGCCTACTGGACCGACCTTCCTGACAAGGAGGAAGCGGGGACCCCGGATATCGTCGGGGCCGTTGCATTGGCCGAAGCGATCCGTCTCGTCGAGAGGATCGGATGGGAAGAGATCATCCAGCATGAGTCGGCTCTCACACGGCGCGCTCTGGAGAAGTTGTCGCGGATTGAAGGTGTTTCGCTCTATGGTGGAAAAGACCTCTCGGGGGTCGGGAACCGTCTCGGAGTGCTCACCTTCAACGTCCGGGATCTTAACCACGCCCTCGTCGCGGCCATTTTGAGCTACGAGTGGGGGATCGGTACCCGCAACGGTTGTTTTTGCGCGCACCCCTACGTCAAATGCCTCCTCCACGTCGACGAACGGGAGGCGAAGGAGATGGAGGATCGGATTCTGGCCCGCGATCGCTCGACACTCCCCGGGTTTGTGAGGGCGAGCTTCGGCATCTATAATACGCCGGACGAAGTCGACGTCCTGTGCGATGCGGTGGCCGCGATCGCGGGGGGAAGATACCGGAGCGGTTACCTCCTGAACAAGGAGCGTGGAGAGTACTATCGTACCGACACCGACGAAGATTTCTCGAGTTACTTCACGATGTAGTGCTCCGGCCGCCTCGCGACGGAGTTCATCCATTAGTTTGCCCTTGGCCCGATGCCAGACCCAAAAAAACTATCGCTTTCGACGAAAGCTATTCACGGGAAGAAGATCTTTCCGTACAAAGGTCCCGTCTCCCTCCCCATTTATCAGACTTCGACGTACCGTTTCGACAACTCCGGCGATGCGATTCGCTACGCGAACGGCGACCCGTCCGTCTACGTCTATTCGCGGTATCATAACCCGACCGTCCATGACGTCGAGGAGAAGATCGCGCTCATGGAGGATGGCGAAGCTGCCGTCCTTCTGGCCTCCGGCATGGCGGCGATCTCAACTGCCATCCTCACCTTCGTCCATTCGGGGGAAGAGATCGTCAGCACGCCGGCTCTCTACGGAGGGACGTACCGGTTCTTTCGGGACATCCTTCCGGACCAGCGGATCCGGGTGAAGTATGTCGATCCGTCGCGACTCGCCGGGCTTGATTCACTCATCACAAAGAACACCAGGCTGGTCTTTCTCGAAACGCCGACAAATCCGACCCTCGCCCTTGTCAACATTGAGGAGCTGGTGACAAAAGTTCGCCGGAGAGAAAAGGATCTGAGGACGAAGATCCTGGTGATGATCGACAACACCTTCGCTTCATGCCTGAACCAGCGGCCGTTTGAGATGGGGATCGACCTCGTCATGGAAAGCGCGACGAAATACTTCGGCGGCCACAGCGATCTTCTCGCCGGCGTCGTCGTGGGGTCCGAAAAGCACATTTCCAGGATCAAGACGACCGCGAAATACCTCGGCGGGTGTGCCGATCCGTTTATGGCGTACTTGCTCTTCAGGAGCCTCAAGACGTTCGAGCTCCGCGTTGCGCGCCAGACCGCGAACGCCCTCGCCCTGGCGGAGCGGCTCGAAAGGCACCCGAAGGTGCTCCGGGTACTCTATCCCGGCCTGCCATCCCATCCCCAGCACAAACTTGCCCGGAAGCAGATGACAGGGTTCGGAGGAATGGTGACCATCGAAGTGCGCGGTGGTGCAAGGGGAGCGGTGAGAGTCTGCGATGCGCTTAACATTGCGGTGAACGCCATGTCGCTCGGTGGGGTCGAGACACTCGTCAGCATCCCGGTCTATTCGTCCCACGTAAACATGTCTTCCAGGGAGCTGAAACAGCACGGGGTCTCGCCGGGAATGATTCGCATCTCGGTCGGTGTCGAGGGTATCGAGGACCTCATCGCGGATTTCGAGCAGGCACTGAAGAAGATCTGATCCCACTCACCCAAAAAGCCCCGTCGACGGGGCTCCTCCGCATCCTTTGAGCGACGCACGCTGCGTCGCAACAACGTCTGGAATCCCGGACGTTTTTTTTCTATATTTGTCCGACCCTTGTGCTGGCGAATGAAGTTTGTTCCTTCCTACATACCGCTCTTCAGCTCCGGAGAATTTCAGCGACGATTGGACGCGTTGGAAGGAAAGCTGGAGTCGTGTACGATTTGCCCGCATGATTGCGGCAATAATCGCCTCCGCGACGAGCTGGCCCGCTGCTATTCGGGCCGCCTCCCCATCGTCTCCTCGTACTGCCAGCACTTCGGAGAAGAACCGGCTCTCGGCGGGACGAGCGGTGTAGGGAACATCTTCCTCGGGAACTGCAATCTCCGCTGTGTCTATTGCCAGAATTTTCAGATCAGTCAGAACTGGAGGGAGGAGCGAAAGAACGAAGTCTCCTTCGAGCGGATGGCGGAGATGATGCTCGAGCTCCAAGCAAAAGGGGTGGCGGCGATCGGGTTCGTTTCACCGACACATTTCGTCCCCCAGATTGTTCGCGCCCTCTCGCTCGCGATCCCGCGGGGCCTGGATCTCCCCCTCATCTACAACACGAACGCCTACGACGCAGTCGACGTTCTCCGTCTCCTCGACGGGATCTTCGATATCTATCTCCCCGACCTCAAGTACAGCGAGGACGAGTACGGATACACGTACTCCAAAGTCCGGTCGTACACCGGGATTTCCAGGGAGGCAGCACGGGAGATGCACCGGCAGGTTGGAAGCGGGCTGGTCTTCGGGGATGACGGGCTGGTGAAGCGCGGTCTGATCATCCGGCACCTTGTTCTCCCGAACGGCATTGCTTCCTCCGATGAGACGCTCCGCTGGATCGCATCGGATCTCGACAACCGGGTAACGCTCAGCGTCATGTCCCAGTATTACCCGACGCACAAGGCTCTGACAACGGAGCTTCTTGATCGCAGGATCCGGGAGAGCGAATACGAGAAGGTGATCGGTCTCCTCGATAAGTACGGTTTCGAAAACGGCTGGGCGCAGGAATTCGAAAGCCAGGAGTACTACAAGCCCGATTTCACCGACAGGGATGAACCGTTTAAACGATAAGGTTTCCTCTCACGGGCACTAACGTTGGAAGGAGGTAGCATGAGCCGGTTGACGGAGAAGGAGATTGAACAAGGCCTTGGCGCAACACAAGGCTGGCAACGTGAAGGAGACGAAATTGTTCGGGTGTTTGTCTTTGACGATTTCGTCCGGGCGATGGGGTTCGTGAATTCGACCGCCCTTCTGGCGGAGAAGATGAATCATCATCCCGATATCGACATTCGATGGAACAAGGTGACGCTAAGACTCAGTACACACAGCGCCGGCGGGCTCACCTCGAAGGACTTCGACCTCGCCGGACAGATCAACGCTCTTCAGCCACGCTGAAAGGGAACCGTATGACACGGGAAGAACGAATCAAGGGACTCACCGAACTGCTCGCCAAAGACCCGGGCGACGCCTTCTCCCGGTACGCGCTCGCGGTTGAGTACGAAGCGCTCGGCGATAAGATGAAAGCCGCAGCCGAACTGCGGCTGGTCCTCGAACACGACCAATCTTATATCGCGGCGTACCGCCTCCTCGGAAAGATCCACGCCGGCCTGAATCGGACAAAGGAGGCGAAGGAGTTCTACCGCAAGGGAATCGAGCTTGCCGAAAAGATGAATGACGCTCACGCACGCGAAGAGATGGAGGAGGAGCTGGAGGATATCGAGGACGAATGGTAGGAAGACAGAGGAAATATCAAAGAGGAAAAAAGAAATATCCACGACCCTATGCGCAAGCCTTCAGAAAGACCCCCGAAAGAAGAAATCCTCCGGATTTTCAAGAAGACGGAAGCGCTCCTTGACGGCCATTTCCTCCTGACTTCCGGCCTCCACAGCCCCCAGTACTTCCAGTGTGCAAAGGTCCTTCAATACCCTGAATACCTCAGCCTCCTCGCCGGCGAGATTGCCCGAGAGTATCGCGACGCCGGCGTCGGGCTCGTCATCTCCCCGGCGATCGGCGGCATTGTCGTCGGCACCGAAGTGGGGCGACAGCTCAACGCGCGGACGATCTTCGCGGAGAGAGAAGAAGGGAGGATGAAGCTCCGCCGGGGCTTTTCGATCGGGAAGGAAGACCGGGTTCTCGTCGTCGAAGATGTCGTCACGACCGGAGGATCGGTGAAGGAAATCATCCAGATTGCCTCGGACGCACAGGCAACGCTCGTCGGCGTCGGCTCCATCGTCGACCGCAGCAATGGGAAGACCTCGTTCGGTGTGAAGTTTTTTTCGGCTCTCCAAATGGAGGTCGTCACCTACCAGCCGGAGCTCTGTCCGCTCTGCAAGCAGGGAATCCCGGCAGTGAAACCCGGAAGCAGAAAATAGGAATCGACCGTGAAACCACTCCTCAACCTGATCAGCGAGTCGCTCCTGAAAAAGGCCGAAGCAATCCTCGGTACCGGCCTCTATTTCCACGCCGTGGCGGGCCTTGTACTGTTCCTGCTTATCCTTCTTCTCGGCAAACTCGTGAAGTTTGTGCTGAACACCCTTGGCCGGAGAATCATCGCCAGGACAGAGACCGACCTGGACGACAAGATCCTCGAGCTGGTCGTCGACCGGGTGATGGCGATCAGCGCAATCGCCGGCGTGTATCTCGGCCTGCAGGAGCTCAACAATGGTCTCACTGCGGCAAACACATCCTTCCTGAAAATCCTCGGATATTCGACCGGGGCTCTCTATCTCCTCATGGCGCTCGTCCTCACGGTCCTCGGCGTGCGCATCGTCGACGTGATCATCCGGCACGCGCTCCATTCGGTCGCCGTTCGGGAAGCATCGACGTTCGACCAGGCATTTGCGCCGCTCGTCAACCGGATTGTCAACATCCTCGTCGCGGTTGTCGCGATCATGGTCGTCCTCGATCACTTCGGGCAGAACATCTCGAGTCTCCTCGCCCTTCTCAGTGTCGGATCTCTCGCCATCGGCCTTGCCGCGCAGGAGACGATCTCCAATATGATCTCCGGCTTCGTGATCATGCTCGACCGGCCTTTCCACATCGGGGATCGGGTGAAAATCCCGACGGGCGAGGAGGGAGATGTGTTTGAGGTTGGCCTGCGGAGCACGTCGATTCTCGATTTTGATAACAACCTTATTATTGTCCCAAACAGCGAGCTTCTCAAGACCAGGATCGTCAACTACTCCTTCCCGGGTCCCGCTGTCCGGGTCACGGTCGAGGCGACGGTCGCGTACGGTGAAGATGTCGCGGCGGTGAAGAAGATCATTCTCCGTCGGGCTCTCTCGCATCCGGACGTTCTCAAAACGCCCGCCCCCGAGGTAAACCTCATGCGCCTTTCCGAGACCGGGCTTCAGTTCAAGCTCTTCTGCCGTGTATCCACCTTTCAGCAGCAGTTTCCGACGGCGGAGAAACTCCGCACTCAGATCTATGAAGATCTCATGAAAGCAGGGGTCGAGTTTGCCCCTGTCGAATATTATGTGAGGGCGAAGGGAAAGAAGGGAACATGAACTACGACGTGCTCCGTACCGAAAGAGTCTACAAAGGAAAGATCGTCAACCTCGTCGTCGATCGGGTCCGATACACCTCGGGAAACGAATCGATCCGGGAGATCGTCGAGCATCCGGGAGGAGCAGTGATTCTCCCGCTCTTTGAGAATGGGGAGATCCTTCTCGTGAAGCAATTCCGATACCCGATCGGGGCGGATGTCATTGAACTGCCGGCCGGCAAGCTTGACGCCGGCGAGGATCCTCGTCTCTGCGCCGAGCGGGAGCTTCGCGAAGAGACGGGCTACACGGCGGCCCGATGGCGAAAACTCACAACCCTCATGACGACGCCGGGATTCTGTAACGAAAGGCTCCATATCTTTATGGCTGAAGGCCTCTCCCTGTCTCCCCAGGGACAATCGCTCGAGGAGGGAGAGCAGACGATCAGGCTTCTGCGTGTACCCCTCAAAGAGGCGATTGCCATGATCGAGCGAGAAGAGATCGTGGACGGCAAAACGATTGCGGGGGTGTTCTTGGGAGAAAGAATTCAGAATACAGAAGACAGGAGACAGTAAAGAGCAAGAAGTAAGATAGAAGAGAAAAGAGAAAAGATATAACGGCCAGCGAGCTCGGACCAAGTTTTTAGACCTTGGACCCTTGACATTGGACGTTGGATCAAGATCCACGAACTTCGAACTAACAACAGATCATCCCGCACTCCGCCCGCATGATTCAGAATATCGTCTTCGATGTTGACGGCACGCTTCTCGATTCGAGGAGAGATATTGCCGGCGCTCAGCTCTGGGTGTTGAGGCAGCTTGGAGTCGAACAGTTCACGGAACAGGATATCTATCCGCATATCGGGAAGCCGCTGCAGGAGACGTTTACCCTCCTCCTTCCGGAACGGCTCCACGACCGTATCCCCGAGGCCGCGGTGATGTACCGTGACTACTACCGCCCGCGGGCGCTCGAGACCACGACACTCTTCCCCGGCGTGAAGGAGACGATCGAGATTCTCCGGCTCAGGCACCTCCGCCTTGCCACCGCGACGATCAAATCGACCGAGACGACGAAGAGAGTCCTTGGGCATTTCGGTGTCGCCGACTACTTCGCCCAACTCCAGGGGACCGACGGCATGCCGCATAAACCCAATCCCGCGATCCTTAAGAAGATCATGCGGGACCAGGGATGGAAGGAAGAGGAGACGATCATGGTGGGGGATACCGACCGGGATGTGGAGATGGGAGAGAATGCCGGCATCCGGACGTGCGGGGTTACATACGGCACTTTCACCCGGGCGCAGATGGAGGCGACGCGTCCGACATGGATCATCGACAGCTTTCCCAAACTCCTGACGATAGTGGAACAATGACCGCAAACGAGATCATCCGGAAGAAGCGGAACGGCGACGAGCTCACCGCCCCCGAGCTCACCTTCATGGTCCAAGGGTTTGTCTCGGGAGAAGTCCCGGACTACCAGATGTCCGCCTTCCTCATGGCAACGTATTTCCGCGGGATGACGAAGAAGGAAACCGATTCGTTCACCCAGTTAATGATTCATTCGGGCGTCGTGGTGGATCTCTCCGCGATCCCCGGCGTGAAAGTCGACAAGCATTCGACCGGCGGTGTAGGGGACAAAGTATCGATTCCGCTTGCTCCGATTGTCGCGGCGTGCGGAGTGCCGGTCCCGATGATCAGCGGCCGCGGGCTCGGGCACACGGGGGGAACGCTCGACAAACTCGAGTCGATTCCCGGTTTCAGGACGGACCTTTCAATCGCCGAGTACAAGAATGTCATCGCCGAGGTCGGCCTCGTCATGATCGGTCAGACAGCCGAGATTGCACCGGCGGACAAAAAGATGTACGCGCTCCGGGATGTCACCGCGACGGTAGAGTGTATTCCACTTATCGCCGGGAGCATCATGAGCAAGAAATGCGCCGAAGGGATCAACGCTCTCGTCCTCGACGTGAAAACCGGAAGAGGCGCCTTCATGCCGACGTATGAGAAGGCCGCGGAGCTCGCAACGGCGCTCGTGGAGATAGGCAACAATCTCGGAAGCGAGACCGTCGGGTTCATCACAGATATGAACCAACCGCTCGGATACGCGATCGGGAACTGGATCGAGGTTGAGGAATCGATCGAATGCCTGCAAGGGAAAGAAGTCCCGGATTTGATGGAGGTGACGTATGTCCTGGGGGGGATGATGGTCGCGCTCGGCGGCAAGGCCGCGAACCTCTCCGAAGGGATTTCCCGATGCAAGGATGCGGTCCGTAACGGGAGGGCATACGAGAAATTCCTGAAGCTCGTGAAGAGACAGGGAGGCGATCCGTCGTTCATCGAAAATCGGGCGAAGTACCCGCGACCCCGCTATTCGAAGGAAATCACCGCGGCCCGGAATGGCTTTGTCGGCGACATCGATTCGCTCGAACTCGGATTTGCCGGCATCGCGCTTGGTGCGGGAAGGATGAAGGTCGGAGAATCGATCGATCCGAAGGCGGGGATTCTGCTGGGGAAGAAAGTTCGGGATGAAGTGAAACAAGGGGAGATCCTAGCGACAATCTTCACCGACATCCGGGACGCAGTAGAACCGGTCGCCACACGCGTCGGGGGAGCGTTCAAGATCGTCGACACGAAGCCGAAACCCTCGCCCCTTATCATCAGCCAGGTTGACAGGGAAGGCGTACGGCCTTTCAAAATCTGAAAGAGAGGAGAGGCAATTGGATCTCTCGCGATCGGCTTCCCGCGTCCCGGCCGGCTGAAATTCGATTCGAACGCGCCTAAACCTTTTCCCTCGTCCGGCGACAAACCGTAGACCTGACAATCCCACAATCATGACCATAGGTGAGAAGACCCATGCGTAGAACGCTGACCCTCTCCATTCTCCTGAGCGTCCTCATCATCGTGCAGGACCTCACTGCCCAGGCTCCCGATGCCACCGTGATCGTCCGTCAATCCACCCTGAACGGCTTTCTCGACGCCGTCGGTCCCGTGAGCGGGAAGGCTCCCTACAATGTCCTCGGGATGAAGGGGGAATATACCTGGACCGTGAAGAATGCACACATCCAACTGATGGCCAACAAGGCAGCTTTCGCAGCGGATGCGAGCGTGAAGGTGGGTCCGTTTGCTTATGGCTCTGTGGCTAACGGCGACGTGGAGATCACATACGTCCAGCCGACGAACAGAATCTCCGTCAAAGTGCTGAAGGCAAGCTTCGAGGTCTACATGAAGGTCTTCGGGAAAAAGGTGCACCTCGGCGACGTCGACGTCTCGAAGTTCTACAGGCCGGAGTTTGAGTTCGCCGGCCCCCAGCCTGTTCAGCCCTCGGTGCTCGTGACGCTTCCGGGGGATCAGACCAAGACGGTTTACATCACCCCCGTCGGCCAGAACATGCGAATCGAACCGGAGCAGATCGTCGTCGTCTCCAACCTGAGATTTTCCGATCAGCCTCCGGCGAGGTAATGTTCTGCCCCTTCCCGCCGAACGAGACTCCAGCGAATAGTTTACCGGACCGACCGCTCGCGAGCGCCGCGAGCAGCCGGGACCGGAAATTCCACTTCCGAAACCGGGGGGTCGCAGTTCCTTTTTCCCTCGTCGGGACAGTCTACCCGTATTTCTTCAGACGCCTACAGCAGCGTGTCGATGTTTGTTCCGGCTGAACCGGTGCTTCCGCTCGTGGCGGTCACATCGGTGGACGTCGACGAGGGCGCTGTAGCGTTGCTCGCCGCCTTGCTGCCGTGGTGGTGATGATGGTGACGATGGGCCCGCTGGGACGACTGAGCGTCCTGAGCGAGCTTCTTCATCGCATCCTGGGCCGCACTGAGGTTTCCCGACTGCAGGGCATTGCCGAGCGCCGCAAAATCGGCGCTCACCTGACTCTGTTCCGGGCTGGACGATTTCGAAGAGGACGACTGTGCCGCCCCGCTGCCCTGGAAGAGATTCTGCAAGGCCGAATAGGCACCTTGTGCTCCCGTCAGGTTACCCGACTGTAGAGCCGAGACCAGATTTTTGAACGCGCTTCCTGCGCTTGAATAACCTCCCTGTAAGTTGGACAAATATGGGTTCGTACTCCCGCTTACTCCCTGCACTGACATGATTCATCCTCTCACATTGTTATTCCTGAGGGCTCTCGCCCGCGGAGGCGAAGCCGCCAGTACAATTATCGGATCGCGCAGCCCCAAACTTAACAGGGGAGTGGGCCCAATGGCGATGCTCTCGCCGGAAGGCGGAATGCCGGCGGGGACGGGAGACGGCGGTCGACTCGCAGGCTGGCGATTGGAGAATTCCGGCAGGTGGAACCGCCAACACGAGCACCCGATCTGCGAAACCAGTGAGTCGGCGGTTGATTTCCGGATTCTCCGCTCCTATATTGGATAAGGCGGAAATCGTCTGAGCAGCGCCTTCCAACGCATTCGCACTCCAGCCTTTTCACATTGTCGGTTCAATCATTAAGCGGAGGGAATCATGCACAAATTCCTCACAATGGTCATGCTGTCGCTTCTCGTTGGTGAAGCTCACTTCCCGGAGCAGGCTCTGGCTGCCTGGCCGGATACCCTTCCTGTCTATAGTCACATTGTCATTGTTGTCGAAGAGAACAAAGATTATGACGAGATCGTAGGGAACGAGGGCGCCCCATACATCAACATGATCAGAAGCGAGGGGGCAAACTTCACGCAGATGTTTGCCGAGGAGCACAAGAGCGAGGGAAATTACTTCTGGCTATTCTCGGGAAGCAATCAGAAGGTTGGTTTCACGGACGAGACTCCGAAGGGGATGATCGCCGCTCCGAACCTTGGGTCGGAGCTCATCGCTAGGGGGCTCAGCTTCAGAGGGTATTCGGAGGATCTCCCTGAGGTCGGCAGCATGGTACCGCGCAAGAACCTCTACGCGCGGAAGCACGTTCCGTGGATCAGCTTCAGCAATATTCCGCAAGGGAGCGACCCGGATTCGTCGACGAACCTGCAGTATCTCCAGTTCCCGTCGGATTTTTCGAAACTCCCGACGGTAGCCTTCGTCATCCCGAACCTCATCAACGACATGCATAACGACCCGGACAACGTGAAGAACGGGGATGCCTGGCTTCGGAAGAATATCGACGCATATTACCAGTGGGCAAAAACTCACAACAGCATCCTCATTGTAACGTTCGACGAGAACGAGGATACGAACGGTATGGCAGACCCGACCGATCCTTCGAGCGCCGCGAAAGTCATGCAGAACCGGATCGCCACCATCGTTGCCGGCGCCCGGATCAGACCGGGAGATTATCCGGAGGGAAAAGGGATCAATCATGTCACGATCCTTCGGACGATCGAAGCGATGTATGGGCTCGGGCATGCAGGCTCACAGCAGAAGGAAGCAGCGGAGTACGGCATCGGTGACGACAAAGTGATCACCGATATTTTTGCGAGATAATCCCTGGTCTGGTGAATGCGATGAGGGGGTGAAGGGAGGATCGAAGGCGGGTGGTGCCTGCTACGTCCCGGTCTTGAAGGGGGAGGGGAGAAACTTCTGCAATTCGTGCTTGAGCTCTTCAGGTTTGGCGGGCTTGACGAGGAAGGAATCCGCGCCGGCGGCTTTTGCATCCTCGACGTCCGAGTCGCTCCGAAGCGCGCTCACGACGATGATCGGGGTTTTCTTAGTCTGTTCCTTCGCGCGGATTCGCCGGCATGCCTCAAAGCCGTTCATGTCCGGCATGACGAGGTCTATGATGATCAGGTCCGGCGTCTCTCTCGCGATCGTCTCGAGAGCCTCTTTGCCGTTGGATGCGAGGAGGACGTCGTAGCCCGCGAGAATCACATTCCTCTGCAGTACGGCACGCGTCAGGCTCTCATCATCGACAATAAGTACTCTATTTCGCTTCTCGGTCGCCACGTGGATCAGGATGCCTGCCCCTCTCTTTTGCAGAATGTAGCACGAATCGCCCGCAGAATCAAGGAAAAGAAACGATTGGTAGTGTTGCCTTTTGGATTCTCCGCGAGTCGAGTCTTCGAACAGCCAATCACGAAGCGACGGACGCTGCAATACTAATCACCCGCCCCGGTCTTGCTCGCCATCTCCAGCTTCACAATAGTGTCGACAGGATCGTGCTGGGCCTGCGGCATCTTCACGATCAGCCCGTCGGCGTTTTGATCGACCGCAACCGCCCCTCCGGTAATAACCTCAGCCCTTACGATCTTCGTGCCGAGAGGAGGTAGCCGGAGTTGGTCCCCATCCCATTTTTGGATGTGGAGATAGACGCAATATCCTTTGCGGGTCGAACCTCCCCATTCTCCGTTCTTCAACGGCCCTCCGCGTGTTCCGTAGATACTCTCGCCGTATTGCCCCAGCCACGTTCCGATCTTCCGGAGTATCTCGACCTGACGCGGCTCGATCTCTCCGCTCGGCATCGGGCCGACGTCGAGAAGGAGGTTGCCGTCGCCGGTTGCACACTGAATGAGAATGCTGATGCATTCCGCCGCCGTTTTGAGGGAATCATTCGGTTTCCAAGACCACTGTGTCCCGAGCGTCATGCACGTCTCCCAGGGACGGAGCGTATCGAACGTTCCGATCTGTTGCTCGGGGGTCGCGAAGTCCGCCTCGGGGCTGATCTGAGTCTTCGCATCGTGGTATCCGGGAGTCTCAATATCCAGCCGGTTGCTGATGAGGATGTCTGGTTGAAGAGAGCGCACCAGATGATAAGTATTCTCCTGATCCCAGGGGGCAGGACCTCCGTCGGCGTCAAACCAGAGAACGCTGATCCTTCCGTAATTTCCAAGCAGCTCCGAGAGATGGGTCTGCATTCGCGCAACGTAGGCCGCGTTTCGCTCGGTCCTGCAATCCGGATCGCGCCAATCCATCGGCGAATAGTACCAACCGATGCGCAGCCCGGAATCTCGCGCCGCTGTTGCCAGCTCCCGACAGACGTCCCGCTTGAAAGGAGTGTTCGCAATGCTGTAGCTGTCGACTTCGGTGTGCCAGAGGCAGAAGCCGTCGCAATGCTTCGCCGTCAGGACCATGTATTTCATCCCAGCGGAGCGGGCGATTGATACCCATTGGCCAGCATTGAACTTCGTAGGGTTGAACCGCTTATAGAGGTTGTCGTAGACGTCGAGCGGTATCTCTCCGGTTCCGGTCTTCTCGATGCCGCGGCGAGGGCCTCCTCTCGACCAACTTATTTCGGTCCCGACAAGGCTCACCGGCCCCCAATGAATGAACATTCCGAATCGGGCGTCGCGCCACCATTCCAACCGCTTCTCCGTCGCCGATGCGGTCCGTGTTGGCAGTGAGTCGGATTGAGCGTTGAGATGGGCGGTGACGAGGAACGTGGTGAGCGCAAAAAAGATGGCGTAGCGTCGTATGAGGTTCATGGAGAGATCTCCGGGCGAAAGTTCTCGTGGCGACGACAATATAGGATTTTTGTTGGAATGATGTGGCATGTTTGGTCACATCCCAATTTTCCTGATTCAAAAAAAGGAGCCCGCCGTCCTGGGCGAACGAAGCGTTGGTTCAAGCGTGGAGAGAGTCGAAGGCGGCGGGACCATTGACCAGTGCTACCCAAAGGGGAACTACCTGATGTTCTGGCGCACCGTCCCGGACCCGCTGCTGTATCAAGCGCTGGTTGACATTCTGGTCGAAAACTCTTAGCATAAGCCGGCTTTTTAGATTGATCCAATCAACCTGAACAGAATACTCCTTCCATGAAAATACGCAGAGAGGAGATTGACGAGAATGAAACGTCTCTTGCACCTGCTTCTCCTGGGCCTACTGATGAATGCTAAACCTATGTTTGCCGATGAATATCCGACTCTCCCCCTCGGTTCTCCGGCGCCGGAGTTCAACCTCTCCGGAATCGATGGACGAACCTATTCACTGAAAGACTTCGCGGGGGCCAAAATCCTCATCGTCGCCTTCACATGTAACCATTGCCCGACCGCCCAATATTATGAAGGGCGCATCAAGCAGATCGTCTCCGATTACAAGGAGAAAGGAGTCGAGCTCGTCGCCATTATGCCGAACGACCCGAAATCGGTTCGTCTCGACGAGCTCGGATGGAGCGACATGGGCGACTCGTTTGCCGAGATGAAAATCAGGTGGCGGGATCGACAGTTCAATTTCCCATATCTCTATGACGGCGAGACCGAAGCCACCTCGCATGCGTATGGCCCGGTCGCGACGCCGCATGTCTTTGTCTTCGACGAAGGTCGAAAGCTCCGGTATGTCGGAGCGATCGACAATTCGGAGCGGATCGAGCATGTGACGATACACTATCTCCGCGACGCGCTTGACTCTCTTCTCGCCGGAAAGGAACCTCCCGTCACTCAGACGAAGGCGGTCGGCTGCTCGATCAAATGGTCGGGCAAAGAGGAGCTTGTGAAGCAGTATCTCGAGAAACTCGACGACGAACCTGTGGAGATTACGAAGGCGGACACATCCGCCCTGGCCGGGTTGAAGAAGAACGGATCGGGAAAATTCCGGCTCATCAATTTCTGGGCGACCTGGTGCGCTCCGTGTCTTGCGGAGTTTGAAGACTTTGTGACCGTCAACAGGATGTACCGGCACCGCGATTTCGAGCTCGTGACGGTCTCGATCAACCGGCCTGACGAGGAGAAGCAGGTCCTGGAGTTCCTCAAGAAAAAGCACGCGTCATCCCGAAACCTTCTCTTCGCCAGCGCGGACCGGGACAAGCTGATGGATTCGTTCGACCCGAAGTGGCAGGGGGCCGTTCCATACACCCTTCTTCTCGACCCGGAAGGGAACGTCGTCTATCGGGAGGTGGGGAGTGTCGATTTCCTGGCAGTGAAGAGGGCGCTCCTCAAAGGACTGAATGAACGGAAGCCGTGGTAGGATGGTAGAGCAAAGGGCAAAGAGCAAAGGGCAAAGAGCAGAGAGCGAAGAGCAGAGGGCAAGGAGGATGTTGAACGCCGCGCTCTAACGGGCCTTCAACGGTCTGGTATTGCCTCTTGAGCCAAGGAGCGGTGAAACGCGGAGTAAACTAAAAGGAAAAATTCAGATCAAAGGTCAATAGTCTCGGACTACGGCTCTTTGATCTGAATTCTTCCTTTTTGAGGCCTAATTTTTGATCTGCCTCAACTTCCACTCTTCCTGTCCCATCAACAGAATCGCCCCCACTCCCAGGACACAGCCTGCAAGGCACACGAGAACCCCGAGGTAGGGAATCATCACCGCGATCTCAACAATCGCCATCCCGGCGAGGAGTGCTCCGAAGAGAGGAGCGCGTCCCTTGCCTTCGAGAGCGAAGATCAACTGGGCGACGACGACGGCGAGTCCGAATTGGGAGAGGTAAAGGATCACAAAGAAGAGCGAAAGGACGAGCAACGCCGCCGGGATACCGATCAGCGTCAGCATGAGGATGAACGAAGCGATCGGGATGACGATCACGCCCAGGATGCCCCAAACGGCCGCCTCTCCTCCGCGCTTCGTGATAACGGTCCCCATCTGGCGAACCCTCGACGGAGCAATAAGGACGAGGAGAAGTCCGACAACGACCGATCCCGCAAACCAGAAGAGTTTCAGCCAGAAGCACCAGGCCGAGATCCCGAGAATTTCTTTGTGCTTCGTCGGTTGTTGTATGCTGATGTCGACATTTCCCGCCACGCCGCCGGTGGCAAGTTTCACAAGTTCCTTGTCCTTCACGTAAGCCTGGAGATTGCCGCCGACATGCCCCTGATCGGGGATTGTGAACCGATTCCCCGAAAACTTCACACTGCCCCCGACGGAGCCGCTGATCTCCGCGTCGCCGGAAGCGATGTGCGCATCTTTCCCGACGGTCCCCCCGACTTCGACCGTTCCGCCCGCCGCGAGCAGGTTCCCCTCCAACGCACCCTTCCGACCTATCCGGATATTTCCACCTGCGACCGAAGCGTCCTTACCGACCTCGCCGTTAATCCAGATCGTCCCGCCCGCCGCGCGGACATGCTCCGCCACCTTCCCGTTGACAACCACCATGCCCCCCGCCGCGATGAGATCGCCGTTGATTGTTCCGTCAACCTCAACGACACCCCCTGCCACATAAGCGTCCCCGTTTACCGTCCCCTCGATGACCACTTCATCCCCGCCTCCGAAGAACCATCCCTCATGGACTTCGTTCTGTGCAACCAGGACTCTTCGCTCCCCTTTCTGCCGTCCGTACTGCCAATCGCTGCAGGAGAACGCCATCAATCCGAGAGCGAGAAAAAAAAGAACCGAAGCTGATAGCGGAAACTTCGCTTTCATGTAACCCTCCGTCGTAAGTGTTGGCCCAGCGCCTCGATCCCGACCTTTGAGTGATACGGAATATCTCCCGCGATGTTGCTGACCGGGCGGGTTCCCCCGTGCTCATGACCCATCGATTACCGCAAGAGAATGAGCTTTTTCGTCTGAGCAAACGTCCCGGCCTGTAACCGGCAAAAATAGACGCCGCTCGCTTCTCCGGAGGCATTCCATGTTCTCGTGTAGACCCCGGCCGGAAGTACCCCTTCCTCGAGTATGGCCACGGCTCTTCCCAGAGGATCAAAGATCCGGAGAGAAACTGTGCTCCTCACCGGTACAGTAAACTGAATAGTCGTCGTGGGGTTGAATGGGTTGGGGTAATTGTTGAAGAGCTCGTAGCGGAGCGGCGATCCGACCGCCTGGACGATCGTGACGACCGGCGTGATCTTGACAGGATATGACTGGACAAGGACCGAATCCTTCGTGAGGAAGCTTACTCTGTAGTAGTACGATTTGCCCGGGAAGGTCGAGCTGTCGCTGAAGACCGAATCAGACGACCCGATCTGCGCTATGGGGAAGAAGAGTCCGCTGCCGACTTTTCGCTCGACGGTGATACTATCCTGCTCGGTGTTGCGGTTGTGCCATCGTACCTGGGAGACGTTGGCGCCGGTCTGCGAGATCTTCATCCCGTTCGGCGATTGATGATACGTGTGAACGAGGATGTCCTTCACCTCGTTGAAGCCGCCGGTTTGTCTGTTGTAGACGGGGAAGTCTCCGCCGTCGTCCCAGGCGAACGCAGGAACGCCGTGGACGAGGGACTGGTCGACGACGGTGGCATAGGCGCACATCCTCGAATTGTAGTCGGCGGTGTCGATATATCCGAACTCGCCCAGCATCACGGGGATCTTGTGCTGCGTGGACCATGTTGTCACCTGGTCGAATCTCGCCTTCGTGGCGTTGATGTCCGACGCGCTCCCGTACGAACCTGTGCCGATGAGCCCGAACGGATACGGGTCGTACGAGTGATAGTATCCCAGCAGGTATTTGTCGGTTGGATCGGGAATTTTCGCGATGACGAGCTGGTCTGAGTTCGACCACATGTAGCCCGAAAACGAAACGATCCGTGTCGGATTCGTCCTTCGGATGACCTTGAGTGTGGCGGCGTTGAGGCTGTCGACGTTTGCCTCAGACATCGGATACGGTTCATTGATGATCTCGAAGATCAGGCTGTCGGATTTGTTCTGAAGCCTGGAGGATACCTGACTCCAGATGCTGTCGAACCGGGCGAGGTTCGCGGCAGTGAATGAGTTCTTGATCCACGATTCGTGATGGGCGTTGATGATGATGATCAGGCCCCGCTTCAACCCCCAGTCGACCACCTGCTCGACCCTCGAGAGCCAGGCGCTGTCGATCGTGTAGGGGGGAGTTGTGGAGGTGTGGCCGTCCCAGGTGATCGGGATTCTTATTGCTGTGAAGCCGGCGTTCTTATAGTCGTCGAAACATCGTTCCTGGACCGGCGGAATCCCCCATCCTCCTTCGGTTGGAGGTTCCATCGTGTTCCCGATGTTGATTCCCCGCTGCATCCCTTGTGCCGCTTCCTGCGGTGTCAATTGCGCCTGGCTGACGGCCGTGAAGAGAACAGAAAGTATCAGGGTAACCGCTTTTCGATTCATCACCTCAATCATCCTTCCATGGTTGTGCTACGTTCTTGTCTATGAACTGCTCCGCGTGCCGGCGAGCGATCACCGCACGCCAAGTGTCAGAGTCTGCCAGAAACATAGTAATGAGATGTCTTTGAAATTACAACAGGACGATATCGAGCACACCCCGGCGGCCGGGTCATCCATCGAATCGATTTTAAGGAGCGGGTGCAGATGAAGAACCGGTGGAAAGCTGGCCGCCCGTTCGCAGCATCTACAGCTGGTGAAGGGTCGTACGACCGATGTTAAGC
This sequence comes from Bacteroidota bacterium, assembly GCA_035505655.1. Lineage (GTDB taxonomy): Bacteria > Bacteroidota > Ignavibacteria > UBA10030 > UBA8401 > JAGVPT01. Next base: position 25,015 of record DATJQP010000032.1, read on the forward strand.
GTGGTCACCACGGGATCCGGGATGATAAATCGGTCAGCGCATTCACCTCCACCCCAGAATGCCGGGGGCGAGCAGATCCTGGATCCGGCATGTTGCTTGGGGGATTTTTACTTCAGCAGGATCATTTTCTTTGTTGCACGAAAGTTGCCGGCTTCCAACCGGTAGAAGATGAACGATGGCTTGGCGATCATCTTGAGCAGGAGAAAACAAAATGCATCGTGTCCCTTTGTGTTCCATCGCGACAATCAGCCATACACAATTGATAACGTAACCAAGCGTTTCAAAAAATATGTCAGATCATCTAAATTGAATGATGATCTTCATTTTCATTCTTTGAGGCATTCAACAGCAAGCCTGCTGGTTCAGGCAGGCGTACCTATTTATGGCGTCAAGGAAATTCTTGGCCATTCCCAGATAGCGACCACATTAATATATAGTCACTTGGCAGAATCACACCTTAATGAATCGATCAACCGAATCACATCGCCCTCAAATTTGTTGGCTTGAATCAATTTTCTGGTATAAAAGGAGAGTTCGCCATCTTTGTCAAATGCCCCTTAATGGCGAACTTGGCAAAGTCTTGAACTTCGCCACTCTGCCAACATCCCTATAGATCCGGTGGCAATGGCGAACTCTGGGTGGGACGGATTGAGGGCAGCTGCAAAATCCTTCCTCCGTTATTCCATGGTCCCTATTACTCATGAGTTTGCCAATCTTGCCACTTGGCGAACTTCTTGGCAAAGGTGGCGAACATTCTTTGCCACCGTCA
>DATJQP010000033.1:0-20389 GCA_035505655.1 Bacteroidota bacterium
CATCTCGGTCCTCGCGTTGACTGTGAGCTCGGTCGGAACGGTGTATGCCGGCGTCTACGAAGGTCTTGGCGCTTACGCATACGAGATCTTCCGCTCGACAAACGGGGGCGCGAATTGGACGTTCCTCGCCAAGCTCGCGACTCCGATCGATGTTATGGCGGTCGATTCTGCGGGGGCAATATTTACGGGGAGTATCGGCGGACTATGCAGCATTAGTGCGTCGGGAGATACGGCTTCCATTGGACCGGCAGGGATTGCCCACATTGGCTATGGTATCAGGACCATTGTCGCTCTCCGAAAAGATACGGTCTATGCCGGGGCATGGGGCGGAGTCTACGAAACAACGAACAAGGGACTCTCTTGGACAGTTCTGAACAACGGCATGGTTACTCCAATTGACACTTCGAATTTTACGAACTCCCTGCCCGGTGGATATGATATTTCCTGCGGCTTGATCGACAAGAACGGCGCTTTGCTGGTCGGAACTGACAGCGCGGGGATCTTCCGATCTGTTGACAATGGAAGAACATGGGCCCAGACCTCGCTGACGCTTCCTCTTATTACTCAGATCATCCAAGATACGTTGGGGTCTTACTATGCCGCCACGGCGGAAAACGGCGTTTATACTTCTCAAAGCGGTGTTTCATGGACGAAGATCCCAGATCAGTTAGGGATGTCGTCCGGTCGGCGGTTCAATTGTCTTGAGGTTTACTACCACATCCAGCCATTCACGACAGACCCAACGCAGTTCAATGTCTGGAGAGATCTCATTGTCGGGACGGATGAGGGTATTTTTTTCAATATCATCTACCAGACGTTTCCCTCATGGGATCCCACGTGGATTACGGATGGGAATTACATAGCGTTCTGTCACACGGCGCCGCATAGAATTTATCCACAAATCCTAAGTGGCATGTTGGGCTTCACACTGGACGGCAGAATCTCCCAAGCAACCGTGGACGACGGCTCATGGATTAACCGTGCACGAGTCGATCAGAACGTCGCCGCCGTCGCGAAGATCAGCGACACACTTATTTTCTCGTTCGGCTCGCGCGGTGTTTACCGGTCGAACGACACCGGCCTCACATGGACACAAACAATATCCGGCATCACCGATACATCTCTGATCTCGGCAACGGTCACAAGTAAGGGAATTCTTTTTGCAGGATCTGCGAAGGGCTCTGTGTATCGATCTAGCGACAGGGGAGAACAGTGGACTCTCATTGCAACGCTCCCCTATCCGGTCCGCTGCATTTTGCCTGATGAGCTGGAGATTCTTGCGACTGCCGGCGACAGGCTTTACAGAAGCAGCCTGACGGAGGTTTCTCCATCATTCAGGCAGCCGACGCCACCCGAACGATCGGAACTCAGTCAGAATTACCCGAACCCGTTCAATCCGTCCACAACAATCTCCTACAATCTTTCGAAGGCGGTGAGGGTGACATTGAAGGTCTATGATATTCTCGGCCGAGAGATCGCCACGCTTATCAATGACCAAAAACAGCCGGGATCGTATCGTATGACGTTCGATGGTTCGAGTTTTGCGAGCGGAGTGTATTTCTACGAGCTTCGGGCCGGGAGCTTCCGGGATGTGAAGAAGATGCTGCTGCTGAAGTAACCGCGGGCACGTCAAACGGAGCTCAGCCCCAGTTATCACCGGGGCTTTTGTATCTCCGGGGGGACATCCGGTGCCCTCTCCGGCTGCTTTCCCGTCGCGCGTTGAGACTTAGGAAGATCTTCGCGGCCTATATCCTGCGTTTCTTGCAGGATGACCCGCTCCGTTTTGATGCGCCGCACATGAAGCATCTCGCCAAAGATTAGTGCCAACCTAAAATCCCCTGCCGTATCATCCTCTCGGGTGATATTTCCTGTGCTCCGCTTTCACGAATTCGCGGTCGATGTGAGTATAGATCTGCGTCGTTGAAATGTCCGCGTGTCCGAGCATTTCCTGCACCGCGCGAAGGTCGGCGCCGCCTTCAAGGAGATGGGTGGCAAAGGAATGGCGGAAGGTGTGGGGATGGACCTCCTTGGTGATGTGGGCAAGGCGGGTATACTCTTTGACGATATTCCAGACTGCCGCACGCGTCATCGGATTGCCCCTCCAATTCAGAAAGACTGCGTCGTTTGCGGGCCGCTTGCCGGAGCGCGACTTGCTGGTCAGGCCTGACCGCACCTCGGTCTGATATCGCCTGATCCACTCGAGCGCAGGTTTACCGATGGGGACGAGCCGCTCTTTCGATCCTTTTCCGAAGACCCGCACAAGCTCCTCGCTGAAATAAACGTTCGACTGCTTCAGGTCGGTGAGCTCGGAGACACGCATCCCCGTCGCGTAGAGCGTTTCGAGGATGGCCCGGTCGCGGATCCAGAGCCGACGCTCGTCGCTTTGCTTGCTCCCGGTCGCATCAATGATCTTGTTGATCTCTTCGAAGCTCAAGACATCAGGAAGGTGCTTGCCTCTCTTTGGAACCTCGGAATCAACGGTCGGATCCCGCGATGCAATCTTTTCACCGAGAAGAAATTTGTGGAGGCTTTTTACGGCCGAGAGATTGCGGGCGACGCTACGAGGTGCAAGTCCGAGGTCGTGAAGCTCGTGGACGAAGGCTGAGACATCCTCACTCTTCGCATCGACAGGAGATGGAATGCCTCGCCCTTCGAGGAACTCGCCATACCGGTCGATGTCGTGTTCGTATGCTTCGAGGGAGTTTATCGCGAGGCTCTTTTCAAGCCGGAGGAACCTGAAGAATTTCGCGACTTCCGGCTTCATGGACGCGAGGATTTCGGAGGACCCGATCTTCGCGGTGTCCGTCGCGCTCGTGGCGAGGCGGCAGGCGGGGTCTCCCTGGCGGCGGGTTCGCTCCCTTCGAGCGCTTCTTCTCCGGTCTGCTGCTCGGGGTACTGCATCCGTGAGTGATGAATCCCGGAGAGGATCTTTACGAAGCTCGCCTTGATCCGCGTGAGGTCGCGAAGCGTCAGCTCGCAATCGTCGAGTTGTCCCTCCATGAACCGGGCCTTGATCAGGTCGTCGATCCGCTCTTCGATCTTCTGCACCGTCGGCTGCTCGATCGCGCGCGTCGAAGCCTCGACGGCGTCCGCGAGCATGACGATCCCGGTCTCCTTCGTCTGGGGCTTCGGCCCGGCATACCGATAGTCGGTCTCGCTCACGTTCTCGTGCTTTCCCTTCTTCTTGAGCGCTTCCTCATAGAAGAACCCGATTTTCGTCGTTCCGTGGTGCATCGGGATGAAGTCGACGACAACGTCGGGGAGGCCAAACTCGCGGCCGAGTGTCATCCCGTCCCGGACATGCGCCGCGATGACCTTTGAACTGAACTGCGGGTCGAACTTCTCATGCTTGTTTTCGGAGCCGAGCTGGTTCTCGACAAACATCGAGGGACGGGTGACCTTTCCGATGTCGTGATAGTAGGCTCCGACGCGTGCGAGCGTCGCGTTGGCACCGATCGCCTCGGCCGCCGACTCCGCGAGCGTCCCCATGTTGACACTGTGGTTAAAGGTCCCCGGAGCCTTCTGCGAAAGCTCTTTTAGCAAAGGCTGATTGAAGTCCGAGAGCTCGAGGAGCGTGAGGTCGGTTGTGATGCGGAAGAAGCGTTCGAAGAAAATAAGAAGTCCGTACGTGAGAACGGGGGAGAAGACGGCATTTGCAGCCGCCATCGTCAGCTGATTGAGAACCGAGTTCACGGAGTCGTACCGCTCGAGCGACATCGCGAGGATCGGAACCAGATATCCCAGGAAGATGAAGATAATCGAGCGGAAGATCTGGGTCCGGTGCTTGATGTCTCGGACGGTGTAGACTGCGAGCGATCCGGCGACAACCGAGTAGAGGGCGATGGAGTAGTCGTTTCCCCGGATGCCGGAGACGATGAACGCCATCGTCACGGTGCAATAGAAGGCGACGCGCGAATCAAAGATGATGGAGAGGAGCATCGACGCTGCGGGGACGACGATGAGAAGCTCGATCGGGACTTCGGCGTTCATGTGAAGCGTGAGGTACGCCAGAAGCGCTTCGAGGAGAACGATGAGGATGATGAGGAGGATCTTCGAGTTGTCGTGGAAGATCCTCTTCCGGAAAAGGTAAAGATAGATCCCGAAGAGGAACGAGACGCTGAAAATGTGGAGAAATTTTCCGACGAAGGTCGTCAGACGATTGATGTCGGCCCCGCGCTCGGCTTTGGCCTTCCGGAGCGAGTCGAGCTTCAGCTTCACGTCGTCCGTCACACGCTCGTGCCGCCCGATGATCCGCTCGTTCTCCTGGACGATGCCGACGGTCCGCGGGACTTCATCCTGGGCAATGGCAATCTCTTTGTCCGTCTGCTCTTTCTGGAAGATAATGTTCGGGGACAGGAATGAAAGGGCGAACTTGACGGCGACGGAGACAGTGTCGTTCTCAACTCTGTAGCCGGAGATAAAGGTCTGCTGGACGACCCTTCCCAGGTCGTCGACGTCGAGGTACTTGTTGACTGGGACGATCTGCTCGTCGGTCTTGCGGCGGAGAGCGATATTGGCGTTGGGTCCAATTGCTTCCCTCCGGACATCGAGGATCCCCTGGAGATACAGTTCATTGACGACGAGGAGGACGTCCCGGCGGAGCCGGCGAAGCGAAAACTTGTATTTCGGGTTGCCGGCGAAGGCATCGGTGGCGTGGAGCCGCTGGAGCGTCCTCCACTCGTTCTCCGTGATGCTCACGGGGAGTTGCTGCATCCGGATGCTCAGTGCGGTGGAATCGAGCGAAAGCTGGCCTCCGGTCCCCCTTCGGCTCCTCAACGCAACTTCACGCCGCTGGAGATAGACGGCCCGCGAATCGAGGACCGATTGAAGCTCGACGAAGAATTTCTGGAGGGAATCGATGCTTCTCCGCGGCGTGTTGACATCCTCTTCGAAGACCCGGTACACCTTTTCACCCGCCTGGGCTTTTTCCTTCTGGTATTCCCGATCGTCCTTGAGAATCGGGAAAAGGAACGGCGCGATCAGATCCTTGTCGGTCCAGATCATCCCCACCCGGTAATCGGACTCGATCGACTCACCCCGCGGGAACATGAGCGCAACAACGAAGACGAAGAGGAAGAAGATCCCCCCCTTCATCGTGAAACTGTCCCGCTGCCCGAGCTTTCGGATGTATTCTGACAGAGAGGTCATGAGGATGGCGAAGAGTTTCCCGTGAATATGCCAAGAAAATGAGGGAGAAGCAACCCAGATAGAGAACAGAACGCAGAACACAGAACACAGAACACAGAACACAGAATACAGAATACAGGAGAAAGGAGACAGAAAAGAACTGAGCTAAGCGGCAGTTGTGTCTGGCCAAGGTTGACGTTGAGGAAGCATGGAATGCAAGCTACTATCGTGAAAAGTGTGAAGGGACGAAAAGAGATGACGAGTACTGGAGTTGCGTCATTCGCGAGGGTTCTTATCGGGAACCGATTTGCGGTGATGGCGAAGAATTTTGAGTGTAACAGTACCGCTCCTTGAATCCGTTTGATTCTCTCTTTACATTGGATGCACCGTCTGATCCCAACCTTTCACACTGAATACCGGGGCATCATGCATCGTACTGTCAGGGCACTCGTTCTTCTTGCCATGGGCGTCTCTTCCGCGACGATCGCTCAGACGATCAGCGGTACTGCGCTCAATGAAAATCAGATTCCTCTCCAGAATGTTACCGTAAAGATCGCCGCGCTTCATCGCACCGCAACGACTGATGAAAGCGGAAAATTCTCTTTCGGGAACGTTCCGAAGGGAGAGTATGTCGTGTCGCTGACGATGATCGGTTATAAATCGGTGGCAATGCCGGTGACGGTCACCTCCGACACCCTCTCGATGTATGTAGTCCTTTCTTCTTCCCCGCTCGAGCTTCCTTCAGTGACCGTCACCGCGGAGCCGCAACCTTCATCTCTCCTCGAGTCGCCCCTCTCGGCCTCCGTTATCGAAGGGAGACAACTGGAAAGGGAACGAGGACAGAGTGTGGGCCAGACGATCGAATATGCCCCCGGCGTCGCGGCGTTTTCGGGCGGTCCCCTCTCCATGAAGCCGGTCATCCGGGGCCTCTCCGCACAACGGGTTCTTGTCATGGCGGGCGGAGTAAGGCTTGAGAGCCAGACATGGGATGAGCCGCAGAGCCCCGAGATCAATGTCCTCGACGTCGACAGGATCGAGATTGTCCGCGGACCGAACAGCGTTCTCTATGGGTCCGACGCTCTCGGCGGAGTGGTGAACATCGTCAGATCGGACCTTCAGTCGGCCAACGAAGGAGCGCCGACACTTCGCGGCCTCTTCACCGGCAATTTCTATACGAACAGTCCTCAGGCGGCCGGCGGGATTTCTTTTCACGGGGCAAATGGCGATTGGAACTACCGCGGCAATTTCACCGCACGCGATGCCGGAGATTACTCGGCGCCTTCAGGGACGACGGCGAACGGAACCCGGGTTGAAGCCGGGAAGGTGTTCAACTCCGGCGGGAACGAGATTGACGGAAATGCCTCGGTCGGGACGACGCAGAACTGGGGAAGCATCGTCTTCGATGCCACCCATTTTGGACAGAAGTACTTCATCGCTCCCGAGCCGGGCCGGAAAGAGTACGAATTGAATGTCAACACGATGACGTACGACTCCATACCGGCGGCCCCCAGCCAGGAGATTCTCCACGAAACGGGGAGCGTCTATGCCGACCTTCCGCTTTCGATCGGCCGCCTCGAAATGACCGGAACTTACCAGCGAAACTCCAGGAAGGAAGAGGGGGCCGCCGAAAGCGAAGCGGACGAAAAGAAAAAGGAAGACCTCGGGATCAAGCCCGAGGCGCAGCTTGTCCTCAACACCGTTTCATTCGACGCGAAGTTGAGCCATCGTCCGGCCGGAAGTTTCGACGGGACAGTCGGCATCTCGGCGACGTACCAGGCAAACTCGACCGAGGGACAGAATGCCATCATCCCGGACTTCACCTCGCTTAATGCCGCGGCCTTCGGGTACGAAGAGTACCGGGCAACCTCCGCACTCCGCTTCACCGGCGGAGTAAGGTTCGACGCCCGTCGACTCGATGCCGATGCGAACACCCAGCTTGGCAATGCGGCCCAGACGATCGATTACGATGCGACAACAGGATCCGTGGGACTCTCATGGAACGCCGCCGAGCCTCTTACGCTGACGGCAAGCGCGGGAAGGGGATGGCGCGCGCCGGTGGCGGCAGAACTCTTCTTTAAGGGCTCAGACGAGGGAGCGGTCCGCTATAAAATAGGGGACAGTGCGCTCACACCCGAAGTCTCATTTAACCTGGACTGTTCCGTTCGATACTCGACTCCCGGTCTCGCCGGCGAGTTTTCGCTCTATCGGAACCGAATCGACCGATACATTTATCTGCTTCCAACCGGCATGCAAGTTGCGGGGCTCGACTCCTACCGCTATACACAGGCCAACGCGACTCTTGTCGGAGGCGATCTCTCGTTCCAGGCGGAACTTGCCCGCTGGTGTGTCCTTCTTGGCGGAGCCGACAAGGTGCGGGGAACAAATGACGAAACCGACTCGCCTCTTCCACTCATCCCCGCCGACAGAGTCTTCGGCGGTTTTAGGTTCAATGAAGAAAGTCTTGTTGGGGTGATGAATCCGTACGCAACTATTCGAGTACGACATATGTTTGCCCAAAACAAGCTCGGGTTGTTCGAAACGCCGACCCCATCGTATGATGTCGTGGACCTCGGGGTAGGGGGCGAAGTGACCGTCTCTGCCCAGAAGTTCATGGTCGATATCGTCGTCGAGAACGCCCTCGACAAAGGCTATTACGATCACCTGAGCCGGTACAAGGAGTTCGCCCTCGACCCTGGACGGGACGTCGAGTTGAAAGTTTCTGCTCCGTTCGATATTCTCCGATAGTATCCGGATTCACGGTCACCGGGAGTGCCGGGGGAAGCGCTGCCGGCAAAGAAGACGGCGTGAGCGATTCCATATCGCGCGAACGCCCGCACCTCGATTCGGTGGAATCCCGTTGTTCAGAGTGTTCCTCACTCCAAAGCGGAAATGATGCAGTTCCCGTCGAAAGCCTTTGCTGTGCTTTGCTCCCTCCTGGGCCTCATTGTCCTTCCATCCCGTGATGTGGCTCAGGATCTGATGACCGTCTCCGGAATCGTCGTCGACGCGTCGAGCGACAGACCCTTGCCGGCGGCCACGGTCCGCGTCGACGGCCCATCCAACAAAGGGACCATCTGCAACGACGCCGGCAAATTCCAGATCTCTCTTCCCTCTGGGAAGTACAACCTGATCGTCAGCTTCCTTGGATACCGCTCCGACACGCTCCGCGTTTCGGAGGATGCCTTCCGTGGACTCCGTTGCGCGCTGCAACCCGAGGCAATCCGGATGCCCGAGGTCATCGTCACTGACGAGGACCCGGCGGTAGAAATTATCCGGAGGGCGATCGAGAGCAAGCCGAAGTGGCTCGGGGCATTGAAGACATTTCAGTGCGAAGCGTACAGCCGCCTCACCATGAACCTCGATACCTCGATCGCAGCGATCACGGAATCGTACCTCACCCTCTACTGGCGGACGAACGACTCCCTCCGCGAAGTTGTCCATCAACGGCGGCAGACGCGGAATCTCGCGATGGGGGAAATCGTCGACAGGATCGGGCAGGTGACGAACTTCAACGACGACACGATCCCCATAGGCGGTTACAAGTTCGTCGGGCCGACCGCCCCTGACGCCTTTTCGTTTTACACGTATCGCCTCCTTCGGACGAGGTCGATGGACGGCATGGATGTCTACGACATCGAGGTGACGCCGAAAACCCGGATCAGGCCCCTCTTCCGCGGGACGATATCGATTGCGGAACGGAGCTACGCCGTGATCGCGGTCGACTTCGAGCCGAACGAGGCGTATGCGATCCCGTTTCTCAGGAATATCTCGTTCCACTATCTTCAGCAGTTCCGGCTTTACGAAAATCGCTTCTGGATGCCCGCGGACTACCGGGTGCATGGAAAAGCCGACGTCAGCCTGGCGGGGTTTTCCCTTCTCAAGTTTTCGTTCGCCAAGTATGTGGTGATGTCCGACTATCGCATCAACCCCGGCTTTCCGGATTCGGTCTTGAAACTCCCCCGCCTGACCGTCGCTCCGGGGGCGGCGGTGTTCGACTCGACATATTGGGCCCAGCATCCTCTTCTTCCCCTGGACAGTGCGGAACAGGAAGCTTACAAAAGCCTCGACAGCAATGCCACGCTCGAGAAACAGATGCGCGAACGGACAAAATCACTCCAGCGGATCGGGGCGGGGCTCACCGGGCTCTCGTACGCCGACCTTCGCTTCAACAGGGTGGAAGGACTTTTTCTGGGCGGGAAGTTCGACGTCGACACCGTGACGAAATCGCTGGCGGCAAGGGGAGGGCTCGGGTATAGTTTCAGCGACCGGCGATGGAAATATTCCGCCGGCGCAACCGTCTACGTCGATTCGGGACGCGTGCTCGGCGTCGGCGGAGATTACTATCGACGGCTCGACAACCGGCCCGACGAGGGGTATTATGACGACCTCCAGATATTCATCGGGAGTCTTTTTTCGAAGGACGACTACCGCGACTATTTTCTTTCTAGAGGATGGCACGGATTCCTGGAGGGGAATTTCCTCCGGAACTATGGCGCCCCCGGCCTGCAAACGCGCATCGGCTACACCGATGAGCGGGAAACCTCCCTCAGAAACATCACCGAGTTCAGTCTCCTCGACCGGGACAGGACATACCGGCTCAACCCGCCGGCCGCGGACGGCACGCTCCGATCGGTGACAATGGATGCCGAGTTCGGGAGTACCTCCGATTACCTTTTCAGAAACCCGTACTTCACCGCTCACACCTCGCTTGAATATTCCTCGAAGAGTTTCCTGAAGAGCGATTTCGGGTTTGCCAGAGCGTATGGCGCCTTCAAGCTGAAGTTCCCGACGATCGATCTCAACACCTTCTTCAACCCGACAATGTCGATCACCTTCAACGGTGGGATTCTGACCGGAGACCGTCTTCCGCAGAGGCTCTTCAGCCTCGAGTCGAGCTATCTCGGTTCGGCATGGTTCGGCGGGCTGAGAGCCGCGAGGGTGAAAGAATTTTCCGGGGACAGATTTTATCTTATTTCGGTCGAGCACAATTTTCGCAGACTGCCGTTTCTGGCCTCCGGGATTCCGTATCTTTATAACAGCAACCTCGAAATCATCGTCTTCGGGTCGGTAGCCCAGTCGTGGCTGACGCCGTCGGCGCTCGCCGCCCCGCCGGTGTTCAACACGACGCACGGTCTCTATTATGAGGGGGGACTGAGCATCAGCCGGATTCTCGAGTTGTTCCGTTTCGACGTGACGTACCGCGGTGTTGCACCTCGCGGCTTTGCGCTCACGCTCGGCATCGGAGACATCTTCTGAGAGATTTCCTATCGTTCACACCTACGCCAGGAGTGAATCATGTTCATCGGACATATTGCCGTTGCGCTCGGCGCCAAAAAGGCGGCACCGAAAGTGTCTCTTGGTACGCTCGTTCTCGCCGCGCAGTTTGTTGACCTTCTGTGGCCGCTCCTCCTCTTGCTCGGGCTTGAGCACGTCCGGATTGAGCCCGGAAACACCGCGTTCACGCCTCTCGATTTCTACGATTACCCGATCTCCCATAGTTTGCTCACCGGGATAGGGTGGGGGCTCGCCTTCGCCCTCGTATTTTTCATCGTACGGCGCTCCGTCGCGAATGCGCTCATCCTCGCCGCCTGCGTTGTAAGCCACTGGGTTCTCGACTTTGTCTCGCACCGGCCGGACCTGCCGATCGTCCCCGGACTGGGAATGAAAGTCGGCCTTGGGCTCTGGAATTCGGTGCCGGCGACGATCATTGTCGAGGGGCTCCTCTTTGCCGGCGGAGTCTACCTCTATGTCCGGTCGACCCATGCGAAGGACAAGACCGGGACGTATGCCTTCTGGTCTCTCATCGTCTTTCTCTTCCTCGTTTGGGTGGCGAACATGCTCGGAGGCGCTCCGCCGAGTGTGGAGGCGATCGCTTGGGCCGGACAGGCGATGTGGCTTCTCGTGATCTGGGCCTACTGGGCCGATCGTCATCGGGCGGCCGGAAACATGACAGGCGTCCCCCAATAACTTGTCGGCATGCGGAGCGGACCCTCGACGTGTGGCCCTAACTCCCGGAGCACGGAACACCGTATCGATGCCTCTTATCAACGCATCTCTGGGCGATCTGATCTGACCGTTGATGCGCATTTGGTCAGATTCCCGTCATCTCTCCTTTCGTTCCGTTCTTGCTTCTTCTGCCTTCCGCTTCCCACACCTGCCTCCCGTTTCCCATCCCCTGCCTCCCGTCTTCCGCCTCCCGCCTCCTGTCTCCTGTATTCCGTATTCTGGCTCTCCTTGCTTCCCCCGCCACTTTTCAGTATCTTTAAGGCCGTTGAGGAGGTTTTTCTGCCTCCTCTTTTTTTGCTCACCAGTATCGGAAGGCCGGAACAATGTCCTTGATCTACGCGATACTCCTCGGGATCATTCAGGGTCTGACGGAGTTTCTTCCGATCAGCAGCACCGCTCACCTGACGATCGCCGGAAAAATCCTGGGCCTTGTGAACCCCGCCCGGCCGGATGAATGGACCGCCTTCATTGCGGTGATTCAGCTTGGGACGATGACGGCTGTCGTCGTCTACTTCTTCAAGGACCTCGTCCGCATTACCTCGAAATTCTTCTCCGACGGCGCAAAATTCGTCGCATCTCCCTCGGTGGGTTTGGGGGAAGCAAAGATGGGGTGGTTCATCATACTCGGCACGCTTCCGGTCGCGGTGATCGGTCTGACCCTCAGAAAGATCGTTGAAGGGGCGTTGACCAAAAGTCTTACGGTCATCGGCGCGAGCCTCATCGTCCTGGCTCTCATCCTTTGGCTGGCAGAACGCGTCGGGTCGCGGAAGAAGCAGATGTCGGAGTTGACGTGGCTAGACAGCCTTATCATCGGTATCGCTCAATCCTTCGCCCTCATCCCCGGTTCATCCCGCTCCGGAACGACAATCACGGCGGGGCTCTTTCTCGGTATTACACGGGAAGATGCGGCCCGGTTTTCTTTTCTCCTCAGCGTTCCCGCGGTTTTCGCGAGCGGGATGCTGGAGATGTACGAAATGCGTCATTTCATGGGGGATCTCGGATTGCTTAACGTCGTCGTCGCCACGCTGGTCTCGGGGATCGTGGGGTACGCGTCGATCGCCTTTCTCCTGAGGTATCTTCGCACGCATACGACGTATCTCTTCATCTTCTACCGTCTCGCCCTCGGCGTCGTTCTCCTCCTCATGGCGGCGAACTAAGCGCGAAGGAACGCGGGCGGGTGTGAGGAATCCCACGCTATGGAGTTCTTCAAGGAATTTTTTTCGCGGCTGACCGATGTGAAGGAGCTCGTCCGGTGGGCGGGCTATCCGGGGTTGGCGATCATCGTCTTCTCCGAGACCGGGCTCCTCGTCGGATTTTTCCTACCGGGTGATTCCCTCCTCGTCACCGCGGGACTGTTCGCCGCAGCGGGATACTTCAACGTTGTCGCCCTCATCGCGCTTCTCATCCCTGCGGCCATTATCGGAAATGCGAGCGGGTACTTCATCGGAAAGAAGGGGGGAGCGGCACTCTATGCCCGTGAGGAGTCGCGCTTCTTCAAGAAGGAGTACCTTCTCAAGACAAAGGAATTCTACGAGCACTACGGCCCGATCACGATCATCATGGCGCAATTCATGCCCTTTGCCCGCACCTTTGCTCCCGTTGTGGCGGGCATCGCGGAGATGAGGTATACACGCTTTGCATCGTACAACGTCATCGGGGCGGTGGCGTGGATCGCGAGCATGCTCCTCGCAGGTTACTTTCTCGGCAGTTCCATCCCGAACATCGATCAGAATATCCAGTACGTCATCATCGTTGTCGTCCTGTTGTCTCTTCTCCCCGGCATCATCAAGGTCATTCAAATAAAGCTTGCGGGGCGCAAGACCCTCTGACCGCGCTTCGCCCGTTGCCACGATGAAGACCCATTCGTCGACGCCAGGCATCCGCTTCCACGTTGATCCCATTTTCCTGAAGGAAGTCCAGGAGCTTCCGTGGCAATACCCGATTTCGGAATGGCGGAGCCATGGGGTCCGGCTTCTTGACGTGAAGCGGGGGATATCGCGTCACGTCGTCATCTTTGTGAAGGCGGGTCGGTTTTCCTTCGGCATCAAGGAAATAGCGGAGGAGAATCTCGGACGCCATCGCCGAGATGTTTCTGGAGCTTCATTGGAGAGGAGTAAGGGCTCTCCGTTCGGTGGTGCGGGTTAGTTCCTTCGTGCGTCCGACGATTGAAGCCACCGGTCTCCGCAAAGAGTTTCGCGGAAGAGAGAAAACTGGTATATTAGTCTCATCACCAATCTAAGGAGCTTCAATGACAACCGTCCCCCCGGCCAGGGTCAAAGAGTTCGGTCCGGCAACGCTGGAAAAGATAGCCTATGAGAGTGTCGCGTCGATCCCGACCCGGGAACCGAACGACCAGAACCGTCTCGGCTTCTGCGTCTGGCAATTCCTCTCCGAACGGAAAGAAACCCTTGCCCAGGCGATCCACACCTCCGGCTCGCGGATTCTCATCCCCGAAGCCGACGTCCTGCGCATCGTCGGCGACTCGCTGAAGAAAGCCGGGATCTCCCTGGAGTAATGCCGTGAAAACCGCTTTCCATAGTCTCTTGATGGCGTTCATCCCGGTCTTCGTCGCCATCGATATCCTCGGTGCGCTTCCCGTTTTTATTTCGCTTACGGTTGAGATGGATGCGAAGGCGAAGAAGCGCCTCGTCGTCGAAGCCACGCTCACGGCGGGGGCCGTCGCGCTCGTCTTCCTCGTCCTGGGGAAGCTCATCTTTTCGTTCCTTGGGATCACGGAGAACGATTTCCGTATCGGGGGAGGGATCGTCCTTCTCGTCCTTTCGGTATACGAGCTCCTCTTCGCCACCGATGCCCAGCGCGATCCGGGGACATCCGTCGGCGTCGTCCCGATCGGGATTCCTCTCATCATGGGGCCGGCGGCCCTCACCTCCATCATCATCGTCGTCGACAACTACGGCTATTGGATGTCGATGATCTCGCTTCTCGCAAACCTTCTCATCGTCTGGCTTGTCTTCCGGCATTCGGAGGTGATCATGAGGGTGATGGGAGTGGCGGGGTCGAGGGCCTTTGCAAAGGTGGCCTCTCTTTTTATGGCGGCCATCGCCGTGATGATGATCCGGGTCGGAATTCAGAATATCCTCGGATAGTCTCTTCCCGAGTCCCTCTCTCATCATGAAATCTGTCGCCTCACCGCTTGTCTACAAGGCTCTTCCGCCGCGTCGGCCGGCCGCAGGCCCCGCGCCGGCGATCATTCTCCTGCATGGACGAGGCTCGGATGAGAACGACCTGTTCGGGTTGTCGGAGTATCTTGACGAGCGGCTGGCGGTCTTCAGCCTTCGGGCACCGCTTCCGTTCGAGTTCGGGGGGTACACCTATTTCCAGCTCAACGACGACGGCTCGGCGGACCGGGAACAATTTCTCTCCAGCTATGAGAAACTGGTGGAATTTGTGGACGGCGTCGCACGACTTCCGGAGGTGGACGGGAAACGACTCTACCTGATGGGCTTCAGCATGGGAACGATCATGTCGTATGCCGTTGCGCTGACCCATCCCGAAAAATTCGCCGGAGTGATTGCCCAGAGCGGCTTCGTCCGGGATCACCCGGACCTCGTGTACCGTTGGAAGGACCTCGCGAAATGCCCCTTCATCATCACGCATGGGACGTACGATGAGGTTCTTCCGGTCTCACTGGCGCGGGAGACGAGGGAGCTCTTTAAGCAATCGAATGCCGAGGTGGTGTACAAGGAGTATCCGATGGGACACGAAATTAACGGCGAGAGTCTAGCCGACGTCGTTGCGTGGCTGAAAAAGCGGCTGGGAGGTTAGCGGCGCGGGGGTTCGGAAAGGACGCGGTCAATCACCGCGAGGGTTTTCTCGGCGGCGATGTTCCAGTCAAATTCTTTTGAACGCTTCAGGGCATTGCCGGCGAGACGCTGGCGCAGGCGCTCGTCTCTCAGGACCAATAGAAGTTTTTCCGCAAGCTGTTCTCGGTTTCCGTATTCATAAAGAAGGCCGGTTTCTCCCTCAACCACGGCATCCCGTAACCCCTGGACGTTGCTCGAGACGGTCGGCGTCCCGCACGCATTCGCCTCGATGACCGTCAGCCCCCATCCCTCCTTCGCCGACGTATTGACCGCAACGTGCATCTCATTAAGGTACCTTACCTTTTCTTCCTCGCTCACAAAGCCGGCAAACGTGGCCGCGTCAGCGATGCCGAGCCGGCGCGCTGTCTCCATCAACCGCTCTTTGTCATCCCCATCCCCGACAATGATGAGCCTGACCTCCGGCAGTTCCTGCCTGACAATGACAAACGCCTCAAGGAGGTGGTCGACGCTCTTGTACCGCTTGAGTCTTCCAACCATCCCGATCAGCGGGGAACGGCTTTTGGGAATGCCGAGAACCCTGAACGACTCGTGTGCGACTCCATAATGGATAAGGTGCGTTCGATCCGCGGGGAATCCGGCGTTGATCATCTCCCGGTGCGTGCTGGGGGAGCCGACGATGAACTGCAGCCGCTTGTAGAGCGGGAGGGCGGCCCGCTCGGCGAGATAGACGTACGAGGCGACAGGGAACGATGCTTCGAGAAAGATGCTCCTGCCGAAGAGGTGATGCGTTACTCCAAGAAGGGGCTCACGGATGAAGGCAGGGGTGTAGAAGGGGATTTTGTTCATGTCGTCGACGATCAGGTCAAACTTCTGCCTCCTGAAGGTCGAGAAATACTTCCACGGAACCCGGAAATTGTAGAACCAGCGTCCTCCTTCGCGGATCACATGAATGCCGTTCATCTCCTCGCGCGCAGGGGCTCCCGGGAAGGACGAACAATAGAGAGTCACGTCATGTCCCCGATGCGCGATGCGGGCGAAGACTTCGTGAAGATGAACCTCAGCCCCTCCGGCGAGCGGGTTCTTGATATCCTGCCAGTTGAAAATGAGGAGCTTCAAAACAAGTAGTAAGGAGTAAGGAGAAAGGAGAACAAGATATAAGATCTAAGAAGCAAGATGTAAGACGCCTCGTTGAAGATTCCGACTTTGGACCTTGGAGTGCGGGTTTCGAACTAAGCACCGCGAACTCCGAACTATCTTTTCCTCCCCACCAGCCCGAATGATAGCGCGGTGTTGATGACGACCGGCGTATCCCTCAGCTTCTCCCGCACGGCACGGCGCATCTTTGTCAACGGAGCGATAAATGTCGGATAGAGGGGGAGCTTCAGTCCAACTTTGAGGAGCGCCTCCCGCGTGGCGCGGTAGAAGAGGCTCGGGTACATCCACTCTCCATATGCATGGACGATTTCGAGGCCCAGGCGTTCCATCTCCCTCCGCAATTCTGCGACGGAGAACTCCCGTTCCCACCCGGCAAACCACTTGTTGAGGGCAATGAGAAGGTGCTTGATGACGGTATAAACATGGTACCGCTGGGGAACGTCGACGAGGAGGAGCCCGCCGGTCTTGATGACCCGGATGTTTTCGCGTAAGAGCTCTTCGGCCTTGCCAGGTCTGAAGTGCTCGAGGAGCCCCTGGTGAAAGACGATATCGAAGGTCCCATCTCTGAAGGGAAGGGCGAACGTATCTCCTCCGATGATGAAGACCGGGATCTGTTCCTCCTCGGCGAGCTGCTTCATGATCTTCAGCGAGTTCGCCGAGTAGTCGAGCTGGTACACTTCCGCTCCCTGCTCGACAAGAGGGAAGCTGTCTCTTCCGGTCCCCGCTCCGACCTCGAGGATCTTCTTCCCTTTGAGGTCGACAATCTTTGAAAGGTTGCGGACGACCCGGTCGGAGTTGGAATAGACCTCCCGCACCTCTTTTTTATCTTCCCAGAATTTCTCCCAATTCGAGAGGCGTGATTCTTTCATATCCACCAGTGTCCTGAATAGATCCTGATTCTCCTCATCAAAGTGGCGCTACTTCTTTGCACGGCGCGCCACCCCCGCGGTGTCTCCAAGAATTGCATTTTTCGTGACAATCCTCGCCCTCAGCTCCGCGATCCTCGCGTCGATCTGCTCGCCGATGCCGGGGTGCGTCGCGCTGTAAACGTCCTTGATCGTCGCGAGAACGTCGATCGCCTTGTCGTACTCCTCTCTTCGCTCGTAGATGGCCAGGAGAACCGAGTACGGGTTCTGCGGTCCGATCTCTTCACGGGGGTTTGCCTTGATCTTGTCCTGAATCCGGAGGATGGCCTCATTCATGAGGCTGGCTTCCTTCTCCTTCGCTCCGGCCGCACCGTAAAAGTTTGCCAGCTCGTAGAGCAACGGCGGCTCCATCGGGATCACGCGATGGGGAATTTTCGATTCCATGGAATCGAGTGCCGTCCGCGCCTTCAGCGAATCGTGCTCAACGTTGATATCATGGAGCGCCAGCCGGAGGAAGGCGTTGCGGTAGTTGACCATAAGGCGCCGGACATTATCATCGAAATGGATCGTGCTGTCGTTGAGGCCGCGGAATTTGTAGCCCCGCTGGAACGTCTTCGAATACCCGGAGGGCGAATTAAAGAGTTCCGCGGTGGTGATGGAATCGACGATCGTCCCTTCCTCTCGCGCCGTTGCGACGGGGATGAGCTTTGCCGCGATGCCGTCCGAGCGGAGATATTCGTCGAGCCCCAGCCTGCAATCCGGGGTGCAGGTCGAAGCGAAGTAGACCGGCCGCTGCCACATGTTCCCCGAGATGATGCTCCACGTGACGATGTCCTGCACCCGCAGGGCGGGGGTCTCCCCAATCATCGCCGTGCTCGTGAGCGTGAAGCGGATGACTCCCGAATTTGTCACGGAACTGTCGAGATCTCTGTCCTGTGGCGACGCGGCGAACAGCGGCGCGTACTCCTCCACCACGTTCCGGGGGACGCGGAGCGTCATCTGGCGCACCTCCCAGCGAAACGGCTTCAATGCGTCGATCTGGGCGTCGGAGAGAGTGAGGGGAACCTTCTTCGCTCCGAACGGCGCCTCATCCTTCAACTGGTGGACGTACCACGGTGTATTCGCCAGGCTCATGTTGATGATCCTGACGTCGCGCCGGACTCCCTCGACATCCTGGAGATACCAGAGCGGAAATGTATCGTTGTCCCCGTTCGTGAACAAAAGCGCGTCGGGCTCGCAGGTCTGGAGGAGGTTGTAGGAATAATCCCACGCGACATAGTTGCCCGTCCGGTCGGCATCCCTGAAATTGGTCCGGAGCATGTTCACGGGGATGAGGGCGAAGCCGACGAGAAGCACTCCTCCTGTTGCGTATGTTTGCGCAGTTCCTTCTTTAAAGAGCTTTCGCGCCAACTCGATCAAGCCGAGCGCTCCGATTCCAATCCACATCGAGAAGGCGAAGAAACAGCCGACGAAGAAGTAATCACGCTCGCGAGGCTGCGGTTCCTGCATATTGAAATAGAAGGCGAGGACGACTCCCATGATGATGAAGAAGGTGAGGACCACGAACCACATCCGCCTGTCCTTCACAAACTGGTAGCAACATCCGAAGATCCCCACGATGAGGGGAATGCCGAGCAACTGGTGCCAGTTCACCCCCGCATCCTGCTTGTCTCCCGAAATCCCCGCATACTGCCAGAGGAAGTACCGGAGGAACATATGGTCGAGCTGGTAGCGGAGAAAATAGTCCGTGTCGCTCGAATACCTCGCGTACGTCGCCTGATACTTCGGCTCCGTGAGGTAGCGCCGGTTGAGGAGCGGAGCCTCTCCGTACTGCTCTCGGTTGAGGTACGATTCGAGGCGGGTGAGAGTGTTCGGGTTGTCTTCGTTCATAGGCACGTGCTCGTTCGCGCGAATCATGACGAGCGTGTACGTCGAGTATCCCAGAACGATAAGGAGCGCGGAAAGGAGCGCCATGTTCAACAACTTCTCTCCGCGAAGATGCGAATAGTAGACCCCGTAGAGTGCTCCGCCGATGATCAGGTAGGGAAGAAGGGCGATCGCAACGCTGCTATACTCCTGACCGTTCACCGACACCGAGCCGTCCATGAGCCCCGGCAGCCACTTGATGATACCCGGATAGACGAGGGCGAAGACGCCGAGTGAGGCGACGGCAAAAATAAGAAACGAAGAAATCGAAAACGTGTACCGGCGGAAATAAAAGATGAGCATGAAGGGGAACATCACCAGAAGCGAGAGAAGATGGACCCCGACCGAGAGCCCGATGAGGTACGCGAGAAGGAGGATGTATCTCTCGCTCCCCGGCACGTCGGCCCGTTCGTTCCACTGCAGGGCCAGAAAAGTGATGAGCCCGACGAAGAGCATGCTCAATCCATAGACCTCCGCCTCTTCCGCGTTGAACCAGAAGGTGGGAGCGAACGTCAGGGAGAGCGCGCCGATTGCCGCTCCGCCGTACATCGCCAGCTTATCGACAAGCACAACCGGCCGCTCCTTCCAACGGAGGATCAGCATGACGATCGAAAAGTAGAGGAGGGCTGCGGTGAGGGCACTCGCGATCGGGGAGACGAGATGAACCCGCACGGCGGGGTCGTGTGCCGTCGGGAGCATGGAGAAAAGCTTCGCGATCATCAGGAAGAGAGGCGATCCCGGAGGATGCGGGACCTGGAGGAAGAATGCCGCCGCGATGAATTCGCCGACATCCCAGAATACCACGGTATCCGACAAGGTCCTGAGATAAACGACAAGCGAAACCAGGAATACCGAAGCCCCTACCAGCCTGTTGAGTCTTGTGTGGTTCATCATACGCCCGTTGTGCGCGCTCCAATGTTCAACAAAACAGCGTCAATATACCCCGATTGCCTCTGAATAGCAACGAATTCACCCGACTACCAGTGTTCTGGTTTGCCAGACTCGAAAAAATGAGCCCGCCATCCAGAGCGAACGAAGCGTTGGTTCAGGCGTGGAGTGAGTCGAAGGATGGCAGGGCCGTTGATGGGTGGTACTAATAGGGCTGCTACCACCTGACCTGGGTGCGGAGGATCACCAAAGAACGAATGCAAAGGTCAGAGCAGGGATTCCGCGATGGCATCGCAGAAGAGAAACCCCTTCGGAGTGAGGTGAAGCGTCTCACCCTCGACGCGGAGGAGACCATCATCCGAGAATTGCCTTACCGCCCTCTCGCGGCTCGAGAGGAGGTCGATGCCGTAGAGACGCCGGAGCAGATTTGAATCCAACACGCCGGTCCTGAGGCCGAGAAAGATTTCTTCGTGAATCATCTTCGACTGGTCGATTCCTTCCGTCCCGGCGACAGGAAGCTTACCCGCGGAGAGATTCTCGCAGTACTGACTTATGCTCCGCGCATTCCACCAGCGGTATCCTCCGGATGAGCTCTCCTTCCAGAACGAATGAGCCGACGGTCCGAACCCGAGATAG
>DATJQP010000034.1:0-117094 GCA_035505655.1 Bacteroidota bacterium
CCCATGTTGTTTCCAAGAAGACCGATTGGATGAACAACGAACTTCCTGCGAGTTCGATCTTGAACGATCATCGACCAACCTTCGTTGCGTCCTTCACCATCTGAAGAACTGCTGAAGGTTTACCCGGGGTGAAAGTGCTGAGCAACTCCCGTTCGCAAGCACGTGGCGTGAAGATGCATCGAAAGCCCAAAGGAGCAGGATGAAGAACTCAATCAAAGAAGCCTTGACCGGATGCAAAGCCCACGCTCTCAGTATTTTCTGCGTCTATATGATTTCCTGTGCCGTTGGCATCCTGATGGCTCACTGCGGGAACCAGTTCGCCCTTGCACAACGAGACAGAATCGTCGGCGCCGCGATGGAAAGTGATGAGGCCGCGACAAGCTACCAGAAAGGCAACAAGCTCAGCGCCATCGTCTATGATTTTGGGGGCAATCTCTTCCTTGCAGCGATTCCTCAGACGCTTCTGGGACTCGGCATTGTTCCTCCTTATTTCACGGCGGCTTGCCAGGGCTGGGTGGGCGGAATCGTTTCAGTGGATGGTTCGCACCGCACTCGATTTGTCGATGCGAAGTCGACGGCGTACTATTTCATTGTCCTTCTCCTGCATACCGCGGGTTTTTCACTTTGCATCGGCGCAGGCATCAAATGCGGGATTGATACCTACAAGCAGAATACCGAGGTCGGATGGAAACTCTGGAAGTTTAGGATTCGAAAGGAGAACCTCCGCGCCGTCGGTCTGGTCTGCCTGGTGAGTCTCCCTCTATTTCTGGCCGGCTCCTCCTTTGAGTTTCTTTCAACATGGAATAGATAGAGCTCGATCGAAGGGGGGTGGATCGCTGGAGAAATCAGGATCTTCGAGAGAAGCCGCCGCCAGATAGCCCGCGAGAAACCCGGCATTGGATGCTCCGGTGAGCGAATTGAGAACGCGACTTCATCAAACGATGGAAGCCCTCAGCAATCGTTCTTTCAAAGAGATGATTTTCGATGGTTGGCCGAGTGGAGGACGATGATCGACCTCGTTGAATTCCGCAGGCAAAAATCATAGAGCCGCCGGAACCGCATCGACGATCCAAAGGATAGTGCAATCTCGCACTGCTAAACACACAGGAACCGACAAGACCAATGAAAATCAGAATCAGTTTCAGAAAAACCCTTCTTCTCTTCATTCTCGGCATGTGCTTTACCGCGGGCGTGAGCTGCGGGACAAAACCGTCAACCGATACATCAATCGCGCAAGGGGAATTCACCGCTCAGATCAACGGGCTGAAACTCTGGTACAAGGTTTCCGGCAAGGGCCCCGTATGCATACTCCCGACACCCGGCTGGGGGCCGAGCGGAGAGCTCTATTTTCTGAAACTGACTCCGCTCGAAGAGATGTTCACGATGGTCTACCTCGATACCCGGGGTTGCGGTCGATCCGAGCGTCCCGACCTCCATGCTTATTCCATGCGGGATCTTGTCTCGGATCTTGAAGGATTGAGAGAGCATCTCGGCGTCGATTCGATGTGGCTCCTGGGCCATTCAGACGGCGGTCCTATGATCCTCAACTATGCGTGTGCTCATCGTGTCCGCGTCAAGGGACTGATCCTTGTTGATGCCCCGGCCGGGACTCCCGGAGAAGGAGCCGAACGGATGCGGCGTCTGCAGATGCGCAAAGGCGAGCCTTGGTTTGAAAAGACATGGAAGGAATTCCAAACACCTCCGACAACGCAGATCGAGTTCGAGTCATACATCCGATCCATCCTTCCCTTTTTCTTTTCTTCCCAGGTTAATCTGGAGAAGAATCTGGACGTCTTCGAGAAGACGACGCTCTCGTTCGAAGCACAATGCGGACGTGGCTTGTCCGACCAATCCACTGCCGACCTCGCGTCGAACCTTCCAACCATGAAGATCCCGACCCTGATCCTAGCGGGGGACGAAGACTTCATCTGTCCCCCCTCCTCGGCCGAGGCTTTGCACGATCTCATCCCCAATTCAAGCCTCGTCGAAATCAAGCAGGCCGGTCACTTCCCCTGGCTGGAAAAACCGGAGGAGTTTTTTCAATCCATAGAAACCTTCGTGCAAGCCGGGGTAAAGGCAAAGAACTGAATACGCGCCGTTCGCATGAGCTCTCTCCTGAAGATCAGCACTGATCCCCGAAGGGGCCCGGCGCTGGAACAAACTGCCTGAGGATCCTATGTCACCTTCATCTGAACCCGCATCGCTGGCCCGCAAGTGCATCGATCTCTTCAACCGGCACTCGCTCGAATGGGTCGACACGTGCTACGCAAAAGATGTCGATTGGAATGAGCTTCCACTTCCCACCTCTCCCAACGGTCACCACGGAGACAGAGCGCTTTTGCGGGAATCCGCCGCCAGGGTGTTATCCATCTTCCCGGACCGGGGAATGTCGGTGGAACGAATCGTTGCGGAAGGCGACTGCGTGGCAATGGAGCTCGTATGGATGGGAACTGCATCCGCGACGATTGGTCCGCTTCAGAAAGGAACGCAGCTCCAGTATCGCATAGCGTCGTTTCTGACAATCAGAGACGGGCTGATCACAAGGCAGATAGATTACTGCGTGCCCCTTAGGAGCTCGAATCCATGAATGCTGCAGGGATGGGGATGGATCGAGCGCTCACGACCGAGCGTTATGTGTAGTCCATGCCGAGGAAGTGGCGCTTCTCGTTCATCGCTCAGAAATCCTTGCATTCTCTGATGCAAAAGACTAAGTTTGAAGCGGGATTTCGGACACCTGGAGCCGGCATTCTCAATGAGATGCCATCACGCGGCGACCTTCGTTCGATTTGCCGGCAGAGTTTCGCGTTCGGACATCGGGCGATCGTACCTCCAATAGCACGATCACCGGTTTCTGACAAGAATCTTCAGTGCGCGGGGAAAGCACAAGACGGTGATACCGGGGAATCCCTCGATGATCCGGAATCAACGGCGTATCGGCACATACTCCTTATTCGACCCTCAACATGAAGGCACTTTTTAAGCGGATCCTTCTGAGAATTCACCTTCTTGATCTTTTTCGGATGGCCTACTCGGCCATATCGGAATTCTCGTATCGAAATTTTTCCCAGGAACTCCGCTACCGAAAAGATGCCCTGCCCGATCGACATCCTGCCCCTCCCTTGAGGTTTGATTCGGAGTACTTCGACCTGATCATCGCCCGGTCTGTTCTTATCCACCTGGACTCCGTGCTTCAGCGGAGAAGGGTGGAAGAGTTTCATCGGTTGCTGAAGCCGGGAGGCTATCTCTGCGTTACCACGCACGGCCCCGGTTAGACTCACGGCCCCGACGATGCTGCGGTTCGCCGCCTCCATACAGAAGGTTTTGTAGCCGTTAATGACCGCATTCAGGGGGACAACAAATGTTCTGCATATCAAACGGAGCAATGGGTTCGTGCGGAGTTAGCCAAGAGGTATAACTTACTGGGATACCTGCCTTCCAGGACGCAGAGGCACCTCGAGCAGGATGTTTGTCTTTTTCAACGACCGAATCATCAGCAACCGTACACCCTCACCACACGCCGGAGGACCGGAATGAAATTTGCCAGGTACGTTTTCGGGCTTGCCTCAGCCTACGGCTTGCTCGTCA
Organism: Bacteroidota bacterium; assembly: GCA_035505655.1. Taxonomy (GTDB): domain Bacteria; phylum Bacteroidota; class Ignavibacteria; order UBA10030; family UBA8401; genus JAGVPT01. Next base: position 3,586 of record DATJQP010000034.1, read on the forward strand.
CTCTTCCCCTCTTTTTCAGCGAGCAGAGGTTTGGAATCGATTATCCTCCGCCGATCACTCACGCGGAATATTTCTACTCCTTCGCCGCGGTGACCCTTGTATGGCAGTTGCTCTTCATTGCTGTTGCCGTCAGGCCCCTTCGGTATCGGGTGGTCATTCCTTTTTGCATCCTGGAAAAACTCGGGCTGCTGCCGGCATTCATCATCATGTTCCCGCAGGGGCGCTTTCCCCTGCTCTGGATTCCGTTGATGTTGATTGACTTCGCCTTTGGAGCCGCATTTGCGGCGGCGTTTTTCAAGACACGCGAAATGGCAACAAAAGAGAGCACGGCTCGCTGAATTTGGGCTCTGCATCCGAGGTCGTCGCTGGATCGCAGGATCTATTGATGCGCGCCGCCCGGCCTTTACAAAGAGCGAGCCAGAACTCTCCCTGCAAGCCGAAAAGACACCTTGCCTGAGAGCCGATGGATCCTCTTATCTCCTACTGCGGATTGGTCTGCGACACCTGTCCGATTTATCTCGTAACGCGGGAAGAAGATCCCGAGATCCGTCTCGCAAAGAGGTCCGAGATCGCACGGCAATGCCGGGAACACTACGGGCTTGAATACGAGACCAAAGACATCACCGATTGCGACGGTTGCAGATCGGAAAGCGGGAGGATCTTTTCCGGCTGCGTCGGCTGCGAAATCAGAAGATGCGCGATAAAGAAAACGGCGGAGACGTGCGCCGGATGTGAAGATTATCCGTGCTCAACGCTGCAAGCATTTTTCGTCAAGGATCCGACGGCACGACGGCGCCTCGACCAACTCAGGAGCCGTGCTACATCATGAAGGAAGATGAAGTAACCTCATCGAATTCAATTGACCAGCCATTTCCCCGGACTTCCCGAAACAAGCATGGAAAGGAGGACGATGCATCATGCCTTCCGCCTACGAAAGATATCCGGTCTCAACCGTCCTGATTGCCAACACGGTTTCAGTCCTCGTCTACGTCGCAGGGATTATCCTTTGTTCACGAGTGAATTTTTATGCCGGCTGGCTCTACGCGGCCTATTGTCTCTGGATGGAATATCGGCTCCTCCGCGGTAGTTGTGTGAACTGCTACTATTACGGAAGCCGTTGCGCGTTCGGCAGAGGCAAACTGTCCGGGATACTTTTCCGCAAGGGAGATCCCGCCAGGTTCTCGGATCGCGAGTTTACCTGGAAGCATCTTTGGCCAGATATGGTTCTTCTCGGCATCCCTCTGTTTGCCGGCATGATCAGGCTCATCATACGCGTCGATATCATTAGCATCGCCGCGATGGCGGTCATTCTTCTCCTATCGACGATGGGAAACGCTTTCGTCCGGGGAACCCTCGCCTGCGATCATTGCGCCCAACGCGAGCTCGGATGCCCGGCTGCAAAACTGTTCAAGGTCAAGACCTGAGAAACTCTCTGGATGCACCGGCACGGCGCCGAGTGCATCCCTGTGTCGCGGCCCAGACTTCCCCTTCCACTGAACAAGAGGCTGCAATGTCCCCTTCAAGACGTGATGACGAACCACCTCCCGCCGTATCGAAAGATGGATGGCGATACCATCACACGGGAATACCGACGCACGACCGGCGCGAGGGCGAACGATATCTTCCACAATTCAAGTTGTATGTCTCCGGTTTCGAAACAAGCCGGTTCGGAATCGAATGGATGAGGTTTGAACCTGATTCTCCGGTTCCGGAGATCATCAAGTCCATCCCGCATGTTGCGTTCGAAGTAGACGACCTTCAGGCGGCCATTTCGGGAAGAACAATTCTTGGCGGTATCGACGCCCCGAGCCCCGGTGTCAGGACCGCCATGATAGTTGAGAATGGGGCTCCGATCGAATTGATCGAGTTCTCGGAGCACAGATCGATCTCAAAGACATGATCTGAAAGCGGTTCACCGGTGCCGGCTCGATCCTTCGAATTGAATCTGCCCGGATATTTTGCGACATTCATCTGCTTCCGGAAAGCAAGGGATGTCGTGCGCAGGATCGATTGATTTCTGGGCTCTGCTTTTTGGCTTGATCGACTGAAGACCGCCCATTCGATCACCTCACAAACTCTCCTCACATATTCAATAGTCCGATCTATGAATCTCCCTCCCTGGCTTGTCAGCTCCTTAAGAGACCCGCAGACCAAAGAGCAGCTCACCACATCGGAGAACGGATTTCTTTCCCCGACAGGGAAGAAATACGTCTTTGTGAACGGGATCCTCTCCATCGCCCACCCCGAAACACTCGAGGGGAGTGACGAATTGATGAACAGCCGCTACAGGTGGCTGGCTCCTTTCTATGATATCAACGAGCGGGTGCTCGGACGCCTGATCACCGGAGAGGATATGAACAAGGGACGCGCTGAGATCGTCGACCGCCTGCGGCTTAAATCCGGAATCAAACTTCTTGAAGTATCTCCCGGTCCCGGAGTGTTTCAGCGGCTGCTGCGAAAATCAATCGGGCCGAGCGGCGAGCTCGTCTCCCTCGACCTGTCGCTGCCGATGCTTCACCAGTGCCGGAAGATCGAACGGGAGACTCGTGCATACCTGATCCATGCAAACGGTGAACATCTCCCCTTTGCCGACGAGACGTTCGATACGATTTTTCACTTCGGCGGAGTCAATCTTTTCAACGAGCCGCAGAAGGCAGTCGCCGAATTCGTCAGGGTCGTCAAACGGAGAGGGATTGTCGCCTACGGCGATGAAGGGTTCGCAAAAGGGTATCCAGACGGATGGAGAAAGAGGATCCTGTCGCGGATGAACCCCGGATTCATAAAGACCCGGCCGGCGATTCCAGACGGACTTTCGGAAGTCGTCGAACATACCGTTTACGGCGGACTCGGCTACCTCGTCGTCGGAACGCGGAAATGATTCCCCAACGATAATCGTGGATTGCCGCCATGAGTCTATGAATGGTCGGATTGTGCCCCAACGGCGGTTGCCTTTCACGACCCTAAATACATTATGACTAGTCAATGGAGGAAATCGCGTGTCCGTCGTTCTTCGCATTGTGTCAATCGCGCTTTACTGTCTTGTGGGGATTGTTTCGTATTTCATGTTCTACCGGAGCGCTTTTGCCGGGAAGCTCCTTCCCTTCCAGGAGGCCGGCTCCGGAAAAAGATGGGAAGAGATTGAACCGGGGCTCCAGGCCGTGCTCCTTGCCCTCCTCCGGCTTTCAGGACTTGGGTTTCTTCTTGTAGGAACCCTTCTTATAGTCTTTCCTGTTGAAGCCCTTATTCGGGGAAATGCATTCGAGGCGCTTGCGGCACCGATTGTCGCTCTGTTCTACTGCGCCGCCCTTGCTCTTGTTAATTATGCTCTGGCCCGATCGACGAAGTCACCCACGCCGTGGAAGAGGTCGCTTTATGCGGCTGGAGCGATTCTCGCGGGCATTGTTCTTGAAATAGGGGCCGGACTGGTCGACTGACGAAAAGTGCCGGGGAGAAACTCAGGATGAACGCAGGGGCCCGGACGGATTCGGGATGGAACGTTGTGTCATTCCATCGAAAAGGATGAGCAGACATCAAAAGAATAAATGCCGCGCGTGGAATCATCGTTCCAATTCCCACGGCGGTCAAACAGAGGAGTGATCCGGCATGGCTGAGAATAAAACAAAACCGACAGCGGCAGCAGTCGCCTCTTTCCTGAAGAAAATAAAGGATCCCCAGGCCCGGAAGGAGTGCGCCGAGATTGTAGAACTCATGGGCGACGCTTCAAAACAGCCTGCAGTGATGTGGGGAAGCGCCATCGTAGGTTTCGGCACTCGCCACTACGTGTACGAGAGCGGGCGAGAAGGAGACACAATGATCATCGGATTTTCTCCACGGAAGCGGGCGATGACGTTTTATCTCGCCGGGGGATTGGCGCCGCTCGAAGATGAGCTGTTGAAGCTGGGGAAGCACACAACAGGAAAAGGTTGTCTCTATATCAAGTCCCTGAGTGATATCGATCTCTCTGTCCTGAAAAAGATCCTCGCAAAATCGTATCGAAGCGCGACTAAATGATGAACGAATTGCCGGGGGCGGTGTGAACGGGTTTCCGCACTTCCCTTGCATCCGGCTTGCTTTCCACTTTGGCTCCGGAAATATCCGCTGCCGATCCATTGAACCGAAGTCAAATGAAAATTCTGGCGATCGAATCGGAACGACCGAATGCGCCCGAGGAAGCCTTCACAACAAAGCTGCTGAGGGAAGAGGCGCTGACGGTCTGGAAGCTGTATCTCAAAGGCATCGTAAGAGAGTTGTATTTCAGAGGAGACCGGGAGGAGGCTATCCTTGTCCTTGAATGCGACACCATGAAAGAGGCCAACAAAGCGATCGCCTCTCTTCCTCTCGTCAAGAGATCTCTCATCACCTTTGAGCTCATCCCTCTCGTCGCCTACCCGGGGTTCGAGCGCCTCTTTTCGAAGACCTAGACTTGTGCAATTGGCCGAGTCGATCTCGGTGGGATTGGGATCGATCACAGATCTCGGAGTTGAGCAAGCCTCACCAGGAGCCCGATGACGACTTTGTATCGCACAAACAGCGAGAACCCTGATTTCAAATCGCTCGTCAAGCTCCTGGACAGAGAGTTGAGCAGCATGTACGGCGAGTTCCAGGCAACGTACGACGCCTTTAACGTGATTCAATCCATCGACACAGTTGTCGTGGCACAGGTCGAAGGCAAGAGTGTCGGATGCGGTTGTTTCAAACGGTATGATGAGAAGTCGGTGGAGATCAAAAGGATGTTCGTTGTGCCTGAGTTTCGGGGACAGGGGATTTCAAAGCGAGTCCTGGGAGAGCTGGAGCGCTGGGCCCGTGAGATGGGTTTCGCCAGGGCCATCCTTGAGACTGGGGACAAACAATCGGCGGCGATCGAGCTTTATCGTCGAAGCGGCTACAAGAAAACTCCGAACTACGGTCAGTACGAATCCATAGAATCAAGCGTCTGTTTCGCAAAAGAACTCGGCGTTCCGGCCCTCTCCCCGTCCGGTGTTCGACAACGAAACATGGTCAGGAGCATTGCTGCAATCGCAACGGCGTTTTTCGCGAACGTCATTATTTCGCTCCTCACCGACCAACTTTTTCATTACCTCGGAGTCTATCCGCCGTGGGGAAAGCCTATGTTTAATCCTGCGCAGAATGCGCTCGCATTGTCGTACCGCCTCATTTATACCGTTGGGTCAGGGTATCTCGCCGCACGATTGGCACCGCGTAATCGAATCCGTCATGCCATCATCCTTGGGATCATCGGGCTTGTACCGTCGATTGGCGGAACGATTGTTACGGTTTCGAACGGGAATGTCGGACCGGTCTGGTTTCCTCTTGCACTCGTAGTCACCGCGGTTCCGTGCTCATGGCTCGGCGGTTTGATGACGATTCGCTCTTCCCGACCCTGAATACGTTGGCACTTCTCTTCTACTCCGCAGAGGCTCCTCTGAACCACGCAACGATCAAAGCAATCTTCTGGGATAACGACGGTGTTCTGGTTGATACCGAGCAGCTTTATTTCGAGGCGACCCGTCAAGTACTATCGGATCTCGGTGTCTCTCTTTCAGTTGAGCAATTCACGGAATTCATGCTCGTCCAGGGAAAAGGAGCTTGGCACCTGGCCTTCGAGCGGGGCGTTCCCGAGGAGAGACTGGACGAGTTGAGACGACGTCGGGATGGACTCTATGCGGATCTCCTGACCCACCGATCCAGAGTCATTCTGGGCGTCCCGGAGGTTCTCGAGACCCTCCACGGCCGATATCGGATGGCCGTTGTGACAAGCTCACGTCGGGTCCACTTCGACATCATCCATCGGCGTTCCGGCCTTCTTCCCTACTTCGACTTCGTCATCACAGGAGAGGATTCTCCCACGCATAAACCGGACCCCGGCCCTTATCTCCTCGCAACCGCCAGGTCGGGGTTTCGTAGTGAGGAGTGCGTGGCAATCGAAGATTCACAACGCGGGCTTATCGCGGCGAAGCGAGCAGGCATCGGATGTTTCATCATCCCAACGGATCTCACGCGGAACGGGGATTTCAGAGCAGCCGACAAGGTGCTCAGGAGCGCATCGCAAATCCCGGAGGCGTTGATGCCGGAAAGCCATGACCGCAGGGAGTCGTCCTGAGGCCGCGAGAGTCGGGATTCAAATTCCTTCTCAGGACAGTCTCATCCTTCCACCCACTTCGAACCTTTTAGAGCAATTCCATGGAGATTGAATACAGAAATTCGCTCCCGTCAAAGGAGGACTTTTTCAGGCTCTTCACGACCACAGGATGGAATCGTGAATATCAGCTTTCGCCGGAGCGCCTGCAGAAAGCGATTTCAGCCAGTTGGTGTACGATCTCTGCGTACGCGGATGAGCGCCTCGTCGGCTTCGGCAGGGTTGTGTCGGATGGCGCATTTCACGCGATCATTTACGATCTTATCGCCGATCCTGAATTTCAGCGGAGAGGGATCGGTTCCCACATGCTCGGCATGCTGGTCTCCAGGTGTCGCGAATCGGGGATCAAGGATATTCAACTTTTTTGTGCACGCGGAAAGCGATCCTTCTACGAAAGAAACGGCTTCGTTGCGCGGAGCGACGACGCGCCGGGGATGGAATATGAATCAACTGAACCATTGCCTGAGAGTGACCGCGACGATGGGAGACCCGACGTCAAGGCGTGAAGAGAAAGAAAGTCGGCGTTGCTGAGTCCATAAAATAAACCCAGACCCTCAAACGAGTGTCATATAGATGAAAACCACCATCTATGTTGGAGTAAGCCTCGACGGCTACATTGCGCGGAAGAACGGGGAGATTGGTTGGCTGGCGCCGTTTCAGAGCGACGAGGTGGCGACAAGCTATCGGGATTTCTGCGAAACAATAGATGTTTTCGTGATCGGGAGGGGTACTTTTGAAACCGCACTCTCCCTTCCTGCCTGGCCCTACGACAAGCAGGTCATCGTTCTCAGTTCCACACTTCGAAGTCTCCCGGATGATCTTCATTCCAGGGTTGAGCTCGCCTCCGCGCCTCCCCGTTCACTCCTATCCGGGCTTTCCCGGCGAGGATTTACAAGCGCATACGTCGACGGCGGCAAGGTCATCCAGAGCTTTCTTCGGGAGGATTGTATCGATGAGATGATCCTTACGCGGGTGCCTCTCCTTCTCGGGGGCGGAATACCGCTCTTCGGGGAGCTCAGCCAGGCGCTCCGATTCACTCACGCGGAGTCAGTCTCATACAAAAACGGACTCGTCAAGAGTCGCTATCTCCGTTTCCGCAACACAGATCGCTAACACGATGAACTCACCTGAATCTCTCCCTCTCGCCCACAAAGCGGTTGTCGTAACAGGTTGTTCCTCGGGGATTGGGCGCGATATCGCGCGGACTCTTTCTGCCAACGGATCCCTCGTCTTCGCCACCACCCGAAAGGTATCGGACGCGGAAGAGCTCCGCCGTTGGGAAATGCCAAACCTCGTACCAATCTCCCCCCTCGATCTGGCGAATCTCGCGCAGTGCGATCGGGCTGCGGAAGAGATTTCCCGCGAACTTAGGAAGCGAGGCGTCGACGGGCGCTTCGGGCCGATCACCCGCGCACTCGTTACTCGATCGGAGATATGTCTCCCGCGGCTGCATTTCTGGAGGTCCTTCCCCAGCAAGCAACGGACTGGATCCTCCGCCAGCGATTCTAAGAACACAGTACACGGTGAACGCCGTCGGTCTGAAATCCGGCGCCGGTCTACACTATACCAGAAAAGGACCATCCACCATGAAAGCTCTCAGCATCTTCGTGGCAATCGCAACCTCTTTCGCGATCCTCTCGTGCGTGCAACCGCCTTCCCCACCGCCGGCCCAGGCGCTCTTATGCGATCTAGCGTCGGCAAACTGCGGTTCCACCGACGGATTTTTCACCTTTGAAAACGATACGATACAGGTCGTCTACGTCTTTTGGGCGGAAAACGGCGCCCTCGGGATCTTCATCCACAACAAGTTGGCGCAGCCGATCTACGTCGATTGGAAGAAAGGCTCCTTCATCACCGGTTCGACGAAGCACGACTACTGGGATGAAACCTACACTGCCGTGACAAACGGGAGCGCGACCTCTTCATTCTGGAAGCCGTTCTTCGAGCGCTACCATTCGTTGTCTGGCGCGGCCGGCAGCCCTGTGGAAGGTTTCTCAACCACCTTTTGGTCCTCCGTCACGACGATAACGAAGCCTGAACGGATTACTTTCATTCCACCGGGAACCACGATCTCAAGGAGTCTTTACTCGATGCCTCCGCCCGCTCAAATCGTCTTCGACCCGAGGCGGGTCATTTCGTTCGACACAACACTTGACGGAATGCCAACTCACATCTTCAAAAAAGAAGTATACATGGGGACGACCTACGAGTTCGATTCAGTGACCTCCGGACAAGCGACTGCTCATCTCTCCTGCGAGAACTTCACACCCGACTCTTCGCCCTTGTCATTCAGGTCGTTCCTTACATACTCCACAACCGACAAATTTACCTCCGAAGCATTCATCGATAACGCCTTCTACGTGTCGAAGGTCACCGTTCTCTCCCCGGGTCTTTTCAAATACCGGACAGAAACACCCGACGGTCACAACGCATGGGCCACTCCCAGGTCGTACTATGTCTTTCAGGTCCCCCGTTACGCCAGCGCGGATTCGACCGCTCCGTAGCCCGACTCAACGACCTTCGCTCGGTGAAACACGACCCCCGGTTGCATTCGGCCTGCCAAAGACGTACGTTTACTGGAGGTAGGCACTCTCCCCTTGGCTAAGTAACGGTCACTTCTAACAGGATTGGAGGAATCATCCCGATGGATATCCACATCAATGTTCTTGCTCTCCTCGTTGCGGCCGCGGCAAACTACCTCTTCGCGACCCTCTGGTATGCTCTGCTCTTTGCGAAGGCCTGGAAGCGGCTGACGGGGATCACGGAGATGAAGCCGGCTCCCCTGAACATGCTTCTCTCATTTATCGGCTCGCTTGTCATTAGCTTTGTACTCTACCACTCGATCGTTTTTGGCGACGCGTTCTTTAAGATCGGCGGAATCCACGGCGGATTGATGGGAGGATTTTTCGGCTGGCTCGGATACGTGGCCCCAGTCACGTTGACAACGAAGCTGTACGAGAAGAAACCGTGGGGTCTCTGGTTCCTCGACAACGGCTTCTGGCTCTTGTCTTTGCTCATGATGGGGATGATCCTCTCTGCGTGGATGTGAGACTTCGGGGGTGTTGGGCACAGGAAGCAAGAATAACACTAGACGAGAGCGATACGATGAAACATCATAATGCGTTCAGCGGTATTTACGGCCTGGCGTTCATCGGCGCGGCGGTCTATTTCATTCAACATTCCGCAACATTCTGGGAAGGGGTGCTGGGATTCCTGAAGGCCATCGTGTGGCCCGCGATCCTGATGTACAAACTTCTCGAATATCTCAAGATGTAAAGGATCATTGGAATTCGTTCCGCCGACCGCATCGGATGAAGGGTGCGGATCGCCCGGGATCGGATCTCCTTCGCGCTAGTCAATAATAGGAGGCCGCCTGATGGGAAAGCTCATCGTCTTCAATTCGATTTCGTTGGACGGATATATTGCCGATGCACACAACGATATGCACTGGGCATACAATCCTGTCCAGGACGAAGAGTGGAACAACTACGTCAACGGCAATGCGAGCGGCGGCGGCATCCTTCTGTTTGGAAGAGTCACGTTCGAGCTCATGAAGAGCTACTGGCCGACCCCGGACGCCAAGAAGAACAATCCCGTGGTTGCCGACCGGATGAATGCCGCCCGAAAAGTTGTATTCTCGAGGAGCTTGAAGACAGCGGGATGGGATAACACGCGTATCATCTCGACGAACATCGCCGAGGAGGTCCGGAAAATGAAGGCGCCCTCCGACGCGGGGTTGGCGATACTGGGGAGCGGCAGCATCGTCGCGCAGTTCACCGAGGAGCGGTTGATTGACGAGTATCAGATTGTTGTTACGCCCGTTGTCCTGGGATCCGGGAAGACGATGTTCGAGGGAATATCAAAAATGCTCGCGCTGAAGCATCTGAGCACGCGATCCTTCAGGAACGGGAATGTCGTCGTCACCTACGAATCTGCAAAATGATGCTGGCATGGGAAAAAGGGGGGACAGCGCCGGCCTCGTCAGGCAACTGAGCGAATCCCCCGGGAATTCAACCTATGATTTCAAAAAGTACATCCTTCTTCCTCGTTCTCATGGTTAGCCTCCTTACTGGTTGCGGCAGGAAATCCGAATCGGTTCCCCCCGGGGCGTATGCCTACGTCAGCTATGACTCAAGCGGAACCGCGTTGGTGAAGGGATGGTTCAACTTCGCGACCACCGACTCGACGGCACTCAACGGTGAATGGCACTTTGATGCCATAGGGAACGCGGAACGCATTGGGCCGCAAACCGGGGATGGAAAACTTGTCGGAGGTATCTCAGGCGGCAAAGTGTGGATGGAGCTCAATCCTTCGGTGAGAAACAACAACCTTCAGCTCAATGGAACTCTTGACACCGGACGGATCACCGGTCAGTGGACCTGGATGAGCTATGACGGAATCAGGAATCAGGGGACGTTTGAGGGAGTGAAGAAATGATGGCCTTCCCCCCGCATCTTTGATCGCTCATCCGGCAACGATACTCATCCATAGCAGGCAGAGAAGAAGGGTATGCACAGACTTCAGGCGATTGATTCGGCGAATGATATTCCTGCCGGTTACCACGGCACTCCGATCGAAAAGCTCCTCGAATACCATAACCTCGAAACTCCGTTCCAGATCTATTCGAGTGCGCAACTCCTCATCGGGATGTGCATGGACAACCGAAAGCATCTCCACATCCCCGATAATTTTGCTTACATCATCCGTACCGGAGGAGCGAACCTCCGGTACAGCGAGTTCAAAGTCTCATACGCGGTCGCGGTCGGCGGCGTCAAGGCCATTGCGCTGATCGGTCACAATGAGTGCGGAATGGTGAACCTTATGGCCCGCAAGGAGCAATTCATCCGTGGCCTTGTCGACCAGGCAAGCTGGTCGAGGGAACAGGCGGAGGATCACTTCATGCATTTTGCGCCGATGTTCGAGATCGGGAATGAAGTGGACTTCACGCTCAGCGAAGCCAAGCGTCTGCGCTTGCGATATCCGCGAATCGTCGTTGCACCGCTCATCTACAAGATCAATAACAACAGGCTTTATCTTATCGACGAGCCGGGGCCTGGAACAACGGTGGCGGGATAACAGACGTTTGCTGCCGGGCGGAATGCGAGGATTCTATCGGTGAGACCTTTGGCACTGTCTCAACCGGATCAAGATGTCAACCATGCGTGCGCCGCAGAAGCATCCGGATGCAAAACGGAGGAAGCCTCCCTCCTTTTCGTATGAGGTCATGAATCATGAGTCTGAGATCAATTTCGCTTGCGGGCTACTTCATCCTCGTCGTAGCCCTTGTTGCGCTCGTTTGGCAGGGATACCTCCTCGGTTCCGGCCCGGTTTCTTTTTTCATTCAGGGCCTTGCAATCGTGCTCATGATTTGGTCGAGAATGACCTTCGGGAAAAGGAGCTTCCATGCCGGTGCAGACGCGACCGAGGGCGGACTCGTCACGACGGGGCCGTACGCATGGATTCGGCATCCGATCTATGCGTCCATACTTTATTTCCTCTGGGCCGGGGTCTTTTCGCATCCTGCAATGGAGAGTTTTCTTCTCGGCATTCTTGCGACCGGAGGCATAAGTCTTCGAATCGTCTCAGAAGAACAACTCCTCGTCACCCGCTATCCCGGGTATACCGCCTATGCTGCCGGCACAAAGAGATTGATCCCCTTCCTCTTGTAGCGAACGCCGAAACGTGCTCTCTTTCTTCAGGCCATCCTTCTACGACGATCTTTCCGGGGATATTCAGACTTTTGGCCCCCTGCCTAGTACGGGGCAGCTCTTTGGGTCAATAAACTTCCGGAGCGAAACATTTCTCTTCCATGATATCTTCTGCGCGGGCTGCTTTCACTTATTTGTGATTTTGTTTGAAGAAGCTCATCTCCGAAACCTTCTCGGGTAGAGAGACGAAGAAAACTGGAACAAGGTGCCGCTGCGGCGGGTAACGCTCAACTGATTCGATGCCGGTCAGCGCGATTGAATCTTACGCAGCGGTTTGATATGTTGTCGTTAGGCCATCGAACTCCCGGCGGAATCTGAGATACGGATGAAGCATACTGCGCTTATCGTTTTTTCTCTTCTCGCGGTCTCGTTCAGCTCCCTCTCACAATCCGAGGCAAAGAGAATCATTTCCGACAAAGGGGTCTTTCTCTTCGGACCCTCGGAGACGGAGACCGACTCCGTGCCATCCGACGAATCGGAAGCGTTGAGCGATTTCGCGACATACAGCACCGATATCGCCCGGTTCGCACGGTCCCACGACATCTTCTGCGCCTACGTCACCGCACGGCTCATCGAAATCCGCTACGGTTCGATGAGACGGATGATTATCTCCAGAGATACCACTTCCTTCGGAACGATCTTGACGGACGGCATTCAGCAACCCCGCATCTTTCCGTACGTCACAACCGGCGTTGAGTTGCGGGAAAAGGCGAAAGAATTCTTCAAGCTCCCGTAGGGGCAAGGAAGGCCCCGCTGAAGACCCGTCGCCGGAAAGCAAGGCAATTGTCGACGGCTTCTTCCACTCGTCACGCTACGATCATCGATGAATATTCGAATCAGACCCGCAACCATTACAGATCTCGCGGCTATCACGGAGATCTACAATGAAGCTATTCTCACCTCGACTGCAACATTCGACACGGAACCGAAATCGCCCTCCGAACGTCAGAGTTGGTTCGACTCTCACGACGCCTCCCATCCCATCCTCGTGGCGGAGGTGGACGGAAAAGTCGCCGGGTGGGCCTCGCTCAGCAAATGGTCGGACCGGCGCGCGTATGACCGGACGGCGGAGACCTCATTTTACGTCGGAAGCCGCTTTCGCGGAAAAGGAATCGGCCGGAAACTGAAGGAGGCAATCATTGCGGAGGCGGTCCGCCTCGGACTCCATACGCTCATCGCGCGCGTTGCTGAGGGAAGCGAGGAGAGCCTTCATCTCAACGAGAGCTTTGGTTTCACGAGAGTCGGAACAATGCGGGAGGTCGGTTTCAAATTCGGCAAACTCCTGGACGTCCATATCCTCCAGAAGATGCTCGACTGATTTAGCGGCATCGCCAGCGATGGATTGGAGTTGTTTACTCTTGAGGATTTTCCCTTCTCAACTTCGATGCTTTCTCCTCGGTCTTATCTCCCCTGTCTCCCGCCTCCCGTATCCTTTCCCCCAGAGTTGCCTCGTTTGCCTTTCAGGGACAAATTTTCTAAGTTTGGTCGATCTGAAGGGGGAACGCAGTGCCGGGATCATCACAGTCACCGCAATTGCTCTCCGCGGAGGTCGTCCACCCTGAGGCGGCCCCCCTTCCGACGTGCAGCTTCGTATTGAATAGTCTCGGATCTGGCAACGCATCGGAAAGGAATCTCCGGGCGGACCCGGTTCCCCGATATCCTATCAGGAGAAAGCCATGGAAGAATCCGGTTTCGTCGGCCTCTCACTCATTATTGCGATCGCCGTTGTATTTACCTTCTTTGTTGGAATAAGGATCGTCCGTCCCACGAGGCGAGGCCTCGTCGAGAGAATGGGAAAATACAAAAAGTTTGCCGAGCCCGGGTTTCATTGGGTTATCCCCGTCATCGACCGCATGTATCAGATCAACACCACGGAACAGATGATCGACGCGGATCCGCAGGAAATCATCACCAATGACAATCTCAATGCGATGGTCGATGCGCAGATCTACTACCGGGTGAAGCCTGATGAAGAGAGCGTAAAAAGCTCGCAGTATCACGTCAACGACGTGAACGGTCAGATCGTCAACCTCGCGCGCACAACCCTCCGCAACATCATCGGAACCTTGACGCTGAAATCGGCCAACAGCGAGAGGGGAAAGATCAATGAAGAACTTCACAAAGTCCTTATCAAAGAGACCTCCTCGTGGGGGATTGATATCGTGAGAGCCGAGCTGAAGCAGATCGACCCGCCGAAGGATGTCCAGGACACAATGAACAAGATCGTCAAAGCGGAAAACGAAAAGCTCTCGGCCATCGACTATGCGACGGCGGCTGAGACGACCGCCGACGGCGAGAAACGTGCGGCCATCAAAAAGGCGGAAGGGATCAAGCAGGCCAGAATTCTCGAAGCGGAGGGAGAGGCCGAGGCGATCCGGCTCGTCAATGAGGCGGCGAACAAATATTTCGTCGGGAACGCGCAGCTTTTGAAGCGGCTCGACACCGTCCAGAATTCCCTGGAAAAGAACTCAAAAATCGTCATCTCCGGCGACTCCGAACTTGTCAATGTCATCGGAGATCTCGCCGGGGTCGTACCTCTCCCCGACCGGCAAGCGAAGCCGAAATCGGCTCAATAAATTCCCGAAAGGGATCGTCCCCCCTCTCCGTGAACCGGGACACGCCGTTAATACGAACCTGCATCGGATATCTTTCAGCCCATGACTTCGCCCGCTCCCGATACGCTTTCCCTCAGGTCGCTCGCAAAGATGATCGATCACTCGCTCCTTCATCCCACGATGACAGACAATGAGATTGCACGGGGATGCGCAACGGCCCGGAGCTACAACGTGGCCACGGCGTGCGTGAAACCGTATGCGGTTCCCTCCGTCCGGCCGCTCCTTGCCGGCAGCGAAGTGGCGATTTGCGCGGTCGTCGCCTTCCCGCACGGCAATAGCACGTCCTCTGTGAAGCTCAACGAGGCGGAGGGGGCCCTCGCGGATGGCGCAACAGAAATTGATGCCGTCGTCAACATCGGCAAAGTCCTCGGCGGCGATTGGGACTACGTCGACGCGGAAATCGGTGCACTCAACCGGACGGTCGTGAACGGAGGAGGAATCCTGAAACTCATCTTTGAGAACGACTATCTCGAGGACGCCCACATCGTCAGGCTGTGCGAGATTTGCGCCTCCCACGCCGTCGCCTTCGTCAAGACCTCGACCGGCTACGGATTCGTGAAACGTGAAAATGGGATGTACAGCTACTCAGGGGCAACCGACCACCATCTGACCCTGATGAGGAGACATTCCCCCCCGGCCGTGTCGGTCAAGGCGGCAGGAGGAGTACGCACGCTTGATGATCTGCTACGGGTCCGGGCTCTTGGTGTCAGCCGCATCGGAGCCACGGCGACCGCTCAGATTCTCGACGAAGCAATCCGGCGCGGTTATCGCTGAGCAGATTACGAATCGAGCCGTACGCCGGCCCCGTAACCTTCGATCCTCACGAAAGGATCTCCCATGAGTGTTTTCCTTGACAAAACTCATCCACCGACGGAAAAGGAACTCTCCGCGGCACTTGGTCCGACGCACGCTTACTGGAAAGAGATCAGAGTCGCCCTTGGGAAAAGGTGCGGCGCGCTTGAGGAGGAATGGAAATATTACGGAAAATCTTCCGGATGGACGATGAAAGTCCTCATGAAAAAGAGAAATCTCTTTTTCATGGCCCCCTATGAGAAGTTTTTCCGGATTGCATTTGTCTTCGGCGAAAAGGCCGTCGCGGCGATCGAACAAAGCGATCTTCCGAAAACTCTTATTCGCGAACTGGTCGAGGCCAAGCGCTACGTCGAGGGGCGCGGCTTGCGGCTGGACGTCAAGGGAAGAGGTGTCGTGAAGGATATCGTGAAACTCGTCGAGTTCAAAGTTCAGTCGTAAAGTCGTTCAGACCGCAGACCCTCAGGAGCGCCACGGTGTCGTCTGAGAGCAGGAGACTCATAAGAAAGGCTGCATCGCCGGATGCCGCAGCGCTTGCGGTGTTGTCCGGGGAACTGGGATATCCGACCGAAACCCCGGAGATGGAACAAAGGCTCCGACGGGTGATGGCTGATCCGCGCAACGCCGTCTTCGTCGCCGATGAACCTTCTCCCGTTGGTTGGATCCAGGTCTCCATTGTCGAGTCGCTCGAAGGAGGAGGGTTCGCCGAGATCCTCGGGCTTGTAGTCGCCTCGGCCCATCGCAGGACCGGGGTTGGTGCGGACCTCGTACGCAAGGCTGAATCGTGGGCGAGAGAAAATGGATGCTCGAGAATCCGTGTCCGCACAAACATCGTCCGGTCGGACGCGCACGCGTTCTATGCACGCCTGGGCTACGGACTGAAGAAGCGACAGGAAGTATTCGACAAGAAGCTCGAGTGAGGTTGGCGCATGGCATTCTATCACATATCCCTTATGGACAGCATTTCCCAATGACAAACAATATTCTGTACATCCTTCTGGGTCTTCTCGCAGGAACATTCAGCGGCCTCATCGGCGTCGGAGGAGGCATCATCATCGTCCCTTGCCTTGTCATTTTTTTTGGATTGACCCAGCATCAGGCTCAAGGGACAACGCTCGCTCTGATGGTGCCTCCGATCGGAATGCTCGCAGCGTGGAACTACTACACCCATGGGTTCGTGGATCTCCGGATCGCCGCCTTCGTCTGTGTAGGATTCTTGTTCGGCGGGCTCTTCGGTGCGAAGATTGCGACCTCCGTCTCGAACGAACTTCTCGGCAGGATCTTCGGGGTCGTCCTTATCCTTGTGGGCCTGAAGATGGTTCTCGGAAAATAGACCGCGCTTTTTGTGGCGATTTTTGAGCGGTGATGACAGGGAACAACTCGGATTTTTCGTCCATGGCTACGAATATCTTCATCCTGGCGTTGTTGCTGATCCATCCTCCGGATACCGCATTCACGATCGAAACGACGCGGATCGGAGATGGTTTCTATGTCCACACCTCCCGGAAGATCCTGGATGGTCAGATCGTTCCCTCCAATGGGCTCGTCGCCGAATCGGAAGATGGCGTCATCGTCGTCGATACCCCGTGGGACACGGCCCAGACTTCTCAACTGATCGACTGGATCGAGACCCACCTCCGCAAAAAAGTCATTTGTTGCATCGTCACCCATTCACACGAAGACAGGATCGGCGGGATCGATGCCATGCTGCGACGCGGCATCAGGGTCATCAGCACTCCTCTCACGGCCGATCATGCGAGAGCAAACGGTATTTCAAGTCCCGAACCAATCCTTCCGAACGACACGCTTTTGACCTGGAATGGCCTCAGTTGCGAGTGTTTTTATCCGGGAAAGGGGCACACCGACGACAACATCGTGGTGTGGTTTCCGGGTCAGAAGATCCTTTTCGGCGGCTGCCTTGTCAAAAGCAGCACCGCCGGCAATCTCGGTAACACCGCGGACGCAGACCTCGCTGCGTGGCCGGCCTCTGTCCTCAGAGTTATGGCAAAATTCCCCGACCGGCAGATCGTCGTTCCGGGGCATGGCAGTTGGAAGGAAAAGATGGGGCTCGAGCACACTCTTGACCTATTGAACCGCGAGCGTTGAACACTCCTCGCGCGAAGGTTGATTTCCTATCATCTAATCTTTACCTTAATCCCACCTTTTGTTTTTGTGCCCCAGGATTCTTCCAAAGCATCAGCGCCGCTCACGCCACCTTTGGCGCGGTGGCTTCCGATTTGACCCGGGTCTATCGTAATTCAAGCAGAGCATCCCATGGTAGGAAGACTGCCGAAACTCAGAGTAATCAGAACGACAATCCCGCTTTTACTTCTTCTTGTGGTCCTTTGCCTCCGGCTCAATGGACAGGGGGATACACGGAAAGGTGGCTGGGAACACGTTAAATACGCCATCTACTTCACGGCGAGCGATGTCGAGAGCCTCCTTTCCGACACGGCAAAATTCCAGGAAACGATGGCGTACTTCTCCCCCATCAAACCGGCGAAGGTGTACCTCGAAGGGAACAGCCAGGGAGAGGTCGACGTCGAGCGATTGCGATCTGCCGCAAACCGTTTTCGGGCCATGGGGGTAGACGTGGTCGGGGCGTTGGTGCCCGTCGGAACCAATGGCCCGCTAGTGTACAACAATCCGGACGACATGGCAACGCTCGAGAGAAGAACCAGGGCAATAGCGAGCGTCTTCGACACGATCATCCTTGACGACTGGCTCTTTACGACGGCAACGGACGAAAAGAGCGTGAAGGAGCGGGGCACTCAGAGCTGGGCTGATTACCGCTCGAAGTTGCTCCTTGAACAATCCAAGAAACACATTATCGATGTCGCGAAGCGGGTGAATCCCGCGGCGAAGGTCATCATCAAGTATCCGAATTGGTACGAAGGACACAGGGACAACGGCTACGACGTCTACAACGAGACTCTCCAGTTCGACCAGTTGGCAGTCGGGATCGAGACGCGGACCCGTGCGGTGCACGATCAGCACATCCCGATTTACAGCGGCTACGTCTTCCAAAAATGGTTCTCAAGCGTTGCCCCTTCGAAATGGGTTGGCGCCTGGCTCGATAACTACGACATGAAGGGAGAAGACAACGACTACGTGGCCCAGGTTTGGCAGGCGGTCCTCGCACAAGCTCCGGAGATCATCCTCTGGTGCGGCGGCGAGCTTCACCACACCGGCCCCTTCAGCGACGTCTATCCGCATTTCCGGGAGATGCTGCCGGAATTCAACCGTGTCGCAGGGTTCCTGAAGGGAACGGCCGAAGGCGTTCCGATTTACCTCCCTTACGGCTCAACGGGAGAATACAACATCTTCGGCTACCTCGGTATGGCCGGTATCCCCCTAACGCCGGTCGGTCAATTTCCGACCGAGAGCAAGATCGCCATTTTCACCCTCAATTCGTTCCAGGATCCCCAGCTTGCGGAAAAGATGCTCGCCCGGCTGCGGAACGGGCGCGACGATTTCATAACGTGGGATCTCTGGCAGAAGCTCCAGAACACGGAGTTTGGGAACACGCTCAGCCTCGTCGATGCGGGGGGAACCGTGACTTCTTCGGAGTTTCGACTTCGCACAGGCTGGCAGGAAGATATCGTGAAGTCTGAGAAGGCGGTAACGTTTCCCCGGATCAGGACAACCACTTGGCCGTATGTGCGCGACGCTGCCGTAGTCCTCGAGGACTACGACTATGCGGTCCTCATGAGACAGGAATATCTCAGCGGGACGGTCTTCGTCCTCAATATGCCGGAGAACGAGTACGACCTGCTCAGGCTCCCTCCCGAGGTAATGAACGTGATTCGTCGTCCATTTCTGAAAGAGCTTGGCGTCCAACTCGAGGGGCCCGGAGGCGTCGCACTCTATCCGTTCGGTGCGCAGGAGTACGTCGTCTACAATATGAACGACTCGGCGGCCCATCTGACGATCCGATTGGACAAAAGGGTTTCGGAATCGGGCTGGAAGGAGCTCGTGCACGGCAAGCTCCTCGACGTTCGGCAGGATACCGCTCTCGTGCAGTACGGAGGACCGGCGTTCACCGACGCTTCGTTTCTGCTTCATCCGTTTGAAATCGCGATTGTGCAGGCTCCTTGATTTCCGAGCTCACGCTCTCCGTGTATCAACGCGACCGGCAGCGCCCCGTCATCCTTCCATGCACGGTCGCACCAAAGCACTTCACACATTTCTTTCCTGAGGATTCATGGCCAAAGTATCCTGGGGTATCATCAGCACCGCAAGAATAGGAACCGACAAGGTCATCCCGGCAATGCAGTTGGCGTCCAACGTCGACGTGAAGGCGATCGCATCGAGAAACCTTGAGACGGCGAAGAAGACGGCTGCGAAGCTAGGCATCCGAGAAGTCTCCCCTTCGTATGAAGAGCTCATCAACAGGAAGGATATCGACGCCGTCTATATTCCGCTGCCAAACCACCTTCACGTCGAATGGTCGATCAAAGCTCTGAGAGCGGGAAAACACGTTCTGTGCGAAAAGCCGATCGCGAGGAACGCCGCGGAGGCTGAGCTCTTGCTTCACGAGGCGGAGAAGTTCCCGGGACTCAAGATGATGGAAGCTTTTATGTACCGATTCCATCCTCAGACCTCTGCCATGCTCGAACTGATCCGGGACGGGGCGATCGGCGAGGTGCGGAATGTCCAGACGATGTTCTCCTACTACAACGACAACCCGAAAGATGTGCGTAACCAGGCGGATATCGGGGGAGGCGGGCTCCTCGACATCGGCTGCTATTGTATCTCGTACTCCCGTCTGGTCTTCGAGGGAGAACCGTTGCGAGCCTGCGCAACGATCGAGTACGATCCCGGGCTCAAGGTCGACAGGCTCGTCTCTGCGGTGATCGAGTTCCCGAAAGGGAACGCCACCTTCACCTGCTCAACGCAACTGCCGAACTCTCAGCATGCGAAAATAATCGGGACCCGCGGGATCATCGAGCTTCCCGTCCCGTTCACTCCTCTGCCGGACCGATCATCCCGCATCATCTTCACCGCCGGGCCGAAAGACGAAGAAATGACGATCGCTCCCGCCAATCACTACACTCTTCAGGGAGAATCGTTTTCCAAGGCAATTCTCGAGCACTTGCCGGTCCCCACACCACTCATCGACGGGATTGCCAACATGCGGGTCATCGATGCAGTCTTCGAAAGCTCTCGCACAGGAAGATGGGCAGAGATACGCCAGGAAAGAAGGTCGTGATTCCGCAATCCAGGATAGACTCTTTCCTTTCCCTCTCGGCGTCAAATCGAACGCTGTTGGGCGAAACGTTCCTTTGGATCGAAAGGATGAGCCGGAGACGCGGAGTTGTGGTCATTCTCCTCTCCGTCCTTCTAGCCGTTCGTCTCATCGGTCAACCATCATCCCCTAAAGAGATCATGTTTGCACCCCTTTCGTACGAAGCCGCCGAAGCGAAGGCCGACTCGGTGCTCCGCCTTATGACTTTGGAGGAGAAGATAGCTTACGTCGGCGGCGACCGGAACTTCTTCATTCGACCCGTCCCCCGTCTGAACCTCCGTGAAGTTTACATGGCGGATGCGACGGCGGGCGTGCACATTCGCGACGGGAACGACCTCGGCGTCGCCAAATACGCGATGGACAAATCGACCTCATTTCCGGCTCCGATCTGTCTCGCTGCAACGTGGGACCCTGAGATCTCACATGCCTACGCCAGGGCGATCGGCGAAGAGTGCAGGCTCGGGGGGATCGGGATTCTTCTTGGACCCGGGGCCAATGAGTACCGTCAGGCACAGTGCGGCCGCAATTTCGAGTACTTCGGAGAGGACCCCTATCTTCGCTCGCGAATGACCGAGGCGTACGTGGGGGGAGTTCAGAGCACCGGAACGGTAGCGACACTCAAGCACTTCGTTGCCAACAACACGGATTTTTTCAGGAGAAAGAGCAACAGCATTGTCGACGAGCGGGCGCTCCACGAGATCTATCTCCCCCCTTACGAGGCCGGGATTGAAGCAGGGGCGAAAGCAGTGATGACATCCTACAATCTTCTCAACGGAGAGCTTTGCGGCGAGAGCGAGGAAGTCATCAACAACCTTCTTCGGAAGCAACTGGGATTTCAGTGGCTGGTTATGACCGATTGGTGGTCCGTCCACGACGGAGAGAAGCTCGCCCGCTCGGGGCAGGATCTTGAGATGCCGTACGCCATCGCGCTCAAGGATGCTCCAGCCCTCCTCAGCGCAGGCAAGATAACGGTCGCTGAAATAGACAGGATGGCGAAGAGTATCCTCAGGACCTACTTCGCCATGAAACTCGGTGAGCGTGAACGCGACAGCGCCATGGCAAGCCGATTCCCGGATCATGAAGCCACCGCGCTGCAAACAGCACGGGAAGGAATTGTCCTCCTCAAGAATACCGGCGGCATCCTGCCGCTTACGGATCAGGCAACCCGGATCCTCATCACCGGACCGTTTGTCGATACCCTGGCGGCCGGTGGAGGATCGGCGCTTGTGAAGGGCTATGACACCAGGCTCATGATCGATGAACTGAAAGCTGTCTTTGGGGATCGATTAACCTATTCCAGAAATCCCTCCGCCGAGCAGATCGCATCTGCTGACGTCGTCCTCTGTAACGTAGGCACGTTGGATTGCGAGGGATGGGACAGGCCGTTCGAGCTTCCGAAGGAACAGGAGGAGCTCGTCACAAAGTGTGTCACGGGAAATTCTCACACCGTCGTCATCGTGACGTCGGGGGGCGGAATCAGGATGACCGACTGGGCGCCGAGAGCTGCCGCAATCCTCTATGCATGGTACGGAGGACAGATAGGAAACCGGGCCCTTGCGGAGATCATCGATGGCGAGACGAGTCCCTCGGGAAAGCTTCCGATCACGATTGAGCGGGAGTTCAAGGATTCTCCCGGGTACGGTTATCTTCCCGCAGGAGAGAAGCTCTATGTAGGTTGGAACGCCGAGGAGGAACAGAAGCATCCCGTCTACGACGTTCACTACAACGAGGGGATCTTCGTCGGGTACCGGTGGTACGAGAAAAAGAGAATCGAACCTCTCTTCCCGTTCGGCCACGGCCTTTCCTACACGACCTTTGAATATCGCGACCTGAAGGTTTCGAAGTCGAGGTTCACCACGGCCGACACCGTCACCGTGAGTTTCATAGTGAAGAACACCGGAAGGAGAAAAGGGTCGGAGGTCGCGCAACTCTACGTGCAGGACCTCATGTCCGCTCTCCCCCGCCCCCTGAAGGAATTGCGGGGATTTCAGCGGGTCACACTCGACCCGGGAGAGAGTGCTACGGTGACCCTCCGACTCACAAAGAGAGATTTCTCGTACTGGAGCACGGACACAAAAGACTGGCTCGCCGAAAGGGGCGGCTTCGTCATCAAGGTCGGATCCTCATCCCGGGACATGAGGCTCGAGCGCGAAATCGAATTGTTCTGAAGACGGATCGTTACCGCCCGTCGATCCATTGCGAAGGCGCCGCAACACTTGACCTTCCCACGCGTGAATCTCCAAGAGTCCGAAAAGTCTTCCTTCCGCGACCTTCCTCCGGGCAAGATTGATACTGTAGGGAATGTTGCCTATATTTTCGGCGAACTGGCATTCTCGTTGCTGGCCGATCCGTTGCGCATTCTCTCCACCAGTCCAGACCTTGGACTCTTTGGGCCCGATATGATCAACCATTGGAGGCATCATGCTACCGTTCCCGCCCGTGCTCTTCATCCTCTTCAGTCTTTTGCTTCGTCCGGACTCCGGGGCGAGCATCATGTCTGACGGAGGGCTCGGCATCTTTGAAGGGCACGGCGACATCGGCCATGTGCTGATGCCGGGTACCGTTCAGTACGACTCCTCGACCAGGACGTACCGCATCGGTGCCAGTGGTGAGAATATGTGGTCCACAAAGGATGCATTCCATTTTGTATGGAAGAAGATGTCCGGCGATGTCTCCCTGACAGCCGATGTCCGATGGCTCGGCACCGGCGGGAACCCGCACAGGAAGGCCTGTCTCCTTATCCGTCAGAACCTGGAGCCGGACGCCCCCTACGCCGACGCCGCGGTCCATGGCGTTGGACTCACTTGCCTTCAGTACCGCGAATCAGCCGGCGCTCCCACCCGCGAAATCATCGCCACCCTCAACGCCCCTCGCACCGTAAGGATCCAGAAAGAAGGAGATTATGTCTTCATGTCGATTGCTCAGGAGGGTGAAAAGATCCACTCGGCGGGCGGTTCTTTCAAGATCAAGCTCTCAGACCCGTTCTATGTCGGGCTGGGCGTTTGCGCGCACGACAGCAATGCCTTCGAACAGGCGGAATTTGCCAATGTCGAGATCGTGAATGGCAAAGCTCAGGCCAAGGGAGAGCCGGTTCTGGAGAGCACACTCGAGACGGTCTCCATCGCTTCAACCGACCGAACAGTTGTCTACCAGGTGCGCAATCATATCGAAGCGCCGAACTGGTCACGGGACGGAAAATCTCTCATCTTCAACAGAGAGGGGCATCTCTACACGCTCCCCGTGACGGGTGGAACGCCACAACCTCTGGAGACCGGCTTCGCCGTACGATGCAACAACGATCACGGCCTCTCCCCCGACGGATCGCTCCTGGCGATCAGCGATCAATCAAAAGACGAAAAATCCAGGATCTACGTTCTCCCGGGCAACGGTGGGACGCCCCGGCTTGTCACTCCGCTAGCCCCTTCGTACTGGCATGGATGGTCGCCGGATGGAACAACGCTCGCCTACTGCGCTGAGCGGGGAGGCAACTTCGACATTTATACCATTCCCGTCGGCGGCGGCGAAGAAACGCGCCTGACGACAGCACCCGGTTTGGACGATGGCCCGGACTACGCTCCCGACGGAAAATTCATCTACTTCAATTCTGAACGAACCGGACTGATGCAGATCTGGCGCATGAAACCCGACGGGAGCGACCAGGAACAGGTGACGAACGACGAGTACAACAACTGGTTCGCGCATCCTTCGCCCGACGGAAAGTGGATCGTCTTTCTCTCGTACGAAAAAGAGGTCACGGGGCATCCTGCGAACAAGGACGTCATGCTGAGGCTCATGCCGATCGGCGGCGGTGAAATTCGAGTCATCGCCAAACTCTTCGGCGGGCAGGGAACGATCAACGTGCCATCCTGGTCGCCGGACAGCCAGAATGTTGCCTTCGTCAGCTATCGGCTGGCAACTCCTTGACGGTGCATCCGTCAGCCGATCCATCCAACGGAAAGTTTGTTCAACCCGCTGGAGAATCGCAGAATTAATCGGGGGTGATTCCTGAGCATTGATGGCCATTGTGTGGCCTCTTGAGAATTGAGTGTTGATTGCCGATAATGTCAATAAGGGGCAGACCGTGCAGCGATGGCCTGCCCGCCGGAGGAGGAGGTAGCTGGAAAATGCCTATCCTCCCCGAATGAGATAAGGCGGCCTGGCGATTTCACAACCTCTTCCGCCTGAAAGTCTCCTCGCCTTCTCTTCGTCGGTCGCTGCAAAGAGGCTTCATGGAAACCCTCGTCCAGCATCGCTGGTCACTTCTGATCCTCGCATCGATCCTCGCGCTTGTAACGTCCTCGACGCTTTTCGCTCTGGACCCCCAGAAAACAATCGCTCAATACGGTCAGACCGTCTGGCTGCGACAGAACGGACTTCCGGCAAATGCCGTCAACACGGCTGTCCAGTCAAAGGAGGGATACATTTACATCGGGACGTCGACCGGTCTCTTCGGGTTCGACGGGGTCAATTTCCGGAGGATTGGAGTCGACCCGGGAGAAGAAAAATCGAGGCAAACGATCTCTGCCCTCTGTTCGGCGAGCGATAGCAGTCTCTGGATCGGGACCGAGTACAAGGGGCTTCGCCGGATCCGAGGCGGGAAAATTTCCTCGTACGGCCTCGCCGAGGGATTCTTCGACACCCAGGTGCTGGAACTCCTCGAAAGCCGTTCAGGCCGCATGTACGTCGGAACCGCGATCGGAGTCTACAGGTTCGACAACGGAAAATTCGCCCCCATCTTGCTTAAGCCCAACTTTATCACGGCTCTTGCAGAAGACTCAGCGGGACGTCTATGGATTGGCACTCACCACGGCATCCGGATTGTTGATGAGGAGCGTCCTGATCACGTCGTGAGCATCACGACAAAAGATGGCCTTCCCACCGACATTACAACCTGCCTCTTTGCCGACCGGCGGGGAAATATGTGGATCGGGACGGTCTCCGGGCTTGTTCGCTGTCAGGGAGGGAAAATGGACAGGCCAACCTTGCTCCACGGCCCTTCCGACATTCATATCAACGTGATTCGCGAGGACCGGGACGGGAACATCTGGGTGGGAACGAACACCGGCGGACTGAACCGCCTTGCCAATGGGAAATGGACGGTGCTGCGAAAATCGGATGGGCTGACCGACGACCAGGTTTCGTCAATCCTCGAAGACCGAGAAGGGAGCCTTTGGGTTGGTACAGCCGATGGTTTGAATCAATTTAAGAACGTCAGCCTCACCACATTCACGACGTACGAAGGCTTGACGAACGATTACATCTCCAGCGTCGTCGAGACTCCGGACAAGACGCTCTATTTCCTCAGCGACCAGGGATCGAGCGTCATGGAACTCCGGAACGGAAAATTCCGAAAGTACCAGATTTCCGTGGGGCCCGCGTTCGTCGCGCACGACGGACGCCTCTGGATCGGCCAGAACGGCTACCTCTGCGATATCATGAACGGCAAGCTCACGAAATACGACTCGACCTGTGGCGTCCCGCAACACTGGATCTCTGCGATCACCGAGGACGACGAGGGCCTCATTTTCTATTCCGACCATGTAGGGATACGCCGCTTTGTCAATCACCGGGTCGCTCCGTACCTCATGGCGCGCGGAGAACAGTACCCTTCGGTCGAGTACGTCGTCTGTTTCTACCAGCAGCGAAAAGATCTGCTTTGGGTCGGCACGACCGACTCGCTGGTGAAAATTGAGGGGGGCGTCAGCGTAGGGTTTACGAAAAAGGATGGACTGGCAGGGAACTGGGTCAGTTCGATCTACGATGACAAGAAGGGCTCGCTCTATTTTAGCTCCCCCCAGGGTGGCCTGACACGATACAGGGAGGGGCGGTTTACGGCATTCAACACCGCGGTCGGTCTGTTCGTCGACGAGATTTACTGTGTCATCGGCGACGATGTCGGCGGACTGTGGTTGAGCAGTCCGGTTGGAATCGGCCATGTCGACCGACAGGAGTTGGAGGATTATGCCGAGGGGCGGGTGTCGTCGATCCACTCGAAGGTTTTTGTCACCGTGGACGGGATGAAGACTGACGAATGTTTCGGAGGATGGCAACCTGCCGGCTGGAAAACGCACGACGGCAACATCTGGTTTGCCACGCGCAAAGGGGCCGTCATGATCGATCCGCGCAAATTCAGATTCAACGCCATCCCGCCTCCGACCCTCATCGAAGAAGTTGACGTCAACGAGCATCCGGCCCCGGACCTTGGCCCGGTCGAGCTCGATCCGGGATCGGACAAACTTGAGTTCCACTATACGGCACTGAGTTTCCTCGTGCCGAGCCGAGTGACGTTCAAATATATGCTCAAGGGGTACGACACACGCTGGGTCGATGCGGGCACGCGGAGGGTCGCGTACTACACCAATCTCTCTCCCGGCGACTACCGTTTCCAGGTGATAGCCTGCAACAACGACGGCGTCTGGAACGAGACGGGTGCCTCGTTCCCCTTCATCCTCAAGCCTCATTTCTACGAGACGTACTGGTTCTATGGACTCCTCCTCGTCGTTCTCGGCGGCGGGTCGTTCGGCCTCTACCGGGTCCGTGTGTGGCAACTCATCCGAAATGAAAGGAACCTCCAGCAGAAAGTCGACGAGGCCCTTGCCAACATCAAAGTCCTCGGCGGACTTATTCCGATCTGTTCCAACTGCAAGAAAATCAGGAACGACGCCGGCTATTGGGATCTCCTCGAAGGATATATTCAGAGTCACTCACAGGCCAAATTCTCGCACGGCCTCTGCCCCGATTGCGCGAAGCAGCTCTATCCAGGCGTTTTCCCCTCGAATGAAGGCAAGTCCTGAGGCGGCAGCTCCATCTTTTTTTCTCCCCTCCCCTTTTCCGGCATGAACAGATTGTCGACGATGATCCTCCGATGACGGACGGATGACGACGAAACGTGTCCTGATGCACGTTCTCTTAGCGTCCTACCTTGCCTGATTGAAGAAAGAGAACCCGCCATCCTGGGCGAACGAAGGGTGGTGCGAGCGTGGAGAGACTCTGGCAAAGCCATCCCTTCGGCAGAAGGATGGCGGGGCCATCGACGAATTGTTCAACTACGGGCACCATCGATCTTTTGCAACTTTGGGCGATGCTCGCTATATTGACAAGGTTTAACAAACGTCATCCGCTCCAAATCTCATCCGGAGGCTCACGATGGCACTCATCCTTCTCCTCATCATCCTCGTTCTTCTCGTCGTCTGGGTTATTGCACAATTCAACTCTCTCGTGAGGCTGCGAAACCAAACACTCAACGGTTGGAAACAGATCGACGTTCAACTCAAGCGCCGCCACGACCTCATCCCGAACCTCGTCAACACCGTCAAAGGGTTCATGGAGTTTGAGCAGGAGACGCTGCAGAAAGTGATCGCCGCCCGCAACGCTGCAGTCTCGGCCACCGGCGTTGCAGATTCCGCCGCAAAGGAAGGAGAATTGAGTGGAGCACTTTCCAGGCTCTTCGCCCTGACGGAAAACTATCCCACGCTCAAGTCGAATGAAAACGTCAGGCAGCTTCAGGAAGAACTCACCGCGACGGAGAACAAGATCAGTTTCGCACGGCAGTTCTACAACGACATCGCGACAAAATTCAACACGGCGCAGCAGGTCTTCCCCGGAACGATCATAGCTTCCGTGTTCAACTTTCGCCCCTCTGAATTATTTGAGGTGAAGGATGCCGCCGAACGGGAGGTTCCATCGGTGGATCTTTCACTCAAAAAATAGGGGGCTGCCATGATTTCGCGCAACATCTACGAGCAGGAGGGCGCGAACAAGCGAAACACGCTCTTCATCATGGGCTTGTTCGTCCTTTTCGTAGGCTTCCTTGGATGCGGTTTCGACGTCTTCTACTTCGGCTTTGGCCGCGGAGGGCTCGACATTCCGATCGCAACCGTGATTGCCCTGATGATCGGAAGCTGGAGCGCCGTTTCAGGCCTGGAAAGCGGCGCGTCGAGAGTCCTCGCTTCGTGTGACGCACAACCGGTCGACGAGCATGACCCCAAGTACCAGACGTACCGGGATGTGGCCGAAGAAATGGCTATTGCCGCCGGCCTGCCGGTTCCTAAGCTCTATGTCATCCCCGATCCGGACCCCAATGCCTTTGCCACCGGGAAGGATCCTCAGCATGCCTCGATTGCCGTGACGGAGGGGCTTCTGGAGAAACTGAACCGGGAGGAGCTTCAGGGTGTGATCGGGCACGAGATGAGTCATGTTCGGAATTACGATATCAGGATGATGACCCTCGTTGCAGCGCTGATCGGTGCGGTCCTTCTGTTGTCCGAAGCGGGGTTGAGATCGGGAAGGTTTGGCTTCGGAGGACGGCGACGGAGTTCGTCCCGCGGAGGCGCGGGAGTGATTTTTCTTGTCCTCTGGATCCTCGCTCTCATCCTTGCACCGATCATCGCCAGGCTCCTTGCCATGACCGTCTCGAGGCAGAGAGAGTATCTTGCCGATGCCTCTGGGGCAGAGTTGACCCGGAACCCCAAAGCGCTTGTCTCCGCCCTGGTGAAGATCGATCAGTCCGTCGACCCGACGCGGTCGATCAAGAAAGGGACCGCCTGTCTGTGCATCGCGGATCCTCTCGGAAGCAATGTGAACAACAAAGAGGGCTTCTTTGCAGAGCTGTTCGGGACCCACCCCCCGATCAGCAAACGCATCCTGCTCCTCCAGGCAATGTCGTACGAGCACGCGTGACGCCCCTTCTCTCCATAACGCACCTCGCGAAATACTTCAACGGCCTCAAAGCCGTAGACGGCGTGTCATTCGACCTCCAGCCCGGTGAGATCGTCGGTCTTCTTGGCCCCAACGGAGCCGGCAAGACAACCACGCTTCGTTGCATCTGCGGAATTCTGCGCCCCGACGCAGGTCTCATTGTCGCCGACGGCCACAGCCTGCGCGATGAGGAACAGCAGGCCAAGTCCCTCATGGCGTTCGTCCCGGAAACGCCGAACCCGTACGATCTCCTCACCGTGCGTGAACACATCCGCTTTGTCGCGATGTGCTATGGCACGCTCGACCTCTTCGAAGCATCGATTGAGGAACTTCTCGGGCGATTTGAGCTCAAAGAGAAGGAAGATGCGCTTTGCGTTACGCTTTCAAAGGGGATGAAACAGAAGCTTATGATCGCGTGCGCGTTCGTGCACAGGGCGACGATCTTCCTCTTCGACGAGCCGATGGTCGGTCTGGATCCAAAGAGTCAGTTCATGCTGAAGAGTGATATGCATCGACTGCGCGCGGAGGGTGCGTCCATCCTCGTCAGCACTCACCAGCTCGACACCGCGGAGAAACTCTGCGACCGCGTCGTCATCATGCAGGAGGGGAAGAAACTTGCCGAGGGAAGCATACAACAGCTTCAGCAGCAGGCCGCCATGAGGGGGAATTCCCTCGAGGAGGTTTTTCTCCGCCTCACCGGGGAGCAATCGTGAGCGCGCTCGTTTTCCTGATGACGCGCCGCTTTGTCCACAGCTTCACCCGCGCGTTCAACAATCCCGGCCGATCGGCGGGAACTGTCGTCGTTGTCGGACTTCTTCTTCTGGCCTACGGCGGCCCTCTGATATCCGGCGGTCAGAGACCGACCGCCTTCGCCTCCCTTCTGCAATTGATGCCCCCGCTCGAGATCATCTCTTCCGTCCTCACGTTGATGGTTTTCGGATTTCTCGCTCTCTCTTTCGAGGTGGCGATGAACTACACGCGGGCCTTCACCGACTCCGACGTGGGCATCCTGTTCCCGACTCCCCTTCCACGGAAGCTCGTCTTCTTCTTCTCGCTCTTTTCGAGGGGGTTGCTGGGCACTTTCGCCGGAGCCTGCCTGATTGCGTACTTCTTCTTCAGCACGAGTCGGTCGCTCTTTGCTCACGTTTCCGCCGGGTGGTCTCTCTGGCCCGCCTTGACGGGAGCCGCGGGTTTTGCACTCCTCTTCCTCGTTGCAAACGCAGCCATCCTTGAAATCGGCGTCCTCTCGGGGCTCGGGGTGTTCAACGGCAAGATCAGCAAGCCTCGCCTACGTGCGACTGTCCTCGCCGTCTTCGCCCTTTTCATTATTTTCCCTCTCTGGCATTTTTCGGAATACACAAGGCCCGGAGCCGCTCTTTTTGCCACGTTCCTCCGACAATTGAACCAACCACCGTCATCGCTCTTGTTCCTTCCCTTTCGTGCGATCGCAGATTGCGCGCTCATCTCTTTCGGCGGGTTGACGCCGGCGATCCCCGAGGCAGTTTTCTTCTGGACGGCGGTTTTCCTCGTCTGCACAAAGGCGATCATCTCCTACACGCCCACACTCTACGAGTATGCGATCAACCTCGCGCAGGGGAATGCGCTGAGGCGGGAGATGATGAAGAAGACCTCCCTTTCCCTTCCGGATTCTGTCATTCGCAAAGCGTCCGCCGGGAAACCCGTTCCGCTCTGGCGGTGGATGGCTCGATGGAATCCGACGGGGGCCGCCGCCCTCTTTTGGAGAAATCTCCTTCTTGTGCGCCGCTTCGGAGGATTCCTCATCGTGAAGGTCTACGTTGCGGTAACGCTCATCCTGGGTGCCGGCATCGTGATCCTTCGCACGATGAGACCGGGTATGCCGGTCTCGGAGCTTCTCGGTCTGGGAGGGATCATACAGTTCTTCCTTCTCTTCGCTTTTGTGCCGAGCAGTGTTGCCTGGCTCAGTCAGACCCTGAACCGATTCGAGTTACAGAAGCCCCTCCCTCTCTCCGCCACATCGATGGTCGCTGCGGAACTTCTGACTCCCTCGCTCGCGGTCCTTGCCGCAAGCTTCTTTGGACTCGTCGTACTCGGCCTGATCTTCCCCGGGAAGTTGGCTCTTCTCATCCTGGGCTACCTGACGGTCGGAAGCGGCTTCATCATCATGACCGCATTGATGTTCATCGTGCTCCTTTTCAACCCGGATCAGAACGACACGTTGCAGCGAATGCTCTTTGGTTTTGCCCTGATGATTGTGTTCCTCCTCGCCTTCGTTCCGTCCGGAATTGTCATCGCGATCAGCTTTTTCGTCCACACCCCGCTGCCATGGACGACCCTCCTCGTCGTGACGGTGAACGGATCGTGTGCCTACGCGCTGCTCGCGCTCGCATCGAGAAAGTATCAATCGTTCAACCCAACGGATTAGCCACGAAAGGAGCGCCTGCAACCCCGTGCCGAAAGAGAGCATTACCGCCATCCTCCTCCTCTCCTGCCCCGACCGAAAGGGACTCGTCTCCCGGATTTCCAATTTCATCTTTGAGCGCGGAGGGAACATCATCGACCTGGACGAGCACGTAAACGACAGCGAGCAGCGGTTCTTCCTCCGTGTTGCCTGGGACATGTCGGGCTTCAGCGTCCCTCCAGAGCAGGTCCACTCGGCGTTCCGTCCCATGGGAGAGGAGTTCCAGGCCGATTGGTCCATTCGACTCAATTCGAGCCGTCACCGCCTGGCTATCTTCGTCTCGAAGTACGACCACTGTCTCC
Organism: Bacteroidota bacterium; assembly: GCA_035505655.1. GTDB lineage: Bacteria > Bacteroidota > Ignavibacteria > UBA10030 > UBA8401 > JAGVPT01. The sequence continues at coordinate 35,542 of DATJQP010000034.1, forward strand.
AGGAAATCCTCTGGCGGCACGACATGAAAGAATACGATGCGGAGATCGCGCTGATCATCTCGAACCACCCGGAACTCGCTCATCTGGCCGAGCGCTACCGCGTTCCTTTCCGGGTCTTCCCGGTCACTGCGGAGACGAAAAGTTCGGTCGAGAAGGCGGAGCTTGAACTTCTCCGCAAGGAGGGGGTCGATACCATTATCCTTGCCAGGTACATGCAGGTCCTTTCGCCGGAGTTTGTGCGGGAGTACCCGAACAGGATCATCAACATCCACCACTCCTTTCTCCCGGCGTTTGCCGGAAGAAACCCGTACGGACAGGCTTATGATCGGGGAGTGAAGATCGTCGGAGCGACGAGCCATTACGTCACCGAGGTGCTCGACGACGGGCCGATCATCGAGCAAGAGGTTGTTCATATCACCCACAAAGATTCAGTCGACGATTTGATCCGGAAAGGGAGGGACCTGGAGCGTCTCGTCCTTGCGCGTGCCCTGAGGCTCCACATGCAGGATCGGATCCTCGTGCACGGACGGAAAACGGTAATCTTCGAATAGCAGGTGAACGGGCCGTCTGGCTTGGGGCCTTCGCGTTTTCCCTAACGACAAAGGAAGGCCATCGCGTCAACGACCTGACGGTAGTAGCCCGTTCCGAACAGGTTGAGGTGGTTGAAGAGGTGGTAAAGTTTATAGAGCTCCATCCGCCGCTCCCATCCGGCTCCCAGCGGCCATTCTTCGTTGTACGCTTCGTAGAACGACTCGTCAAACCCTCCAAAGAGAAGAGTCATCGCGAGATCTGCTTCCCGGTCCCCATAATATACCGCCGGGTCGATCAAAACGGGGATTGACCCTTCCGCGCAGAGGTAGTTTCCCTGCCAGAGATCTCCGTGCAACAATGAGGGCTTTGCCCGATCCTCGGGAATCAACTCCGGAAGCTTGTTCTCCAATCTCGCGAAGAGCTTCGAGAGCCTCTCGTCGGCATATCCATTTCTTTCGGCAAGTTTGAACTGTTCTTCAAGCCGGTGCACCCTGAAGAACTCCCTCCAGGAGGATGTCCGCGGCAGATTCCTCTGCGGGGTCGACCCGATGTAGTTGTCCTCCTCGAAGCCGAAGGATGCGCCACAGAAACGGTGGAGGCGCGCAAATTGTCGCCCGAACTCTTCGAAGAATCGCCCTCTGTTCGCAGCCCTGGTAGGAGGAATGTATTCGAGCAGAAGGATCTCTGAATCACAAAACATCACTGCGGGGGTCCGGATTGCCCCCCCTCTGGCCAGTTCGCTCAGCCCCCTTGCCTCGCGGAAGAACATGTCAGCGGTTTGAGGTGTCACCTTTGCGAAGATCGTGCCTCCATCCTGAAGGCGGACCTTCAGCGTGGTCGAGATCGATCCTCCCCCGACCGGCTCTGTCGAAAGAACGCGCCTGCCGAGAACGAGTTCTATATGTGAGTGAAGATCTCCCATTCGTCACGCCGCATGTTGTTGAAGGATCTTCAGGCCGCCGTCTGGTCGGCTTCAATTCTTTTCCGCAACCCCTCGCAAGCGTCTTCAAGGATGTCAAGAACGTACTCAAAGCCTTCGGGCCCTTCGTAGTATGGATCCGGGACTTCGTCAACCTTCATCGTTTCACAATATTCTGTCATCAGAGAGAGTTTCTTTCGATATCGCTTGTCTCTGTCCATCCGCTGAAGGTCCGCGAGATTGTCGCGGTCCATGGCGACGATCATGTCGAAGCGGTCGAAGTCGATCTCCGGCTTGAACTTGCGCGCGTGACTCTCCAGGGTATACCCGCGCCTGGCCGCGTGTTGACGCATGCGCACATCGGGAAGGTCCCCGACATGGTACCCCGCGGTTCCTGCCGACTCGACGTGCAAATCCATCCCTCGCGATATTTTTTTCATCACGCCTTCCGCCGCGGGTGATCGGCAGATGTTTCCGAGACACACAAAGAGGATCTTCTTCATCGGGAGCTATAAATGAGAGTTTGACGACCGGACCCCAAGGGTGTTAGCGCCGTTTGCTCCGGGCACGAATCCCCGGTGTTTAGCGCACCTTCAAAACATCGCGAATTCTTCGATATACTTCAAGCTCTGGGTGAGTGTCGCAGTTTGGATCCTCAACGAGTCGAGCCTTCGATCCGCCAATCACGAAGTGTCCCGAGGGGATCACTTCGTGAATGCCTTCGGGAATATCCGCGGGTGTCCCAACGCCGTCACGAAGCGTCCCCTTGGGATGCTTCATGAAATGACGTCTGTCGGAGTCGCCTCTTCCGCGGGTGGACTTATCGGTTCCGAAGGAATCGCTTCGGGAGGATCCACCTCCCCGAATTCTCGGATCTTCATCCTACGACCCTCCCGGGTCTGGAAGTACCGGAGTGCAAACAAATCCAAAAATATCTACATTGAAGTGCGGCATCAATGCCGCGTCGCAAAGACTGCGGGAGAAGATCCGAGCCTGGCAAACATCGTCCTCTGCTGAAAATTCCTGTTGGCGACGGAGACCCCGAACATTTATAGGAAGGCATGAACATGAACTACTACGCGCTCATTTACGATCTGGTTCCCGACTATCTTCAGCGGCGCGGTCAAGTCCGGGATGTTCACTTGAAGCTCGCCGAGGAATACCACCAGCGAGGCGAACTTCTCCTGGCCGGAGCCTTTACGGAGCCGACAGACCGGGCGTTGCTGGTATTCCGAACCTCGGGGGTAGGACCAATCGAGGAGTTTATCCGGAAGGACCCCTACGTTAAGAACAAGCTCGTCGCAAAGTGGGAAATACGCCCATGGACCGTCGTGATCGGAAAGTAGCGCGGCCTAAGGAAGGAGCTCTCCCTGGACCGGCGGTGAGGTGAGCGACCCGGCCGAAGAATTCTTCAACTTCTCTTCGAAGGTGTCGAGCCTGCGCGCCGCCTCATCGTACTTGTTCTTCGCATTCGTAAGATGCTTGCCCACAGTCTCGAACTCATCCATGAACCTCCCGAGGTCTCCCTGGAGCCTCGCAAGGTTCTGGATGATCTCCTTCGCGCTCTTTTCCACCTCCATCCCCTTGAAACCAAGCGCGAGAACGTGAAGCTGGGCGTAAAAGGTGTTCGGCGAGACGGAAAAGACTCTCCGCTGGACGCCGTAGTTGTAGATGTTTGAGCCGTCATCGTAATTGTCATTCTTGATGATCGTCTCGTAGTAGATGTTCTCGGCGGGAATGTACATGAGAGCGAAGTCGAAAGTCCCCTCGTCCGGCGCGATGTATTTCTGGGCGATGGCGTCGATGTGTTTCTTGACGTCGCTCACGAAGAGCTTGTAGTTCGCCTTCTTTTCGCTTTCGTTCGTCGCCTCAGCCATCTTCCGGAAGTTCTCGAGGGGGAATTTCGAATCGATCGGAATGATCCCGTTCGCCGTCCGGACGATCGCATCGACGGTGTTGCCGTTCCGGAACCGGTATTGCATGGCGTACGACGAAGCAGGGATCACCTGCTTCAGCAAATCCTCCAGCATCGACTCCCCCAGCCCGCCTCGTAGCTTGGGGGCTTTGAGCAATCCCTCAAGTTGCGCGACGCTCTCTCCGAGCTGTTTCATTTCTTCTGTTGCCTGCAGAAGCTGACCCTGGCTTTTCTGGAGATCTCCGATAACTTTTGCAGCATTGTCGAGCCGATTCCCGATGGTGCTCGTCTGCGAAGCGAGCTGCTGGTTCATCAACTCAGTCGTCTTCTGGATGGACTGGGTGACGAGGCCAATCTGCTGGTTCATACTCTCGGCGTTCGAACGCATGCTCTGAAACATCGTGTCGGTCGCCGATTTCAGGCTCTGTGAAACCTCGCCGCGGAGCGAGTCGATCTGTTGCTGCATCATCATTGCCGCTTGAGAAGGCGGTTCGGTCGTCGTCTCTTTCCTGCGCAGCAGTACAACCGCGGCCATCGCGACGAGGACAAGAAGGAGAATCAGTGTGGCGAGTTCCATTCCGTTCAGCATCAATGTAAGGGAAGGCAGGAAGGCAACGCGCCCTCCCGCAGAACTGTTCGTGCGCGGACCGGCTAATAGGGCTTTGTGAAGAAAACAAGGAGCACGACGCCGAGGATCGAGTATTGCAGGACGCGCGCGTGTAACATACTCTTTTTCTTCAAGGAATTCCACGCATAGGCGATAACTCCCATCGCCGCGATGAGGAGCGCGGACATGCCGATGACCTCCAACACATTGCAGTGCGGCCCGATGATCGAAGCAAGATTGTTGCCTCCGAAGAGCATTCCATAGATCACGACGAGATGGAGGGTGTAGGTCACCAGCGACTCAGAACCGAGGAGGCTAACGAGGGACCGTTGCGACTTCATCCGCCGCTCCCAGAACCAGAGCCCCGAGAGGATCATGAGTACCACGCCAAGGCGGATGAAGAGGAATTCCGGGCTCGCAACCCAGAAGTCGTGAGGCGGGTAGAGAGTCACGGGAAGCCGCCATGCGCCGATCGAAAGCACGATGAGGGTGAGGCCGAGCCAGGCATTGAGCGTGAAGAAGCGTTCATCCCCCAACCTCCCCCTCGCAAAGACGTACGACTGACCCACAACTCCGCCGAAGAGGAGAAAACTCATCCACGGAAAGATTGGGAAGAGCGATCCGTGGAGAGAGTTGACGTAACTGGCAAACGGGAGTGACAGCCATCGGTCGACGTTTAGCGAGGATGCAAACGGAGTTATGAATGCTCCGAGCGCCGCGAGGAGCGTTACCAACATGAGGTATCTCTTCTGAGTCCGGGCGATGAGGACGACGAGAAGCATCAGGAGTAGCGAGAGAGCGATGCACTGAAGGACATCCACCGGCCAGAAGGAGGCCCATTCGTCCCATCCGATGAGGAACGCGAGTTTGTGAAACGAGAAGAACGGGAGATGGAGTGCGTATCCGACAGCCCAGACCTGGATGATGCGGCCGACCTGTTTCCAGAAGACCGGCGAGAGGGCAAGATAGTCGCGCCATTTCCGGTCTCCGACGATGGCAAAAGCGTACCCCGCCACGAAGAGAAACGACGGAGCGACAAGCCCGTTGATGAAATTGAGTACCGGGAACCAGTACTCCGATCGGATCTCGGGACGCATAAACGTGTTCGTCACATGGACCTCGATCATTACAAAGACGGCCCAACCTCGCAGAAGGTCAATGTAGACGTATCTCGTCTTCGGCTGCTGTATCGATGGAGTTTGCATCATTCGCAGTCAGTCGCTCCCGGGGGCACTCGCAGAGTTGTTCGAGGATCAAATGACGTTCAGCTTCTTCCCCACTTTCCCGAAGGCTTCAAGAGCCCGGTCGAGATCGTTCCTCGTCAAATCGGCCGAGATCTGTGCGCGCAGCCGCGCCTCCCCTTTTGGCACCACCGGAAACCATAATCCTTTGATGTAGACTCCCGCATTCAGCATTGCGGCGCTCATCTTCTGTGCGAGCGCGGCTTCTCCGAGCATGACTGGCACGATCGGATGATCTCCTTCAAGAATTCTGAAGCCGAGGCCCCTGATCTCCTTGCGGAAGTAGGCGGTGTTCTCGTGGAGACGCCTGACGATTGAGCGGTCGCGTGCGAGGAGACCGAACGCCGCCGTGCAGGCACAGACGATCGAGGGGGGAAGGGAATTCGAAAAGGTATAGGGACGGGACTTCTGTCGGAGGTACTCGACGAGTTCTTTCTTCCCGCTGAGATACCCGCCAGCCGCCCCCCCAATGGCCTTTCCCAACGTCCCCGAAATGACATCCACCTGTCCCAAAACGCCGAAATGTTCCGGCGTTCCTCTTCCGGACTTCCCACAGACGCCGATCGCGTGCGAATCATCGACAAAGAGGATAGCGTCGTGTCGGTGCGCGACTTCCACAAGCTTGTCCAGCGGAGCCAGGTCCCCCTCCATGCTGAATACTCCGTCGGTCGCGACGATCCGGAGACGGTAACCCTTCCCCCCATCCTCCCGTAAAAGCTGATCGAGGTGGCCGACGTCTCCGTGATTGTAGATCTTCTTGTCGGTCGTCTCCGGCCTGCAGAGACGCATCCCGTCGATGATGCTCGCGTGGTTGAGTTTGTCGGTGTAGATCGCGTCCCTGTAGTTTTCGACTCCCATTTTCTCATTCACGAGGCTTGCAAAGAATCCCTCGTTTGCGGCGAAACAGGATGAGAAGAGGATGGTATCCTCGGTTCCCAGGAACTTCGAGATCTTCTTTTCCAGGTCGAGGTGAATCGTCTGCGTCCCGCAGATGAAGCGCACGGAAGCCACGCCGTATCCGTACTTCCGGATACCGTCGATCGCGGCTTTGCGAACGACAGGATGGTTCGACATTCCGAGATAATTGTTGGAAGCCATCATAACGACCTTCTTCCCCCCCACCGTGACGACTCCCGATTGAGCGGATTCGAGCGGGGTTTCGATCTTATACGTATTCGCCTCGCGGATGCGCGAGACCTCAGAGGCAACAAGCTCGAGATAATTCATAGTCAAGATCCGTGTATGAAGGAGTTAAGGTTTGAGGAGAACTTTGAACGCGTCTCCCCTCCGGATTGCTTCGAAGGCTTCTTCGAATTGCTCAAGCGGGAATACGTGTGTAATGAAACCGGTCTTGAGGAACCTCGAAGCCAGTCCCGCCTTAAGAATCTGTTCCATCTGTTTCCATGTGTCGAAAACGCGGCGGCCGATAATCCCTTTGATCGTCACTCCCTTGAAAATCACATCGCGGGCAAAATCGACCGGCATTGTTCCCGCGGGGAGCCCGAGGAGAGAAAAGGTGCCCCCCATCCGGATTGCCCGGAAGGCATCCTCATACGCCCGGTAACTGCCGGACATCTCGAAAACCGCATCGACTCCGGTCCGGTTGGTTTGTTCCATGATCACCGCGTGGAAGCGCTCCCGTTCTTCAGGAAGCGCCATGTCGAAACACCCGGTTGCCCCGTACAGCCTCGCCATTCTGAAGCGATTCTGATCGAGCTTTTCGTGGGAAAACTCGCCGTGCGATGCGTCGGTGACGAAGATCCTTTTCGCACCGGCATATTTTGCCACCGCCGTCGCCATGAGACCCTGAACGCCGCAGCCGAGGACAACGACGCTGCCGCCTTTGACATCCGCGGACATGACGGTGTGAGTCGCATTCCCGAGCGCGTCCATGAATGCCATAATCTCGAGCGGGATTTCTTCCTCGTGGAAAAGCACGAGGTTCGACGCAGGGACCTTCACGTACTCGGCAAACGCTCCGTCATCGTGAACTCCTTTGATCACGGTATTCCGGCAGACATGGCGCTCTCCCCGCCGGCATTGGTAGCATGTTCCACACGTCACGTGCATCTCCGCAGTGGCGTGGAACCCGGATTCAAGAAGGGAAAAGAACTTCTTGCTCTTTGGAAATGACCCCTCGGTCTCGCCGCGCAGGAGCTTTTTGACCGCCGGATCGGCCTTGGCTTTCGCGAAGATGAGTTTTGCGATATGCTTTCTCGCTGTCGCGCCGGCATCCACGATCCGGCCGGAGAATTCGTGGCCGACGATAATGGGATCCTTCAGTCCCCGCGACATCTCGACCCGCAGGGAGTCCTTGGCATTATAAATCCCCACATCGGTCCCGCAAATTGCGGCGGCAGCAACCTTGATGATGATGTCGGAGGGCGACTCAACCCGCGGAACCGGCCTGTCGACTAGCTTTAAACCCTTTTCCCACTCCACACCCTCGGCGGGGCGCGGCTTAATGATTGCTCTCATGCTCATCCATTCCTTTCCTGATTGCCCGCCGCATTCTCCGCCTACCATCGGCCATGACGGGAGCTTGATTGAAGTCTCCGGTTTTCAGCAAACGGAAGTCGCGGCTATCCGTCAGTCGTTGCGCGGAGAAGGTGCCAGGGTAAATTCCCGGGGATTCGATGTGAGGGATGAGGCGTGTCGCTTCGTTGTCGGCCGACCTGGAGATTCTGGGGCCGACAAACGTCATGTGAGCGAGAGAGAATTGAACCGCCGTTGCGGAACCGGGCAGATTCGGATAATTCTGCTCCTGCAAAAACTCGTTTGGAATTGAGCTATTCCCCGTTTCAATGTCCGGATCGTGGATCAGGCATTCGCCAGCTAAGTGGACCTGAGCGGAAGACATCAAAGAAATCTCCACTGCACTTGCCTCCATCCGCCTCTCAGCTCCTCCTACGTGGCTTTTCTCAACCTAATGGAGAACGATCCGTCGGTACGATGCCTGTGCGGAAAGGTCTCAACGTACCCGTCCGCGGTCACGAGAGCGGCCGGCACGAAAGCAGATGCCGCTTCGACCGAAAATTCAGAGTGTGCCGCAAGGAACTCGCGGACTAACCCGAAATTCTCTTCCGGCTCCGTCGTGCACGTGCTGTAAACGAGGACGCCTCCGGGCTTCACGAGGGCCGCGGCATTTTCAGCAAGGCGTCGTTGGAGCTCGACGAGGCCCCGGATGTCATCCGAATCTCGCTTCAGCCGGATGTCCGGTTTCTTGCTGAGGACTCCGAGTCCGGAACAGGGTGCGTCGAGGAGAACTTTGTCCGCCGGTTCGCTTTTGAATTCGACACCGTCGGCGGCGATACAGGTGACGTTTCCGATCCCCAGCCTCTCACAACTTGTCTTGACGAGATTGAGCCTGGTCGGATATTTGTCGACCGCCAGAATCACTCCATGGCCTCGCATCGCCTCGCCGACAAAGGTCGTTTTGCCTCCCGGAGCAGCGCACAGGTCGATCACCCTCTCTCCTGGTTTCGGATCAATCAGCTGACATGCCAGCCCGGCACTCTCATCCTGAACCGTGAAAAACCCTTTTCTGAAGAGCTCGGTGTGCGAAAGATTGGAGAGACCGGAGGTTTTCACGAAATTCGGCAGGTAGAGCGATTTCTCGAACGCCACGTTTTGCTGAGTGAGGAGCTCAAGGAACTTGTCGGTCTGGATGCGGGAAGTGTTGATCCGGAGCGAAAGGGTCGGCCGCTCATTGTTCGCCTGGAGGAGTTTTTCCGTCTCGGCGAACCCGAATCGATTCATCCATCGCCGTACTGCCCACACCGGGTGGGAATACATCACCGCGAGATACTGCGCCGCGTCGATGGTGACATCCGGGTAGTGGATCCCGTCGAGATTCCGAATGATATTGCGGAGGACAGCATTGACGAGGTTTGCCGCTTTTTCTCCTCTGATCCGCTTCACAAATTCCACTGCCTCGTTAACGGCGGCGTGGTGCGGCACTTTGTCGAGGAACATGATCTGGTAGAGCGCGGCGCGCAACGCGTTTTTCACGGTCACTTCTGCCTTCGTGAAGTTGCCGTGAAAGAAACCGTTGAGCACCCAATCGAGCTTCATCTGCCATCGGAGAACACCATTGACAATCTCCGTCAGCAGTGACTTATCAAGATCGTTGATTTCCTCCGACCTTAGTTCCGACTCGAGCAACTTGTCGAGATACGAATCGGTCCGCTCGACCCTGTTGAGGATCTTTACGGCGCTCCCGCGTACTCCCTGAAAAAGCAATTTTTTGTCTTCGATCTCCATCATAACTCAGCGAGAAATGGCGCCGGTAGCATCCTGTTCAAGAACGCCGCTTCTTCGCCGTTCTTCCCTCGTCATCTCAAAGACGATTCCGAAAAGAGCGGCCTCCTCTTTGGAGAGGATCACCCTACGTCGGGCCATCACCCTGCTTGCGGTTTCGAGCGCGCGAGCGGGGTCGTGAACAGCAAACGTGCCGGCCGATCCGCCCCAGGCAAACGACGGAATCACCTTCGGCGGAAAACCCTGGGCAATGACGTTGGACACCGCCCCGACAACCGTCCCGGTGTTGAACACCGTGTTAATGGCGGTCTTGGTATGGTCACCGATCGTCACACCGACGAATTGCTCTCCGCTATCGACACTCTTTCCGTCGATGATGACGTCCACGGAGCTGTAGTTGTTCTTCAGGTCGCTGTTCGTCGTTCCGGCCCCCAGGTTCACCCAGGCTCCGAGGTAAGAGTGACCCAAGAACCCGTCATGTTGCTTGTTCGAATACCGGTCGATGATCGAGACTTCGACTTCTCCACCGACCTTGCAGTGCGGTCCGATCGAAGTCCCCTCGTAGATTTTTGCTCCGACCTTGATCGTGGAACCTTCGCCGACGAAGGCAGGACCCACGATGGTAGAGTTTGCCATGACGGTAACCCCTCTGGCCAGATAGACGGGCCCGCCACTCGCGTCCACCACAGTTCCCGGTGCAACGGTAGATCCCTCTGCGATGAAGATCTCTCTTCGGCCGACGAGATGAACACCTGGGGCCAATCTGCCCTTCATTTTCTTTCCCTTCCTATTCGCGGCGAGGGATGCGATGTCGGAGCGAAGTTGTGCTTCGTTATTACGGACCAGGTCGAAGGGATAGTGGATCAGGAGAGCGGGCACCTCCTCACTGGGCAGCCCGTCAAAGACCGATGCAGCGATCGGTCCGCGGAGACTCGATGCGATGCGCTTGAGGTTTCCGCCTGAGACTCGCGCCGCCACGACATCTCCGTCGTGGAGATAAACGCGGTCAGGCCCTTCCGCGCGGATCGTCTTCGTGAAGGCCGCATCCACGACGACCCTGCCGTTGATGAAAAGGGAAGCTCTGCCACGCAGCTCGTTAACCGCTACGCCGGCATTTTCTCCCTTCACAACATCCTGGAGATATTCGCGACAGTGCAGAATGACCGTGCTGTGGGGGTATGCAGATTCGACCTTTTCCTTCAGGCTTCGGGCGCCGCATTTGAGGTAGTAGACCGGGCGGAAATGAGCGAGGGGGAGGAGCTGGGTATACTTCGGGTCTTCAAATAGACAGATGTCGTTCGGCATGGAGGTTTTGAGGATTAAGTCCGGGACCTCTCAAAGGTGCTACGGCATTATTGGCCCGGGCGCCGCTTATGCCGTTCGGCGACCGGAGGAGACTGCCTTTCCCCGCATCAACGATGAGGGGAACTGGAAGAGATAAAAAACGGAATGCATGGACCGGGCATTCCGTTCAAGACTCAGGGCGCGGGCTCACCGGCGAAATTACGCCGCAGGTGCCGCAGGCGCCGCTACCTTCTTTGCGTATTTCTTGTTATAACGTTCGACGCGCCCCGCCGAGTCTACGAGCTTCTGCTTGCCGGTGTAATAAGGATGACAATTCGAGCAGATCTCGAGGTGAATATTGCCGACGGTCGAGCGTGTCTCAAACGTGTTACCGCAAATACAAGTAACGATCGCGCGCTTGTATTCCGGGTGAATTCCTTTTTTCATCCAAGCCTCCAAATTGCGGGTTAACTCACTGCAAAAAGGTACGAAATTCACGATTCACTTGCAAGGGCATGGTGGGCTCTGCTTTAAGGTCCTCGGTTGACCGCAAGCTCTGAACATTCCACTATTTTTGAAGGAGAATCTTCAGCGACCGCACGGAACCTACCGTTTCCAATCTGCAGAGATAGACTCCGCTCGATAGGCCGCGGGCATCAAACTTCACCTCATGCTCTCCCAGAACGAGCACCCGGTCGACCAGGGTCGAGACCTTTCGTCCGGTGATGTCGAAGACCTCCAGGAGTACCCGGCCCGTCTGAGGCGTCGTGAAACGGATCGTGGTAGAAGGGTTGAATGGGTTTGGATAGTTCGTGAGCACCTGGAATTCGGAGGCAATCTCCTTCTCTTTTACGCCTGTCGTCGAGCTCTGGATGCGCACCAGCTCGATTCCGGCCCCCGTCCCGAGGTTCCGCGAGTACATCCTGTCGGTGGAATTGTTCCAGTGTTCGTGGACACCCAAACTCGGGAGTCGAATGCCGTCGCCGTTCGGGGAGTAATACGTCCCCGAGGGCGGGTTATCGGCCTGGGAGGCTTCATGGAGGTAGTTGTCGACGGCGCCGTAGACGGTGGTGTCGTGGGGATTGACCGCAGCCTCGGCCCGGATGAAGTCCAGCGCAACCGATTCGATCGCAACGTTATCCTGGGAGAGAAAGACACTCGACATCCAACCGTTGTTGAACGGAGATGTCAGCCAGCGGCTGTTTTGTGAGATCGCATCGCCTTCAGTCTGGGCAGGATAGAGTCCCTCGATCATAAAGAGGAGTGTCTTTGCACCAAGATCCTTGTGTCCCATGAGATCCACGAGGGCGTTGTACGTCCCCATGTGCCTGCCGTAAAACGTCCACTCAGCGCTCCCCGGGATGATAATATTGTGCACCGCGATGTAGGGATGCACTCCGGCGGCGTGCGGCGCATACAAGGCAGGAGCCCCGGTGGTATCGTCACAGCTCAGCGTCCCGAAATGATTTTTCGCGCAGAATGTCACCCCGGCATACCGGTGACCTTTGAAGCTCGCGAGGTTGATGAGATACGCGGCGCGTGTCACCGAGGTGGGAAGATGCGCCGGATTTCCGCCGCCAAGCTCGACCGTCAGTTTTTCGGACCAATGAACAATCGTCGTGTCCCTGACGTATTTCTCCCTTCCGTTCCCTCCCGTCCACCCCATGATATGGACGTTGGGGAATTCCCCCTTGCATTTGTTGTAAATCGCATCGGGGACGTAGCGGATGAGATCATAAACGGTGATATCGCTGTCCGCAACTCCGACGCGGTGAACGAGCCCTCGCAGGACGGTGAGGACGGCCTGGGGAGCAGTAAATGAAGAATTGCCGGGATCGTAACTGCCAGAGATCTGGTTGAGATTGATCTTGACGGCAATTTTTTCGCCGGGGGCGTATCCAACGCTCCCTTTCCCGTGCCGCTCATTAAAGTATTTGAAGAGCGCCACCCACGCAAGGCTGTCTGAAGGTTGTTCTGTCAACGCACGAATTGACTTTGAGAACATGCTGTCGACGTTCAACTGATGGGTGTTATTGTCGGACCACCAATCGCCGCTCCTCCCATTCCATGTCGCCGCGGCCGAGTCGCGCGCCCAGACGACTCGTCCCGGAAAAATTCCCTTGGCCGTCCCCATGGGACTGTTTGGAGGATCGATCGGCACAAAAAGGGAATCGCCCACCGGCCGGGCGTCCGACTCGGTATCGGTCCTGAGAAAGGCAAACAAGAGAGCTGCAAGCGCAACGGCGGTGAAGACCGATCCGGCAAAGAGCCGGGCATCGCGGAAGTAACGCCGCGCCTTCTTCAGCGTAACAACACCCACGAACAGGCTCACAAGATAGGCAACAAATCCGCTCGCAACGGGGGCAGCGACCTTCATGCATGGATACTGCGCACGGCTTGGCTTTGGAATGATCCGGATGAGCATCCAGACGAGCGAACCAATCCCGAGGAGGGCAAATGCGAACCGCATGAAGAAACTCCTCCGTCGATCGGAGGCTTCGGACACGCGGACCGCGTGATGATGACACTCTGAGGGATGCGGCGAGTTCATATCGCTTCCTTTCGGGAAAATCGAATCAAGAGCGCTAAGGAACGCATCGAAACGGGCGGAGGCGGAGACAAACGACAACCGGCGATCTCACGCACAACAAGTGTGCCTCCAACTATCCACCAAAGAGATCGGATTTGAGGAATCACTTACTGAAAGTGAGAAGGGACCATGACTGAATTCCGGTGCCTGAGATCGAAGAGCAGGAAGTCTCCCGCCCCACCCACTTGTTCATTGGTCTGGATCGATCGAGCCGAGGTCTCTTTCGTCTATACCGTCTTGAGGTGAGAGTGAGGGGAAGATATTCTGACCCGGCGGGAGTTCACGATGATAAACACTGAACTTACGATCATCGCCAATGCCGCCACGATGGGGTCGAGCAATCCGAGCGCAGCGAGAAGAATGCCGATGAAGTTGTAAATAAATGCCCAGAAGAGATTCCACTTGATGATGGAGTATGTCTTTCTTCCCAGATCAAGCAACCAAGGTATCCGGGAGAGTTGAGTCCCGATGAGCGTCACGTCAGCACTCTCCTTCGCGAGGTCAGTGCCACTTCCCATCGCGACGCCGATATCGGCCGATGAGAGGGCGGGCGCGTCGTTAATTCCATCCCCCACCATCAGCACACGCCTCCCCGAGGCGATCATCTCCTTCACATACCCAACCTTCTGTTCGGGAAGAAGGGAACCACGCATCGTTGAGGCTTTCAAGAGCCTCCCGACGGAGTCGACAACCTCCTGCGCGTCTCCCGAAAGGAGTCCAACATGGATGCCCCGGCCCGCGAGGTCCGCACATGTAACCACCGCATCGGTCCGCAGGGAATCTGAAAGTCCGATCGCTCCGTGCACCTTCCCGTCCCATGCAATGAACACAGTGCTGAATCTTCCCATCCCTCGAAGTTCGTTCATAACCTCCGAGCTGAACCCGATCTCCGCGAGGAATCTCTGGGTCCCGACCGCAACAGCACACCAGCCTTGAGTGAGCCTCACGTCACCTCGAATGCCCTTTCCCGGATTGGCAGCGACATTTCGGGTTTCAAAGAGTCGCAACCCCTTCAACGCCGCATGGGATACGATGGCCTTTCCGAAACTGTGTTCGGAATGTGCCTCCAGGGAGGCGGCGACGATCAGGAGCTCCTCCTCAGTGGCATCAGATGCTTCGACTGAAACGACAGAGGGAACGCCGCTCGTGACAGTTCCGGTCTTGTCACAAAGCACCGTATCTATGGCGGAGAGCTTCTCCAACGCCGCGGTGGAGCGGATGAGAACCCCTTCTTCAGCCGCACGAGCGATTGCAAGGGAAGTCGCAAGCGGCGTTCCGATCCCGAGCGCGCAGGGACAGGAAACCACGAGGACTGTCAGCGAATTGAGAAGCGCCGGTGCCGTGCCCGCGGTGACGAACCAGACAGCAAAGGTCCCTGCTGCCACTGCGATCACGCCGGGGATAAAAACAAACGAGATCCGATCCACAAGTTGATGGATGGGAGAACGCGTCCGTTGTGCCTCTTCCATGAGACGGACAAGCTGAGCATGGACGGTATCCTCCTCAATTCCGGTTGTCTTTGCGGTAAGGAGGCCGTCAACGTTTACGGTCGCGGCGAAGATGCGGGATCCGGATTCTTTCAGCGCAGGAACGGATTCGCCGGTGAGGAAGGATTCATTGACGGTCGAGATGCCGTCCACAACCGTTCCGTCGAGCGGTATTCGTTCGCCGGGGCGGATCCGGATCGTCTCCCCCACGCCGACCTCCGCGCTCGCGACATCGATCTCGACTCCCTCGCGAAGAACACGAGCCCTTCTCGGCCTCAGTTCCAGGAGTCCATGGATGGCAGTCGAAGTGCGGATTTTTGCCGTTGCTTCGAGGTATCTCCCTGCCGTCACCAAAACAAGGACCATGGTTCCCGTATCGAAGTAGAGGCCGCTTCCCCCGGTAAAGACTTCATATGTCGAGAACCCGTACGCCGCAACCGACCCCAGAGCGATCAGGCTGTCCATCGACAAACGCAATCGCCGTAGCTCGCCGAGAGCGTTCCTGAAGAATGGATAGCCGGCGAGAAGCACGATCGGGGTCGAGAGGACGAACAGGAGCATGTTCAGGGCGGGCAACACCGAGGGTTCGACCCCCAACCATTTCCAGCGGTCGGCGTAGAGCACCCAGCTCAGAATCATGATGTTCATCGAGAAGAAGGCCGCGAAGGCAAGCCTGATGAGGAAAAGCGATGCAACGCCACCTTCCCCTTTTTCACCGGTGAGGGAATGAGTGAACGAGCAGCCGTAGCAACAGAAACGGAATTCCTTGTCGCCGAGGGTCTGCGTCACGCCCCCTTTTCCCTTGACGGAATGGGTGAAAGGGAGGCCGCATTGGTCACAGAAGATTGTCGTTGTCTGAGCTGTGCGGTCAACCATGAGCGGTGAGGCCGATGCCGGAGAGTTCACACACAACAAAAAGGCGCAACTCAACGGTTGCGCCGTGCGTTCCGATACTTAGAAAAGTTCTAGTGAGCCGCCTCCGCAGTACTCTTTGCGGCCGCGAGCGGCACCATCTCCACAAACGAGAACCATGTCAATGCAAAAGCCGAGGCGAAGGCCAGGGTTACGAGAAGCTCAAGCACTCCGAGCGGCAAGGTAGGATCGTGCCAGAGGAACGGGGCGACGGCTAGGAACCTTTCAACAAAAAGGGACGAGAGAATAATGACAGAGACGGAAACGAGAACCGCCGGTTTTTCCTTCGCCTTACGGCTGAGGAATACCGCCAACGGGAAAAAGAATGCGAAGATGATGTAGTACCATGTCAGGGGAGCCCACAGCGGGTTCCGAAAACGTGTGATGAGATACGGGATCTCTTCTGTGAGGTTTCCATACCAGATGACCAGGTACTGTGACCAGTAAAAACCTCCGGAGAGCATGCAGAATCCCATGACAAGCCTCCCCATGTCGTGAAGTTGGCCCGTCGTGAGCATCGATGCCATCCCGAATGACCGCCTCGCCGCAAGGACAAGAATGGTGATGACGACGAGCGCACCGTAGAATCCGTGAAGGAAGAAGAGCCAGCCGTAAAGAGTGCTGGACCAGGAGGGACTCAGGGACATCAAAAGGTCGAAGCCGAGGAAGGAATAGAGAACCGTGAACATGATCAGGACCGCCGGCACCAGTCTCGTCAACGAGCTGCGGCTCTTCGCCAGCTCCTTCTCATCCCCTTCCCATCCACGGGTCAAACGTTCGACAAACTTCTCATACTTTGGTGAAACGCCCGACCGGTACCTTCCGAGCTCGTAGCGGAGGTCCGTCCGGACGTACCTGTAGCTCACCCACATCATCAAAAGGAAAACCCCGGTATCCCGGACAAAAAAGTACGGGACGTTGAGCCATCCCTCCTTCCCGAAGGCGTTCTGGATCCATGGATAGATCGTGGCGCGTCCAAGAAAGACTCCCGCAAAAAGAAGGAGGCTCACCGGGAGAAAGCTCACCATCGCTTCTCCGGCCTTCCGAAAAGGCTCCCCCCACTTCCCGTTGGTCATCCGGTATGCGGCGGAGAACGCCACGCCTCCTTGGGCGATGGCGGTCCACATCACAAAATTGACGTAGTAGATCTGCCAGGCGCGCTCTTCCAATCCCAGAAAAAGCGACACGATAAACGCGAGTGCGCCGAGGACAATGAGAGTCCAGAGAACCGGCCTGACCTTCGGCGGGAGCTGTTGAAGAGGAAATACAAAGGTTGAGCTAGTCATGCTGCTGCAGTTGCCGTAGATGAGAGATGATCAGCCACCGCTCGCGCCGGGTCGTATGCTCGTAATACGAGGGCATGATGATGTGCCCCTTTCGTATAACGAAGTAGATGTAGCCATCCGAAACTTTTCGGTACATGGGAGCAGTGAGGTCGGGAGGGGTGGAAAACTTCGGCGCCACAAGCCCGTCTCCCCTGGCTGCCACTCCATGGCACACCGAACAGTAGGTATTGAACAGGAACTTCCCGGTGTCCTCAGACGCACGGGTGAAGACGAAGGGGTTTCTCAACTTTGTCGCCTCGACCGAATCCTTGATCGGCGGTTCATAGCCCGACATCGGGATCGTTCCCGCAACATGCGGAAGCGGGTCCTCCTGGGGCTTGAACGAAGGCTGGGAGACCATGTCTGTACGGTATTGCGTCTGCTCACCCGGCTGTTCGCTCTCGCATCCAACCACGAGCAGAGCCAGCGGGATGAAGCCGCAAAGGATCAGAAGTCTTCTCAGGTTGAGCGAGCTGTTCGTCATTCAAAGCCCCTGAGATTTTGTGATCGTCACCGCTCCGAGCGTCGTGAGGAGCCTTTCGAGCTCGATGATCCGTTCCGGGGCGGAGTAGACAAGAACTCCGAAGTGGTCGGACGACAGCCTTTCGTCATAGCCGTCGACAACTTTGATCTGTGGAACGCGCGCATTGACGAGAAACCCGATAAAGGTTGCGATCGTCCCGAAGAGGATCGTCGTAATATAGGCAACAACGCCGAACGGCGGAATCGAAACGATGGGCTTCCCGCCAACGACGATCGGGAAGAGCAGTGTTGACCCGATCGTCATCACCCATCCGGTCGCAAGGCCGGTCAGGCCCCCGACGAGAGTGAAGACACGCACCGGACTCGGTTTTCTCTCAAGGAGATGAGCGATCTCGTGATGCGGCGTCGGCGAGTAGACCTCGATCTCCCGGAATCCATCCGCCGGCAACCGGCGGAGGGCCGCCAGCAGCGTATCAAGATGAGCAAAGATCCCCATTCGGTATGGTTGACCGGGGGTGGGCATCATCGACCGGATTTCGTTGGAGGATTGATTTGTTCCTTCACCTCCCACATCGAAACCACGGGGAGGGTTTTCGAAAAGACCATGAAGAGAAAGAAGAACCAGGCAAAACTTCCGATGACGATAAGGCTGTCGACGAGGGTCGGTTTATAGATCCCCCAGGCATACGGTAGATAATCGTGGGCGAGGGAGGTGACGATGATGACGAACCTCTCCAGCCACATGCCGATCTCCACCGAAATGCAGATGCCGACGAGCCAGGGAATGCTTGTGCGGATTTTCCTCGACCAAAGCAGCATCGGAACCAAAACGTTCGTGGTGATGAGGAGCCAGAACGCCCATGCGTAGTCCCCGGTCATGCGATAGATGAAGATGGCACGTTCGAACGGGTTTCCGCTGTACCAGGAGACGAAGAGCTCGATCGAGTAGGCAAAGCCGACAACGAGCGCCGTAAAGATGATGAACTTTGCCAGGCTCTCGAGATGATGACCCGTGATGTACTTCTCCAGCTTGAATGCCTTCCGCATCGGGATAAGAAGGAGCACAACCATCGCAAGGCCTGAGTGGATCGCCCCCGCCACGAAGTACGGAGCGAAGATCGTGCTGTGCCATCCGGGGACGATGCTCATGGCGAAGTCCCAGGAGACAATGCTGTGGACGGAGATCACCAGCGGGGTCGAAAGTGCGGCAAGGAATACGTACGCCGCGGTGTAATGCCTCCATTGGTTGTCGCTCCCCTGCCAGCCCATTGCGAGGAGACCGTAAACTTTTTTTCTCCATCCCCGGGTCTTGTCCCTGACGATTGCGACATCGGGCATCATCCCGAGCGTGAAAAAGAGAGTGCTTGCCGTCAAGTACGTCGTGATGGCAAGGACGTCCCAGGCGAGGGGCGACCTGAAATTAGGCCACAAGCCTCCGAAGTTCGGCACCGGGAGGATCCAGTGAGCAACCCACACCCTCCCGAGATGGATGAATGGAAAGAGCCCGGCAGTCGCGAGGCCGAAGATCGTCACCGCCTCGGCGCTCCGATAGACTGCCGCCCGCCACTTCACCCTGAACAGAAAAAGGATCGCCGAGATGAGCGTCCCCGAATGCGCTATACCGACCCAGAAGACGAAGGTGGTGATATACATCGCCCAACCCACCGGATTGTTCTTCCCGGCGACTCCGATCCCTTCGGCAATCTGCACTCCCCATGCTGCCGCGCCGGCAGCGATGAGCAGCAGAAGGAATACCAGGAGGAACCAGTATCCCTTGCCCGGCGCCTTCAGCGACTGCATCAAATCGATGTCGGTGTCGGTATAGTTGAGGCTGTAGTCTTCGGTCATGAACCTTCTTCTTGAAAAACCGTCGCTAATGATCGCGCGGGAGATGTCGTCGATTAGTCTACGCGATCTCTCTCTTAATTGCCTTCAGATACGTCACTGCCGGACGGGTATTGAGCTCCTCGAGAATCCGATAGTCTCTCTTCCCCTCCTCCGCGATGAGTTCCGAAACCCTGCTTTTCCGGTCCTTGAGATCGCCGAAGGTGATCGCCTCCGCCGGGCAGGTCTGGGCGCACGCCGGAACGATCTCGCCATCCCGGACCGGCCGTTGTTCGTTTCGTGCGGTGTTCTTTCCCTCGACGATACGCTGAACGCAGAAGGTGCACTTTTCCATCACACCTTTCGTGCGGACCGTAACATCGGGGTTGAGCTGCCAGTTGAGGGGCTCGACCCACTCGGCTTCGTACCAATTGAACCGGCGGACTTTGTACGGACAGTTGTTTGCGCAATACCTCGTCCCGATGCAGCGGTTGTAGACCTGGCCGTTGAGTCCCTCTTCGGTGTGGTACGCCGCGTAGACCGGGCAAACCGTTTCGCAGGGAGCGTCGTCGCACTGCTGGCAGAGCATTGGCGCGAAGTCGGCACGAGGAACCGGACTTTGTTCATCGAAGTACCGCTCGATGCGGATCCATGCCATCTCGCGTCCGTTGTTCACCTCTTCCTTCCCGACAATGGGGATGTTGTTCTCGGCATAGCAGGCGGTAACGCATGCGCTGCAACCCGTGCATTTGTCGATATCGATGGTCATGCCCCAGCGGTGGTGAGGGTATTCCTGCTCGGGGTACATCGAAAGCGCCTGTTCCTTGTCCGCCTCCGAATTGCCCGGCTTCGACAGCTCATCAAGAGGAACGGACTGAATGATCCCTCTGTTGTGCTGGACATCGCTCCCCGAGACCGTTGCGAGGATGGTTTGATACGGCCGTTTCACCACCTCCACTTTCATGCCGGCCCATTCAAGTCCCCCGGTCCTTTCGGAGGGCTTCGGGTCGAGGAGATCGATCGGATTCCTGCCGACATTGTTTGCATAGCGTCCGTATGCGGTATGACCCTGACCGATCGGTATGGCGACCGCCCCCGGTTTCACGGTCGTTGACACGTGCGCGGCAATCTCGAACCTCGCGTACGGCGAAGAGATCTGCACAACATCCCCTGTGTTGATCCCCGCGGCGGCAGCATCCTGAGGATGAATTTCCAGCCACGAATCCCAGACATTCATCGCCATCGGATCGGGAAGCTCCTGCAACCATGGCCTGTTGGCTCCTCGTCCGTCGTAATGTGCAATTGATGGGTAGAGGATGAGGTCAAATGTCCCTCCCTTTGCCGTCTCCTTCCCTGCGAGGGGCTCGAACGTTGCAGAGTTGAGATTCTGTGAAAGTGAAGGATGCGATTCGCTTCGACTCTTCTCCCAGTAACCACCTCGGGCAAGGCATTCCACCCAAAAACTCTCAAAGTCCGATTTTCCACCCAGGCGTTTGTGGAGGTCCATCCAGCGCGCACGAACGAAGTCGTACATTGTTCGGTGAGGAAAATTCCCGGTGCGGCCGAGCTTCTGTCCCGACTCAAGGAGCAGGTCACCGAGCATTCGCGTGTCGAAAACGGGCTGCATCGCGGGCTGCATCAGTCCGTGGACTCCCTCCCTCACCTCGACATCTCCCCAGCTCTCCAGCGGGGTGTGCGTTGGGAGGATGAGGTTGGCCAATTCCGAAGTTTCCGACATGAAACTCGAGAGACTCACAATGAACGGGACACGCTGCATCGCCCTGGCGAAGTCGAGACCATCGGGTGTATCGAACACGGGGTTCACGTCGGTCATAACGAGCGCGGCGACCTTCTCTCCGTTCATTTGGTCGGCAAGAAGGGCGAGTTCATCATAGGAAGCAAGTCGCGAAAGGCTGGACGGGCCAAACGTAACGGTCTTCCCGATGTTGCCGCAAATGTAATTGAGAAGATTCACTGCCGCGATCGTGGCCACTCCCGAGTCACCCTCGACCATTGTTCCGCCGGCGACCGCTAGCCCCGATGACGATGATGCAAAGATGAGCGCCGCCTGACGAATTGCCTCGGCGGGAACCCCCGTCCTTTTCGACACCGCGTCCGGAGAAAACGAGCTGACCATGGATGAAATCCGGAGTGCGTCCGCGGCTGATACGCCTTTCTCTTTCTTTTCTTCAAGGATCACACGGACCATGCCGAGGGCAAAGACTCCCTCAGTTCCCGGGTTGACTGAGAACCACGAATCGGCGTTGGAGGCCGTCATCGAGAGACGAGGCCCAACGAAGAGGTAGGTACCCCTCTTTCCGTTGGTGTAGCCACGATGCCTGGTGAAACCTTTGGCGTACTCAACAGGCGAGATCCAGGTTTCGAGAAAATCGGCGTCAAACGCTATCACCGTATCGGCTGCAGCAAAATCATAGAATGGAACTGCATCAACTCCGAAAGTGACCGACTGAGCCTTTCGGAGAGATTCGTGGGCGAAGGGTTCGTACCGCAAATGGTTCTTCGAGCCGACGGCCGCAATCCAGGTGCCGAGGAGTTCTTCCAGCGCGCCGCTCACGTGGCCGCTCAGGAGTACGACATCCCCTCCCTTTCCGGCCTTCTGGATTTTCTGGAGTTCATCGACGAATGTCTTGAGGGCTTCATCCCAGGAGATCGCCCGCCACTTGCCGTCTTCACCCTTCCTCATCGGATGCTGAACACGGTCCGGATTGTAGAGTCCCTGGAGCGCGGCCTGGCCCCTCGCGCAGAGTGCTCCATCATTGGTTGGATGGAGAGGATTTCCTTCCACCTTCACTGCCCTCCCCTCACGGACCCGGACAGAGATTCCGCAGCCCGCGGGGCATTCCTGGCAAACGCTCGCGTACCACACCGACTTGCCGGGAGTAATACTCTCTTCCGGAATGACATACGGGATCAGCGACTTCGGCTGTTTGATCCCGCAGCCGGGAAGCGTGGTGGCAACGGTGGTCGCCCCGATTATCTTGAGGAAGTCTCGACGCTGAAGTTCCATCTCGTTCGTCGGGCGTTTCGTTATTTATGCCTGAGAATCTTTTCGATCTGACGAAGATGGTTCAGATCGTGGCCGGCGTACATCTGAATGATCCTTTCGACGGTTTCCTTTCCCCGTTCAGCATGCATTCCATAGTTTTGCCACAGCGATTTGGGGATGGAGGTAATGAGAGCGAGATTATTCTCGCGGAGGGCGCGGTATCGATCGAGCGATTTCTTTGGATCACGCCTTGCGTACTCGAACTTCTCTGCCCAGACGTCCTGATCGAATGCCTGGATTGTGGTGCCATTGTCTCCGATGATCATTCTCATCCGGAAGCCGCCGACCAGCTCAGTGTCGGCAAGGTGTGCGACGATCTCCGCGACCGACCACCTCGACGGCTCGGGCCTCGACATGAGCTTCCTCCTGGGAGCCGTTCTTAAGAGACGCTCGATCTTACCCGGCGTCGACCGGAGAATCTTCAGCGGATCGGTCCCTTCCTGGTATCCCAGGATTCTCGCTGTATATTCCTGCGCGGTTTCTTTCATTCCTCCTCCTTCGTTGGCCTCTCGCGTCGCTAATAGCTGTTATCGATGGCAGGTCCAGCAGTCGATACTCGCGTTGTTTTCGCGGTGGCATCGAACGCAGAACGACATATCTGCCAGGTTAATCGGGGGGACAATCTCGCTCATGGTTTCCACAGGACCATGGCATCGCTGACATGGGATATTCTTCAGAATGTGCGGCTGATGATTGAAATAGACGAAATCAGGAAGGACGTTCATCTTCGTCCACCTGATCGGCTGCTTTGCGTCCCATGCTGCCCGAATCTTCATTACCTCAGGCTTCGTGGCGGCGACGAGCTGGTGGCATCCCATGCACGTCTGGACCGACGGAACCATTGCCGCTTTTCCTCTCCGGGCGCCGCTGTGACAATACTGGCAGTTCATCTGGAACTGGCCGGCGTGAATCTTATGGCTGAAGGCGATCGGCTGCCGGGGGGCCATGTTCTTGTTTTCGCAACCGGCTATCAGGAGAGCCAGACAGACCAAAGACCAGGCGGAAAGAGTGAATTTCACGAACGATAGAGGCCTTCGACTACTCATTTCTTTCTCAATGCCTCGAGTTCTACGGAGCTCCAGGGCCCACGCCCGTTGTACGTCCTCCGCATACTGTCTACCAGCGCCGGAGCTATGGCGGGCGCCTTGTTCCCGAACGACGACCGTGCATACGAAATTGCAGCCGCGATCTCTTCGTTCGAGAGCTTGTCATGAAACTGGGGCATCTTGTTGTTGAATCCCGCCCCCTTCACCAGAATTTCTCCTTCGAGTCCGAAGAGTACTATCCGCGCCGGGGTCAGCTCATCGTGGAGAAGCCAATCCGAGCCCGAGAGGGGAGGATATTTGCTGGCCACACCTTTTCCGTCGGCCTGGTGACACGCCTGACAGACACCGGCATACACCATGTCCCCCTTCACCTCTATCTTCACTTCTCCACCGACGGCAGCCTGCGGTTCCTCAACCTCGTGAGCAATCGTACCAAACGTCCCTCCATACTTTCCAAGATAGAAACCCATGGCAAAAAGAAGCAGAACGGAGATACCCCACACCCACGTTGGGGTCGGTTCGAATCCTTCCTCAGGCTCCCCCTGCTCCCTCGAGACGATCCTCAGATGAATCTTGTTGACGTCGGCTGCATCCGAATCTGAAAACTGTTCTTCCGGTTGCGACGTCCCCTGAACCGGAATTTCCGGCTCCTTCTGCCTCGCCTCGGAAATCGACCGCGGAGCAGCGGATCGCTTCTTAGTTCTTTTTCGTGCTGTCATTGGGCGTCGAAGCCTGACTGACGGGATAGGTGTGATTCATGCCGATGAGGTACGCGACCAGAGCTCTCGCTTCATATGTTGCCACGACCACCTTCCCTTTGGGAGCGACCGAATCGGGAAGTGCGACGACTTTGTCTTCGGGCCCGGCCGAAGTTTTTTCCTCAAAGAGCCAAGGGAAAGGAGGCATAATAGAACCGGGAGAAACGATCCTCGGATTATAGAGATGGAGGAGGTGCCAGTCTTCGCTTGGTTGGCGCGCGCCGATATTGAAAAGATCCGGACCGGTTCTCATCGTCCCGAGAAGATGAGGTTTGTCGTAGACGTAGTCCGCCGGGACGGATGGGCGTCCCCAGAAACGCTCCTGGTCCGCGCCGAATCCCTTCGGACGCACCTGCTGGCTGTGGCAATAGAGGCATCCCTCTCGGATGTAGATCGAGCGGCCGAAAGCCTGTTCGTACGTATACCGTTGAAGTCCCTTGGGAGCCTGGATTTCGGAAATCATCATGTTGGGAATTCCGACAAGCCCCGCCCATCCGATGAGGAGGGTCGCCAGCACGCCGAGGAAAAAGATGAACGAACGGATGAACATCATGGCGTTTTCTCCGCCTCCATCGCTTCGGGCTCTCGGAGTTCAAACCACGCGGGCACATACCTGGCCGGGCCCGAGCGGTAAATGATAAGAAGAAACTGGTACGCAAACGCAAGGTGGCCGATCAGCATCATCGTTCCGCCGATCGAACGGGCCCAGAGGTACGGCTTCGTCGCATTCACAGAAGCGATAAATGGAAGTGCCGGATTGTTCATCATTGTCCCCTGGATCCATCCTCCGATGTTCAAAGCAAGGACATAGAGTGCAACGCCGATCGCGCTCATCCAGAAATGGACCTTGATGAGCCGCGGGTACGGCCACTCCCACTTTGCGATGCGGGGCATGATATAATAGACTGCTCCGAAAAGGATCATCGAGAGGAATCCATAAACGCCGAGGTGAGCATGTCCGACAGTGTAGTGCGTGAAGTGGGCGACCTCGCTGAATGAGCGGAGTGACTCTATCGAGCCCTGGAAACTGACCGCCGTATAGCTCATCGACCCAAAAACCACAAAGCGAAGTGTCGGACTGAACTTCAACATTCTGAAATGCCCGACGGTGGTGAGATGATGGTTGACCGCTACGGCCATGACCGGCACGAACATCATGACGCTGGCGACAATGGAAACGGTGACGAGCCACGTCGGCAGCGGACCTCCCACAAGGTGGTGGATGCCGTTCCAATTATAGAAGAGTGCGAATGCCCAGAATCCCAGCAGACCGAGGTAGTAGCTGTAGATAGGGCGCCCCAGAACCTTCGGGATGAAATAGTAGGCCCCCGCAAGGCCAACCGGCGTGAACCAAACGGCGAGCGCATTATGCCCAAACCACCAGTTCATCGCCGCCTCGGTCACTCCACTGTAGATGCCAAGATTGGCAACGACGTAGAGGATGGGAAACCAGAGGAGAGACGCGAGGATGTACCAAAGACTCACGTAGAGGTGTTCGACCTGTCGCTTCCGGAATGTCATCACTATGGAGTAGGCAAAGAAAAGAAAACCGAGGGCGATGAGACCACCCGCAGGCTTTGGGAATTCAAGCCACTCCATCCCCTGATTGTAGCCAACGAGAAGAGCCACGACGCCAAAGAGAACGCCGAG
Source organism: Bacteroidota bacterium (assembly GCA_035505655.1). Classification (GTDB taxonomy): domain Bacteria; phylum Bacteroidota; class Ignavibacteria; order UBA10030; family UBA8401; genus JAGVPT01. Next base: position 61,441 of record DATJQP010000034.1, read on the forward strand.
ATTCCATAGAACGACGGAGACGTATAGAGCCCAGGTCTGCTGCAAGGCCACCCTGCATAACCGGCCGGTGAGCCAGACGATCATACCCGCGCCGGCGAGCGAGGCCCATCCGTACATCACGGCGTTAAGGTGGACCGGTCGGACCCGGCCAAAAGTAAGGTAGGGACTCCCCCCAAGCCAATCGGGAAGGTTGAATTTCAGCGCGGCGACGAGCCCGGCGAGAGAGCCTATGACGAGCCAGGCGATGCCTGTGAAGAAAAAGAGGACGACGGGGCTCGTGACAGATTCGTCGATACGAACCCGGTGCTGTTTCTCGGAGACTTCCTCCGCCGAAAGGGGTGCGAAGGAAACAAATTGTTCCCTAGCGAGGGTTGGGGCTGTCATCGGCCGGACTGTTGAAGATCATATCCTGCGGGGTACCGATCGGCTCATCGTCGTTGAAGATCGTGTTGGCACCCTCGTTAAGCTGTTTCAGCGAGAACTGCTTCGTCTGTACCGCCCACACAAAGGCCGCGAGCGTGAGAGCTCCGGCGATCACGACAAACGACACGATGAAAATGACGGCGAGTGGAAGGCTCACGTCTGCTGAAGAGTTTTGTTGAGACGGTCTCTCCGGCAATGGAGGACCCGAAGTTCGGGGCTAAGATAGCACAAACTTTCTTTTTTTTCAACGGCGTCAAGACAAATTTGTCTTGGATTCGCAGATCGGTTTTTGTATTATTTCCTGTTTGAGCACCGAAATTCTGTTGTCGACATTCATTTCATGCGCTCCTGATGGACTGGGCTTTTGTTCTCATCACAGGCTTCTTCGGCAGTGTGCATTGTGCGGGTATGTGCGGTGCGATTGTCGCGGCGTATACGACTCAGGATCAGGGAACGGTTTCGGGACCCCGGAGTCGTTGGAGAATGCTCGCCCGGCACCTGTCGTACAACGCCGGCCGGGCGGTCTCCTATGCAATTGTGGGGGCGGCGCTCGGCGCCGCCGGAGGAACATTTGCAGGATTGAAGATGGTGGGGAGCTGGTACTCGGCTGCCGTGGGTGGACTGCTGATCCTTTCCGGCCTCTGGATGGCGGGGCTCATACCCCGATTTGGCCTGGAGCCCGGGACGACGGCGCAGGAGAGGCCGATCTTCTACCAACTTTATTCACGGACCTACGGTGCGCTTCTCAAGGCCCCTACCCTCGAGAGCAAGTTCTACATCGGCATGCTGACTCCGCTCCTTCCATGCGGCTTCCTGTACACCGCATTCCTTATGGCTGCGGCATCGGGGAATGCTCTGGTGGGTGCCGCAACGATGGCAGTCTTCGCCATCGGCATAGTGCCCGCGCTCGTTACGGTGGGTTACATCTCAACCATCATCACTCTTCGGTTGAGAATGTGGGGGACCAAAGTCGCCGCGTTCGCCCTGATCTTCATGGGAACAATGATGTTCTTGAGAGGAGTGGGGGTAGACTTGCCGTGGATGCCGATGGGGGGAATGCAGCACTGTCACTGAGTCAGCACGACTTGCCCGGTCAAGGAGCCGGGAGCATACGAGATGGGAGATCTGAGAATGAAACGCAGGGGAGGTATGCGCATTCTGATAAGACTGCGCCTTGCGCCGAGGACGGATGTTGAATCCGTTCATTGCGCGCTCATGCTGCTCGGAGGAGGAACCTCCTACAACTTTTTCCGTTTGAGCCTTAGCGCATTCGTCACGACACTGACGGAGCTCAGCGCCATCGCGGCGGCGGCCACCGCCGGATTCAGCTTGCCGAAGGCGGCGAGCGGAATCCCGACAATGTTATACATGAACGCCCAAAGGAGATTCTGTCGTATCGTCCGCACCGTCAGACGCGAGAGCTCGATCGCCTGAGGGATCGATTCAAGATCGGATTTCATCAGTGTAACATCCGCCGTCTCCATCGCGACGTCTGTTCCGCTCCCCATTGCGATCCCGACGTCCGCTTGGGCGAGAGCAGGAGCGTCGTTGATTCCGTCGCCGACCATCGCGACGACGGCCCCTTTCAGCTGCAATTCCTTGATCCGTGCCGCTTTCTCCTGAGGAAGTACCCGGGCAAAGAATTCTCCCACCTCCGTCTGTCGCGCCATCTCCGCCGCTGCCACCTCCTCGTCGCCGGTGATCATCACTGTTTTGACTCCGAGATTCTTCAATCGGTGCATTGCATGCCGCGCTCCTGCCTTGGCACTGTCTCTAAGCCGGAAACAGCCAGCCAGAACTCCGTCGAAGGAGACAAACACCGCTGTGCGTCCGTCGGTCCCTTCTTCAGCGCCGAGAGCGTTGGCTCCTGAGAGTTCGACTCCCTCGGCCTTAAGGAAGTCAAGTTTTCCGACACGGACCTGAACTCCGTCAACCTCTCCGGACACACCCATTCCTTCAAAATTCCGGAACGAACCTATCTCCTGCGAAAGAGAAAGGTTCTGCGCCGACTCGACAATAGCTCTCGCCAGGGGGTGTTCGGACCTTGCTTCAAGCGAAGCTGCCGCCGTGACCATCTCTTCGCGCCGCACGTTGCCGAACGAGAGCACCTCGATGACCGACAGCTTCCCCTCCGTAAGCGTTCCCGTCTTGTCGAAGACAATTGTCGTCACGCGATGAGCGCGCTCGAGGCTTTCAGCATTCCTGATGAGAATGCCGAGGGCAGCCCCCCTCCCGGTTCCGACGATGATTGCCGTGGGCGTTGCAAGACCCAGGGCACACGGACATGCGATGATAAGAACCGCGACGGCGTTCACCATCGCGGCGGAGAATCCGATTCCACCCAAAAAGTACCATACGAGAAACGTAACTGCCGCCACAACCATGACCACGGGGACGAAGACAGACGCGATGGAGTCTGCGAGATCCTGAACCGGCGCCTTGGATCCCTGGGCCTCTTCGACCAGACGGATAATGTGCGCGATGACCGTCTCGTCGCCGACAGCCGTGGCCCGAAAGTCAACGCTCCCATTCCTGTTGATCGTCCCTCCCACAACCTTTGCTCCGACCGATTTCTCCACCGGCAGGCTCTCACCGGTGACCATCGATTCATCAAAAGTACTCCGTCCTTCAGTGATGGTTCCATCGACAGGAACGCTTTCTCCCGGACGAAGGCGAATAAGATCGCCGACAACTATCTCTTCGACAGGAGTGTCCATCTCAACGCCGCCACGAATCACTTTCGCATTCTTTGGCTTCAGTCCGATGAGTTTCCTGATCGCGTCGGACGCTCTCCATTTGGCGCGCGCTTCGAGAAGCCTCCCCAGGAGAATGAGGGTCACGATGGATACAGCGGTATCAAAATAGACCGGGCCGGGCACGGCACCTTTTCCAAGCCACTCGGGAAAAAGGGCCGCGAACGCGCTGTAGGAGTACGCCACCCCTGTGCCGACCGCGACAAGGGTGTTCATATCGGCGGAGAAGTGTTTCCCGATTTGCCACGCAGCCGAAAAAAAGCGTCTGGCGGAAACAAACATCACGGGAGTGGAGAGGATCAGGAGCACCTTTGCGATCTCGGGCTCCGAGAGCCGCAGCGCGGCGGAGATCCAGGGCATCATCATCCCCATGCTCAAGATGACGACCGGGACCGAAAAGGCTGCGCTAAGGATCAGATCTCTTCGGAGCGAATCGTAGACGGCTCTTCGGCGAGATTGATCTTCCGCTTCCACCTCCGTCTCCTTCTTCGTTGCAGGAAGGAGAAGTTTATACCCGGCCTCCGCAACAGCGGAAGAGAGCGCTGAAAGATCCGTCACGGACGGATCGTACGAGAGGGATGCTTTTTCGGTGGCTAGGTTGACGTTCGCTTCGGCAACCCCCTCTACCTTCTTGAGCGCCTTTTCGACGCGGGCGACACAACTTGCGCATGTCATCCCTTCAACGGGAAGGATGAGCGATGTCATGGCAGAATTCTTCATCGGTCAATTCATCTCTCCGGAAGAACGATCGCGTGATTCACAGATCCTTTAGCGAACCGTGACAACCCTGTATCCCGCTTCTTCGACCGCTCGTTCGAGCACCTGTACGGTCACTTTTGTTTCGTCGAATCGTACCCGCGCCTTCCCTATCTGTACGTCGTCGACGACAACGTCGGGGAGTTTGGAGAGCTCCTTTTTGACGCTCATGACGCAATGTCCACACGTCATTCCTTCGATTGCCAACTCTTGTGACTTCATATGACTTTCTCCTTGTTGAGCTACGTTACCTCTTTACATAAGGTCAATATGCCGCTTCTTCCGTTTTGATGCGTTACACAATTCGGAAAAAGATTTACACAATTCTCGCCTTCCGTCTTTCTGCGGGTTGTCCCTCCATGCCGACCTTGTCAATGGGGCTCCGTTTCGCCTCCTTGATCCGTTTGAAGTGCGATGGAGTGAAGCCGGTCGTCTTCTTGAATTGGTTGGAGAGATGTTGAACGCTGCTGTATCCGGTTCTGTAGGCTATCTCGCTGAGGGACAGCTCGTCGTAGACGAGAAGCTCCTTCACCCTCTCGATTCTCTGGAGGATGATATACTTCTCAATCGTCATGCTCTCGATCGAAGAAAAGAGAGTGCTCAGGTGGTGATAGTCATGCCCCAACTCTTTTTCGATGAGGGTCGAGAATTTCCCGGGGCGGGATTTCGCGGGATCGGAATGGTGGATCGCGTTGATGATGACCGTCTTGATCTGTTCGATGAGCTTCACCCTCTTATCGTCAATCAGTTCGAAGCCATCCGATTCGAGGGTTTTCCGGAGGGCCGGGAAATCGATCGGAGGCGTCCCCGAGACCACCACCTCGCCAAGTTGAATGCTCCGTACGTCGAGGCCGAGCCTTTCCATCCCTTCCGTCACCGTCCGGATGCAACGATCGCAGACCATGTTCTTCACAAAAAGTGTTTCGGTCCGCACGCTCCCCGTCCCAGAAGATTTTCCCATGATTTTCTTTCGTCTTCGTGATTACCTGTTGCTGTAAAGTACTCCAAAATCCCAATACTCTCAATCCATCTCTCGATTCGATCCGAAGGGCGAGCCTTGCATCCCGCTCTTCTCTTTGCTATTTTCCGATACGAATTCTGCAGGATTGTCATGTCTTTGATGGTGAGCATTTCGGGAATCAGGGGTATCGTCGGGGAATCGCTGACACCCGAAGTCGTCGTACGCTACGCCTCCGCGTTCGCGGAGTATTGTCACGGAGGCACTATCGTCCTCGGACGCGACGGACGAATCACCGGCTCTTCGGTTGCACATATCGTCTCCTCGACTCTCCTGCAGATGGGGTGCGACGTCGCCTCGATCGGAGTCTGTCCGACTCCGACCGTTGCCCTGGGAGTGGAAAAACTGAGAGCGAGCGGAGGGATTGCCGTTACGGCGAGCCACAATCCGATCCAATGGAACGGGCTGAAGTTCATTGCCCCCAACGGCATGTTCCTCGATTCCGAGGAGAACAGGAAGTTCTGGGAGATTGCGGGGAAGAGCGAACGATCTTACCGGAGCTGGGAGAAGCAAGGAAAGCACTCCGCCGCTCATCAGCTCATCGACGAGCACATTCGCGCAGTCCTTGCCATTCCCTACCTGCATTCGGAGAAGATCCGAAAGAGGCGACTGAAGGTCGTCCTTGATTGTGTTAACGCAGCGGGCGGGGTGATCATTCCGAGACTTTTGCGGGAATTCGGTTGCGACGTCGTTGAGATGAACACGGATGTCAGCGGCATTTTCGCCCATACCCCCGAACCGGTTCCGGAGAATCTCACCGGGCTCTCTTCGCGGGTTGTCTCTGAGAAAGCTGACGTCGGCATCGCGGTCGATCCCGACGTTGACAGACTGGTCTTCATCGATGAGCGGGGAGTCCCGTTCGTTGAGGAATATACGATTGCGTCGGCGGTGAAGTACGTGCTCGACGCAGAGAAGAAGCTCGGCCGGGCGGGCCACTCGGTTGTCGTCAACCTCTCGACAACCAGGGCCGTCGATGATATCGCGAAGGAGTACGGTGCTACGGTGACCCGGACGCCGGTCGGCGAGATCAATGTGGCGTCGCGGATGAAGGTCCTCCGTTCCGTCATCGGGGGCGAAGGGAGCGGTGGGGTGATCTTCCCAGCGGTTCACTACGGGCGCGACGCCGCCGTGGGGATCGGTCTCTTTCTTCAACTTCTTGTGGATTTTGGAGGAAAAACTTCCGAGCTTAAGGCCAGCCTCCCCTACTATACCATTGTCAAGAGCAAGATTGAGCTCGGATCGCTGAAACCCGAACCGGTGCTCGCCCGCCTTGCCGCTCAGTATTCGAAAACCGAAAAGACGAACAGCGACGACGGGCTGAAGATCGATTTCCGATCTTCGTGGGTCCACCTGAGGAAATCGAACACCGAGCCGATCATGCGAGTTATCGCCGAGGCTCCAACCCGGGACGAGGCCGCCGCGCTTGTCGAGCGCTTCCAGAAAGAGATCCTCTCCTGAATCGCAGTGCTTAGAAATCGTATCAACGGAAGTTTTATCGCTGGACCTTCGTCATGACCCTTTGCCGAGTCACGGGAACGATCGTGGCAACACAGAAGAATGCGACGCTCAGAGAGTACAAGACCCTCATCGTCCGTCCCGTCGACCTTAGCGGCAAATTCATCGGCAAGGATCTTCTCGCCATCGACACCGTTGATGCCGGGATCAATGATATGGTGCTCGTCATCCAGGAAGGAGCAGGAGCTCAGCAGGTTTTAAAGAGGAAGGATATGCCGGTCCACACCGTCGTCGTAGCGGTTGTCGACGGGATCGATGCTGTTCTTCGCTGAAGGTCTCAGGGGACCTCGCCGTTCACATCTCACACAGGTATGTCCGCGCAATCGTCGACATCGGAGATCAATGTCTTCGACCTCCTGCGCCTCTCCGCAGTTCCGGGAGTAGGGGCGAGCAGGCTCAGGATTCTTGTCTCTCATTTTGGTTCGCCGGCACGGGTGCTGGAGGCGTCGGCCCTGGATATTTCGAAAGTTGAAGGAATCGAAAAGAGGTTGGCCGCGACCATCGCACATTTCGACGGGGGATCCGAGTTTGCCGAAGAACAACTCTCGGCGCTGAACAGAATCGACGGCCGGATCGTCACGATCTGGGATGACGAATATCCCGAGCTCCTGAGAAAAATCTATGACCCTCCCCCGCTTCTTTTTGTCCTCGGCACAATCGAACCGAACGACCGGTATGCGGTCGCAGTGGTAGGAACCCGTCTTCCGAGCAATTATGGGAAGCTTATCGCAGAGAAGCTCACCCGCGAACTCTCTGCGAAGGGTATTACGATCGTGAGCGGATTGGCGCGCGGCATCGATACGATTTCCCATCTCTCCGCGTTTCAAGCCGGCGGGAGAACGATTGCGGTGATCGGTTCAGGCCTCGATCGCATCTATCCGCCGGAAAACCGGGAGCATGTCGAACGATTCCGGGAACAGGGAGCCATTGTCTCGGAATTCGGCATGGGGGCGCTTCCCGACGCCGGCAACTTCCCCAGACGAAACCGGATCGTGAGCGGAATGACGCTCGGGACCCTTATCATCGAGACGCCGGAAAATGGCGGAGCAATGATCACGGGCTCGACGGCGCTGGATCAGAACCGGGAGCTCTTCTGTGTGCCGGGAAACATCACGGAAAAGAACAGCATCGGGGGGAACATCCTCATCAGGGACGGACGGGCCAAGCTTGTCCTCACGGTCGACGACATCATCGCTGAGCTCGAACCCGCCCTTCGCCCCATCCTCAAGAACACGCCCGAACCACCTCCTCTCCAGCTCTCCATCTTTGAATCCCGACTTCTCGAGCTCCTGGCCCCGGAGCCTCTTCACGTCGACCTCCTCTCGGAAAGGGCCGGTCTCTCGATTCCCGACACGCTGGTGAATATGCTCAGCCTGGAATTCAAAGGCCTGGTGCGCCAGCTGGCCGGGAAAGTTTTTGTGAAGATGTAGTTTTTTTCTTGACAGATCCATTCCCTGTAACAAAAATCACGCCAAAGAATCTTTCATGTTTGTGCGAAATGTCCTATCTTGAAACAACCCAAAATGATCATCATCGACGAAATTACGATCGACCCGAAAGTGCCCGAAATAAGGTTCGCGTGCGACCTTCTGGCATGCAAGGGGGCGTGCTGCACCCTCAAAGGAGGGCGAGGGGCTCCGCTCACCGATGACGAGGTCGACGAGATCTACGCGGCTTATCCGGTCGTCAGAAAGTACCTGCCTGCCGAGCATCTTCGCTGGGTGCGCGAGCACGGACTCGTGGAGGGCGGACCTGGAAGCTACGCTACTGAGTGCAAGGACGAAGGAGCTTGCGTCTTCGTGTTCTACGAGAACGGGGTGGCGAAGTGTTCTTTCGAAAAGGCTTACTTGAACGGAGAGATCCAGTGGCGAAAACCTGTCTCGTGTCATCTCTTCCCTCTCCGTGCACGGAAAGGCTCCACACCGGAGCTGAGGTTCGAGTACATTCATGAGTGTGAACCGGCCCTGGCGCGAGGCGCGAGGGAGAATATCCATCTCTTCCGATTTCTGAAAGATGTCATCGAGCGGAAGTACGGCGCTGCCTGGTACGCCCGGTTCATGATGGAGTGTGAGAATCGCGGTGTCGTAGCGGGGGAACAAGAATAGGTCCGTATGCTCCAGATCTCGCAACAACAGCGTCTTCTTCAGAAACTCACTCCGCAGCAGATTCAGTACCTCAAGCTTCTTCAGCTCCCCACCATTGCGCTCGAACAAAGGATCAAGACTGAGCTCGAACAAAATCCGCTCCTCGAGGAAGGAATCGAGGACGAGCTGGAACAGACGCAAGAGGAGCCGGTAACTGACGAGACCGCGGAAGCCGACGGGGAATTAAAGAAGGAGAAGGACGAGGAGTTCAGCTTCGAGGACTTCGTCAACGACGATCACAGCGACGCCCCGAGGGTTGCCGCGGCAAACGACGATGAGGAGCGCGAGGAGATTCCGATTTCGGCTCCGGAAGCGCTCACCCAGAAACTCCGCTCCCAGCTCCAGCTGGCCGACCTTACCGACGTCGGGATGCTCGTCGCAGAGGAGATCATCGGCAACATCGACGAAGACGGATACCTCCGACGGGAACTTGCCCTCATCGTTCAGGATCTCAATCTCTCGCACCATCTTCAGCTCACCGTCGCCCAGGCCGAGCTCGTCCTCAAACGGATCCAGAGACTCGAACCAGTCGGCATCGGCTCCCGGACGCTCCAGGAATGTCTCCTCGTCCAGCTCGAAGCCCGCGACTTTGATCCACGGCTCAAGGAGATCGCCCGGGTCATGCTCGAACAGTTTTTCGATGAATTCACGAAGAAGCACTTCGAGCAGCTTTCGAAACTCCTCGGTGTCCCCCTCAACGAGGTGAAAGAAGTCCTCGACCTCGTCTCGCATCTAGACCCCAAACCCGGGGAAGGCGAGATCACGACGCAGGAGAACTACATCACCGTCGATTTCCTCGTTCATTTCGAAGACGGCGAGTTTATCATCCAGCTCAACGATAAAAACATTCCCCCGCTGAGGATCAACAAAGAGTACCGGGAGCTCATGTCGAGGAAGAAAAAGAACGGCGTGAGCCCCGAGACAAAGACCTTTATCAGGCAGAAGTTTGAGGCGGCGAAGTGGTTTATCGCCTCGATCTACCAGCGACGGGATACCATGCTCCGCGTCATGCGAACGATCGTGGACAAGCAGAGGGAGTTCTTCGAGTTCGGCGAAGGGCTCAAGCCGATGATCTACAAAGACATCGCGGAAGTCATCAAGATGGACATCTCGACGATCAGCCGGGTTGTGAACGGGAAATACGTCCAGACCGATTTCGGGGTCTATGAACTGAGGTACTTCTTCAGCGAAGGGATCAGCACCCAGTCGGGAGAGGATGTATCGAACAAGGAAGTGAAGCTGAGAATCAAGGAGATCCTCGAGACCGAGGATCCGCACAAACCGCTCAGCGACGACCGCATCGCGGAGATTCTCAACGAGCGGGGTTTCAACATTGCCCGCAGGACGGTCGCGAAGTACCGCGAATCGATGATGATCCCGGTCGCCCGGCTTCGCAGGAAAATATCCTAGAATCAGCCAAACGGTGACACGATGGAGAATCGGATCCATTCAACAACGATTGTGGGCCTCTCGCGCAACGGAAAGGTTGCCCTGGCGAGCGACGGGCAGGTCACCCTCGGGAACACCGTCGTCAAGCACACGGCGAAAAAGGTCCAGAAGCTTTACAATAATTCGATCCTCGTGGGCTTCGCGGGTGCAGCCGCAGACGCATTCACGCTGATGGAACGCTTCGAGGAAAAGCTTCAGAAGCACCAGGGAAATCTCGAACGTTCCGCCGTCGAGCTTGCCAAGGACTGGCGCATGGACAAGTACCTCCGCCGGCTTGAGGCGATGATCGGCGTACTCGACAAGCAGCACGCGTACATCATTTCGGGGACCGGCGATGTCATCACTCCGGACGACGGCATTGTCGCGATTGGCTCCGGTGGACCCTACGCCCTCGCAGCGGCGAGAATGCTCCTTAAGTATACCTCCCTTTCCAGCCGCGAGATCGTCGAGCAGGCGATGAAGACCGCCGCCGACATCTGCATCTATACGAACGAGCACATCACCATCGAGGAACTATAATCGGATGAAGCTCAATACCCCCGAAGAAGGTCCTGTCCCCGCTCCGAAGTCCGGACCGAAATCCGGGACGGTGAAGGAACTCACCCCCACGGAGATCGTCCGCGAGCTCGACAAGTACATCATCGGCCAGCACGACGCGAAGAAATCCGTCGCCATCGCGCTGCGCAACCGCTGGAGACGCCTCCAGGTTCCGGAGAACCTGCGGGAAGAGATCATGCCGAACAATATCATCCTCATCGGACCAACCGGCGTGGGCAAGACTGAAATCGCTCGGCGTCTCGCAAAGCTCGCGAACGCACCGTTCATCAAGGTCGAAGCGTCGAAGTTTACCGAGGTTGGCTATGTCGGGCGCGACGTCGACTCCATGATCCGGGATCTCACCGAGCTCGCCGTGGTCATGGTGAAGGCGGAAAAGACGTCCGAGGTCCAGGAGAAGGCGGAGCAGCTCGCGGTCGAACGGATCCTCGACATTCTCATCCCGTCGGTCCGGAAGACGAAGGCTGAAGCTTCCACTTCGGCCGATTCACCGTCCGACGAAGAGCTTAACGAAAAAACCCGTGAGAGGTTTAGGGAAAGGATCAAAGCCGGGCTGCTCGACGCCAGGATCATCGAGCTTGACCTGCCGAGCGAACAATTCCCCGCCATGCAAATTCTCGGGCCGATGAACCTCGAAGAGATCGGCGTAAACCTCCACGATGTTTTCGGCAACCTGATGCCGAAGAAGATGAAAAAGCGAAAGCTCTCGGTCGCGGAGGCCAAGAAGATCCTCGTCCAGGAGGAAGCGCAGAAGCTCATCGACCAGGATGTCGCGGTGAAGGAGGCGATCCACCGGGTCGAGAACTCGGGGATCGTTTTCCTCGACGAAGTCGACAAGATCGCCGGAAGCCGCGGGACAACGGGGGGTCCGGACGTCTCGCGTGAAGGGGTTCAGCGTGATCTTCTCCCCATCGTCGAGGGATCGACGGTGGCGACAAAATACGGCATGGTCCGCACCGACCACGTTCTTTTTATCGCTTCTGGCGCGTTCCACGTCTCGAAGCCTTCCGACCTGATTCCCGAGCTTCAGGGCCGATTTCCGATACGAGTTGAGCTCAAGAGTCTCACCGAAGACGATTTCGTGAAAATCCTCACCCTCCCGCAGAATGCACTCATCAAACAGTACACGGCACTGTTGAAGCCCGATAATGTCGAAATTGAGTTCACACAAGAGGCCATCGGCGCGATCGCGCGAATCGCGACACAGGTGAACGAAGAGGTGGAAAACATCGGTGCCCGGCGCCTCCACACCATCATGACTTCCCTTCTCGAAGAGATTCTTTTCGACGCCCCCGAAAATGTCGCCTCCGCAAAGCTCTCCATCACAAAGGAACTCGTCGAGCAGAAGCTAAGCGCCATCGTTCGGGACAAGGATCTGAGCCGATTCATTCTCTGAGGGAAGACCTCCCCAGCCTCCGGCGACGCTGGGGAAACGAACCTGGCGCCCCGTTCTCCGAATGCCGTTCAACAACAAAAAACCCGGCGAGGGTGTTCGCCGGGTTTCGTTTTTTTTGCGCCCGCTCTCCCGCTAGATGCGGAACCTCATCCCCAAAGTGAACGAGCCATTTCGGAAACTGTTCGGACTTGTCAACAGCGCGATGCTCTCCGTCCCGAAGTCGAGATCCCACACCGGCGTATTGATCCCCATGCCGAGCGCCCAGCTAAACCTCTCACGTCCGCCGATGGAGATCCCGGTCCGGATCGGCAGCATGCCGATGGGCCGGTATTCAGTCCCCAACGAAAAGCGCGGCGATGTGGAATTTCCAGGTTCATTGTTGAATCCGAAGTGAAGATCGGCCGCCACGAGCAGTCTTCCCGGAAAGTGCGTGATGAACGGCGCCTGATCCAGCTGGAACGCCGCTCCGAGGTTCAGAGCCGTGGGAAGGCTTGTCTTGAAGGAGGTGGTGTCTCGGGTAGATCCCTTGAACGCGTTCTTCACCGAATCCTGATCCTGGATATCCGAAACCGTGAATCCTCCCGACCCGACGATCGCCTTCGTGAATTTGTTCCATGTAACTTTCCCAATATCGGTGACGCTGGCCGCAAGCCTCAATCCCTGAAAGAACTGCCCCGACACTCCGAGGTCGAAGCCGATTCCGGTTCCGGCCGGCTTGGTCATATAATGTGCGATGCTATCGCTCTGGAACGGAATGTGCGACTGGTACTGGAGGAAGTTCACATTTCCCGTCAACGGCTGCTGAACGGGGAGCACTTGTCCGGCATCGGTCGTAAATGTGGACGGGGCAACCTGGATACTCCCCGTGTAGTGGTCCGTGCCGAAATATCCAAATCCCTGAACATACTTGATCCCGATGCCAACGGCGATCTCCTTTGCCCACGAGAGCTGCACTGGGAGCATTCGCGCATACGACAGGTTGTATTCCCTCAGCCACGATGCCGTCACCGAAGTGTTGTCGAGCGAATAGGACGCACCCGAGGCCGGAAACGCGTCGAGCGCCATCTTCAGGTACCCCTCGGGGATATCCATGTTTACTCCGACCTGGTCGCTCACCGAGAATCCGATGCCTCCCAGCTTTTCACCGTGCACCGTAAATCCAAATTCAGTGATGTCGAAGTCGACTTGAGTGTGCGCGACTCCTCCGGGGAAGAGCCCGAGGATTGCGTCCTTGTCCGATTGAGAGAGGAGTTTTCCGACGCGGATAGTATTACCGTCTTTGTCCTTCACCGGCTGACCGTTCTTGAGACTATCCTGGCCGGTGAAGTAGTCCTGATAAATACCGTAGTTGAGAAGATCGCTCCCGGCGCGGAACCCGAATGGGGCAATCTCAAACGTCACCCAACTGCCGCGGTCGTCGAGGGCAAGGTTGGCCGGATTCAAGCCTATGGCGTCGAGCCCCCGGGATGATGCCGTAAAGGTCCTCGCCATTCCGATGATCTGTCCCGAGACCCTGTCTTCTCCCGCTCTTGTAGTCCGTGTCGACGCGATGCCGAGAAGGATCACCAGCCCCACCACGACCAGGGAACGTCGCTCATACACGTTGTTCATTGTTTTGCTCCTTTGAGTCAATGGTCATGAGTGGTGGGATTATTTGAGGCTGTCCGGGTTGACGGTATACTGCACGCTGACGTACCCCCTGAGACGGACCGCGTAGTTGCTGTTGAACTTCACCGGCTGGCTCGATCCCGATGTATTCATATGCACGTTTACGACAACGAACTGTGCCGGATTGATCTGACTGACGTCGTTTCTGGTCAGGCCGATGATGATCCCGGAAAGTCCGTTGGGCGAGTTCGGCCGGGATGCATAGCGGGCGCTATCCGCACGGATCGACCCGCTCTTCGGCAATGTCAGCAGCGTGGTCGACGTGTCGGGGATCGACTTGTTCGTGGCCTTGCCGGGGAGGAGTTTCGACGTGACATCAAGCTGGAAGGGGAATCCGTTCGTGATCGTAAAGATGACGTTTCCGCTGTCAATCAAGGCAAGGCTCTTTTTGTCGATCTTGTTCCCGGATGTGTCGCCAATAGAGACCGTGTCCGCAAAGACGCCGTTGATGATCCCGACGCGAACCGGGAAGAGGAAGTCGAGGGATGTGAAAACGCTGTCTCCGACCTTTACGGTCCCGGTGCTATCGGCGTACTGGTAATACGCCTTCGGATCGACGACGGCCTGGCCGGTGACGATGAACTTGCTCGGGAGGCTCCCCTGTCCCCCGACAAAAAAGCTTGAGAGGAACTGATCGATTCTGCTCGTCGTCTTGTTGAAGACAACCTGCCTTTGGATGCCAGGGTAGATCCGGAGAGTGTCAGGGATGTTCGTCCCGGTTTTGAAGGGGACAAGCGAGTCACGCCGCGCTCCCTTATTGTCGAGACCGATGACTTTCATGATCAGGTCGGTGGGGAATGCGCCGGTGCTGAGGATCTTCAGTGTGATGGAAACAGAGTCGAATTTGATGCTGTCCGCGCTGAATTTATTCCCGATATCTCCGATCGCGGCATCGACGGTCTCATTGATCGGAACGTAGGTGGGTTTAACCTTCCCGATGACCTTGCTGAGGATGTAGGTCTTTCTCGGCGGAGACTGCGTGTTGTTCAGCGGCGTCACATCGACCCGCACGGAGTCGTCTTTGGAAATGACAACCCTTCCCTGCGTTACCCCCAGGGTCTTGATGTTGATGGCGAAATTGACGTTTGGAACTGAAAGCGTGTCGAGTCTTCCTCCGATTATCGTGTCGTGCTGGGACTGTATTGCATAGTTCTTCATGCTCACGGTCTGCACGAAGACGCTGTTTGGCCCCACGATGCCGCTCGTATCGCCGGTCGCATCATTCTTGAGCTTGAAGGGAGCTCCCGTGACGCGGTCGACAAATTCCTTCAACGCGAATCCGACCGAGATGCTGGTCGAAATGTCGTTCGTAATCTTGATCTGGAAGCCGCCGTCGCTGAACTCCGCCCGCTTGATCTTCGTCGAATCGTCGATGAGCTGGACGGCCGAATCGGGGTTATTGAAAACGGGGTAGGAGACTGACAACTGCACCTTGGCCTTCTGGAGCGTCGCGATGCCGCCGCTTGTTCCGCCGATCGTCAGGTGCGAGACAAGGGTCTGCGTGTTCGTCACCGTCTTTCCGGAGGCTCCCGACGTCGTCACCGTCGACTGCATTTTGAGGTTCGCACTCATGAGCTTCCCCGAGACGTTTGCCGTCTTCGTCGCGCTGGAATTAGCCGCGATGGTCGTGAAAGCGAAGTTCGCAACGACCGCCTGGTCCTGGTCGACGTTTACCAGCTGGACGCCGCTCTGGAAGCTGATCGCGAACGGAAAGTTGTTCGTGATCTGAAGAGTCATGAGGCCGTCCTGGAACACCAGGTAGTCGTACGTCGCTGTCGGATTGCTTATAACGTTGTTGAGGGTGACCGTCGCGTCGGGGCCCAGGTAGGTGATGCCGTTACCTGGGTCCACGCCGAAAAGATCCTTGAAGCTTATCGTGACGTCGGGAATCGTCGGCACCGTGAGGGGGACGAGGCCGAGCTTCTGGGAGACCGAGCTGGGAGCCGGGGTCAACTCCGGAAGGACGATCGCCGTCGGTTTATTGACGAGCGACGAGGGACGATATTCGACGCTTCCGGTCGTGGAATCGATAATGAACTTCGGATCCTTCGCGATCATCTGTCCGAACGTCCAGGTACGGTCGATGAGGCCGATGTTGAGCGGCACGGTCCACGCGGGGGCTTTCGGCTTCATCGGGTTCTTGATGCAGCGGTACGAAACCGGAGCCGTGACGAGAAGGATGATCAGGAGAAGGATATTCATCTTCCCCGAAGCCCTGGGTGCGGTCACCATGGTGAAGTCCTCCAATAGGGTATACTGTAATTGATGCTGGAAGGAAAACGCGTGCGCGCGGAGACGTCTTTATGCGCACATCGAATAATGTAGATCATCCCCCGGGATCGGGCATTGACAAGCGTCATAAAGCTCGAAAAAACTCCGGGGATGCGCCGGTGCCGGTTCCTACGTGAGACACCCGACACCGGCAACTTCGAACGCTAATGGATTTTTTCTTCTTTGGTGGGAAGCTGGAATCCAAACCCATGTGCCGGGGGTTCATCGCCGAGAATCTTGATCTCTCCGAACTTCGCTTCGTATTTCTCGATATTGTCTTTCAGTGCATTGAGCAGGAGACGCCCGTGCTGCGGCGTCATGACGATTCTTGCGAACACCTTGGCCTTCGGGACTCCCGGAAGGATCCTTGTAAAGTCGATAACGAACTCCGCGGGCGAGTGGGTGATGATCGCCAGATTGGAGTAGATTCCTTCCGATTCTTTTTCGCCCAGCTCGATGTTGATCTGTTGACCGGCTGGCGGTTGTGGATTGTTCATTGCTTCTCCTCGCGAACGACCGAAATGATCGGCCGGAGACGGCACCGTCTCAGATTAGTTCTTCCCTTTTCTCAAAGCGTCGGCCTTGTTGTAGGCGTCGACCGCCTTCTCCTTCATATTGAGGTTTGCATAGACCTGACCGAGCAACTCGAGCATCTGGATATTGTCGGTCTTCTCCGCGACGACCCTCTCGAGGTACGGAAGCGCCATCCGGTATTTTTCTTTGTAAGAAACGTCGTCCTCTTTCCCTGCCGCCTTCATCCTTGCCTGTTCGGATACACCCCAGTTAACACACGCCGCGGCGATATTGTACACCACGGAGGAGGAAAACGCCGGGTCGTACTTCCGCCCCTTGGCGGTATCGACCTTCTCCGCGGAATCAAGAGCCAACGAGGTTTTGAATTGGTCAATAGCGTCGGCGAATGATGAGTCTTTCATCAGGAATACGCCGAGATTGTAGTGATCGAATTTGCTCTCCGGATATTTCTTGACCCGCTCGCTGAGGAGCGATCGTGCCTCTTCATCCTTCGCGGCGCCGATATAGGCGTTCATGAGCGTCTCTGAGACCTCTGCGTCTTCCGGATATACTGCCTGCGCCTTTTTCAGCACGTCGACGGCTTTAACGCACTCCGCGACCGCCTGGAAGTAATAGGTCGAATCGACGAACGGCGCATAGGGCTTGTCGTTGTCAAACTTCATCTTTGTCACATCACCCCCTTCGACACTCAGGGTGAGATGGTAATGCTCGATCCTCCAGGTCTCCTTCGTATCCCCCTTCTTCGGCTTCGCCGGTTTTGAGACGGAGATCATCGAGTCTCCGAGAAGGTACCGGACATCCGCGGCCTTCATTTTTTCCTGAATTTGGGTGAGGCTTCTTGCGTCGTCGAATGCCGCGCGGTTCATGTCTAGAAACTTTGCCTTGAGGACATTGGCGCTGTCGAGATACATCCTTCCGAGGAGCTTCGCGGCGAGAAGGTCCTTCCCTTTGTTCAACGCGATCGAGAGTTGACTCTCCGCGTTCACCATGTCACCCTTCCGGTAGTATGCAAGGCCCAGATTGCGCTGAGTGAGAAGACTATCGGGCTCCATGAGGACCGCGGTCTTGAAGTACGAGATTGCGTCGTCAAGATACGACGCGGTGTCGGCTGCCTTGTTTATCGCATCGACGGCCTGATTGAAGAGCTTGCCCCACGTGCTGAGTTCGATGCTTTGAATATCCTTCTGATGAGTCGGCGCGACAGCCATCGCTTTGTCAAACGCATCCTTCATCCCCTCGTAATCTTTCAGCTCAAGCCTGACCTGGCCGAGGAGGTAATACGCCTCGTCGTTTTTCGGATTCTTCGCGACTTCCTTCTCGAGCTGCTTCGCCGCGTTCGGATAATCCTTCCGCTGGAGATAGAGTTTTGCGCTCGTCATCTCGGACGATGCACACTGAAAACCTGTGGTGAGGAACGCCGCGAGAACGATTCCGACAATGCCCCAATAAAGTAGTTTCATGCTGTTATCCTTCTGATTCGATCGTTGATCTTCTTTACGATTGAAAAATATCGTGAAAATATAGGGAAAAACAGCCTTATAGTCAATCTTTCGGCCGGGAGTACATGCCGGGCCGGTCATCGATGGGGTTCGGACGGAAATCGGTCGAGAGGTTCCCGCACCGCTCATCACCTGGCGCCATGTTGATTTCACCTCTTCATTTCCTTACTTTGGTGATAGTTGCTCCTCAGCGGGAACACCGCAAAACCATGAAGACCTTCATCCTCGTCCTGCTCTTCGTTTTTCCGGCCAGCCTATTCGCAGGGACCGGCACCGTCCTTTTTCTCACTGTCGACGGCTCAATCAACCCAGCCACCTCGGACTATATTCACGAGGGGATCAAGCACGCGGAAGAGATGAACGCATCCTGCATCGTGGTTGAGCTCAATACGCCGGGAGGGCTCCTGAAATCGACCAGGATGATTGTCACCGACTTCCTCACCTCTCAGATTCCGGTAGTCGTCTACGTCTCTCCGGCCGGCGGGCAGGCCGCTTCCGCGGGTGTCTTCGTCACGCTCGCGGCGAATATCGCCGCGATGGCCCCGGGAACGAACATCGGGGCCGCACATCCGGTCAATGTCCAGGGAGGCATGGATTCGACGATGGCCGAAAAGGTGACCAATGACGCGGCCGCGTTTATCCGGACGATCTCGGAGAAAAGGCACAAGAACATCGGCTGGGCAGAAGAGGCGGTCCGAAAGAGCCTTTCAATCACCGAAACCGAAGCACTGAAGAACAATGTTATCGACTTTATCGCGCGGGGAAGGCGGGAGCTGCTCGATTCCCTCGACGGGAGAAAAGTGTCGATCGGAGACAGGACGGTCATGCTCGCTACGAGGGGAGCCGCGATCGAATCGCGGGAGATGGGATGGCACTACAAGATCCTTGACATCCTCAGCGATCCGAACATCGCGTATCTTTTTATGATGATCGGGATGTACGGCCTCCTCTTCGAGCTCTATAATCCCGGTTCGATTTTCCCTGGCGTCGCGGGAGCCATTTCGCTCCTCGTGGCGCTTTTCGCGTTCCATACGATTCCCATCAACTACTCAGGGGTGGCTCTCATTGTCCTGGGGATCATCCTCTTTCTCCTCGAAATCAAAATCAGCAGTTACGGTCTCCTCACCGTTGGGGGGATCATAGCGCTTTTCCTTGGGTCCATTATGCTCATCAATACCGATGCGTGGTTCGGTTTCCAGACCGTCTCCCTTGAAGTGATCGTGCCGACCGTCCTCCTTACCGCGGCGTTCTTTGTCTTTGCCGTGGGGGCGGGGCTCAGAGCCCAGCTCCGACGCCCCATGACGGGGGCGGAAGGTCTTGTCGGAAAATCGGGGCTCGCCATCACGAAATTGGCCCCAGCGGGCCAGGTGAAGGTCCAGGGAGAAATATGGAATGCGGAAAGCCTTGACGGCACGCTCGCCAAGGATTCACCCGTCGAGGTCGCTGAAGTGAAAGACTTGCTCCTCAAGGTTAAGAAATCCGTTTAGGGCCGGCCTTCAGACAGCGGCCGGCGGCTCAGAACAATACTTTCCAGCAAAAGGAGTCTTCTATGGGTCCTGCAGGACTTTTTCTCGTCATCCTTATCATATTTGCAGTCATCATCATTTCCAACGCGATCCGGATCCTCACCGAGTATGAGCGGGGGGTCATTTTCCGCCTCGGCAGGATGGTCGGGGTCAAGGGCCCTGGTCTCATTTTTCTCATTCCGATCGTCGACCGGATGGTCCGCGTCAGCCTCCGTACCGTCGTGCTCGATGTGCCTCCACAGGACATCATCACGAAGGACAACGTTTCGATCAAGGTGAACGCCGTCGTTTACTTTCGCGTCGTCCAGCCCGACAAGGCGATTGTGAGCGTGGAAAACTATATCTATGCCACATCACAACTTGCCCAGACGACTCTGCGGAGCATCCTGGGTCAGTCTGAACTCGACGAACTCCTCGCCCAAAGGGACAAGATCAACCACGAATTGCAGGTCATCATCGATCAACACACGGAGCCGTGGGGCATCAAGATTTCGACGGTGGAAGTAAAACAGATCGACCTCCCTCCCGAAATGCAGCGTGCCATGGCGAAGCAGGCCGAGGCGGAGCGGGAGCGGCGGGCTAAAGTCGTTCATGCGGAAGGAGAGTTACAGGCAAGCCAGAAGCTCGGAGAAGCGGCGGCGATCATCCAGAAGAATCCGGTGGCCCTCCAATTGCGTTATCTCCAGACGTTGACAGAGGTCGCTTCCGAGAACAACTCCACGACGATATTCCCCTTCCCGATGGAGTTGCTAACTCCGTTCATCGAGGCGTACAAGAAGAAATAGCCGGAGGAGGGAATTCTCCGGAAAGAGGCTGAAGGAAGCAGGACGAGGAGTACAGAGAAAAGGGGAACGGGTTTTCGCCCGTTCCCCTTTTTTTATTGTCCGATCGTTTACGCGCTGATCTTTTCGGTGCGGCAGTGTTCGTCGAATGCGCTCGTCAGGTCGGCGGCAATCGAGTCCGCATCGCGGTTCTCGATCCGGAAGCGGGGGATGAAATGGACGAGCTCGCCGTCCTTGAAGAGCGCCACCGAGGGGGATGACGGAGGAATTTGGCCGAACCACTCGCGCGCTCTGGCCGTCGCCTCCATATCCTGCCCCGCGAAAACGCTTGTGAGAACCTCAGGCCTGGCGGGGTGCTGGAGAGCCTTCGTGATGGCGGGACGCGCTCTGCCGGCAGCGCATCCGCAGACGGAATTGACGACAACGAGAACCGTTCCCTCCTTCTTGTTGAGCACCTCATCGACCTCCGCAGCGGTGCGCAGTTCGCGGATTCCGATTCGCGTCAACTCATCCCTGAACGGCTGGATCAATACTGGGTCGTACATATGGACTCCGAAGTTTTTGGAATGTTCAGCTCTTTGCCGGGGATGCTCATCGCGCTTTGTCTCCACCGCCGTCACGCCTGGCGGAGTTCCCGGTGCATTCGTTATAACACCGTCGTACGGCGATAGGTTTCCGGCCTTCCCAACTACCGGTGTTTCATGGCGTTGAGCGCGCTCCCCGCCTTGAACCACTCGATCTGCCCCTCGTTGAACGTGTGGTTGAGTTCGATCAAGTGGACGGCTCCGTCACGATGCCTGATCTCGAGTCTTAAGGGAACACCGGGCGCAAAGCTTGTGAGACCGCGAAGCGCAAAAACATCATCCTCACGGATGAGGTCATAGTCCGCGGAATTTCTGAAGGTCAGTGCAAGCATCCCCTGCTTTTTGAGATTCGTCTCGTGGATCCTGGCAAAGCTCTTGACGATGATCGCCCTTCCGCCGAGGAAACGCGGTTCCATGGCAGCATGCTCGCGCGATGATCCTTCGCCGTAGTTTTCATCTCCCACTGCAAGCCACCCTATGCCCGCCTTTTTGTACTCCCGGGCGACGGCGGAAAACTCTTTCACCTCTCCGCTGATACCGCTTCTCCCCTTCCCCGCCTCACCGCTGAACGCATTGACCGCTCCGATGAACATATTGTTGGAAATATTATCAAGGTGACCGCGGTACTTGAGCCATTTACCGGCCGGAGAGATGTGATCCGTCGTGCACTTTCCCTTCACCTTCACGAGAAGGCGAAGGTTCTCAAGGTCCGTCTTTTCCCAGGGCTTGAACGGCTCCAGGACTTGAAGTCTGTCACTCTTTGGATCAACCTTGACCTGCAAACTTGATCCGTCGGCTGCAGGCTTAACGTAGCCGCCATCTCCCGGCGTGAAACCGCGTTTCGGCAACTCGTCGCCGCGGGGAGGGTCGAGCTTGACGTTCTCTCCTCTGGAGTTCGCGATCGTGTCGGTGAGAGGATTGAACGTGAGGCGTCCCGCGATGGCGAACGCCGTCACGACCTCCGGGCTCGCGACAAAGGCATGCGTGTCCGGGTTCCCGTCGTTGCGCCCGGTGAAATTCCTGTTATAAGATGTGATGATCGAATTCTTCTCCCCCTGTTTCACGTCATGGCGCTTCCACTGGCCGATGCAGGGCCCGCAGGCGTTGGCAAGGACCATCCCTCCCATCGCGGTAAGAGCGTCGAGCTGTCCGTCCCGCTCGATCGTTGCGCGGATCTGTTCGCTCCCCGGCGTAATCGTGAATTCCGATTTTGCCTTCAGGCCTTTTTCGGACGCTTGTCGCGCGACGGAAGCGGCCCGCTCGATATCTTCGTAGGATGAATTCGTGCAGCTTCCGATGAGAGCGACCTTCAGCTCCTCGGGATAGTTGTTCTTCCGGACCGCCTCCGCGAATTTCGATATCGGCCAGGCCAGGTCGGGAGTAAAAGGACCGTTGACGTGCGGTTCAAGCGCGCTGAGGTCTATCTCGATGACACGGTCGTAGAATTCTGCCGGGCGGGCAAGCACCTCATTGTCCGGGACGAGATCTTCAGCGACTTTTTCCGCGGCGACGGCGATTTCCGTCCTGCCGGTCGCGCGAAGGTAGTCTGCCATCCGGGAATCGAAGGGAAAGAGGGAGGTCGTGGCACCGATCTCCGCTCCCATGTTGCAAATCGTACCCTTCCCGGTACAGGAGATTGATCTTGTTCCTTCGCCGAAGTACTCGACGATCGCGCCGGTTCCCCCCTTCACCGTGAGAATGCCCGCGACCTTAAGAATGACATCCTTCGCCGAGGTCCATCCATTGAGCGTCCCCGAGAGTTTCACGCCGATGATGTTGGGAAACTTCAGCTCCCACGGCATCCCCGCCATGACGTCCACCGCATCGGCTCCCCCAACCCCGATGGCGATCATCCCCAGGCCCCCCGCATTCGGAGTATGAGAGTCGGTTCCAATCATCATTCCGCCGGGAAAAGCATAATTCTCAAGGACGACCTGATGGATGATCCCCGCTCCCGGCTTCCAGAAACCGATGCCGTACTTGTTCGAGACGCTCGCCAGAAACTCGTACACCTCCTTGTTGTCCTCGCTTGCCCGGAGCAAATCGCCCTTGGCGCCAATCTGCGCCTGGATCAGATGATCGCAGTGGACCGTGGAGGGTACTGCCACCTTCTTCCTTCCGGCCGACATAAACTGAAGGAGAGCCATTTGTGCGGTCGCGTCCTGCATCGCCACTCTGTCCGGCGCGAAGTCGACATACGACTTGCTCCGTTGGGCCGACGCCGACGGTGCAACGAAGTAGTGGGCGTAGAGAATCTTCTCGGTCAGGGTAAGGGGACGTCCAACCAATTTCCTGGCCCGGCGAATCTTCTCCGGCAGAGCGGCATAGACATTCCTGATCAACTCAAGGTCGAATACCATGGCAACGTTTCCTTCACGCTTCGGGTGGATGGCAAAATTCCTTCATAAATATATGAATCCCCGCATCCTTTCGCAACAGAGTGCCTTGCACGGCAGCGGTTTTTTCGTTACTTTTCATCGATTCCTGATTGCGAGACGAGCATGAGTGAATTGTCGCACCCGGACTCCGACGTCCTTGAAGATGTGACCGAGGAGACGAAGATCAAAGAGCCGGTCCGCGCGATCCTTTTCAACGACGAGGTGCACACCTTCGAAGAAGTCATTGCGCAACTCATCAAGGCGCTTCGATGCGACAGGAAGAAAGCCGAGACCCTCACGTGGGAGGTCCACAACACCGGCAGGTCGTGCGTCTACACGGGGGAGCTCAGCCGCTGTCTGGAAATAACACGAGTCCTGGAAGAGATCGAGCTGATGACCCAAATTGAAATGTGAACTCCGAGAACCTTATGAACCGAACAATCCTCCGCCTTCTCTTTGTCTTCGCCTTCGGCGCGACGTCCGCATGCGCCGGCGAGCTCATCGATTTTCGTGATACAACGACGTCGTGGTCCGATGTCCGCGCTCTTGCATCGAACGAGCACAAGCTCATCCTCATCGATGCCTACACCGACTGGTGCAGTTGGTGCAAGGTGATGGACAGGGAGACCTTCACCGATACCGCCGTCGCGAAATTCATCAACGATCGGTTCGTGCCGGTTCGATATGAGATGGAGACAGGGTTCGGCGCGATCATGGCGGCAAAATACAGGGTGAACGGATTTCCCACCTTCCTTATTTTCACTCCGGACGGGAAGCTCGTTTACCGGATTCTTGGGTACCTGAAACCCAAGGAGTACCTCGACGAACTGTCGAATGCGCTCAACCCTGGAAAACAGGAACATCTGACGGGGATCTCTCCGGATCTCGAGCCAGGCTTCCCGCGGTTTTACCTCCAGTCCTTTCTCAAAAAGGGGGTCCGGAAACGACCCGACACTTCAGTGGTCCTGGCATTTCTGGGCGAGCGGGCTGACCTGAGCAGTGAAATTGCCTGGTCCGTTATGTTTCGATTTTCCTACCTGCTCACGCAGCCGTACAAGGATTACTTTTTCAAGAATTACGACCGGCTGAAAAGCCTCTATGGCGCGAACGATGTCGGAAGCGTCGCCTCCACCTTCCTCGCCGCCGACCTCAACGCGGCAATTAAGGCCAACGACCCGGGCAAGCTCGAGGAGGTCATTGCCTCCTCGGCCCGCTATCTCAATGAACCCGAAGGAGACCTGCGTCTCGCCTACACGCTCAGGTTCGATCAGGAGACGGAGCGCTGGAAGGCTTATGCAGGTCTCATCGACAGCACAAGGAAGTCCGCGAACCCGCCCGATCCGAACGTCATCAACAATTACAGCTGGGCGATCTACGAGCACTGTCCCGACAAAGAGATCGTGTCAAGGGCTGTCGTCTGGATGAGCGAGGCCGTCGTCCAGAGCCCTTCCTACATGCTCCTCGACACTTACGCGGCGCTCCTCTACAAGAGCGGCGACCTCAAGAAGGCGAAGGAGTACGCGGAGACCGCAATCGAAGCCGGGAAAAAGGAAAAACAGGATTTCCAGGAAACCCAGGAACTTCTTAAGAATATCAATGCTGCAATCGAAAAGAAGCTGTAGGCGTTGATGACCTCACGGGAAATTCGACAATCATTCCTCGATTTTTTTGCCTCTAAGCAGCATCGCATCATTGCGAGCGCCCCCGTCATTCCCCACGGCGATCCGACACTCCTCTTCACCAACGCCGGGATGAACCAGTTCAAGGAGGTCTTTCTCGGGACGGGGAAGCGCGACTACACCCGCGTCGCCGACACTCAGAAGTGCATCCGGGTCAGCGGTAAACACAATGATCTTGAGGAGGTTGGACGGGATACGTATCACCACACCTTCTTCGAGATGCTCGGTAATTGGTCCTTTGGGGACTACTACAAACCCGAGGCGATTGCCTGGGCATGGGAGCTTCTCACCGACGTGTGGAAATTGCCCAAGCAGCGTCTCTGGGCAACCGTGTACAGGACTGACGACGAGGCCTTTGAGCTCTGGAAGAGCGTCACGGACATCGACCATTCCCACATTCTGCGGTTTGACGAGAAAGATAATTTCTGGGAGATGGGAGAGACCGGTCCGTGCGGCCCCTGTTCGGAAATCCACATCGACCTGACCCCATCGGCAAATGCCTCCGCCTCGCTCGTGAATGCCGGCAATCCGCAGCTGATCGAAATCTGGAACCTTGTGTTCATCCAGCATAACCGTACCGCCACTGGCCGGCTCGAGAATTTGCCGACGAAGCATGTCGACACGGGGATGGGATTTGAGCGGGTGTGCTCCGTGATGAACGCGATGGACTCGGGCTTCAGGCGGCCGGCGTCGAACTATGACTCGGACGTTTTCACCCCGATCATTTCGAGGATTTCCGAAATCTCCGGGCGGAAGTACGGTGCAGGGGGCGAAGCCGATATCGCGATGCGGGTGATCGCGGACCACATCCGGGCGCTGACGTTTGCGATCGCCGACGGAGCGCTTCCGGCGAACGAGGGGCGGGGATATGTGTTGCGGAGAATTCTCCGAAGAGGGGCGAGGTTCGGCAGAAACCTCGGCCTCCACGAACCATTCCTCTACAAACTTGTCGCGACGCTCGTCTCGACAATGTCGCATGTCTTCCCAGAAATCAAGGAGCACCAGCAGCATATCGAACGTGTGGTGAAGGGAGAAGAAGAAAGCTTCAACCAGACGCTCGACCGGGGACTTGAGATTTTCGAGGAGGCGGCGAAGCGGGCGCAGGGATTGCATTCAACGACAATCAGCGGCGAGGATGCGTTCAGACTCTACGATACATTCGGGTTCCCTCCCGACCTCACTCTCCTTCTGGCCCGCGAACGCGGGATGAGCGTTGATGAGAAAGTATTCGGGAGCCTCATGGACCGTCAGCGAGAGCGGTCGAGAGAATCCCGAGAGGCTGAGGCCGAGACGCATATCTCTGGCTCGAAAGACCGAATACGGGATCTCATTAAAGAGGGGACCGAGGAGAAGTTTCGGTTCGACGGCTACGACCTTTATGAGGAGGAGGTGGAGGTTCAATCGGCCGTCGAGAACATCGTCTTTGCCCTCAACACGCCGTTCTATGCCGAGTCGGGAGGTCAGGTGGGTGACACCGGCCGGCTCACGATTCCCGGGCATCAGTTGAAGGTCATCGACACTCAAAAATCGGGAAAAGTCAACGTCCACATCCTTGCCTCTCCCTTCGAGTGGCCGCGCGACATCGGCAAGGCCTTCGCATCGATCGATGTTCCCCGCCGTCTCGCTATCATGCGAAATCACACCGCGACTCATCTCCTCCATGCAGCACTGCGGCAGGTGCTCGGGGCCCATGTCCACCAGGCCGGATCCCTCGTCGCCCCCGATCATCTCCGTTTCGACTTCGCTCATTTTGCCAGGGTGTCGGAGGCCGAGCTCTCGGAGATAGAAAATATCGTGAACGAGAGGATACGTGAGAACATCCGGCTCCTGCATCACCGGGACATCCCCTTCGCCGAGGCACAGAAAATGGGAGCCCTGATGTTCTTCGGAGATAAGTACGGCGACAAGGTCAATGTCGTGCAGTTCGGGGAATTCAGCAAGGAGTTTTGCGGCGGGACACACGTGAAGTCGACCGGCGAAATAGGGTTTTTCAAGATTCGTTCCGAATCGAGCAGCGCCAGCGGAGTCCGGAGAATCGATGCGGTAACCGACGACTTCGCGGCGGAATATCTCAGGATTCAGGGGAAGACGTACGACGAACGGGTCGAGTATGCCCACAGTCTGGCCGCCGAAATCTTGAAGCTTTGGGAGAGCCTTCCGGCCGATCAAAACGAAAACCTCCCCATGACGCGGGACGCGGTTTCGAGACTCGACCGTGGGCTCTCCAGGTTTGAGGATGCGACCGAAAAAGGAGAGGTCGCCGGAACAGGACGGCTCGGTCCGCTGTTCGAAGGTCTTCAGAGGAAATTCCATGAACTCGAGGACCGGATCCTTCGGCTTTCGGAAATGAAGAAGGCTCTGGAAAAAGCCGCCGCAAAACATCATCTGGATTCGGCTCTTTCGGATATCGACGAACTTGTGCGGAAGGGCATCCCGGTAGACGGATTCAAAATTGTCGCATCTTCGGTTCAGGCCGGCGACATGGAGGCGCTGAAGTCGATCGGTGACACCCTCAGGGCCAGGATTGGAAGCGGTGTAGGACTCCTCGCCGCCGTCATCGAACAGAAGATCGCGCTCGTCTGCGTCGTCAGCGACGATCTCATCAAGTCAAAGAATATTCAGGCGGGGAAAATCGTCGCTGCGGTCGCGAAAGTCGTAGGCGGCGGAGGGGGCGGCAAGCCACACCTTGCGACGGCCGGAGGGAAGGATGTCTCCCGGCTCGATGAGGCGCTGAAGAGCTTGGAGGGAGTCGTGAGGGGAATGCTTTAATACGAGGCGGACGTCCCAGGATGCCCGCTCTCGGAACAACTGAAAGAAGCTACGATGTCCATCTATCAGAACCTTCTCGCCGCCGTCTCCGCCCACGGGGCGGCGTACCTCGTCCTCGTCGACCCCGACAAGATTGACGAGGCGGCCTTTCCGGCTTTCGTCGAGCAGTCGACATCAGCAGGCGTCGACGGCTTTCTTGTCGGAGGGAGCCTCGTTCTCGGCGACACATTTGAGCAGTCGATCAGGACGATCAAGAAGCACACGAACGTTCCGGTTATCATCTTCCCCGGAAGCGTTCAGCAGGTGTCGCGAGAGGCGGATGCGATCCTCTTCCTCTCTCTCCTCAGCGGAAGGAACGCCGAACACATCATCGGGAGCCAGGTAACGGCGGCACCGATCATCAGGAAGATGGGGCTCGAAGCGATCCCGACTGCCTACCTTCTCGTGGAATCCGGGAGGACCACCTCGGCGGAATTCATGAGCAACACGAAACCGCTCCCCCGGAATAAACCCGATATCGCCGTTGCGCACGCCCTCGCGGCTGAGTACCTCGGGTTCAAGCTCCTCTATCTTGAAGCCGGGAGCGGCGCGGAGCAGTCGGTGCCTGAGGAGATGATCGGCGCGGTAGCGCGCGCCACGAAGGTGCCCCTCATCGCCGGTGGAGGGATTACGACTCCGGACGACGCGCACCGAAAGGTCGGCGCCGGGGCCTCATTCGTCGTCACAGGAAACGTCCTCGAAAAGAACGGTTCGAAGAACCTTATGAAGGAATTTGCAGCGGCGATCCATTCGCGGTAGCCGCACGGATCACCATCGGACATCAACGTATGGCACACCTCCCCCTCACGCTCGTCTATCGCCAGAGTTTCATCCAGGACTCTTTGAAAGCGAGTTCCGCGCTCAAGCTGAAGATTGCCGATCAATGCGCGAACGATATCTCGAAGGCGATCGACATCATCATCGACGCACTCAATCGCAAGAAGAAGATTCTCCTCTGCGGCAATGGCGGGAGCGCTGCGGACGCCCAGCACCTTGCGACCGAATTCGTCGTCCGTCTGTCCCCCGACATCAAGCGCCGCGGCCTCCCCGCCATCGCTCTGACGACCGATACCTCAACCCTCACGGCCGGCTCAAACGATTTTGGCTACGACATGGTTTTTGCCCGATCGGTTGAGGCGCTTGGGAACGAAGGTGACGTCCTTCTCGGAATCAGCACCAGCGGGAATTCGGCGAGCGTCAACAATGCCTTCACGAAGGCGAAGGAGATGAAGATCGCAACGATCGCCTTCCTCGGGAAGGACGGCGGGACATCGAAAGGGCTCGCGGACCTTTCGATCATCGTCCCGTCGAACGACACGCAGAGAATCCAGGAGGGGCATATCACCATCGGCCATATCATTTTTCAGGAAGTTGAGCAGGAGATCTTCGGGTAGAAGCTGAACCCGATGCCGTCGTCACATGTCAAAGAAGGGATACGAACTATGAAGGGTATACCGGGACTCGGGGGAAATATGCAGGGGATGCTGAAACAGGTTCAGCAGCTGCAAGAGAAAATGGCGAAGGTGCAGGAGGAACTCGCCCAGAAGACCGTCGTTGCGGAATCGGGGGGCGGGATGGTGAAAGTGACCGTCAATGGCCGTCATCAGATTCTCAAGATCGCAATCGAGAAAGAGGTCATCAATCCGCAGGAGAGCGAAATGCTCGAGGATCTCATCGTGGCGGCCGTCAACAAAGCCCTCGAAGATTCCCACAAGCTGGCCGAGACCGAAATGGCGAAGGTCACGAGCGGACTCCTTCCGAACATCCCGGGACTATCCCTGCCAGGCTTCTGATGCGATACACCTCCGAATCGGTCGAACAGCTTGTTGAGGAATTCGCCCAGCTGCCGGGGATCGGGAAGAAGACCGCGCAACGGCTTGCACTGTACGTCCTGAAGCTCCCGCGAGAGCGCGTCGCGACGTTCGCGCAGGCCCTCCTCAACATCAAGGAGAGGGTGCGATACTGCTCGGTGTGCAGCAACATCACCGAGAGTGACCCATGCGTCATTTGTTCGAGCCCCAAGCGGAACCGCCGCGTCATTTGCGTTGTCGAGGAACCGAACGACGTGATCGCTCTCGAGAAGACGAACGAGTTCAACGGTCTCTATCATGTCCTCGGCGGTGCGCTTTCCCCCCTCGACAACGTCGGTCCCGAGGACCTGAAGGTGCGAGAACTCCTTACGCGCATCAACGACGAGACCGAGGAGATCATCCTCGCGATGAACCCGAACGTGGAGGGAGAGACGACGACGATCTATCTGTCGCGGCTGCTGAAGCCGCTCAATGTTCATGTCACGCGGATAGCCCGCGGACTTCCCATCGGCGGCGATCTGGAGTTTGCAGATGAAGCGACGTTATCGCGCGCGTTGGAGGGACGTATTGCCCTGTAGGCGTCTCCCGCTCGTCGGGGTCGCCGTCGCGATCGTTGTTGCGGGCTGCGGCCTCCTCTCGACGCGGGATCCCGAGCCCCCCGTTACCGGCAATGCCGCGAACCCTCCGGCATTCAGCGCCGAAACGGTCATCTCGAACCTCTCGGCGTCGTTCGCGAACAAGAACGTCAGCGACTATGCCAAGATTTTCGGGGACACTTCGACCCTGGGCCGGGCGTATGTTTTCGTGCCGACGCAACAAGCCTCGGCGACCTATGCCGGGTTCTTCTCCCATTGGAATGTCGACGCGGAAATGAACTATTTCCGGAAGGCGGTTTCGAGCGTCAGCAGTGCGTTCACCCCCGTCGTAAATTTCGGCGCGCCGACCGTCACCCAGTATCATTCGGATTCCACCCTCTACGAGGCCGACTATACGGTCTTCATCTCTCCGACAACCTACGAGGGGCATGCGCGCTTCGCGATGATGCCGAACAAAAACACGGGAGTGTGGGCAATCTATCGGTGGGAAGATTACACATCAACCCAAAGCCCCCAGTCGCCAACATGGAGCGATCTGAAGGGACAGTTCAGCCAATGAGATCGCTCATCCCGGTCCTTCTCTGTCCCCTCATTTTCTGCGGATGTCTCAACCCGTTCGCACCCGCTCTCGAAAGTTCCAGCGGCGCAGGCGGCTCCATCCTTGGGGACCAACACACCGTCGACGGGGTATTTCAAAACTTCAAAGAGTCGTATCTTTTCAAGGATACGACGGTCTATGGGCAGGTGCTGGCCCCCGACTTCATTTTTGTCTACCGAGATTACGATCTTGGCGTCGATGTTTTCTGGGGAAGGGACGACGATATGAGGACAACGAACGGCCTCTTTCAGAATGCGCAGAGCCTCGACCTTGTCTGGAACAACACCATCCCGATCACGGGCGACACGACCGACGTCAAGGTCAACGTGACGCGCAACTTCAACCTCACCGTCACCTTCAGTCCGACGGACATCGTACGGATCGACGGCTACGCGAGTCTGACCCTCGAGCGGGCCACTTCGAGGGACGTCTGGCGGATCGGCCGGTGGGACGATCAGTCAAACTATTAACCGGAGATCGAGTGAAGCGGCGTTCTACAGCGACCAAAATCTCTTATCAGGGGGAGCCGGGAGCCTTCAGCGAGCAGGCGGCCCGTTCATTCTTCGGCAAACGCTGCGTCACTGTCGCGCGCGAATCGTTCCGCGAGATCTTTGATGACGTCTCCGCCGGGAAATCGGTCTACGCAATGGTTCCGATCGAGAATTCGCTCCACGGAAGCGTTCCTCAGAATTACGACCTTCTCTGGAAGCACAGGCTCTTCATTGTCGGAGAACTCAAACTCCGCATTTCGATGAACCTCCTCGCCCTTCCGGGGACGAAGCTCAAGAACCTCGCGGCCGTCTATTCTCACCCACAGGCCCTCGGGCAGTGTGAGAGGTTCCTCACTTCCCTGAAGGGGGTGGAGATCAACCCTTTCTACGACACTGCCGGCGCGGCCAAGATGATTGCGATGGAAGGAAGGTCTGACGCCGCCGCCGTCGCAAGCTCTCAGGCAGCGGCAGACTACGGACTGGCCATCCTCCGGGCGGGGATCGAAAACGATCACAGGAACTTCACCCGATTCCTTGTGGTCGCGAAGAAAGAGTCACATCCACGCCGGCGTCCCAAAACGTCGGTGATCTTCGCGACCAAGAACGTACCCGGCGCTCTCTTCAAATGTCTCTCGGCCTTCGCGTTGCGCAACATCAACCTGCTGAAGATCGAATCGCGGCCCCTTGTCGGTGCGCCGTGGGAATATCTTTTCTACGTCGACATCGAAGGGGATGCCCGGAGCGAGGAGTGCGTCAACGCCCTTGCCCACCTCCGGGAGTTAACATCCAGCTATCGGTTTCTGGGATCGTATGAAACCGGGAACATCGTGCACCCATAGCGCCGGCGCACCGGGAGCAATCATCGGCGAACCTTCAACACCGGCAGGACTGCAATGAACTTTTTCTACATACTCAAAGAAGGGATCTCCGGGTTCACCCGCGCCCGTCTTTCGATGGTGATTTCAATTTTCACCATCACCATTTCGCTCATTCTTCTGGGGCTTTTTACGATCGTCTTCCGAAACACCAATCAGATTGTCGAGTCGTTCCGGGACCGGGTGGAGATGGAGGCCTTCCTCGAAGAGCCAGTGACCCCCGAAACCGCCCCCCTCATCGAGAAGAAGATTCTTGCGATCCCGGGGATCAAGCAGGTGAGGTACATCTCCAAGGACGAAGCCGCGAAGATCTTCAAGGATCAGTACGGGGAGGATATCCACAACATCCTCGACTTCAATCCTCTTCCCCCCTCGTTCAAGATCTATCTCGATCAGGAGTACAAGAATTCGGACAGCGCAAAGGTGGTCTACGCAATGCTGAAGCAGGTCGGCGGTGTCGACGACGTCATCTATCGAAAAACGCTCCTCGAACTTCTCGACCGGCGCGCCCAACTCTTCGCCATGGGCAGCCTCGCGGCGGGGATCGCGCTTCTCATCACCGCGGTGTTTCTCGTCTCGAATACCATCCGGCTCGCCATTTACGCGAAGCGAAAGATCATCGTAACGATGAAGCTCGTCGGAGCGACGCGTATGTTCATCCGGCTCCCCTTTCTGGTGGAAGGGATCATCCAGGGGATCCTCGGCGGTGCCTTCTCGTCCATCTTTATCTACTTTGTGGTCGACTACGCCTCGAAACTCTTCGGCGGCGACCTTGCGCCGATCGTCTACGTCGAGCCGGTCTTCTATCTCATCGTCATCGTTGCCGGAACACTTCTCGGTTTCTTTGGAAGCATCATTTCGGTCCGGAAATTTATCACGGAAAGCGTTGTTCTTGCCGCCTGAGAGCCACGCGGACATGCGGCGCCATGTTGAGATTATGTCACCTGTTTCATACATTGTTATCATCTCAGTTCCTCGTCCGCCGTCACGGTGGCGTGGCGGGTTTGCCGCGGCGAGAACTTCATCCCTGCCATAAAGGAGCACACGTCGAATGTCGAGCAACTATCCCGCACGCGGGTGGGCGAGAGTCCTTCTGACGTATCACAAATTTTCCGGAAGCTGGGCATGGGTCCTTCATCGAATTACCGGGCTCGTCCTTACCGGGTACATCATGCTGCACATCTTTGCGTTGATGTCGCTGCAGAAAGGAAAAGCGGCGTTCGACTCGGAGATGCAGCTTTTTCGCACGCCGGTCTTCCTCTTTCTCGAGTGGCTCTTGTTTGCCTTTCTGCTGTTCCATGCCTTGAACGGCATCCGCATCGTTCTCGTCGACCTCGCGGAAGGCGCCCGGTATCATAAGCAGTTGTACTACGCAGTCGTCATTATCGGCCTCATCCTGTTTCTCGGCATGGGATATATCATGTTTTCGCAGGACACTGTCCACGCCGTCGCAGCGGTGAAGTGAAGCATCTATTTGCCTGGAAGGATCACTTCTATGTCGTCAAAGTACTACGGATCACGGGGATCGGGGGCGCCCGCCTGGTATCTGCAGCGAGTCACCGGGATGGTGCTCTTCGTCGTGGCGATCGGGCACTACATCCTCATGCATTACCATCTCGATTCCGGACACACCTACGATGCCGTCCTTGCGAGGATGCAGAACCCGCTTTACAAGGCGCTTCAGATTTCCTTTGTCGTCCTCGGCCTCTATCATGGTCTTGCGGGAACGTGGAGCATCTTCCGCGATTACCGCATGCCCGCATGGGCAAGCTGGACGATCTTGGGTATGCTTTATCTCGCCGGCGTCGTTTTCGGCTCTCTCGGGGTCGCCACGATCCTCTCGTTTTAGTGTTGCGGCCGGGCGGGAAACGGGAACTCGCCTTCCCCCCGCTCAGGTCGTGTTGAATCTTTCTCTTGGAGCTCTCAATGGTGCATACATTCGATGTCGTGATTGTCGGGGCTGGAGGCGCGGGGTTGCGGGCCGCCCTCGAAATTCCGCAGGGCTACAGTTGCGCGGTACTCTCGAAGGTCTATCCTTCCCGGTCGCACACCGGGACCGCGCAAGGAGGAGTGTGCGCGGCGCTGGCAAACGAGGAGGAGGATTCGTGGGAATGGCATATGTTCGACACCGTGAAGGGAAGCGATTACCTCGGAGATCAGGATTCGATCGAGATCATGTGCCGGGACGCCGTGCGGGCGATCATCGAGCTTGAGCACATGGGCCTTCCCTTCTCGAGAACACCGGAAGGCAAAATTGCGCAGAGGAAATTCGGCGGTCACACCCGTCCCGAAAATCCAGCCGATCCGAACTCGAAGCGCGTTGCCGTACGTCGCGCCTGCTACTCGGCCGACAGGACTGGACATGTGATGCTCCACACCCTCTTCGAGAACTGTATCAGGCAGGGGGTTCATTTCTACAACGAGTTCTTTGTCACCGACCTGATCATGAACAAGGGGGTCTGCTGCGGGATCGTCGCCATGGAAGCTGGGACCGGGGAGCTTCATGTGTTCCATGCCCGGGCGGTCATGTTTGCCACCGGCGGATATGGGCGGGCCTTCCGCATCACTTCGAATGCCCTCATAGGGACGGGCGATGGCTGCAACATCGCGTACGAGAACGAGATTCCGCTTGAAGACATGGAGTTCTTCCAGTTCCATCCCACCGGCCTTTGGAAGCTTGGGATTCTCATTTCGGAGGCAGCGCGCGGCGAGGGGGGTATTCTCCGGAACAACTCCGGGGAGCGATTTATGGAGCGCTACGCGCCGACGGTGAAGGATCTTGCGCCGCGTGACATGGTCTCAAGGGCCATCTATACGGAGATCAAAGAGGGACGGGGAATTAAAGGGAGCGACGGGACATACTACGTCCACCTTGACCTCACCCATCTGGGCGAACAAACGATCCGGGAAAAGATCCCCGAGATCACCGGGTTCGCGAGGACATACCTCGGCGTTGAGCCGCTCAAAGAGCCGATCCCAATTCAGCCGACCGCGCACTACGCGATGGGCGGAATTCCAACCGACAATGACGCGCGGGTCCTGGTGAACGCAAAGGGAAAAGTCCTCCCAGGGTTCTATGCCGCCGGGGAATGCGCCTGCGTCTCGGTCCATGGGGCGAACCGGCTCGGGACCAACTCGCTCCTCGACATCATTGTCTTCGGTCGAAGGGGCGGGAAGGCGATCGCCAAGTATCTTCAGGAAGCAGACTTCACTCCCCTCCCCCATGAGCCGGAGGCAAAAACGAAGCAGACCATCGACGGCATCCTGACGAGCAAAGGGAGCGAGAATGTTTCCCAGATCAGGGTGAAACTTCAGGAGACGATGATGGATCAATGCTCCGTCTACAGGGAGGCGAAGACCATGAAAGAGCTTGTCGGCAGTGTTCACGAGCTCAGAAACCGGTATAAGAAGATCACCATCGCGGATCACGGGAAGAAGTTCAATACGGAGCTCATGGAGGCGATCGAACTGAGAAACCTCCTCGGCACGGCGGAGACGATCGCCGTGTCGGCCCTCAACCGTCAGGAAAGCCGCGGCGCCCACGCGCGGGTCGACTTCCCCAAGCGTGACGACAAGAAGTGGCTGAAGCACACCTTCATCCACTACAACGGCGGCCATCCGAAAATCTCATACAAGCCGGTCGTCATCACGAAGTTCCAGCCCAAGGAGAGAGTGTATTAATCAACGATAGGGGCAGGCTCCTGTCGGAAAGGACAATTCCATGCAGGTAACTTTTCGGATCCAGAAATACAACCCTGAGACGGACACGGCACCGCATTATAAGGAGTATCTCGTCGATGACGTCGATGAATCGTGGCGGGTTCTCGACGTCCTCGAGAAGATCAAGGGTTCGCTCGACGGAACTCTCACCTACAGGCGTTCGTGCGCCCACGGGGTCTGCGGGTCGGATGGCATGAGGATCAACGGCAGGAACAGGCTGGCGTGCTCCATCCTCCTGAAGGATCTAGATTTCCGGCATGTCGTCACCCTCGAGCCTCTCCCTTCGATGCCGATTATCAAGGATCTCGTCGTTGACCTGACCGATTTCTACAAGAAATACGAACTCGTAAAGCCGTACCTCATCACCAAGACAAACCCACCGGAGACGGAACGGCTCCAAAGCAACGAAGACGCGGAGAAGCTCTTTGAGTCGGCGAAATGCATCCTCTGCGCCTGCTGTTCGACTTCGTGCCCTTCGCTATGGACCAACGAGAATTACCTCGGCCCGGCGGCGCTTCTCAAGGCCTACCGATTCGCCTTCGACACGCGGGACGAGGCGGGGGATGAGCGGCTCAACATCATCGACACGCAAGACGGCGTATGGCGTTGTCACACCATCTTCAATTGCATTGAAGCCTGCCCGAAGGAGATCAACATCACGTGGCACATCTCGCAGCTGAAGAAGGCGATGGTGAATCGGGAAATCTGAGAGAGCAAGAGAGAAGAGAAAAGAAAGAAAGCCGGGCGACGAGATGTCCGGGCTCGCATGGCGCGGGGAAAGGTCAAAGAATACAAAAAGGCTGGAGCGAAACGCATCCAGCCTTTTTTATTTTGATTGCGAGAAGCCTAATTGTTCCTGGACTTGCTCGGAGCTGGTGCTGGCCGCGGAGGAGGTGGCGATTGAATCCGTGGTTGCTGAGGCTGCGGCCGCGGTTGCTGAACCTGCGGCTGCGGACGGGCCGCCGGCTGAGTTTGCTCCCACATATTCCGCTGGTATTCCTGGGCCCGATGAATTGTGTCGAAGTTGTACGTCGGCTGCGGGGCCGGGCGCGCTTGTACCTGCCGGTCGACCTGCTGCGCGGGCCGGGGCCGGACTGTCGTGATCGGAGGATTCACAGTGCTCGGCGGGGGCGCCTGGTCCACCCCGCTTTTAGTTCCGGGGCGCGCGGTCGACGGCGGCGGAGTCGGTGGAGTCATTCGAACCTGATCTACCTTCTCGGGCGGCTTCACGACAAACCGGCTCGGCGAGGAGCCGAGGACAGGCATCATATCGACTCTGCCTGGCGGCTGCTTCACCGGCCGAGGTATCTCCTCATCTGCCGTCCGGGTACCTGCGTCGACGGTAGCGTGACGCGGAGCGACGAGAGCCGAAAACTTGCCTGCGTTCTTCGAGTAGTAATCGGACCGCGTACGCGAATCAACCGGCGTCCCGTTGGTGCTTGCATCGATGTCGAGTGATGCGAGCTGACGGATCGTCTCTACCCGTCGCGTCCTGTTCTTCGTGAAATCGGGGGGAAGATAATCCTTACGCTGATGGACCCAGTTGTGAACGATGCGGCTGCTGCCCCCCGGGCTCCTTCCGCGGCCATAGTAGTGATCGATGTACGTGTCGCAGAGGTGAGGATAGCGGCGGACATGTTCCGGGTAGTAAAAATACCAGTTGGTGAAATACCGTGAGGGAGAGCCGAAGATGACGATGTGTCCCCTCCTGTCGTGATAGAACCCGCAGTCGAACCAAAACGGATACGGGTACCAATAGTCGTACGGGTACCAGGTCGGGTAACCGAACCAGTACGGATAAGGATAGCAGACGTAGGTCGTGACATATTGCGGGTCGGGCGCGGCATCGACCTCCTGCTGGGTGTAGCCGTTCTCGCTCGCATAATCGTCGGCCGCTTTGTTCAATTCGGCCTCCGCATCGGGGTCGCTTTCGACCGTCTCCTTCCACGCCTCAGCATCGACGGTATTCTGGCGGGTCTGGGCAAGGTTCAGCGAGTCGGCCTTTCGAATGAGCGCCTGCGGATCCCGGCGATAACTGTCGCCGACCCGGACAGTAAGGCCGAGGTGATCGTTGAGGAGGTTGATGACTTCGGGGTATTGCAGTAGTTCTTTCAACGATTGCTGGGTTGTCTCCGGGTAGTCCCCGAGAATCTGGTCGAACATCGAGTCCGTTTTGTTCTGGATGGAATCCATTTCCCGGAGGAGGTCGTAATAGTCGATCCCGTATTGCATCGCCGTTTGGCGGATATCCTCGGGATAGTCCTTCAGAATCGTCGTGATTTTGTCGGCCGATTTGTCCCCCTCCTCCGCCAGTCGCGAAATGAGGCCGGGATACCGGCTAAGGTTCCAGAAATTCTCCTGCTCCTCTTTCGTGTAGCTGGTGACGAGCTGAGAAAATTCCTCGCTGGAATTCTTCTGGAGACTCGCGATGCTGGCGATCGCGGAGGGATATTTGCAGGCCTCGAAGATATCGAGACGGATCGTGTCGGGGTACATGACGAGGGCATTGATCGCGGCGGAGTCCTCCTTCATCAAATGCTTCTTGGACGCAGTTCCCTCCTGGGCAAAGGCGGAGGTGCCGAGAGCGGCAAACGCAAGCAGCAGGACTAATCGTTCGACGGGTTTCATGATCGTGCACCTCCTTCGCAATACTCCGGGCTGAAACGCACGGGGTTGTGGGTCATTGTGCATCCTGCCAGAAATTTCCGGCTTTCGGCTCTCGCAAATCATCCTCCCTCCATCCACCTCTTTGGACAATCCCACCCCTCCCTGAGTTTACCGGGAGAACGCCGCCGACAGCCCCCACCGTCGATCCGAAAACCCACCCAGAAAAAGGTTGGCGATGAACGACGTTTCCGAGAAAGTCCTTTCACTTCTTTGTCATCACGAAGACGCCGTTCCAGGACTCCGGGGGTGGGGAATCGAGGAACATCATCGATCGTTGGATATAGATGTTCGACACGACATCGTCGCGGCGGATCTGGAGGGCCTGTTGGAACTGTTCGATGGCACTTTTCCACGCCCGCTTCTTATACGCGTCGAGCCCGGCATGGTAATAATCGAGAAACTTTTTCGTAGCATCGTTCTGGACTTCGTCCGCCATCGCGATGAGCTCGTAGATCCGTACCGGTTCGGTCTTCCCGACGACCACGACAAGGTCCATTTCCCTCGCCAGAACCTCGGCGTTGACCCGTCGGTAGGTGAACTCGCTCATGAGCAGTCTCGTACCGTACTCCTTGTTCACTCCTTCCAGTCTTGAGGCAAGGTTTACCGCATCGCCGACAGCCGTGTAGTTAAACTTCGCCTCGGCTCCCATGTTTCCGACAACCGCTTTTCCGCTGTTGAGGCCGATCCGCTGGTTGACGACCGGTTTCCCGAATCGGATCCACTTCGCGTGGAGCCCTTCGAGCCTTTTTTGCATTCTCAGAGCGGCAGCGCAGGCGTGGACCGGATGTGCCGGGTCGTCGATCGGCGCTCCCCAAAACGCCATGATGGCGTCCCCGATGTATTTGTCGAGGGTGCCCCCTTCCTCGATGATAATGTTCGTCATCTCGGTCAGATACGTGTTGAGGAGGGCCACCGTGTTCTGAGGTCCGAGCTTTTCCGCCATCCGCGTGAACCCTTCGATATCCGCGAAGAGCGTCGTGATCTCACGCTCTTCCCCTCCAAGCTTGAGAAGGGACGGGTTATCGATGAGCTTTTCGACCACGGAGGCATCGATGTACTTCTGGAACATCCCTTTGATGACGGCTTTCTGTTTCCCCTCCGTGGCGGAGATGTAGCTCATCGCACCGGCATAGCTGAAGAAGATCGCGAAGATCGGTTCGGTGATGCTATACATCGCTCCGGTGTTCGCAAACGCCGAATATGCAAAGAAGAGGTATCCAACAAGGAGGACGATGCCGATCGGGAGGCTCCACCGTAACCGCAGGAGCATCGAGGCTCCGGTGACGGCGAGGGCGAGCAGGATGAGCAGGGAGAGCTGCGCGCCGGCCGAAGCGCGCGAGATGTAATGACCCGACATGATCTGGTCGTAGACGTTCGCGTGCGCGTAGCAGTTCGGCGATTTTTCGTTCACGGGTGTCGCGCCGATATCGGCGATCGACCGGGCAGTCGGGCCGATGATGGCGACCGCATCCTTGAAAATCGAGAGGGTCTGCGTGTCTCCCCTCGTGAATGCATCGAGAACGTCGTAGAATGAGATCTCCTTGAAGACCGAGTTCTTTCCCGCATAGTCGATCTCGATCTCTCCGTGGCGGGTAACGGGAATCTCCAGCTGTCCCGCATGGACCACCATCCCCTCATCCGTTTGCGTCACCGTGATGGTTTTTGGATCGATGTTGAGCGCGCGAAAGGCGAGCGCAGCGCCGAAGGCCGGATAATAGTCGCCGGCGTAATCGACAAGGAATGGCATCTTCCGGATGATCCCGTCGACCGAGTCGGCATTCAGCAGCACTTGACCGACACCGGCTCCGAGGGAGGCGAGCGAATCAAACGGACGTTCATCGATGTAGGTCGCCCGCGGGAAATTCAGCCTTCCGCCAGTCTCCGGAATCGAGAACGGATGAAGGACCGCGTATGCCTCCTTGTCTATGTCCTTCGCCTTCAGCTCGCCGAAGTCTTCGCTCGGTACGAACGGTCCGATCGCGTGGAAAACGTTGTTCGAAAGACCGGCGAACCGGAGGAAGAGCTGATTCTGGAATTGCGAGGCGCTATCTTGTTTCACCGTCGGAAAAAAGTAATCGACGCCGATCGCTTTGGCCCCGCTCGCCGAAATAATGTAAAGGAGAGACCCGAACTTGTCACGCGGGACAGGGTAGTCGAGCTCCTTGAGCGTGTTCTCGTCGATCTTTACAATGACGACGTTCGAGGTGTGCGGACGCTCCCCCCTGGCCCGAATGAGCGCGTCGTACGATTTCCGTTCGAGCGCCGGGAAGAAGTTCGATCCGAGCGTCTGTTCCACCCAGTCGGTCCGGAAGAGGAAGAGAGAGATGCCAATCGAACCTGCGGCGATGAGAAGTCCCGCCACCGCCTTGATAAGCTGCTTCTTAGTCATACGGAAAATTCCTTTATGATCCGACAGTAATCCCTCTTCACTCATCCTCCGGAAGCGCGGAATCACATTCCGACGCAGAACGTTCGGTCAGGATTTCCAGTAGAGAAAATCCTTCACGTCCGAAAGTTGCGTCGGGTCGATGCCGCGGCGACCCCCGAAGACGAACCGGTTCTCGCCCCTCCGGATCCTCGCCGTGCTGGGTCGGGTGTTCTTCTTCGCGGCGATATCCTGAAGTGCCGCAAAAAGGAGGCTCTGGAGCTCAGACTTGTCGATCGCGGCCCCCTTCTCCGCCGCGCGCGTCTTCGTCAGCTCGCTGACGATGTGGTCGATGCCAAGCTGCGCGTAAGCCTCCTCCTGAGACGGGAACTTGGAAACGGCCGCCGCGAACGAATTCACCGTTCCTTCGTGATCGCCGCCAAGATAATCGAAAATTCCGACGTTAAGGTCAATTCCCCCGTCTTTCTTGTCCGCATCGAGAGCCGCGGTGTACCACTTGTAGGCGTTTGCCGAATCGCCCTGGAGGAGGTAAATGTTCCCGAGATTGTTCTTCGTCGAGGCACCGGAGAAACTCTTCAGTCCGGCGAGAGCCTCGTCGTAACGCCCGCTGTTCGCGAGGTACATCGCGGCGACGTTCATCGACTTCTCATCGCCCTTTTGTTTCAGTTCCGCCACCTTCTGGTCAAGCGCCTGACGGTACACCTGCGCCACGTTCTTCAGATCGTCGTTCATCAGCGTGCTGACCTTGTCGGCCGGAGGAGGTTCGGAAGCCTTCGCGTTGAGGCCGAGGTTCGCCGGCGGGAACTGCTCCCAGGCATCCCGGACGTCGATGATGTCGAGTCTCCCCTGGGCATCGGCGATCCGGTAATAGCCGTCCGCAGCCAAACGCCACGCCTCCATGAAGGGGTGATTGATGATTGTCGTTTCGAGCGGGATCCACACCGTATTGTTCCGGATGACGTAGTCCTTTTCGTTGAGGCTGATCCTCGACGCGTTCTTCTTGTTCACACCGGTGTCAAAGATGATGAAGACGTGATCCGAGGTTCCGACAAGAGCCGTCCGGATGCCGATATTCTCGAGGCAGGAGGCAAGGAGGACGGAGCTGCCGCTGCAGTTTGCGGTGTGATTCGCCAGCGTCTCGCGCGGGTACTGCACGTCGTCGAGGAGGTCCGCATCGGCCACCCTCCAGGGCGCGCTGACATAGTTGATCGAGAAAGCGCGGATGGCCTCCCAAACCGCCATGGCGTTAAGGACATTACGTGGGGCTCCCTGAAGCACTGATTGGTCGTACTTCACCGAGCCGAGGACGTAGCGGGAGAAATTCTTCACCGCATCGTCGTTCGGCGTGATAAAGGCTCCGACGGAGTTCGGGCGCGACCAGGTGATCGAGGTGCGGCTGTAGACGGTCACCGGCTTCACAAGACTGCGTGTCTTCTGCTCGCCACCGAGCGTGTACGTCAGCTCCGCTTTAATCTGCGCGACGGTGTTCTCGTTGATCGATAGCATCTGCTTCGCGTCGAGCGTCACGGAGACCGGAAAGGTCTGCTTCGATGAGGCCTTGAGAACCGGGAGAGGCTGTTCCGAGGGAAGCTGCATGTACCCTGGGACGAAGAAGCTCGCCTTGACGTTGCTGATGTCGGTTTTTCCCGTATTCTCGACCGTGATCTCTCCGATCGGATGGTAGGCATAGTAGTTGTAGGCCGAGGGGAAAATGTTCTCGACCTTGAATTCCGTAATCTCGAGCGCGCTCGGCACCGAGTAGCTCACCTTCGCTTTGGCGCCCGTCACCTTTGTATTGACGTCGATACGGTTGCCGGTGAACGATTCCACCTTATACTCCGGCATCGCCGAGAACTGTTTCCGCAGGTCGTCGATAGATCCCCGGATCCAGGCATCCATCACCGCGGCATCACCCTCCATGTAGCGGAGCTTCAGCTTCTGGATCATCGGAACTTTCGCCGGCAGGTCTGCCTCGATTTTCAGGAGGGACGCATCGGTGACGCCGAGGAGCGCGAGCTGGATGGCCACCGGTTTTTCCTTTGCCTCCTTCAGGCTTTTTTCAACCTTCACGAGGAGGTCGTCGGCGAGCAACCCTCCCAGCTCATCGAGGGCCTTCGACGCCGCCTGCGACTTTCCCTGCGATGCCTTTTTCGCCGTTGCGCTTGCCACGGCGATGATGTCGCCGGTGTCGGTGATAATCACCTTCACCTCGCCGTCGGCAGTGTACTCGACCGTTTTGATGCCGTAGGTTTCTCTCTCCTCTCCGAGAACTGCCTGCGCCCCGCCGGCGATGATGATTTCGGCTCCGAAGCGGCGCCCGAGTTCTTTCGCCTTCGTCGGATTGAGGTCGCCGAGAGCAAGATCCCGTGCCTTCACGCTCTCGAACTGGGATTTGTCGACAAGCCTGTAGCCCTTCGCGAGGAATGCGCTCTCGATCTTCCCGGTCACTTTCTGGGCGGTGGCGTCCTTGTCGTCGATCTTCTCATCGACGACGACCATAATGCGCGGCATGTCGGCATCCTGGGCAAGGAGGCGGATCCCCGGCGACAGGAAGGCGACGATGAATGTCATGATCAGCAGTATCATCACTCGTTTCATGGGTGTGTCCTCTCAAAAACGTGAGTGGTCAATGTCAGTGCTACTCCTGCCCCGCCGGACCGACCGCTGCTACTGTGCTTTCTTCAATTTCGCGATAAGGGCCGTGAGCTCGTCGACTTTCGTTTTCGCGGGCTCGTACCCGCTCGACTCGTCCCAGGCCTTTTGGTACACCGTTTTTGCATTCTCCAGCATCGCGACCGCATCCGCGTGCTTGCCTTGCGTCTCAAGCTTTCGCCCCTGGTCTTCAATGTCAAGCGCCTGCGCGTACGTGACGTAGCCGTTGAATTTCCCCTCTTTCGAAGATTCCAGCTCGTTCTCTTCACCCTTGCTCAGCTTCACCT
Source organism: Bacteroidota bacterium (assembly GCA_035505655.1). Classification (GTDB taxonomy): domain Bacteria; phylum Bacteroidota; class Ignavibacteria; order UBA10030; family UBA8401; genus JAGVPT01. The sequence goes on from DATJQP010000034.1 coordinate 105,262, forward strand.
CGAGATCATCGGAGATCTTCTTCACAAGGGATTTGAGCATGGTGAGGAATTGATCGAGGTCTCCGGTTTCCTCCTCCGCGTTGAGCGTCACTCCAGTCTCCGTGGCGACGATCCTCGCGTCGATCCGCAACTTGTCCCCGAAAAGGTTGGAAAACCCTCCGAAGAGGAGCACTTTCGCACCCAGGAGTTTTCCCATTTTCTGCGACGTCCCCTTGTCGACGAGGTCGGTCTCCCCGAGGTTCAGCTCTTCGACAACCGACTGGATCCTCTGCCGCTCGACCACCTTCAAACCCTTGATCTTCGACATCTCCGTGATCAGCATGTCGGCAAGCCCCTTCTTCAGAGGATCGAGCTTCTCCTTGTCGACGACGCTGTTGTTCTCAAAATAGAGGATTGCAATCGTCTGCGGCGGAGTTTCCTGTGCGCGTGCCTGGGTCGCTCCCATCGCCGCGACGAGCAGGGCAAGGACCGCCCCGTGAATAATGCGAGGTCGTATCGAATAGTCCATACGTGTATCCTTCCTCCTAATGAAGTGATGTCGTGGATGAAATCTCTAGAATTGAATCCGGGCGCTGCCTCCCCCTTCGAGCCCGGTGACGTTGTTCTTCACATTCTCTTCAACGACGCTGCCGATGCCGTACTTTCCCTCAAAGCCCACCGTGAACCATGACGCGAGAGCGAATCCAATCTCTCCCCCGATCGAACCAAGTTGGGCTTTCCCCATCTCGTAAATCCCCACACCGAACGGGATCTGGTCTCCGGTATGGTATTTACCTTGAAGAAGTCCCGAGAGGGAGCACCACTGCGCCGCCTGCCACGTGAGGGTGTATTGACCCTCGTAGTGCTGAGAGCTCTTATAGCTTTCGGAAACGCCCGAGTTAAAAATCTGGCTCTGCGTCCGAAGCCGCGTCCTGAACTGGAACAGGCTCGTCAACGACCCCCATTTAACAGAGTAGACGGCCAGGGTCATGAAGCGTATGCCCGACTGGATAAAATTCTCACCGTTAAGTTTGTCGGGAAGATAGTTCGTTGCCGTAAGGTCGAGAGAGAATCGCTCGGTCTTCGAGAACGTCGTGTAGTCCAACCCCGCGTTGACGGAAACCTCGTCTCCAGGATCATACCGGTCCGACACCCCGCTGACACTCGCGGGTTGGTACTCTCCTTTGTAGACGTACGACGCCCCAAAACCGAGAATGAGCCGGCGCTGGGCCGGATAAGCGTACGCAAAACCAATGCTCCCGTTTGTCCCCTGGCCGAACACCGGCACACGGTAGTCGAACGCCGATTCGGAGAGGACCGTGGCGACGGGCAACTCGCTTTCCTTGAGCTTCGTGATCCCCGTCGGCAGGCTCGCGCCGCCGTTGATCCAGACCCGGTCGCCCGGAACAACGTAAGAAAAGCCGAGTCGCGTGTCGGTGATTCCCTGGAGCTTGAGCGAATCGAGTGTCGAGAGGGCCGGCGCGTTCGCCGCGGTGAACAGGATACGGTTCGAAAGCGGAATCGAGAGGTAGACCGGAGCCGATTGCTCGACGACGGTCCCCTCGCCCTTCAGCTTCCATTGCTGCTGCCATCCTCCGAGCGAGAATCCGGTCAGACCACGGAAGAGAATGCGCTCGTCGTACTTCGGCCCCTGTAGCTGTGCCCTAAGGCTCCCGACACTAAAAAGCAGGAGCAGGGGCCAGAGGAGAATGAGAACCGTATGTCGGTGCAGCCTCAACACTACGAGATGCCGGGTTATGATCACTTGAGTAAAACGAGTTTACGAACTGCGCTGAACTGTTCGGTCTGGATACGATAGAAATAGACCCCGCTGGCGCACTTCCCCCCTCGGTCGTCAGTGCCGTCCCACACCGCCGAGTACGTCCCAATGCGCTGGATCCCCTCGAAAAGCGTCCGCACTTTTTGACCAACGAGATTGAATACGGTGAGGACAACGTGAGAGCTGTGCCCCAGAGTATAGCCGATGGTCGTCGTGGGGTTGAACGGATTCGGGAAATTTTGGTCGAGCGAAGATTCGAGCGGGATGACAGGGATTCCATCGGTGTTGTTCGCGATGAAATCGTTGGATCCAACGACGAGCCTCATCGCCCTGTCCGACTCATGTTTTATGTACGTGAATGAGTACGACAGGCTCGATGTGATATCCTCGACTCTCTCCGTTGTCATATCGACGAGGGCGACGCGGAAACCCGGTGGGAGCGTCCCGATGGGGTCAAATCGCAGAGAGACCGTAGCCCCGTCTCTCGCGGATGCGATGTCAAAATCCCAGAAATTCCCCTCCGGGTGGAGTGCTCTGAAATCGCCCGCATACCTTCCAGGATAGTCCTTCCAGTCGGCATGGTTGAACGAGAGCATGAGGTACCCGGAGGGAGCCGGAGGAGGTTCGGAGTAATCGTTCGCATCCCAGAGATCGCTCGCGGAACGGAGAGCCCCGACAGCGCTGTAGTTGTCGGTCGAGGCCCCGTCTGAAGCGTTGATCCGAAGCTCCCACTCTCCTTGCGCAAGCTCTCGTTGCACGCCTGCACTCTTCGGCATGGCGCCGCCCGATGAAACGTCCGCAGGGTTGATGTAGATCGTCACACCGCGGCGGAGGCTCTTGAGGAAATAGCCGGTGAAGGGCTGCATGACATTCGCTTCCTGCTGGAATCCCGTTCCATCAAACCTCCAGAGCCATTGTTCGACCGAGTCCGCTCCGGGGCGCCGGGAGGCAGACCAGCTCACTTCGTACGGAAAAGGATTCCCGATCATGTTATACCCCGAGTCGAGCTGGATAGGGTAAAAATCCTGTGCGGCATACACCGATGCACTTCCGAGGGTCAGGATCTCCGACCCCTTCGTGATCAGCCAGTATCCCTCTCCTCGTTTGAAGGTGAGGAAGCCCTGACTCGGAAATTCCTGGTACTCAGATCCATCCCAGTGTCCGTAGAGCCGCCATTTCGTCGGATCGACGCTCCCGAGGTCTTTGAGAACATCGAGAATATTCGCATCTGCGAGATCGTACGGCACGCTGATGATCTGGTATTGGTCACTCGGTGTCGGGTTCGGGACCTTGACGGTGTAGCTCTGGGTGAAGCCAAAAACGTTGAGAGCAAACTGGAGGTTTTTGCCCGCGAGAAGACCCATCAACGGGTTTGCCGCCGGGTCGCTGCTGCTGATGTTGGACCACACGTCGAGATCGCCGATCAGAAGGATGGTCCCCTTTCCTATCCGGCTCGTGGCGGCAACGACGGGGAGGTCGGTCCTCCGTTTTAAAGAATCGCTCGTAAGAGCATACGACGCGGGTCCGCCTCTCAGAAAAGGGGTGGCTCCCGAGCTAAGAGAAATGCTCGTCCCGCCAAATATTACCAGCGTATCGACTCCTCTCAAAAACGGACTGGTCGAGTCGGTGAAGGTGGAGAACTCCGGGTATGTCGCGTTCCCCAGGTCGTTATGTGAATAGTCGTACACCACATCGTTGTTGAGGAGAAGGCCGGTCGGTATGTACGGCGGGTCCGCAGCCCATTGGAAGTTCGTCAGGAGGTTGTTGATGACGCTATTCCCGGGTGATGCGCCCGAGTCCGCGAGAAGAACGACGAATCCTCCGTTTGTGACGTACTGCTGAAGTTTGCTGACCTCTGTCGGTGTGAAGGGAAGCGACGGAGCCCCAATGAGCACCGCATCATAATGCGCGGCGGTAGGATCGAAGGGACTGACTCCGGTGATGACTGAAATCCCGCCCCCTTGAAGCGCCTGGATGAGCCGGGAAAGATAGGAAGTAATCGCACCCGAGGGAAGGTTGGACGATATGCCGTGCGTCGTTTCAACGAGGACGGTCCGGGTCACCCCCGGCTTCGCCACGCTCGTTCCCTGAACCTTCACAACGATGGCAGGGGCTGTCGGATCCGTTGAAGTGAACGTCAACGTCGCCTGGAGCGCCCCCGTCGAGGAGGGCAAGAACCGGACCGTCACCGACGAGGATCCCCCCGGGCCGATCGATAAAGGTGCCGAAAGGCCTACGACCGAAAAGTCGGTCGACCCTGCAACGCTCGAGAACGCGACGCTGACCACCTGTGGCCCCCGATTCACAAAATCAATCGTCTTTGTGGATGCTGCTCCGAGAGTCTGCGTGCCAAAGTCGATAAGGTTCTCAAGAGCAGTCACGGAGCTCCCGTAATCGACCCGCACCACCCCCCTGTTGCTTCCAACATACGCCAGCCCGGCAGACGACGCACTGGTGTTGATGGAATAGTAGACAAAGCTCGGATCTCCCCCCAGGTCATTCCAGGTGGAACCGGCGTCCGATGATCGAAGAATTCCACCCGGACCATCACAGATAAGTCTGGCTGAGTTGCCCGTATCGACGACGATGTCGTATCCCGCGATCCCCATGGAACTCCAGTTCGTTCCCCCGTTCGTTGACCGGTACACTGCAAGAAGTGTCGATCCCACGATGGTGGGAAGGTAAAGAACTTTTTGGTTCTTGGGGTCGACCCGCGGATGGATGCAGAGAACCTGGGCCGGCGACCCACCCACAACCGTCGTGAGCGGAAGATCGCCGCTGATTGAACTCCACGTTTTGCCAAGGTCGGTCGATTTCCAAAGGCCGTTGGCGGAGAAGTACACAGTGGACGGATTGACAGGGTCGAATTCAATATTCTCTACGAGGTTGGACTGCACGATTTTCTGCGGGGGCACGATCGAAGTCCAGCTGCTTCCCGCGTCGGTGCTCACGACGAACTCTCCGGTAAGCGAGACAGCAAGGAGGTTGCGGGAATTGACCGGCGAGATCCTCAGCGTCCCGTCTTCCGTGTTGTTATTGAAGGGGGAAAGAGAATCATGCGAGACGTTCTGCATCGAAAGCTTCTGCCATGTCCTTGCGGTATCGGTGCTCTTGTAGAGCCCGTAGACGCTCCCCGCATACAGGACTCCGGGAGTCTGCGGATCCGCCGTTACGACTCTCACGTATGGGTTCTCGATCCCGACATTGACCGGATTCCACGACACCCCTCCGTCGATCGACCCGAAAACTCCTCCTCCGTAGACGCCAGCAAAGAGGTAATTGGCGTTCGAGCTCAGGCCGGTGACAGTTCTTACGAACGCATTGCTGAACCCGGTGTTCCGCCTCGCCCAGGACGCTCCGCCGTCAACACTGATCCAGACCCCATCGGACGTTCCGATGTAAATTTTTTTTGGGTTCGCTGCCGGACTGAAGCTCGAATTGACGTCGACCGTCGCCCTGAAGAGAGGCTCCCAGGAAATCCCCGAGTTTCTGGATCGATAGAGACCCCCACGCACAGGCGCAGTGGGAGATCCGGATTCGTAGCCGTTCGTGCCGAGGTAAATCGTGTCGGTCGCAGCGCCGCCAAGCGCTTCTGACGTCTTTACAATCGGATCGTCGAGCGCAGTCCCTGAAATCGAAACCCATGGTATCCCTCCGGGGCAAAAATACTCTCCCGCGGAGGTGCCGGCAAACAATCCTACCCCGGAGACAAATGCGAAGGTGTGAACCCGAAGAGCACTCCCAGTGAGTCCGTTGTTGTTGAGGAACGGAGACCACGTTGTCCCTCCATCGCCGGTCCTGTAGACCCCAGCGTTGTCAGTGCCGGCATAGAGGATCACTGATCCCGGTTGACTGATCAGATCCACGGCGAGCGAGGTGACGACCGACCCGAAGGGAAGTCCGGACGAAACGGAGGTCCAGGAGGCCCCCCCGTTGTTGCTCCTCAGAACCCCGCTCCCCCCCTGAGTCTGGGGACGCGCGTCGGCGGCGAAGAAAACGGAGTCGGAGTAGGGTGTCAGGGCGAGAGTAGAAATTGGAAAGCCGCCAGGCATCAATCCCCATGATCCTCCCCCGTTACCGCTGACGTACAATCCCTGCGGAGTTGCCGCATAGACAAGCTGCTGGTCGTGCTGGCCGAGGACGATATCGTTGACTTGAATCGCCGACGAAAGCGCGTGCGACCAGGTTAGTCCGCCATCGAGCGAGCGGTAGATACCGTCGCTTCGCGTTCCGATGAGAACTACGCTATCGTTCGCCATCCCCCGAATGACGTCGACGATACCGCCATCCGGCCCCACGCCCGTCACCCGGGCGCCTTGAGGATAGACGGAAGAGGGAGAACAAAGAGCCGTGAGGATGAACGCGACGATATAATATCGTAGCAATGTCTTCATTCATCGCCTGCTATTTGGGGGGCTGAGGCGGCGCCGGCAAGGGCGTGGTCACTGAGGGCGCCTGCGCAGTCGAACTGGGGCCGGGAACGAACCCTGTGGTCACATTTGTCGTTGTCTCGCTCACCCTTTCCGACACTGCGCCCACACTTTCTTTTATTGCCGAGCTGCTGGGCGGCGGCGGAACGGCGGCTGGCGCCGGGGCCTGAACACTCTGAGTCCCCGAAGGAGTGCTGCTCTGGATCAACTGCTGCGTCTTCTGAGCGCTGGCAAGGCTCGATTTGGCCTGAGAGAACTTCGGGTCGGCCTGCACCGCGCCGGTGTACGACTGGACCGCCTGAGTGTATAACCCCCGGTCCTCATAGTCGAGTCCCTGGGAATACTGGAGGAATGCGAAGAAATTCTCGGTGGGAATCTCGAGAATCGATTCCCTCTCCGAGTCGCTGATCGTGATTTTGAGCTCGTCAAGAATCTTGAATACAAGCTCCTTCTCCAGCCGGAAGAACTCGGTCATGTTACCCGAGATGTCCGTTACTCCGTCGATGTCCCCTGTGCGAGTCCGGGCAACCAGAGCGTCGATCCGCATCTTCTCAGAAGTGAGGTCAAAGAAGGTCCCCTTCACCAGGTGGTATGCGCCCAGGAGTTTCCCCATCCGCGGGGCAGTTCGCTCATCGACGAGGTTTGTCTCGCTGAAATTGAGCTCTTCCATCAATTTCTGGAGGCGAAGGCGCTCCACGACCCTGATCGAATGCACCTTAGAAAAATCGGTGATCATCATCTCGGCAATCCCCTTCTGAAGAGGATCGAGGGAGTGCATGTTTCCTTTGTTCTCGAAGTAGAGAACGGCGAGGGTATTGGTTGGAATGGCCGCGACATCCAACCTTGACTCCTCCACCAAGGCCGCCTTCGCTTCGATATCCATTTGTTGCCGGTAGAGAAGCTTGATCTTTGCCTCGACAATATCCCGGTATTCCCCGAAAATGGTCAGCTCCTCATACTTCCGGTAATACTGGATGGCGTGGGGGTAATCGAAGACCGCTTCATAGCAGGAAGCCAGGTAATAGACTGCCTGGTCATCTTCGGGATCGAATTCAACCGAGCGGTTGAGCCAAGGCTCAGCTTCGGCGTAGTACTTCTTGTTGTACAACCCCATGCCGAGGTATTTCAGGAAAAGGGGGTCATCCGGCTCTTTGGCGAGGCCGACACGCGCCAGGCCGATTGCTTCGTCGTTTTTCCCCTGTTCAAGAAGTCCTGAGGTTACCTCGTACGAAGTGGGAGCGCACGAGGCGAAAACGAACAGCAAAAGGAGCCAGACAACGGGGAAGAGGTTGAGACGTGAAAGGGAAAGCTTTACGGTGATCATTGTCCCTGGTTGACACTTCGCATTTGAAGCTTAAACCATTCAGAACACCAGCCTACTCTTCGCGAGCTAATATTGTAAAAAAAGGGTCGGTTGTCAAGGAAGGGGATCACGGGCAGATTCCGGTGGGAGTCGTGAATTCAGCCGATATTTGGCGCAAATAGGATCTGTTGGATTGACTTCATGGGCAGAAATCGCAATATTCGAGGCGCCAATTCTTCCAGCCATTCCATGGGATCGAATACCAAGAGCCACGTTTTTGTGACGGGCGCAACAGGTTTCATCGGGAGCGCCGTTGTCCGTGTGCTTTGCCGGGACGGGAAGGGAATACGGGTTCTGGTCAGAGATGCCGCCAGAGCGCGTCAGCATTTCTCGAAAATCGATGGTGTGGATCTTGAGCGGCTTGATTTTCTGGAAGGAGATTTGTTCGCGGGCCCCCCGGCAGAGAGAAAAAATCTCTTCCTCTCAGGAGTCCGGGATACCGATGTCGTGATACATCTCGCGGAGGCGAAGTCCAGTGTCAAGGACTCCGAGGTGAAAAACGTGAAGTCGTTCGGGCTTCTGCTCGAGGCGGCCGGAGAAACAAAAAGCGTCTCCAGATTTGTCCTTGTCTCCGCCTTCATGGCGGGGGGAATCCCCACTCCGCTTCCGCAGGTCCTAGAGGAAGACATGACGGGAGACGAATTCCCCGACCCATATTATCGCTGGAAACGGATGGCCGAACGGCTGCTCGTCAGGGCTTCTTCCGGCTCCCACTACAGCTACGCGATCGTCCGGCCGGCTCTTGTCTATGGCCCGCGAGCCGAATGGCTGGTGCCGATGCTCAAGGCCATCCATCGGTTTGGGAGGTTCTGGATCCCCCTTCCGAACGGCGGCAGGGCAATGCTCGGAACCGTGCACGTCGAAGACGCCGCCAATCTCATCGCGAAGGCGGGCTGGAGCCTGGCGGCAAGAAACTGCATTGTCCACGCCGTGGACAATGGAGGAACCTCTTACGTCGACTGGATGTCGGCAATCGCCTCCGCCGCTGGGTGGAAAGTCAGGATCGCCTCCTTTCCAGCCGGGTGGACTCGCGCCGTCGCGCGCGGAGCGGATGCACTGGGAGGCGTCGTTGGCCTCCACTACGGTGCCTCCCTCTGGGCCGAGGTGCTTTCGACCGGATGCGGCTACTCAAACGAACGAATGAGGAAGGTCACCGGTGAACTCCTTTACCCCACCATACGGGAAGGAGTCCCGGGCATGATCCGATGGTTCAATAATTCACGCCTCTAAACGCAATCCCCCATAAAATCATTTCTCGATCGGTGCGTTGATCAGGTTTCCCCACTCGGTCCATGAGCCGTCGTAGTTTCTTACCCGGGGATATCCGAGCAGGTATTTCAGAACAAACCATGTGTGCGAGGACCTCTCTCCGATCCGGCAATATGCCGTCACTTCGTCGAGCCCCGGATGCACACCTTTTGATTCGTACAGCGCGCGCAACTCATCCGCGGACTTGAACGAGCCGTCCTCCCTCACCGCCTGCGACCATGGAATATTCTTCGCCCCGGGGATGTGTCCGGCACGAAGAGAGAGCTCGGGGATGCCGGGAGGTGCGAGAATCTTGCCGGTATACTCGTCAACCGAACGGACATCGACAAGGCCGTGCGCTTTGTCGTTCAACCGCGCATAGACGAAATCCCGATGCGCCCTCAGGTCATTCTGCACTACGACGACGCGGTAGACCTCCCTTCCATAGTGCGGAATTTCCGGACTCATTGGCTTCCGTTCGGCGATCCACTTTTTCCTCCCACCGTCGATAAGACGTACGTCGGCATGGCCGTAGTACTTCAGGAGCCAGAAGGCATATGCGGCAAACCAATTGTTGTTGTCGCCGTAGAGGATGATGCCGGTCTTCGGCGTGATTCCAGATTCACCGAGAAACTTTTCGATCTGATCCTGACTCAGGATGTCGCGCCGGGTCTGATCCTGCAGCTGCGTTTTCCAATTCCACCCAATAGCTCCTTCAATGTGCCCCTTATCATACTCTCCGGTATCGACGTCGACTTCGACGTACCTCAATCCCGGGTCCTTCCGGTGTTCGAGCGCCCAATCGGTGCTCACGAGAACTTCGGGACTCGCATATCCGTTTGTTGATCCCATCTCTCCTCCTCCATGCTGTGATCTGATGTTTTGGTACATTCTTGAGCGACGTGCTCTCCGAGTCGCCGCAGTCTTCGTCGATCTTCTCGCAGCGTCCGGATCGCTCCCGTCGTTTTCGCAGTCACTTTTTCGCCCGGTCAATTATCGACGACGCGACGGAAGGCTGACCGGGTGAAGAATGAGAGCCGTCGCAACCTTAGATAGAGATAGCACCCGACGCAGAAGTTGACGGTTAGGTTCACGAGCGCCAGGACAATGACAAGGAACGCCAATCCCCATCCAACCCAGATCGATTTCTCGACGGCAAGAACGTAATATGATGCCGCGAGAAAGACTCCTCCAAGTCCCTGGGCGAAGAGGTGCTGAAGATTGTCTTCTTCAACAATCTCCGGATGGATGATTCCGAGAGGCCGAAGAAGGTGTTTGTAGAGAAGCTTGAATGCGCCGGCAGAGGGAACGACCGTACCGACAATCATCACCACGGACACCAGCGCAACCAACCACTCCAGCCTGAGCGCAAAAGCGAGAACCAGGAGGAGAATGATCGAGCCTTGATTGACCCTCAACGCCGCCCTGTCGACTCGGGATGCTTTTATTGACACGATGACACTCTCCTTTCAGGTTTGTGGTACAATAAAAAACCCTCTCCATGATGGAAGAGGGTTTGTCTTACAACTGGACTTGTCGCGCCGTATCAGGCCGTGCGCATACTCCCTTCGCTTCCATCGGGACGAATGAATGCGGGACAGCAACAACACGCAGCGTTGGAGCGGCTCATGTCGGATTCAGGGGCGGAAGCGATATTGAAAAGCTCGAACATCATCTCCATTTAGGGTGCTATTTTCTTAACAAGAGTCAAGCGGCGGAAGTGCCCGTCGTCGACGACGGCGGGCCTGCGGAATCAGGAGGCGCAGGTCGGTCGGGTGGACCAGGAACCGCCTGCCTCAGCATCCCCCATATTGGACCTGAAAGCATGGCCATGGCCAAGGCAAACAAAATCCAGTTGAAACGCGTCGGCACAAGCTCCGCCAACCCTTTCCCGCCCTGGGCGACATCCCGGATCGATTGCTCCATGAAGACGTAAAGAGCAAGCAGAATCCCGGCGAAAAACCCAACCCAATAGAGCCTTCGCGCGCGCGGGGATGATCCATCAAGATCCTGCACGGTCATGAAACTGCCGAGCGCGATCAGGAGAACGGAAATGAGAATCGGGGCAAGGACAGGGCCCCACCAGGGGAGCGGAAGAAGGAACAGCACATCCCAATCAAAAAAAGTCTGCGGCCAACCAACAAGGATTCTGAGAAAGAGGTAGTAGAAGATGTCCCAAACTCCGAACGCCAGCGCAAAACTTCCGAACCGACTCCGCCAAGATCGCCCGGCAAGCCATCCGACCGAAGCCAGCATGACGAGGGTTGCCGCTTCACGAACGAGTTCCGTCGCCGCCGGGAAATCGACCGCCGGCATCGGCGTTGCCTGGTATGGATCGAGCCGATGAACCAGGGTCCGCAGGTAGACGACACAAGCCGCCTCGACCCAGGCCATCGCCACCGCGTAGAACCCGATGACAGCGATCGTGCCGGCGGCTTTCGTCGTCGCCGTCGATCGGTTAACGAGCTTCTCCCCTCCGCGATCTCTCGATGGATCCGGGGTCATCATCGTCTCAGAATCCCCCGCAGAAGATGAAGGCCGAGGAGAGCGGCCAGGATCAGGGGGATTGCGACCAGAGGAGCCCTTCCGAGGGAAAGCCCGTGCGTTTGCGGAGATGTTCTGCTGAAGGTTCTCATCCTTTCTTCCCTCCCTCAATTCCTCCGGCAGAGGGACCGCTGCCGGGTGCCGGCCTTATAAGCTTGCCAAGATAGACTCCGCCAAACGCCGGCAGGAATGCGACAAAAGATCCGACGCCGTCCGAAATCAGGAGGTCATTCTGATGGGTGGCTCCGATCCAAAGGAACTGAGAAAGGGGAATAAACGCACCCATGACGAGGGCGTACTTCCACTCACCTTCGCGGACGACATAACCCAGCACGAACCCCAACAAGAGAAGGAGGAGGACCGGGAACTGCGGTTCGGTGGTCCCAAGGTTGATGAACCCGGCCAGCCATCCAAAAAAGAGAGAGACCATAAGCCCGAAAAGGGGGGGGCGCAGGTAGATGGTCACGACTCCGGCAAGGAAGAGGAATG
>DATJQP010000035.1:0-28843 GCA_035505655.1 Bacteroidota bacterium
CCAGCGGCGGCACCACTTCTCCGCGTGGATGGTGCTGGAGATCGGCAAGAGCTGGGGCGAGGCGGACGCCGACACGGCCGAGGCGATCGACTTCCTCGAGTTCTATGCCCGCGAGATGCTCCGCCTCTCGGGACCACAGCCAGTGACAAAGATCCCGTCGGAGAAGAGCGAGCTACGGTACATCCCGCTCGGTGTCGGAGTTGTCGTTCCTCCGTGGAACTTCGCGCTGGCGATCCTCGTCGGGATGACCTCGGCCGCGGTCGTTGCCGGCAATACGGTCGTCCTGAAACCATCGAGTGATTCGCCTCTCACCGGCTGGCGATTTTTTTCTCTGATGAAGGAGGTAGGTTTGCCTCCCGGGGTGATCAATTTCGTGACTGGTTCGGGTGCGAGTGTCGGGGATACGCTCGTCGCAGATCCACGAACGCGGTTCATCTCCTTCACCGGCTCGAAAGAGGTTGGAATTCATATCAACGAGCTTGCCTCAAAAGTGCAACCCGGGCAGCGATGGTTGAAGCGGGTGATCGCCGAGATGGGCGGAAAGGATTCGATTGTCGTCGACGAAGAGACGAACCTGGAACAGGCTGCGCAGGCGACCCTCGTCTCCGCGTTCGGTTTCCAGGGACAGAAGTGTTCTGCCGCATCAAGAGCGATCGTGGTGGAAAAAGTCTACGACAAGTTTCTTGACCTCCTCGTTGCGAAGATCAAGGACCTCAAGGTGGGTTTGGCCGACGATCCCTCAAACTACATGGGACCGGTGGTCAACCGGACGGCGAAGGAGAAGATTCTGGCGTACGTCGCAAAGGGCGTGAAGGAAGGGGGAAGGCTCCTCACGGGAGGCACCCCGATCGAATCTCCGGGCTATTTCGTTCCCCCCACCGTCATCGCCGACGTCGAACCGAACGCGACGATATCGCAGGAAGAAATCTTCGGACCCGTCCTCGCGGTGATCAAGGCAAGAGATTTCGATCACGCTCTCCAGGTTGCGAACAATACCGAGTACGGCCTTACCGGCGGAGTCTGGACGAAGAACCGGGGGAAGATCGAAAAGGCGAAGGCGTCGTTTCACGTGGGAAATTTCTACGTCAACAGGAAGATCACCGGCGCGCTCGTCGGCGTCCATCCGTTCGGGGGATTCAATATGTCCGGCACCGACTCGAAGGCCGGAGGCCGGGACTACCTTCTTCTCTTCACCCAGGCAAAAGCGATATCGGAGAAGATCACATAGCGTCGACGACCGGTTTGCCGTTCGTCTTGCGGTTCCGAGAATTTTCAAACTCTTCGTCCACTCTCCGGAGGACTTGATGAAAATCCACGAGTATCAAGGTAAAGAGATACTCCGAAAATACGACGTCGCGATACCCGAAGGGGGAGTTGCTTTTTCGCCCGACGAAGCGGTCGCGGTTGCCGAACGCCTTGGCGGAAAGGTCTGGGTTGTCAAGGCTCAGATCCACGCCGGCGGAAGAGGGAAAGGAGGGGGGGTGAAAGTGGCGAAGAGTCCGGCCGAAGTGAGAAGTCTCGCGTCATCGATTCTCGGTATGAGACTCGTCACGCATCAAACCGGTCCCGAAGGAAAAATCGTCAAGCGGTTGCTCGTCGAGCAGGGGGTGAATATCGCGAGAGAAATGTACGCCGGGATTACGCTTGACCGCGTTACCGCGAGGAACGTCGTCATGGTGTCGACAGAGGGGGGAGTTGAGATCGAAAAGGTGGCTGCAGAGAACCCGGAAAAGATCGTCAAGGAGCCGGTCGACCCCGCAGTTGGCCTCCGACAATTTCAGGCCAGAAAGCTGGCCTTCGCGCTCGGTTTGACGGGAGACGCGCTGAAGTACGGGACGAAATTCCTTCTCGCGCTCTACAGGGCGTACGTCGCGACAGACGCCTCCCTGGCGGAAATCAATCCTCTCGTCCTTACCGCCGAAGGAAACGTCCTTGCCCTCGACGCGAAAATCAACTTTGACGACAACGCGCTCTTCCGGCATCCGGAGTTCGCTCAGCTCCGCGACCTTGACGAGGAAGAACCTTTGGAAATTGAAGCTTCCAGGTCGAACCTCAACTACATCAAGCTCGAGGGAAACGTCGGATGCATGGTAAACGGTGCCGGCCTCGCGATGGCGACGATGGATATCATCAAACTTGCAGGGGGAGACCCCGCAAACTTCCTCGACGTGGGGGGAGGTGCCAACGCTCAGACCGTCGAGAGCGGGTTCAAGATCATCCTCGCCGATAAGAACGTCAAGGCCATCCTCATCAATATCTTCGGCGGGATCGTCCGTTGTGACCGGGTCGCGACCGGAGTCGTCGAGGCGGCGAAGAAGGTGGAGGTCAGAATCCCCGTCGTTATACGACTCGCCGGGACAAACGCGGACCTCGCGGCAGAAATTCTCAGGAAGTCGGGGATGAGCTTCCTCGTCGCTGAGAACCTGAAGGATGCGGCCCAGAAAGTGACGAACGCCCTCGCCGCATGATTCCATCCTCTCTTCCCCAGCAATGAAGACAAACGACATTTACGAGCCGGTGATCGGTCTCGAAGTCCATGCTCAGCTCCTCACCGAGTCGAAGGCGTTCTGCGGATGCACGACAAAATTCGGGAATACCGCGAACGCAAACTCGTGCCCTGTCTGCCTCGGCATGCCCGGCGTCCTGCCGGTCCTGAACAAGAGGATGGTGGAGTTCATCATGAAGATGGGGCTCGCGACGAATTGCGAGATTGCGTCGCGATCGATCTTTGCACGGAAGAACTATTTCTACCCGGATTTGCCGAAAGGATACCAGATTTCGCAGTATGAGGAGCCGATTTGCCGGGGAGGGTTTGTCGACGCGGAGCTCGAAGACGGGACGACGAAGCGCATCGGCCTCACGCGGATCCACATGGAAGAGGATGCGGGAAAATCAATCCATGACATGGATGTCGATACCCTTGTCGATGTAAACCGGTGCGGAGTTCCGCTCATCGAGATCGTCTCGGAACCCGACCTGCGCTCTCCCCACGAAGCCCATCAATATCTTGCCGCGATCAAACAGCTTGTCACGTACCTCGGAATCTGCGATGGCAACATGGAGGAAGGGAGCCTCCGATGCGACGCGAACGTTTCGGTGAGGAAGAAAGGGGAAACGAAATTCGGCACGAAGACCGAAGTGAAGAATATGAATTCATTCCGCAATGTCGAGCGTGCGCTGGAGTACGAGATCGATCGGCAAATCGGCGTTCTCGAAGATGGGGGAGTCGTCGAACAGGAGACGCTGCTGTGGGATGCCGATCGGAACGTCGCAGAATCGATGCGGAGCAAAGAGGAAGCGCATGACTACCGGTACTTCCCCGATCCGGATCTTGTCCCGGTCCTCGTGAGCGATTCCTGGGTCGGAGAAATCCGGGCGTCGCTCCCGGAGTTACCGCGAAAGAGACGGGACCGCTTCATGGATCAGTACGGTCTGCCGAAATACGATGCCGAGATTCTTACGCTCGAGCGGGAGCTGGCGGACTATTACGAAGCTTCCGTCGCGGCGCTGGCGAGGCCGTCGACCGAGGGGTACAAGGCGGTCAGCAACTGGGTCATGACCGATGTGCTGCGCGTGATCAAAGAGCGGCATCTCCCCGTGACGGCGTTCCCCGTCTCCGCGGACCGGCTCGCGGGAATGCTCAATCTGGTCGAAGCAGGAGTCATCAGCGGCAAGATTGCGAAGGAAGTCTTTGAGGAGATGTTGACGACAAAGGAGTCTCCCAAGACGATTGTCGAACGAAAGGGACTCATGCAGGTCTCCGACGCAGGTGAGCTGGAAAAGCTGGTTGATGGCATTCTCTTGAAGAATCCTTCGCAGCTGGAGGAATACCGGAAGGGGAAGACCCAGCTCTTCGGATACTTCGTCGGAGAGGCCATGAAGGCGACTCGCGGGAAAGGAAACCCGAAGCTTATTAATGAAATCCTGAGAAAGAAATTGGGAAACACTTAACTCACATGGTCACACTTAATCTGACAACGCTCTCCACAGGAAAAAATCCATGAGAAAAAAGGTCATTGCAGGCAATTGGAAGATGAACAAGGACGTCTTCGAAACGGCGGAGCTCATCGAGGGTCTCAAGAAGGCGATCGTAAGTCCGAAAGCTGACGTCATCGTTTGTCCGCCCTATATTTCGTTGGTTGTAGCCCAACAGCTGCTCAAGGGAGGATCGATCAAGCTGGGAGCACAGGATGTGTCGCTGCACGACGACGGCGCATACACGGGCGAGGTTTCGTTCAAAATGTTGAAGTCCGCAGGATGCGAATATGTCATCGTTGGCCATTCCGAGCGGCGGCAGTATTTTCACGAATCCGACCAGCTCATCAACGAGAAGGCGAAGAAGGTCCTTGCCGGCGGTCTGAAGGCAATCATTTGTGTAGGCGAGACCCTCGAAGAGCGCGAAAAGCAAATCACCGACAAAGTTGTGACAACGCAGGTGAAGGGGGTTCTGGCGGGATTGACCTCCGCGGACCTTGCGAAGGTCATCGTCGCCTACGAACCGGTCTGGGCTATCGGCACCGGAAAGGTTGCAACCCCCCAGCAGGCTGAGGAGGTTCACCAGCTGATCAGGAAAACGGTGGGGCAACTCTACTCCTGGAACGAAGCTGAGAAGCTGGTCATTCAGTACGGCGGAAGCGTGAAGCCCGACAACGCGAAGGAACTCCTTAGCCAGCCCGATATTGACGGGGCTTTGGTGGGAGGGGCGTGCCTCAAGGCCGATTCCTTCTCCGCGATTGTCGCGGCGGCTTAGCGTAAGCCTGGGGAGGCCCAAAACTGCCCCAAAATGCGCGATTTTCACCTTCTTTGGATGCTCTAAGTCTTTATTTGTTAAAGGCTTAGAGCATCCTTATTTTGATTGCTTTTCGGGCTCATGTATATTATATTTGCATGGATGAAGGACTTGGCTCGCTGAAGAATATCAGCGAAATGCCTTATTCCTAGAATATTCTGAGTCCATTATTGCAAACCTCATTGCGACGCTCCTTCCTCGCTTTATCTTTTCTGCTTCTTCTCCCTCTTGCCGCGCATTCAAAGACCCGTACCTACGAAAATGGCGAAAAATCGCGCCCGGAAGTGCTAAGTTTTGCCTCTAGCACGCGATCGACAATCGATCTATCGGGGAACTGGAATTATTCGACCGATGATGGAACGACATGGAGTGAAGTTGCTGTCCCGTCGGCGGTCGACTATGAAGGGAGGATCATTTTCACACGGAAATTTGACCTTCCTGCCTATCTGTTGGCGGCCCACAGCTTCAAATTTGTTGCCTACGGAATCAATTATCAGGCCGAGGTCTACCTCAATGAGGTCTTCATCGGAAAGCATGAGGGAGGCTATGCTTCTTTCTCGTTCCTGGTTCCGGAGAACACCCTCCAGCTCGGGGGGGAGAATGTCATCCGAATCGTCGCCGACAACACGCTGAACACCAGGAGCACGCTCCCGTTACGACAGCAAATCGGCGGGTGGAAGAACTACTGCGGAATCCTGAGGGATATCTTCCTTGTCGCGACGCCACCGGTCTGGATAGACGACCTTACCGTCCAGCCGGATATCTTCGATTCGAAATCGGTCAGGCTTTCGGTCAAGGCGGTGATATCGAGCCGGGATCTTTCCCGACTGACATTCGGAGATCACCCCGGGACGGCTCCGCTGGTCTTCTCCGTCGACGTCACCGAGAAAGGGGGGACTG
The DNA here is from genome assembly GCA_035505655.1 of Bacteroidota bacterium. GTDB lineage: Bacteria > Bacteroidota > Ignavibacteria > UBA10030 > UBA8401 > JAGVPT01. The sequence continues at coordinate 5,690 of DATJQP010000035.1, forward strand.
CGGTTGACCATGGCGCCCCTGTCACCTTTTCTCCCGAGGCAAACCGTGACGTCCTTGTCCAGGCGTCGGTGCTCGTGCCGGGTCCGAAGATGTGGAGCCCGGACCAGCCGAACCTCTACACCGTGAGAGCACAGTTGACGACGGGAGAAGGCAAGGCGGCTATTACGCTCGACGAGTATGTGACGCAGACAGGAATCCGGACCATCGGCAGGGAGAAAGCCGGGATCGTCCTCAACGGCGCGGCCCTGGCCCTCCGCGGTGTTGCCTGGAACGAAGATTCGCCCGACCTCGGCAGCGCGTTGTCGTACGAGCAGATGGAGAAGGACGTTGCACTGATCAAGAATCTCGGAGCGAACGCCGTCCGGTTTGCGTATCATCCTCCGCATCCGTATCTCCTCGACCTCTGCGATCAGTATGGGCTTCTCGCGCTCGAGGAGGTCCCGCTCTACGAAGTGCCTGCGGACATTTTCTCCGGAGAGAACTACCGGACACTCGTCGAAAACTGCGCGAGGGAGATGATCCGCCGCGACAAGAATCACCCCTCGGTCATCGCGTGGGGCTTCGGCGATGGGTTTGAGTCGGTCGATCCGCGCGCCAAGACGCTCGTCGGCCACCTCCAGGAGCTTGCAAAGTCGGTCGACAACAGACTGACCTACTATGTATCGAGTTCCCTCAATGACAAGGAGTGTTCGTCTCTCGTCGACTTGTGCGGCATACGTCTTTCGGGGTATGACCTCAAGGGGTTCACCTCGGCCCTGCAACTCTGGAGACAGGGTCATCCCGATCATCCGGTCTTTGCCGGCCAGTACGGCAAGCCGGCAGAGCTGAGGAACAGGAACGGCTACAGCGATCCGATGTCGCAGGAGTCGCAGGCTCGCTATCTCTTTCAGCGGTACGACGTGATCAGGGCGTCAGACATTGCCGGGAGTTTCATCTGGAGTTTTGATGACTGGAGGGGAGACCGACCGCAGATGACCGTGGAGTCGGAAACTCCCTCGCTCTCGACGTACGGCATCGTCGAGTTCAACCGGGAGAAAAAGATCGCCTACGATGTTGTGCGGTCGATGTTCCTCGGCGAAAAGATTGCCGCGCTCCCGATCGGATCGCACACGACGTCGTCACCGGTCGTCTATGTGCTCCTCGGCCTCGTGCTCCTCATCCTCTTCTTCTGGCTCCTCAATTCCGACCGGAGATTTCGGGAAAGCGTATTTCGCGCGTGGGGCAGGCCGTATAATTTTTTCGCCGACATCCGCGATCAGAGAATCCTTTCGAACCTTCATACCGCGGTTCTCTCGGCGATCGTCGCAGTGACCTTCGCGATTGTGGTATCGAGCATTCTCTACCACTTCCGGACGAGCACGCTCCTCGACTATATGCTCACGCTCGTCGTGACGTCCGATGTTCTGAAAAGATTCATCATTGCGCTCGTGTGGCACCCCATGGAGTGTATCGGGTACGGGGCGCTCGCCTGTTTTCTGTGGATGTTCATCGTGACAATTCTCGTTCAGCTCCTTTCGTTCTCTGTGAGGACTAAAGTCTACCTCTTCCACTCTTATTCCGTTGCCGTGTGGTCGACTCTCCCGATGGTCATTTTCATTCCGATCGGGATGATTCTCTACCGCGTGATGGAAAGCGACGTGTACGTCCTGCCGGTGCTCTGCATCTTTGCGTTCATCTGTGTGTGGATTTTCTTCCGGACGCTCAAGGGTATTTCGATCATTTATGACAGCTCATCGGTGAAGGTCTACGCCATCGGGATCGTCGCAATCCTGGCAATTGGGGTTGTGTGGTATGCGTACTTCGACTATGCTCATGCGACGACGGCGTATATCCGTTTCATGATCAGCACCGTGATCCCGGCTTCGAACTGAACCGCAGAAGGGTGCCATGTATCTTTCGAAGTTAGAGGTTGTCGGGTTCAAGTCGTTTGCGAACAAGGTGCATCTGAAGTTCGACTCGGGGATCACCGCGATCGTGGGCCCGAACGGGTGCGGGAAAACGAATGTTGTCGACGCCATCCGGTGGGCGTTGGGAGAGCAGAAGCCGAGTACGCTGAGAAGCGACAAGATGGAGGATGTCATCTTCAACGGGACGAAGAAGCGGAAGCCGATCGGGATGGCGGATGTGTCCCTCACCATCGAGAACACGAAAGGAATTCTTCCGACCGAATACTCCGAAGTGACGATCACCCGCCGGGTCTATCGGTCGGGCGAGAGCGAGTATTATCTCAACAACACCCTTTGCCGTCTCAAGGACATCCGCGACCTCTTCATGGATACCGGCATGGGTTCGGATGCGTACTCGGTCATCGAACTGAAGATGGTCGAGACGATCCTCAGTGACCGGACCGACGAGCGCCGCCGGCTTTTCGAAGAGGCGGCAGGCGTCACGAAGTACAAGCACCGGAGGAAGGAAGCGTACCGGCGCCTCGAGACAGTCCAGCAGGATCTTGTCCGCGTCAACGATATCGTCAAGGAAGTGCAGAAGGCGGTAAATTCGCTGGAGCGGCAGGCGCAGAAGGCCGAAAAATATAACGAAGCTTCTCAACAACTCCGGGCACTCGAGGTGGACCTCCTCGAGCGCGAGTTTGCCCATCTTGTCGGACTTATCCAACCCCTCCGGAAAGAGCTAGAGAAAGCGAAGACCGAAAAGGAGCGGATCGATTCCGAGCTCTCGAGCAAAGAGACCCTCCTCGACGTCCTCAGAAAAGAGCTCGAAGACCTTGAAGCGCGCCTCACGGCCGCCCAGAGCGACCTGGCGGAACAACAGCAGCGGATGAATGCGGTGGAACAACGCCGTATCTCGGCATCCGAGAGGAAGAAATCGCTGACCTCTTCCATCGAGCGCTACGAGAAGGAAAAAATCGAGCTGGGAAAACAGGAGGAGGAACTCCAGGGACGCTCGCAGGAACTGCGAGTATCGGTCGAAGCGACCCACGGGAAGGTCGATGCCGCGGAGCGGTATCATGCCGACAAAAAGGCCGAGCTCGATGCGTTCACCGTCCAGCTCGATGCGAAGAAGGCGGAAGTCAGGGCGCTTCAAGATGTCATCATCGGGCTTCTCAACGAAATCTCGCTCAAGAGGCAGGAGCAGGAGCGGACGAAGGCACGGATCGAGAACATCCACGGCCGCATCGATTTTTCCAACGAGGAGAACGGGATCTACCGCAACGAGGTCGAAACGAATTCCCAGCTCGTCAATCAACTGACGACCGAGGATCGGGATCTCCGTCGTCGGTTCGCGGAAGCGGAGGTCGCCGTCCATCAGCGTGAGGCGTCGAAGGCGGCGCTCGAGAAGGATCTGGAGCTGCTCCGGAACAGGGAATTCGATGCGCGGGGAATCCTCGACCGGCGAAGGGCAAGATTGGAGTTTCTCAGGGGGCTCGTCGAGAGCTACGACGGATTCTCGGAGGGAACAAAATTTCTCATTACGAGCGAGAACTGGCAGTCTCTCGTCCAGCGGACGGTCGCGGATGCCATCTCGACCAAGGCGCAATACAGAACCGCGATCGAATCTGCGCTCGGCGAAACCGCCAACTATCTCGTCGTGAAGAACATCGACGAGGCGTACCGGGGGATTGAAGTTCTCAAAAAGAACCAGAAAGGGAAGGCGACCTTCATCTGCCTCGACCGGATTCCCGCTGTCGAGCGGCCACTCGAGGAACGTCGGGGAAACGGCGTCATCGGCTGGGCCCGGGACGTCGTTGCATGCGAGCCGATGTTCGCTCCCCTGGCGGAGTATCTTTTCGACAACACGCTTCTTGTCGAAAACGTCGCTACCGCCTCGGACCTCGTGGGCGGCGGAGCTTCGCTGAAGTGTGTCACGATGGACGGTGAGATCGTCACGGGGGAAGGGGTCCTTCGCGGAGGAAGCGCCCGCGCCGACGACGGCGGGATGATTGACAAAAAGAGCCAGATCTCCGAGCTCGAGAACGAAATTTCCGGACTTGAACAATCCCTCGCCACGATCCGTGCCGAGATAGGTCAGAAAGAGGCGGCGCTTGCCGGGACCGAGCTCAAGACGCTTGCCCAGGAAGCTAAAAAAATCGAGCAGCAAATGACGAGTGTCGAGATGCGCATCGCCCAGATTGAATTTGAGAAGAAGCGCATCAACGAGAACATGGAGCGAAACACCCTCGAGAACGGGAAACTTGCATCCGAAGCGGATGAGCTCCGGCGAGAGCTCGACATCCTCCTTCCGGGGATCGAGGCGCTTGAAAAAGAGAAATCGGCGGGAGAGCAGAAGTCCGGCGCGGCGACGAGCGAGATGGAGACGATGGAGGCCCTCTGGACGGAGTATTCCGAGCTGGCGAACAAGGCCCACGTCGCCCTCCTCAACCTCCAGAACGAGGAGAAAAACATCGCCCGCGAGCTTGAGTACACCCGGGAGACGATTGAGAACATCTCCGCGACTCTCTCCCAGCGGGACAATGACATTGCGGAGGCTCGTCTGGAGATCGAGCGGCTCACGGCCGATCTCAAAGAATCCGAAGCCGAGCTTCACAAGCTCAACGCCGCCCTTCAGGAAATGGCTGAGTTGAGGAAAAGCGTGGACGCGGAGTTCAACGAGAAGCGGAACAGGATGCACGAGCTCGAGCTCAGGATCAAGGACGAACGACGGCTTCACGACGATTCGCTGGGAGTCAGCCACGAGCTCGAGATCAAGCTTTCGGAGCTCACGCTGAAATCGGAAAATCTCATAACGAAGGCCCGGGAAGAATATGCCTTTCTCCTTGAGCTGAAGGAGTACCCGCAGGGAGAGGAATCCAGCATTGAGGAGGTTCGGGAGCGGGCAAGAGCCCTCAAGGAGAAGATCGCCGCACTCGGCGCCGTCAATTTTGCTGCGTTCGACGAATTCAAGGGAGAGAGCGAACGCCTCGAGTTTATCACGACTCAAAGAAACGACCTCGTCGAGGCCGAGAAGACTCTCATTTCGACGATCGAAGAGATCAACACGACGGCCCAGCGGACGTTCGGTGAGACGTTCGCGAAGATCCGTGATAACTTCATCGCAACGTTCAAGGGGCTCTTCGACGAAGGAGATGAATGCGACCTTCGCCTCGAAGACGGAGTCGACCCGCTCGAAGCGCGCATTGAGATCATCGCAAAGCCGCGGGGGAAGCGCCCGACCTCGATCGACCTTCTTTCCGGAGGAGAGAAAACCCTCACCGCCATCGCGCTCCTTTTCGCGATCTACCTCGTGAAGCCGAGCCCGTTCTGCATCCTCGATGAGGTCGACGCTCCTCTGGACGATTCCAACATCGACCGTTTCTCGCGCATCCTGCGGAAGTTCAGTGACAATACGCAGTTCATCGTTGTTACCCACAACAAACGGACGATGGAGGCGGCGAACGCGATGTACGGCGTGACGATGGAGGAAGAAGGAGTGTCAAAACTGGTTTCTGTCCGGTTCAATGAGGCGGGTGTGGCCCGGAATTGATGCGAGAGGGACTTACATACACTGTCTTTACCGATTTCGACGGTACGATCACGCGGAACGATCTTGGCGACCTGATCTTCGAGGTGTTCGGGGATTCCGAAGGGACGGCCTCCGGATCTTCCGGGTCAGAAGATTTCCGGAGAGAGGCGGAGCGATACTGGCGCCGTGCGTGTGCCGGAGTCTCCGGAGTGACGGCAGAGGAGTTTCAAGCGTTCGTCGACGCTCAAGTGATCGACGCCGGCTTCCACGAGTTTGCGGAGTATTGCTCGGAGCACTTGATTCCTCTCATCGTGCTCAGTGACGGGTTCGATCTTTACATACGTCGGGTACTGGACCGGGAGAAACTAGGGCATCTCCCCGTTTTTTCAAACGAGCTCTCGATCGTTGAGGGTGGAAGGTTCGCCCCCTCGTTTCCGTATGCTGATGAAGAATGCGGAGCGTGCGCGAACTGCAAGCGCAATCACCTCCTGACGAGATCGGCCGACGACAGCATTGTAGTCTACATCGGCAACGGATCCTCCGATTGTTGCCCCGCCCGCTACGCCGACGTTGTTTTTGCGAAGGAGGAGCTCCTTCGTTTCTGTGAGAGGGAAAACGTGACCTATCATCGCTTCGAGTCTTTTGCAGGGATCCTGGAGAAGTTCCGGAGCCTCGTCGAGTCGGCGCGACCTCGCAAGAGGCGGACGGCGGAGCTTGCCCGCAAAGAGATTTTCATGAGAGGGTAGCGGGTGGATCTTTCCGGGAAAATTTTCGAGTACCGCGGGTATACGCCGATCCCGTTCATCCTCCTTATGTTGGCGTATGCAAGGCCGACGTGCGCTTCATTAGTTGTCGGGTTCTGCTTTGCCCTCGCGGGGGAAGCCCTGCGGCTTTGGGGAGTGTCGGTTGCCGGAACGGAGACTCGTACGACCGGACGAGTCGGCGGCACCCACCTCTTCGTCGATGGCCCGTTCGGTTACGTCCGCAACCCGCTCTATGTCGGCAATCTTACGATGTACCTCGGGGTGGGTGTCATGTCGAACGCTCTTGCTCCGTACCTGGTCGTCGGTGCCCTGGCGTTCTTTGTCGTGCAATACTCGCTGATCGTGAAAAAGGAAGAGGAATATCTGGCGGAAACGTTCGGCGAGGAATACGGCCGTTACGTCCGTGAGGTTCCGCGGTTTCTTCCGCGGTTTTCGAGATATGCCGGTGAACACTCCTTCCATCGGGGCCCCGATCTCTCGATGGGGCTCCGTTCGGAGCGGAGGACGCTCCAGGCATTCTCCGTCCTCACGATTGCGATGGTCGTTCTCTATTTTGTTCGACAGGGGGGATGATGGTCAATCGGATCATGGTCATTGCGGGAGAGGTCTCGGGGGATACGCACGGTGCCGGGGTGGTAAGGGAGCTCAAGCGGCTCCAGCCGTCGGTTGAGATCTTCGGCGTTGGCGGAGAGAAGATGAAGGCTGAGGGAATGTCGCTTACCTACCATGTCCGCGAACTCTCTTTCATGGGCTTTGCGGAGGTCCTTCGTCATTTGCCGCTCATCCGATCGGTGGAAAAGACGCTGGAGCAGCTCGTCATCATCAAGAAACCCGAGGTCGTTCTCCTCATCGACTACCCGGGTTTCAACCTGAGGTTTGCCCGCATTGCAAAGCGTCATGGAGTCAAGGTAGTGTACTACATCAGCCCCCAGGTATGGGCCTGGAAAAAGGGGCGTGTGAAGAAGATGCCGGGAATCGTCGACAGGATGCTCGTCGTTTTTCCGTTCGAAGAGGAGATCTATCGCAAGGAGGGTGTGCCGGTAAGTTTCGTCGGCCATCCGTTGCTGGAAGAAATGGAGACCAGCTTCACGCGCGCTCAATTCTGCAAGAGGTACGGCATTGATCCTTCGAGGAAGATCCTCGCGCTGATTCCGGGGAGCCGGCGCCAGGAAATACGCGATCTCTTCTCGGTCATGGCACGGTCTGCGGAGGCCCTTCGGGAGTCGGACGGGGTCGAGGTTGTCGTGGGGGTCGCGCCGAACCTCCGGCCGGAGCTTCTTGACTACTATCGTCCGCCAAACACCCGGCTTCAATATGTGGAGAATGCGACCCACGAGGTGATGAAGAACGCAGACCTGGCGATCGTCACCTCCGGCACGGCGACCCTTGAGACGGCGTGCCTCGAGACTCCGATGATCGTCGTCTACCGTACCTCCTGGCTTACGTACCTCGTCGCGCGTCTGCTTGTCAGGGTGAAGGACATCGGCCTTGTCAACATTGTCGCCGGCCGGCGAATCGTCCCCGAACTTGTCCAGGGGAATGCTACGGTGAGAAGGATCGCGGAAATTGCCCGCGAGCTTCTTCATGATGAAGGACGCCGGACTACAATGAAAAAGGAACTCTCGGCGGTCAGAGGGCTCCTCGGATCGAAGGGAGCATCGCTGAACGTGGCGAATGCAGTTCTTGGCATGGGGACTCTCTAAACGATGAACGTCGTCATCCGTTATGAAGAAAATTCTGGACTGGGTGGGAAAGAAATCACTCTGGATCGTTGCGTCGCTTCTTTTTTCCACGCTGCGTGTCAGGCGGCACAACGCGAAGTTCTTTGAAGATGTCCGGGCGGGGAAGCAGCCTTTTGTCCTCGCGTTCTGGCATGGATCGATGCTCTTCGGATGGTATCTCCACCGGCCGTCTCACGACGGGCGGGTTGCGGCCCTGGTCAGCCGGAGCGGCGACGGCGAGATTCTTGCGGCGACTCTTGAGCGCTGGAACTACCGGCTCATCCGCGGGTCGAGTCATGTCGGTGGGAAGGAGGCGCTTCAGCTGATGATCGAGGCTGTGGCGGCAGGCGATCCCCTCTGCATCACGCCCGATGGTCCGACCGGCCCGCGCCACAGGATGAAGGCGGGAGCCATCCGCATCGCCCAGCAAACGCGGGTTCCGCTTTTTCTTGTCGGAATGGCGGCCCGGCGGCGACGACTTTTGAAAAGTTGGGACCATTTTGAAGTTCCGATGCCGTTCTCGCCGGTCAGCGTATGGTACAGCGAACCGGTCATCGTCCCGCCGGATCTTCGGGAGGAGGCGTTCGACGAGTATCTCAGAACCAGGGAAACCGAACTCGAGGAACTCCACCGGAAAGCCGAGGAGGAATGCTTTCATGACTGAAGGTCCCGTTTCTCTCCCCGGGGGCGCGGGATGAAACCTCTGCCGGTTCTCCTGCCGCTGGGCTGGATGTATGGGTTGGGGATGGCGTTGCGGAATCTGTTCTTTGACATGCGTGTCGTTCAATCCCGGAGGATCGACGTGCCGGTCATCTCGGTCGGAAACATGACTTCAGGTGGTACCGGCAAGACTCCGATCGTGGAGCTCATCGTGAAGACCCTGGAACGGCTTAATGTCCGGGCTGCAGTCGTCAGCAGGGGATACGGTCGACGATCCAGGGGAATGCGGGAGGTCTCAACCGGAGACTCGATCGCCTCGACGGTTCAGGAGGCGGGGGACGAGGCCTTCCAACTCGCCACGCGGCTTCCGGGTGTTCCCGTGGTTGTCGACGAAGACCGGGTGCGTGGTGCAGAGCACGCCGTCAAGTCGCTTGGAGCGCGCGCGGTGGTCCTCGACGACGGCTTTCAACACCGCCGGATGCACAGGGATCTGGACATTGTCCTTATCGATGTCTCCCGTTCCCCCTTCCGGACGGCGATGCTGCCGGCGGGATACCTTCGGGAACCGTTGGGAGGTTTGAGGCGGGCTGATGTTGTCATCTTCACCAGGATTGGAAGGGATGAGGATCAGCGGGATCTGCGGCAACAGATCGGCTCACGGTCGAAAGCGGCGATTCTGACGAGCTCGTACCGGATCACGTCCTTCCGCAGGGCGAAGTCGAAGTTCAGCGTCGATCTGAGCGGGCTAAAGGGAAAACACGTTGTAGCATTTTGCGGCATCGGGAACCCGGAGGGATTTCGTCACAGTCTTGTGGAGCTCGGGCTCGTCGTCGATGCCATGCTCGAGTTCGACGACCATCGGTGGTATGTGCGGGAAGACCTCGATCGCATCGTCGAGGAGCGGAAGAAGCTCGGCTCGGAGTACATCGTCACCACGGAGAAGGATTTCGTCCGGCTCTCGTATCCGGAGTACTTCGATCATCATCCGTTCTTTTACGTGGAGGGGGAAGCAGAAGTGCATGAGCCGGAGCTATGGGATGCGGTCATTTCAAGAGTTCTGGAGGGAAGAGCGAAGCGATGAAGATCGGGATCACGGGAAGTATGTCGGACGCCGGCGGGCTGAGCAACTACGAAGGATGGCTGCTGAGGTTCAATCCCTCGATCCATTTTGTGAAACTGCAATCCGCCGACGAAGTGCTCAGCTGCGACGGATTGCTCCTGAGCGGAGGCGGGGACATCCATCCCGGGGCATACGGCGGGAACGAGTCGGGCGGCCGCATTGCCGGAGTGGACGAGAAACGAGACAAGCTTGAATTCGAGGTTGTCGAAAAGGCGCTCGGAGCGGGAATTCCGCAACTCGGTATTTGCCGCGGGCTTCAGACGGTCAATGTCTTTCTCGGCGGGAGTCTCCATGAAGACCTGGAGGCGGCAGGATTCCTTCCCCACAGGAAAGATGGAGAAAAAGATCGCCGTCACGAGCTTGTGATTGAGGAAGGGACGATGCTCGCCGCGATCGCGGGGGAGAAAAAAGGGGTCGTCAATTCGTCGCATCATCAGGGGATCGACAAAGTCGGACGGGGACTGAAGGTGAGCGCAACGTCGGCCGACGGTGTCGCCGAAGCCGTCGAGTGGGAAACGAAAGCTGATAAACCATTTTTGTTGCTGGTGCAGTGGCACCCGGAAAGAATGAGGGATTCCTCCAATCCGCTGGCGGAGAGTGTGGCAAGAACATTTTTAAAGGAGACGCGAAGGCAAGAGAATCGACGATAGAAGAGAGTAAAGCATTACCCTGAAAACAACAGAACACCAACACCATCCAGACAAAAGGAAAAATTACAACAATGCCTAAATATGTATACTTCTTCGGCAACGGAAAAGCCGAAGGGAAAGCTGAAATGAAGAACCTCCTCGGCGGGAAGGGAGCAAACCTCGCCGAGATGACGAATATCGGATTGCCGGTTCCGGCAGGGTTCACGATCTCGACCGAGGTATGCACGTACTATTACGCGAACAAGCACACGTACCCCAAAGTGCTTACGGCCGACGTCAAGAAGCAGATTGCGAAGGTCGAAAAGGCGATGGGAGCGAAGTTCGGCGACGCGAAGAATCCGCTTCTCGTCTCTGTCCGGTCCGGTGCCCGCGCGTCGATGCCCGGGATGATGGATACGATCCTCAACCTGGGTCTCAACGACCGAGTCGCGGACGGACTCATCAAGAAGACAAACAATCCGCGGTTCGTCTACGATTCGTACAGAAGGTTTGTCCAGATGTACGGCGACGTCGTCCTCGGGCTGAAACCGGTCCACAAAGACGAGATCGATCCGTTCGAGGTGATCATCGAGCAGAAGAAGAAGTCCCGGGGCGTCCACCTTGATACCGAGCTTACCGCCGACGACCTGAAGGACCTCGTCGGGCTCTTCAAGGCGGCGATCAAGGAAAAGACGGGTCACGATTTTCCGGAGGAACCGATGGAGCAGATGTGGGGCGCCATCGGTGCCGTGTTCGGCTCATGGAACAACGACAGGGCGATCGCCTACCGGAAGATGTACGACATCCCGGAATCGTGGGGAACGGCGGTGAACGTGCAGTCGATGGTCTTCGGGAACATGGGAGAGGACTCGGGCACGGGCGTTGCCTTCACGCGGGACGCGGCAACCGGCGAGAACATCTTCTACGGTGAATATCTCATGAATGCACAAGGCGAGGACGTCGTCGCAGGAATCCGGACCCCGCTTCCCATTGCGCAGCTCGCGAAGGATAATCCGAAAATCTACGGCCAGCTCGACAAGATCCGGAAGACCCTCGAGCGGCATTACAAGGATATGAACGACATCGAGTTCACGATCCAGCAGGGAAAGCTCTACATGCTTCAGTGCCGCGTCGGAAAGCGGACTGCGTTTGCGGCGATCAAAATTGCCGTCGACATGGTCGGCGAGAAACTCATCACCGATAAGGACGCCCTTGCGAGGATCGAACCCGATCAGCTCAACCAGCTTCTGCGGCCGGTCTTCGACCTGAAGGAGAAAGAAGCGGCGGTCAAAGGCGGCCGTCTCCTGGCGAAAGGTCTGAACGCCGGTCCGGGAGCCGCGACAGGGCGCATTGTCTTCAACGCCCCCGATGCCGAAGCGTGGAAGAAGCGGGGAGAGCATGTCATCCTCACCCGGATCGAAACGTCACCGGAAGATATCAAAGGGATGGACGCGGCGGAGGGTATTCTCACCGCCCGCGGCGGCATGACGTCGCACGCAGCCCTCGTCGCGCGACAGATGGGAAAGGTCTGCGTCGCAGGCTGCTCCGCGCTCGACATCGATTATTCCACCCACACGATGAAGGTGAAGGGGAAGGTGGTCAAGGAAGGGGACTGGATCTCCCTTGACGGGACGACCGGAGAGGTCATCGAAGGTAAAGTTCCGACGAAGCCGTCCGAGGTGCTCCAGGTGCTCATCGACAAGACGCTTGCCCCGAAGGAAGCGCCGGTCTATCAACAGTACGCGAAGATCATGTCGTGGGCCGACAAGTACCGGAGACTGAAGATCCGCACGAACGCCGACCAGCCGGACCAGGCCCTCAATGCCGTCGCATTCGGAGCCGAGGGAATCGGTCTTTGCCGGACGGAGCATATGTTCTTCGGAGAAGGTAAGATCGGACCGATGCGTGAGATGATTCTCGCGGATACGCTCGACGAGCGAAAGAGAGCCCTCGCAAAGCTTCTTCCGCTCCAGCGGACCGATTTCGAAGGAATCTTCGAGGCAATGGACGGCAGGCCCGTGACGATCAGGACCATCGATCCTCCGCTGCACGAGTTCGTTCCCCACGAGGAATCGGCTCAGCGCGAACTCGCGTCACAGATCGGGATCTCCTACGAAAAGGTACACCATCGCGTCGAAAGCCTCCACGAGTTCAACCCGATGCTCGGTTTCCGTGGATGCCGCCTCGGCATCATCTTCCCCGAAATCACCGAGATGCAGTCGCGGGCCATCTTTGAGGCTGCGGCGAACACTCAGGCGAAGGGGATCAAGGTGGAGCCCGAAGTCATGATCCCGCTCGTCGGAAACGTCAAGGAGCTCGAGCACCAGGCGAAGATTGTCCGCCAGGTGGCCGAGGAGGTCATGAAGGAGAAAGGTGTGAAGTTCAAGTACCTCGTCGGGACGATGATCGAGATTCCGCGCGGCGCCATCACCGCGGATGAAATCGCCACCGTCGCCGAGTTCTTCAGCTTCGGCACGAACGATCTCACGCAGACGACCCTCGGCGTTAGCCGTGACGACGCTGCGAGATTCCTTGTGCCTTACGTCGAGAAGGAGATCTACCCGAAGGATCCGTTCGAAGTGCTCGACCGCGGCGGTGTTGGAGCGTTGATGAAGATCGCCGTCGAAAAAGGTCGGTCGGTTCGGTCGGACCTCAAGGTCGGAATCTGCGGTGAGCACGGCGGCGAGCCGTCGAGCGTTGAGTTCTGCCACCTGATCAACCAGAACTACGTCTCCTGTTCGCCGTTCCGCGTGCCGATTGCACGACTTGCGGCTGCCCGCGCTGCGTTGAAGGACGCTCCGCGCGCAAAAGCAAAGAAGAAATAACGGCAACGGCCTGAGCAAGCCGTGAACAGAAGCCGGAGAGGCCGGACCATGATGAGCCGGCCCGCCTCTCCGGCGGATGTTCCCAGCACCGCTACGTTGTTGACCTAATTCACCCGCTCCCGTAAGAGCGCATCTACCACCAAAGGGATTGTTTCCCCGTACCGAAACAATACTGCGATGAAACTCTCGGACTTCAAGTATCCGCTTCCGCGGAACCTTATAGCAAAGCATCCTGCCTCCCCGAGGGATCGGGCGCGACTCATGGTGCTCAACCGTTCGGATGAGACCATCGAAGAGGTCCATTTCCGCGACATCTCGGAGTATTTCAAGAAAGGGGATTGTCTCGTTGTCAACGAGACGAAAGTGTTCCAGGCGCGCCTCTACGGTCGAAAGGAGAAGACGAACGCCAAGATCGAAGTCTTTCTCCTCCGGCAACTGAACGCCGAGGATAATATCTGGGACGTCATCGTCGACCCTGCCCGGAAAGTCCGGATCGGGAACAAGATCTATTTCGACAACGGCAACCTCGCGTGCGAAGTGATCGACAACACGACGTCACGCGGCAGGACGGTCCGCTTCAACTACACGGGAGATTTTTTCAAGCTCATCGAGAAGATCGGAAAGACTCCGCTCCCGTATTACATCAAGCGCGAACCGACCGAAAGGGACAAAGACGCCTACCAGACGGTCTATGCCAGGACGGTCGGCGCCGTCGCCGCTCCCACCGCGGGGCTTCACTTCACGAAACCGCTGCTGAAAAAGCTCGAGCGGAAGGGGGTCAAGGTCGTCTCGGTCCTCCTCCATATCGGTCTCGGCACGTTCCGGACGGTCGAGGTTGAAGACCTCACGAAACACAAGATGGACTCGGAGTACTTCGAAGTCAACGAAGTGACAGCGAACGCCGTCAACCGCGTCATCGACAATCGCGGCAATGTCTTTGTCTGCGGCACGAGTACCTGCCGGGCGCTCGAATCGAGCGTCACGACCGACGGCCACCTCAAGCCGAGCCGCGGATGGACCGACAAGTTCATCTTTCCGCCGTACGATTTCAAGATCGCCGACAAGCTCATCACGAATTTCCATATGCCGGAGTCGACGCTTCTCATGCTGACGTCCGCGTTCGCCGACCACGATTTCATCATGAGGTCCTACAAGCTCGCGATCAAGAAGGGATACCGGTTCTACAGCTACGGCGACGCAATGTTGATCCTTTGATCCGGCAGGCGAGGGCGTCGTATGCTCACTGAGCGGTTTTTCATCTCCGTCGTCGTCAACGTCGCCCTTGTCGCCGGCTTTGCCTATCTTCTTACCCGCAAGAACCTTCTCGCCTATTTCTCCAGCGGGCGCTGGTGGCTCACGTGGCTCTCCGTCGCGATTATCACCCTCATGGACGAGCTCACGTCGATCTTCTATGCGCCGAGCGAGGCCTTCCGCTTCATTGCGTACCACGCGATCGTCTACCTTGCGGTGACCTCCATCCTCATGCGGATTCTCTCGACGAGGATGGTCGAGATCGCGGAGATCCTCGAGCTCCACGGCATCCGCGGAGGAGGGGTCTACTCCTTTTCCTACCTCGTTCTGGGCCCAACCATGTCGTTCATCGCGGTTGCGTCGATCCTTGTCGATTACGTCCTCACCGCGAGCATCTCCACGGTGAGCGCCATCGAGAACGGGATGGCGTTCTTCCCGATGTCGGCGACCGGCAAGTTTGCGCTCGAACTCGGCGTCATCTGGTTTGTTGCAGGACTCAACATCCTCGGCATCAAGGAAAACGCGAAGTTCACCTTCGGCATCTTCGTCGTCGCGGCGCTCGTCCTCATCAACCTTCTCTCAGCCGGGGTCCTCCATGCCGACGCGCATAGCATGTCGCAAATCGGACATGCGTTTGCCGGCGCCGCCCGCCGCTTCGACGAGGGGAGCTGGTTCGACACCTACTTCATTATCATTGTCAGCATCTCGAGTTGCATCCTCGCCTACTCGGGAATCGAATCGGTCGTGCAGACGGCCGGCCTCGTGAAATCGTGGCACGACATCCGAAGGGCATACATCTTCCTCGGTCTCACGATCGGGATTTTCACGCCGCTTCTTTCGATGTTCGTGCTCTCGTCGAGAATCGACGTCGCCGCGCACGAAACGGACCTCATCACGCAGTTTGCGCGAATGGTGGGGGGCATTCCGTTCGGCTACATCGTCGGCCTTCTCGCCAGCGTCCTCCTCATGATGGCCGTGAACACCGCCTACGTCGCCTCGAGCGAGCTCATGGAGCGTGTCGCGCACCGATACGGGTTTGCATGGATCATCAGAACCAACAAGCGTCAGTCGCTTTATCGCATCCACCTCATGAGCGCCCTCTTTTTCTCCTTCATCGTTTTCGTGACGAGCGGGAGTCAAAAAACGCTCGCGGAGATGTACGCCGTCGGGTTGCTTGCGAGCTTCACCATCAACATGGGAAGCCTCCTCATCTACCGCTATTTTCAGGGAACGAAGGCGGTGCGCGGTTACTACACCTCGAGGCTGGGGACGTTCGTGCTCTTCATCATTCTCCTGAGCTGTTTCCTCTACCTGGCGTACGAAAAGCCGTATGGAACACTGACATGGGGAACGGTCACGATCGTCTTTCTCTTTATCGGACTCCGGGTAGCGCGCCACCGGGCGCCGGAGATCAAACAGATCCAGCAGACCGACGTGCCGATGAACATGATTTTCTCCATCGCGGAGAGCGACGCGGAGAATGTCCATATCTATTTCCGCCGTCCTCAGGAGGCGAGCGCGGATGATCAGACGGCAACGGCTGTCTACGTGAGCTTCTATTCGCCGCGGCAGGGGATTCCGGAGAAGCTGGCTGCGAACCACTACCGATTTGCCAATCACGGACAGACCCTCTACGACGGCATGGTGGAGATCCTTTACGCTCTGAGCTATGAGTTGCCGGATCGTAAGTTTACGATACATTTCGGATGGCCCCTCTCGTCCTGGGTCGACCGGATGGCGATCGGAGTGATGGTCTTCAGCATCATGCGCCTGCCGAAGGTCTTTCCGAACTTCAATTTTGTCATCGAATATTTCGGGAAAACATACACCCCGGGGAGAAAGTGACCGACAATGTTTACGAGCGTCATCATACCGGCGGGAGGGACGGGGGAACGGATGGGAGGGGGAACCAGCAAGCAGTTTCTTCCGCTCCTGGGAAAGCCGATTATCGTACACACCCTCGAGCGATTCGAAGGGTGCGCCGAAATCGGTGAAATCGTCGTCGCGATCAATCCGTCCGGTCGTCAGCGGCTCGAGACGCTAGTCCGGCGATACGGGTTTGGAAAGATCTCACGCATTGTCGAGGGGGGCAAAAGGCGGCAGGACTCGGTGGGCAATGCGTTGAAGGTTGTGTCAAAGGAGGCGGAGATCGTCCTTGTCCACGATGCCGTCAGACCTTTCGTTCGTCGGTCAACCATTGGGGAAGCCATCAACGCCGCGAGAATCCATTCAGCTGCCGTCGTTGCCATACCGGTGAAAGACACGATCAAGGAAGGGGATCGATCCTCCCGCATCGTCAGAACCCTCGACCGATCCGTTCTCTGGGCGGCGCAAACTCCTCAGGCTTTCACTGCTGAGCTTCTCCGAAAGGCATACGAAAAGGCAAATCAACGAGGGACTGAAGCGACCGACGATTCGAGCCTTGTCGAGGAGCTGGACATCCACCCGGTACTAGTCGAAGGAAGTTCCGGAAACATCAAGATCACAACCCCCGATGACCTCGAACTTGCGGCGATCCTCGCACGGGAGTTCAGGGATTAGGAGGAGCAAACGATGGCAGTCCGAAGGATTCGACTACTGGGGGATCCGATTCTCCGCACGAAGTGCAGGCCGGTGAAGGATGTGAAGTCCTCCAGCTCGCGGGCTCTGGCACGCGACCTTCGCGACACACTGAACGATTTTCGGAAACGACGCCGGTTCGGGAGAGGAATCGCCGCCCCTCAGATCGGCAAACCGGTGAGGATGATTTACATCAAGCCGAAAGGATTGGGCGCTCTTCTCAACCCGACGATCACGAAGCGAAGCAAAGGCACATTCGAATTGTGGGACGATTGTTTTTCATTCCCCGAACTTCTCGTAAGAGTGCGTCGTTATCGATCGATCCGGGTTACCTATGTTGATGAGGAGGGAACTCCGCGGAGCATCAGCGCGACCGGCAAACTTTCAGAGCTGCTTCAGCACGAAATTGACCACCTTGACGGAATTCTTGCCCTCGACCGTGCAATCAGCACCAGGTCAATCGTTCTCAGGCGATGGAGATCGGGATAGTTGGGAGGACGAAGGTAGGGGCGAGGCGCGCGCTTGATTTTCACCATGTGATTCTCTATTTTGACTCTTAATTCATGCCATTTTCCCAGCCACAGTGAGGGTGCACAATGATCAATCTCGCGATAGTCATTGTCCTGAGCTATATCGTCGGATCCATTCCAACGAGCATCATAGCGTCGAAGATGTTGCATGGCATGGATATTCGCCAGCACGGGAGCGGCAACGCCGGCGGAACGAACGTGATGCGGGTTCTTGGATGGAAGGTGGGGCTGGCGGTGATTCTCTTCGATCTCTTCAAAGGAGTCGTCGCGACATTCTTCATCGCGAGACTATTCTGGGACCCGTCTCTTCCGTTCCAGAACAGGACTCCGTTTGAAGACTTCACCGTTGTGCAGATCATCTGCGGCGTCGCCGCGATCCTCGGACATATCTGGACTCTCTTTGCCGGTTTCAAAGGGGGCAAGGGAGTCGCCACCGGAGCCGGGATGCTCCTCGCTCTCGCACCCGTGGAATTCGCCGTTGCGATTGTGATCTTCGCCGCGGTCTTCTCAAGTTCGAGGTACGTTTCCCTGGGCTCGATTGCCGGGGCGGTCGCTTTTCCGCTGACGATGTTCTTCCGCGAAAATATTTTTAAAGTTGAAATCCAGGGATACCACACGCTGATATTCTTTGCGATCGGCACTTCGCTGCTCCTCATTTATACACATCGGGAAAACATCAGACGGCTCCTCCGGGGGACCGAAAGCAAGCTCACGAACTTCCGCGGAACCCGTAAGTAACGAAGGTTCTTCCTCCTTTCAATCCTCTTTCTGAGTTGATGCGTCATGCGCATTGCTGTCCTTGGGGCCGGTAGCTGGGGGACGACTCTCGCCATTCTTCTCTCCGAAAAGAATCACGACGTCTCCCTCTGGACATATCGTCCCGAACAGGCCGCGCAGATTCTCGAGACCCGGGAAAATCCCGAGTTCATCCCGGGAATAAAAATACCGGTAGGGATCTCCGTCCTCACGGACATTCAGGAGGCAGCGTATAAGAAGGACATGATCGTCTCGGCCGTCCCTTCGCAGTTCCTCCGGTCGATCATCCAGCAGATCGCCCACCACGAGCTCACCGATACCATCATCGTCAATGTGGCAAAGGGGATCGAGAATCACTCCCTCATGACAATGTCCGAGGTGATGCTCGACGTTCTCGAGCATGAAAAAAAGGCAAACCTGGCGATTCTTTCGGGACCCAGCCACGCCGAAGAAGTCGTCAAAAGGATGCCGACCGCGGTGGTCTCCGCATCGTTCAATATGAAGACGGCGAAGGCCGTCGCTTCCGCCTTCAGCGTGCCATGGTTCAGGGTCTACATCAACGACGATATCCGGGGAGTGGAGCTCGGCGGAGCGCTCAAGAATGTCATCGCGATCGGCGCGGGAGTCGTGGACGGCGCGGGATTCGGCGACAACACGAAAGCGGCGATCATGACGAGGGGGATTGCTGAGATGACAAGGTTGGGAGTGAAAATGGGAGCACTCCCGCGGACCTTCGCGGGACTCACGGGGGTCGGCGACCTCATCGTGACCTGCATGAGTAAGCATAGCAGGAATCGTTATGTCGGCGAGGAGGTCGGGAAGGGGCGGAAGCTTGAGGATGTTCTGAAAGAAATGATTATGGTCGCAGAGGGAGTTGCGACGTGCCAGTCAGCCGTCGACCTTGCCGAGCGGCACCGGATCGAGATGGCTATTTTCTCCCAGGTCCACAAGATCCTGTTTGAGGGGAAGAATCCTCATATGGCCACCGAAGAGTTGATGACGAGGGAGGTCAAGGGGGAAACCGCCTGAGGCCGGCGCCCCCTCGCCGGGTTGCCTTAGTCAAAGCCCTCGCTGAATCGAGAACTTGAAGGGGATCGCGACCCATACCGCGACCGGACCGTTGTTCATGATGGCGGGGGTGAAGACCCACTGAGCCGCCGCCGAGACCGCAGCCTCGGTAAGAATGTCGGAATCACTCTTTACCACCTCCACTTTTTTGACCTTCCCTTCTTTCGTTACCCACACGCGAGTGTGTACCGTTCCTTCGATTCCGGCCTTCAGAGCGATGAGAGGATAAACCGGCCCCGGCGAGACAATCGGCGTCGGAGACTTTTCAACCGGCAGGAACGGCGGGGGCTCGGTCTCCGATTCGATCCCAGAGCCAATGTTCACAACGATCGTCCCCCCGTTCTCACCCGGCAGGTTCGATGTCGATGCGCCGGGGTTCATCTCTGCCTGTGTTGCGATCGTGTTCTCA
Organism: Bacteroidota bacterium; assembly: GCA_035505655.1. Classification (GTDB taxonomy): domain Bacteria; phylum Bacteroidota; class Ignavibacteria; order UBA10030; family UBA8401; genus JAGVPT01. Next base: position 25,400 of record DATJQP010000035.1, read on the forward strand.
GGGCTTATTTCGGCGTCCGGGACCATGATGGGGTTGGCACGTGAGCCGCCGGACACTGTCGATGCAACGTGGATGGCCGGGGCTGCGGCGCTGTTGAGGATCGATGGGGGTGGAGGAAGGTCGGTGGGACGAAGAGTGCAGATGATAATACGCGGAGGCTCGGACGGCGTGACTGCCTCGATGAAATTGAAGCCTCCGATCACTGCCAGGTGAATCGCCACGGCAATTCCCAGGGCCTGCAGCGCAAACACCTGGTATTGTGATCGAATCTCATATGCACCATATTCAAAAACCGCTGGTGTTGTCATGGCTTGTTCCTCCTTTCCTTCGATGTGGGTTCTCGCACGGATCGCTCCATTCACCTTTTGTCTGTTAATGTCATTAACAAGCAGAAGGTAAATGAACGCGCCCCTCCTTTTTCTGAACAACGATGCCAAAATCCTCGACCTCATCCGGAACAGGGGGGATGAAGAAGGTCTGGCGATCCTGTTTGATGAAAACCGGAGAGCTGTGACGTCGTTTGTGCTGAAGAACAGCGGGAGCCGGGAAGATGCGGAAGAACTGCTTCAGGACGCGGTGGTGATCTTGTGGGAAAAAGTGCGTCGGGAGGAATACGAGTACCGGGCAAAGCTCAGTACTTTCATCCTTGCCACGGTCAAGAACCTTTGGTTCAGAAGACTTGCACAACGAAGGCGTGAGCACCGTGACCAGGAATTCGTCGAGGCAGCCCCAAACGACGAACCTTCGCCCCTCGAAGAACTTATAGAAGGAGAGGATGCGAAGATCGTCGGCGATGCATTGAGACGGCTCGGTGAACCGTGCCGGACCCTTCTTCTTCTATTCTATTGGGAGGAGCTTTCTTTGGAGCAGATAGGGATGAAGATGGGTTTCGCGAACGCGGATACTGTGAAGTCGAAGAAATATCAGTGTAAAAAAGGGCTCGAGGGACTACTTCACAACATGCTATGACATCTAGGTCCGATACGGCGCATTGGACCGAGGATCCGGAGATCCTCTCCGAGTACGTCCTCGGTCGGCTTAGCCCCGCGGCACGGGAGCCTTTGAACGGGCATCTCTCGCGATGTCTTCAATGTCGTGAGGCTGTCAGGCGGGAGAGCGTGCTCGCGGCCGGTGCGAAGAGGGCGGGAAGAGATATGCTAAAGGAACGACTGTCGGTTCACCTCAGGGCGCGGGATGCGATATGGTATCAACGCAACCAATTCGTGAGCCTCGCCGCTGCCGTACTCATCGTACTTCTCGGGCTGGGGATATTTCGGTTCTACGTCGGCTCCCTCACGTGGCCATCCAAGTTTTCTTCAACGAAGTACGTTGTAACACACTCTGCCACAGACACACTCCGGGATGAAAAGGTCGAAGGCGCTGGGAGGGGTTCGGGGATTGACGAAAGGACTGCGATCTCTTCACCACAGGCGGAAGTCGGACTTGGACATGAAGGAAGCTTCTGGCTTCTCGGCAAGGTGATCGTCGTGGAGGAGGGGGGATCGGAGATTGGCAGAGACGAGGGAGAACTCGCCGCTCAATCGAGCGGCTTCACCCATGATGATAGCGCGGGAGCCATAGAGAGGGTGATCGCGATCCAGCATGAAGGTGCCGAGCAGATCATTACCCTCCGTCAGGTCTCCACGGCATTCCTTCCCCGCACGCTGGCGGTGCAGCTCCCGAAACTCCCCTCGGATGCGCTTGAGACCCTGGTGGAGAAATCGTCTGCAGGATTGAATCTGACCTTCTATCGCAATACATTGGTGCAGCGCTCGGAATTCAGAAAGGCCGCCGTCGAGGCGGTCGGCCGGGATTCGCTCATTGTCGAACTGGGGAAGGAGCGGATCGCGTACCGGATCCCGGGCGGATGGAGTTCGGAGACTTCCGCTCCTCCGACTCCCGATCGGCAGTAGCCCGGGAGCCTCGTCGCCTCCGGGCCATCTTCCCGGCAGGTGGGACCATACGCCTTAGCATTTAATTGCACGCACAGCAGAAAGACTCTCTTCAGTTTGTCAGGGGAGTAGGGCCTAAGCGCGCGGCCGCACTCAAGGGAGCCGGCGTTTCCTCTATTCCAGAATTGTTGTACTACCTCCCTCGCGATTATCTCGATCGCTCCCGAATCACAAAAGTACGCGACCTTATTCCTCTTGTCCCTGCCGGCAAGGAAGTGACTGTCATCGGCGTGGTGTACCGGCAGGAGGTGCGTCGCACGCGTCGGGGGAAGCAGATGTTTTTCCTCACCTTGAAGGATGAGACCGGCTTCCTGACCTGCATCTTCTTCGCGGGAGTTCAGTGGTACCAGAAGGCCTTTGAGGTGGGCGAGATCCTCGCCGTCTCCTCTGTACCGGAACTCGACCGGTTGCACCGCCCTCAATTCATCCACCCGGAGTTCGACAGGCTCAAGACACGGGACGAGGATGACGGGACGGACTGGAATTCTCTCCTCAATACCGGGGCGATCATCCCGAAGTACGCGTCGAGCGAGGAACTTCGTCAGGTCGGGCTCGACAGCCGCGGTTTCCGGAGGATTATTCGCAACACCCTTCAGGACAACCTGGGAACGCTTGTTGAATTCCTTCCTGAGGAGCTCAGAAGGGGGGAAGAGCTCTCGGACCTTCATTCCGCTCTTAAGGCAATCCACTTCCCGAAAACGTATGCTCAGCGAGACGAAGGACTGAAGAGACTAAAGTTCGACGAGCTCTTCTTTTTTGAATTGCTCATGGCGTATCGCCGCCGTGAGGTGAAAGGGGACCTCAAGGGAATCAGCTTCAATGTCAAGAGCGAGCTGGCGCGGGGCCTTCTCGCGAGCCTACCTTTCGAGCTCACCGACGCACAGCGGCGTGTCATCAAGGAGATCACGACGGACATGGGCCAACCGCAACCGATGAACCGGCTGCTTCAGGGAGACGTCGGCAGCGGGAAAACGATTGTGGCCCTTTTTGCGATGCTCGTGGCCGTGGACAACGGCTTTCAGTGCGCCTTGATGGCTCCGACGGAAATCCTCGCCGAGCAGCACTTCTTCACCCTCAGAAACTTTCTCCGGGGCCTTCCGGTGAACGTGCGCCTTCTTGTCGGTGGACAGAGGAAGCGGCTCCGGGAAGACATCCTGGAGGACATCCGCCGCGGGTCGGCGAACATCGTCGTCGGCACGCATGCTCTCATTCAGGAAAAGGTGGAATTCGGGTCGCTCGGACTCATTGTCGTGGATGAGCAGCATCGCTTTGGTGTCGCCCAACGCGCTCTCCTTCGTGAAAAGGGGAGGGCGAATCCGGATGTGCTTGTCATGACTGCAACCCCGATTCCGCGCACTCTCTCGCTGACGCTCTACGGGGACCTTGACGTCTCCGTCATCGACGAACTCCCTCGAAACCGTCGCCCGATCCGCACGGCCGTCCGGACCGAGAAAGAGAAGTCGAAAGTGTTTGAGTTTGTGAGGAACGAGAT
>DATJQP010000036.1:0-52622 GCA_035505655.1 Bacteroidota bacterium
CATAGAGGGCGACAAGAAACGCAAGACCGACGCTTGCGATGATGATGCTTCCCCTCTGTGTGTGACGGTAAGTCATGAGCGGCTCTACTGTTCGTGGATGGTGCTGAAGAATGGAATCAAATGTTCAAACGGATCGGCGGCCGCAAAGACAAGCGAAAGAACCTCATCCTTCGGCAGATCGGTGTTTCGGCTGAACGGAGCGGGAAAATGCGCAGAGACATATTCAAGCGCGTTTTTTAAATTCGATCCAAAGGCAGAGTAGGCAGAGGTGACGACGCTGATTCCCGCATCAAGCATGTCGCGGATGTCTTGATATCGCATCTCACGGCCGGATGCCGAGATCTTGACGTGCAGGAAATTGTCAACGATGAGAAGGGCGGGGGATCGCCTGAGGATAGCCTCTTCGTCCAGCTCGTAATATTCCTTCTTGCCGCACGTTACCACTTTTGGCGGAATAATCCGGACAGAAGGGAAATCGATCTCCCTGTGTTCGTCTTCCAGCGCCACGACGACGTCGACACCCGACGCAAGGAGACGCCTCCCTTCTGCCACCATCCCCTCGAAAAGGTTCGGGAGTGGAATCCTCGTCACGAAGACTTTGAGCTTTCCCGTGCTTCTCTTCGGCTCATCAGCATGCGCCGCATGAAGTATCGCACGATGATCGGTCGAAGAGGGGCGAGGGCGCGAAGCTCGACCAACCTCCCGCTGCGCAGAAAGAATTTCTCTCGGCAAGTAGTGTTTCATGACAATCACCCTATCGCTGAGGATTATGATTCATTCCGGGAACATCCCAGTGGCCGATCTGTGCCGGGAAGTGAGCCAAACGGGCGTGGATGACTTCTTCCGCTGTTTCGAACCCCGGTAAATTCGCAGGTTTCGCCGAGTCACTTTCGTTTCTCCGATCTCTTCCTCTCCTTAGAAGAGAGACCATTGAACCAAGGTAGAAGAGCGAAAGCACTAGCGCTACGACAGCTCCGATCATCGGTGTGCCTCCTTTGAGTTTCATACGCTACAAAATTAATCGATCGAGCCTGTGCGGGCAATGAAGGGGGGGTAAAAAGGGGAGAGCCTGTTGTAAGGAACTTGTTAAGAAGAACTGGGGGAATCTCAATTTCCCTTGACACCCGGATGAACGCATCGAGAACGGGAGCCTCCGAGGCTCCCGTTTCGAGACGCGATATCAGACGAGTTTGAGGGCGACGAGGATCAGGTCGACGAGCTTGATGCCAAAGAAGGGGACGATGATTCCGCCGACGCCGTAAAGGAAGAGGTGGCGTCGCAGGAGATGGACCGCGCTCACCGGACGGTACTTCACGCCGCGAAGAGCGAGGGGAATGAGCGCCACGATGATGAGAGCGTTGAAAATAACCGCCGAGAGGATCGCGCTCTCCGGGGTTGCAAGCCTCATGATGTTGAGGGCATTCAACACTGGATAAGTTGTGGCAAAGGCGGCCGGAATGATGGCGAAGTACTTCGCGACGTCGTTCGCGATGCTGAAGGTCGTCAGCGTGCCGCGGGTCATAAGGAGCTGCTTGCCGATTTCCACGATCTCGAGAAGTTTTGTCGGGTTGCTGTCGAGGTCGATCATGTTGGCCGCCTCGCGCGCCGATTGCGTGCCGGTGTTCATCGCCACGGCGACGTCCGCCTGCGCCAGGGCCGGGGCATCGTTCGTCCCATCTCCCGTCATCGCGACGAGCCGACCTCCTTTTTGATAATCGCGGATGAGCCTGAGCTTGTCCTCCGGCTTCGCCTCGGCAAGAAAATCGTCGACCCCCGCCTCGGCGGCAATGGCCGTAGCTGTAAGCCTGTTGTCTCCGGTGATCATGACCGTTTTGATTCCCATCTGTCTCAGATGAGCGAAGCGTTCCTTGATGCCTCCTTTGACAATATCCTTGAGGTGAATAACTCCCAGCACCTCCTTGTTCTCCACAACGACCAGCGGCGTCGCTCCGACGCGGCTGATATCCTGCACCGTCTGATTGACCACGGCCGGGAATGTTCCCCCCAACTCCTCCACGTAAAGCTTGATCGCCTCTGCGGCCCCTTTCCGAATCATTCGCTTCCCGTTCTTTCCCTCAGGATGAATATCGGCGCCGCTCATCCGCGTTTGGGCGCTGAAGGGAACAAAATGGGCCGAGATTTCATGAACTTTTCGCTCGCGGAGACCGTACTTCTCTTTTGCCAGGACGACGATGGAGCGCCCCTCGGGGGTTTCATCGGCGAGTGAGGCAAGCTGCGCCGCGTCGGCGAGGCGTTCTTTGGTGACACCCGGGGCCGGTGTGAACTCCGTCGCCATTCTGTTGCCGAGCGTCACGGTCCCTGTTTTGTCGAGAAGCAATACGTCGACATCGCCGGCCGCTTCGATTGCACGCCCCGAAGTGGCAATGACGTTGTGGCGGATCATCCGGTCCATCCCCGCTATGCCGATCGCCGAAAGGAGCCCGCCGATCGTTGTGGGGATGAGGCAGACGAGGAGAGCCACAAGCACCGTGACGGTCACGGGGGATCCTTGGCCGGCCGCACCGACGCTAAAGAGCGAATAAGGAAGAAGAGTAACGCAGACCATCAGAAAAATGATGGTGAAGGCGGCAAGGAGGATATTCAGGGCAATCTCATTCGGGGTCTTCTGTCGCTTCGCCCCCTCGATCAGGTGAATCATCCTGTCAAGGAAGCCTCCTCCCGGCTCCGCGGTGGCGCGAATGACAAGCCAATCCGAAAGGACCCTCGTTCCTCCGGTGACGGCACTTCGGTCGCCGCCCGATTCACGAATCACCGGCGCACTCTCTCCAGTGATGGCGCTTTCGTCGACTGAAGCAATTCCCTCGACCACCTCGCCGTCGACGGCGATGACGTCTCCCGCTTCTGCAAGGAAGACATCCCCCTTCTTCAGGAAGGAAGAGGCAACGACATCAAACTCGGATTTCCGGGACGCGCCCCGGAGCCTCTTCGCCTTCGTCTCCTGCCGGGCGCGGCGAAGCGCCTCGGCCTGAGCTTTCCCGCGACCTTCGGCGAGAGCCTCGGAGAAGTTCGCAAAAAGAACGGTGAACCAAAGCCAGAGGGAGACGCTCCCGATGTACCATGGAGCCGCCTCTCCCTGACCCGTCAATGCCTGGATCCAGAGTCCGAGGGTGAGCAGAGCGCCGACCTCGACAACAAACATAACGGGGTTTTTCACCATCCATCGGGGATTGAGCTTCCTGAAGGAATCGATGAGCGCGCCGCGAACCATTCCGCCTGTCAATCCAAGCGGCTTCCTGAGCTGCTGGGATGAGAAGGCGTCAGCGACAGCGTGTTGTTTTTGCGGAGTCTGGATGAGCATAGGAGATCTTTTGTATGGATATGGATAAGGCGAAGTCGATATGGCGACCGCTCAATGCATCAGCGTAAGATGTTCGACAATCGGGCCGAGCGCCAGCGCGGGGATGAAGTTCAGCGCTCCGACGATAATAACCACCGCCACAAGCCAGAAGATGAAGAGCGGGGTGTGAGTCGGGAGGGTCCCGTCGCTCGGAGGGACGAGCTTCTTCCGAACCAGCGATCCTCCCAGCGCGAGAGTTGGAACGGCCAGCCAGTACCGGCCGATAAGCATTGCCAGACCGCCCGTAAGATTATAGAACGGCGTATTGACGCTCGCTCCGGCGAAGGCGCTCCCGTTGTTGTTCGCCTGCGAAGTGAAGACATAGAGTATTTCGCTGAAACCGTGAGGTCCGGGATTGAGGATCGCCGCCTTTCCGGCGTCGGTGACGACTGCGATGGCGGTGAACACCAGGACCGCGATCGGCATGATGAGGATCAGGAGCGACGCCATCTTCATTTCGTACGCCTCTATTTTGTGCCCGAGATACTCGGGAGTGCGCCCCACGAGAAGGCCGGCCACAAAGACTGCCACGATAACGAAGACGAGCATGCCGTAGAGACCCGAGCCGACTCCGCCGAAAATGACCTCACCGAAATGGAGCATCACCAGTGTGACGAACCCGCCCATCGGCATGAAGGAATCGTGCATCGAATTGACCGATCCGTTGGATGCCGACGTCGTCGCGGTTGCCCAGATCACCGAGTTGGGAATACCGAACCGAACTTCTTTTCCCTCCATGTTGCCGCCGGGCTGAAGGGCGCTTGAGGCCTGGTCGATGTTCAGTCCTCTGAATAGAGGGTTGCTGCTCTCCTCGGCCCACGCCGCAAGGGCAAGAAATCCGACAAAGACAATCGTCATTGCCGCAAGAATTGCCCATCCCTGCCTGGTGTCGTTCACCATGACGCCGTACGTGTAGCAGAGAGCCGCCGCAATCAGCAGGATGGAGAGCATTTCAAGGAAATTGGAGAACGGAGTCGGATTCTCGAACGGATGTGAAGAGTTGACGTTGAAGAACCCTCCGCCGTTCGTGCCGAGCTGTTTGATGGCGATCTGCGAAGCCGCGGGACCGACGGCGATCTGTTGGTCGGTCACTTTTGTAGCGGCGGAATCGGTCGTTGTGGTCGGCTGAAGGAGATGGGCCGATACGTAAGGAGACATCGTCTGCACGACTCCTTGCGAGACAAGCAGGAGAGCCAGAACGAACGAGAGAGGAAGCAGAATATAGAGTGTCGATCGTGTGAGGTCGACCCAGAAATTGCCGAGCGTCTTTGCGGAGTGCCGGGCGAGCCCGCGTATGAAGAGGACAAGGATCGCCATGCCGGTCGCGGCGGAGACAAAGTTCTGGACTGTGAGGGCCGCCATCTGGGTCAGGTAACTCATCGTCGTCTCCCCGCCGTACCCCTGCCAGTTCGTGTTGGTGGCGAAGCTCACCGCGGTATTGAAGGATGAATCGGGCGTCACCGCCGCCATTCCCTGCGGATTCAGGGGGAAGAGCTGCTGAAGGCGCTGGATCCCATAGACCGCGAGGAAGCTTACAAAATTAAAGAGGAGCATGGCAAGTGCGTTCTCTTTCCAATCGTACTCTTCATCGGCCTTGATGCCGGCAACGCGGTAGATGAGACGCTCAATCGGTCCGAACACGGGGTCGAGGAACGTCTTTTCGCGTTGGTAGACGCGCGCCATGAATTTCCCCAGCGGTTTCGCGAGAAGGATCAGGACGGCGAGGTAGAAAACGATCTGGAATAGGCCATTGAATGTCATTCAAACATCTCCGGTTTAAGGAGTGCGACAAATAGGTAAACAAGCAGACCGGCGGAAATCAGACCGGCAATCCAATAAAGTGCTATCATTGCTTCTCTCCCGAATCATGTTTTGCGAGAACGTCGCACAATTTAGCCAAACCCCAGGTGAGGATGAAGAAGAGCGTCGCGACGCCAATATAGAGGAGATCCATGGTCATTGCTCCTTTGTGGAACGGCCCAGGTCGTCAAGGGCCAGATTGAGATTCAGCACATTTACCCGCGGTTCTCCGAGAAAACCGAACTGCCTTCCCTCTGTCCATTTGTCCACCAGCGAGGTCACCTCCGCATCCTTGAGACCGCGAATGCGGGCAACGCGGGGAACCTGGTAGAGTGCTGCGGCAACGCTGATATGAGGATCGAGCCCGCTGCCGGATGAAGTCACCAGGTCGACGGGAATCGGCGAGGTGTTGAGTGAATCGGCAGCTTTCAAATCGCTCACTCGCTTCTTCACCTCATCGATGAGCGCTGAATTCGACGGACCCAGGTTTGAACCGGATGAGCTTCCACCGTTGTAGGCGTATGGACCGGTCGCGGAGACTCGGCCCCAGAAATACTTGGGGTCGGAAAAAGGCTGTCCGATGAGCTCTGAGCCGGCCACCTTTCCGTCCTTCTGTATCAAGCTCCCGTTTGCTTTTGTCGGAAAGATCAACTGGGAAACCCCGGTAACCGCGTAGGGATAGATCAAACCGGTGAGGAGGGTGAAGAGGACAAGAGAAATCACCGCGATCCGAAGGTGTTTGAGAAACATTGTGCTTTCCTTATCGGTTGTGATTTTTGTTCAGTCGTGAGATCCACCAATGACCGATCTGGCTCGGGAAATGAGCGAGCCGTGCGTTGATGATGTCGTTTTGTTCTGCGGTATCGGGGTCAATGGACATGGATGAAACACTCTCCCTCTCATGATGGGAGTACGCGAGTATCCCCAGCAGGGGGGCAAGCGATAACTGCAGCAAGGCTCTTATCATGTTCGACGATCCTCCTGATACTGGTGTCTTTGAGCCAACGACTGATGGTCGTTGACCCGTCGGACTCGACCTGGCGGTACTCCGGAGATCCGGGCTTCCCGTTACTCCGGTCACCTTCACATAATGTAAGGGGTGGATGAGAGGGCTCCAATCAACGGCCGATAAAGATGGCCGTGGACTGCATAAATTTCCCGTAAAGAAGAGAATCTTATCGACCCTCTCATCGATTTTCAGAACGTGACAATGGCTCCAAGAAGTGCAGTCGGCTGCGACGACCTTACGAGATTTCCGGTGCTCGCCGAAACGAACGAAGGACCATTCGCGAAATCGTCCCGAAGCTCGAACCTTAAGATCAGCGGATCCAGTGGCCGATACTCGTACGTCACGGTCACTTCCTTGTACGTCGCCTTTGGATAAAGAGCTCCAGTCGTGTAGCCGTTTGGATCGTAGTAGACCTCACCACGAAGTGCGGCATCGGAGTGCGAGCTAAGGTTCTCCTTCGCGTAGACCGCCACTCCCTTCCAGATGTTCATCGTCCCCTGAACAGGCTCACGGCCGTATGTGCCGTCGAGCGCGAAGGAGAGATTGTCGCCAACCTGCTGGGTCACAATAAGCTCGGCGACATCCTTCTTGCCATAGGGAGCTCCGGGTGCCTGCTCGAAGCCGCTCATGCCGTTCAGTGTCACGGCGGTCGTCAATGTTGGTGAATAATTCAGCGCCAGACCGACCGATTTTGAGTGGTTGTTGTCGATGTCCGTATTCCAGCTGTTCACGAGATGGAGCGCGACGGTGAAGTTTCCCGAGACCGGGTACGTAAGCCGCATCCCCGTGTGATAATAGGGGATAGCCCAGGCGAACATGAGAGATCGGCTGTAGTTCCAGTTTCCGTTCGACTCGATCACTTCGTATCCCATCATGGTGGCGAACTTTCCGACATCGATTGTCAGACCCGAGCCGATCGGCGCGACAGCCGTGAGATAGGCCTGTTCGACGAGGTTTAGCGTTGTCGTCGAGGCGACGGTCGTTCCGTTTATCGGATTGATCAATCCCTGGACGATATCGTTCCCGGTGCCGATGGCAAGATCGACGCGGAATCCGACAGGCTGGGCCTGTTCCTGAACGCTCAACTTTGCCATGTTCAGGGAGAATTGGTTTTCGTAAAGATCAAAGTTTCTCAACTGATTCAGCTGCGTTGAGGGACTGTTGAAGTTCTTGCTGTAGTACGCATCCACAAAACCACTCCAGGAAATTTTCGAGGCGGGAGCAGGCGTTGGGGTCGAGGTGGAATCGGCTCCGAGCGCGATGACAGAGATGCCAAGCAGCATCAACAGCGGGATGAACTTTTTCATGCACAGACCTCCAGTAAGAGAAAGGATTATCCCCAGCGTCGAACTTTGTGGATTCAAATTCGTCGTTCCAGATTCAATTCGCAATCAACAGAGGGTAAAGAAGAGTGAGGAGATCGTAAAGAAGCTGTTAATTGGCTTTTCCATGATCCGAATCAGGCCGTTCAAAGTCGGTGCCATGCATTGTAGGGTTGAAACGATCGAATTGTTGTTGAGTCCATGTTTACATCCCGCCGGCGTGTCAGTTTTCCGAACATTTGCCTTTCACGGCCCACTTACCTGCGCTAAACGGGAGTGGAGCGAATTCTCATCCGGTTTTTTGTGTTGATTCACTGTAGCGGATCAGACGATCTCCATTTTTCGTCGAGAGAAGACCTTCATGACTTTCCAGACAAAAACGACCGCCGAATTTAAGCCGATTTCCGTGGATGAAACCTTCGAGTTTCTCGGTGCTGCGAGAACGGGGCTCTCCGGCGCGCAAATCCAGGAACGGCTTTCTTTTTTTGGCAGGAACGAGCTCACCGAAAAGAAGAAGAATCCTATTGTGGAGTTCCTTGGCCGGTATTGGGGTCCCATGCCCTGGCTGCTCGAACTTGCGATGCTCCTTTCATTTGTGCTCCGACACAATGTTGAGGGAATCATCATCTTCGCCCTCCTGACTGTGAACGCCATCATCGGCTTTATGCATACGCACGGCTCGCAGAAGGCGGTCGAACTTCTCAAACAGAGGCTTGCCGTCAAAGCGAGGATTCTCCGGAACGGGGAGTGGGGGATGAAGGAGGCGGGCGAGATCGTCCCCGGCGACATCGTTCTTGTGAGGCTGGGAGACATTGTCCCCGCTGACGCAAAAGTGATCGAAGGGCAAATCTCAATCGACGAGTCTGCTCTCACCGGCGAGTCGCTTCCCGCGGAAAGAGAGACCGCCGACGTCATTTACTCGGGATCGATCGTCCGTCAGGGGGAGGCAAAGTGCGTTGCCCTTAATACCGGATCGAACACGTACTTCGGGAGGACGACGGAGCTGGTCAAGATCGCCAAACCGAAATCCCACCAGGAAGAAATCATGCTCGCGATCGTCCGGTACTCCATGTATCTGGGGATCGCGGCGTCGGCTCTCATCACCGCCTATGGATTCGTCATTCACACCGACATCCTTCTCATTCTCACCTTCATCGTCGCCCTGCTCATGGGGGCCGTCCCCGTTGCGTTGCCCGCGGTGATGACCATTGTCGAGTCGGTCACCGCCATGAAGCTCGCCCAGGAAGGAGTCCTCGTTACCCGGCTCGATTCCATCGAGGATGCCGCATCCATCAGCGTACTCTGCCTCGACAAAACCGGTACGATCACGCAAAACAAGCTCACTGTGGCAGACTCTGTTCCTGCCCCGGGCATCGGACGCGACGACCTGCTTCGCGCCGCGGCGCTTGCGTCAAGGTCGGAGGGGATGGATCTTATCGACGAGGCGGTCATCAGGTATGCGAAGGAACAGGGAGTCCACCTCGACTCCGAACGACAGGTGGCATACTCCCCCTTCAGCCCTGCAACAAGAAGAACAGAGGCAGTAATCGAGTCGAATGGGATACGGCGCAGAATCGTCAAAGGGGCCACACAGGTGGTCCTCTCTATGTGCAAGGGACTTGACGATGCGGCGACACAGACCGTCAACTCCACAATCGCGGGGCTAACGGAAAAAGGATACCGGACACTCGCCGTCGCCCAGTCGAAGGATTCAGACCTCCAATCGCTTCAATTGATGGGTCTGCTCCCTCTTGCAGACCCTCCCAGGCCCGATTCGAAAAAAATGATATCGGAGATGCGGGAGGTCGGAGTGAAGCCGATCATGCTGACCGGCGACAGCCAATCGATCGCCCGGGAGATCGCCACCCAGGTCGGCATCGGATCGAACTTCATCCGCCTTTCAGACCTCAAGGATCTGAGCGAGCAGGATCAGGCAAAGGCCGCGGCGGCGAGCGATGGGTTTGCGGAGGTTTACCCGGAGGACAAGTTCAAGATTGTGAAGCTCCTTCAGACAAATGGATACATCGTCGGCATGACCGGCGACGGTGTCAATGATGCCCCCGCGCTGAAACAAGCGGAGATGGGAATTGCCGTAGACAATGCGACCGATGTCGCGAAGGCGGCGGCGAGCGTCGTCCTGACCCAGCCCGGCGTCAGCGTCATCGTCGATGCGATCGAACGAAGCCGTGAGACGTACCAACGGATGCTCACCTGGGTCATCAACAAGATCACCAAAGTGATTCAGGTTGTGGGGATCCTCACCGTCGGGTATTTCCTGTCCGGAAAGATGGTCCTTTCGCTGCTTGGGATGTCGCTGCTCGTCTTCGCAAACGATTTCGTTACGATGTCTCTGGCGACGGACAACGTCCAGCATACGGCCTCTCCCAACAACTGGAATGTGCGCAGCATTACCTTCGCTTCGCTCATCGTCGGCACCTTGCTCGTCGTCGAGGGGCTTATTGCATACCTCTGGGGTGCCCGGGTGTACCACTTGTCGTTTGACCGGCTTCAGACATTCATCATGCTCTTGCTGGTGTTCACTAGTCAATTCAGGGTCATTATCGTCAGGGAGAGAAATTGGTTCTGGAGCTCCCGTCCCGGGAAGGCCCTTCTCGCCTCCACGACGATCGCCACGGGCGCGTTCATTCTTCTGGGGAGCTACGGCGTCATCGTGCCGCCGATTGCGTTTCACCAGGTTTTGGCGGTGCTTCTCTTCTCCGCGGTTTTCACTCTCCTCCTCGATTTCCCGAAGAGGTACGCTTTCAGAATTTTCGGCGTGGAATAGGCCGACGAGCCATGGAAAGGCTTCGTCGCTCATTTGGAGTGATGGGGCATTCCTGGCATGCCCGGTCCTCAAAAATGGCGAAGGGGTCACCAGCCATCTTTCACGCCGTTATGCCGTTTGGACCTGGCGTGAAAATTCCTTACCTTGGACCTCGAACGGGGTCCCCTCACTTTTCAATCCGAATCGATGCTCGACATTGCCAGAGAAGCCGCCCTCGAAGCGGGGAAATTCCTGAAGTACAACCTAGGAAAAGTGAAGCACATCGAGCGAAAACTCGGCCAGGAGACTAATCTTGTCACCGAAATCGACAAGCAGTCCGAAGCGCTCATCATCAAGAAAATCAAACAGCACTATCCCTCCCACGACATTCTCGCGGAGGAGAGCGGTGCGCACGACTCGAAGTCCGAGTATCGCTGGGTGATCGATCCGCTCGACGGAACCACGAATTTCACCCACGGCCTCCCGATCTTCTGTGTGTCGATCGGCGTCGAGTACAAGGGGGTGCTCATTGCAGGAGCGATCTATGACCCGTCGGCCGACGAGCTCTTCACGGCGGAAAAAGGGGGAGGGGCGTATCTCAACGGAAAGCGGATCCATGTTTCGTCGAGCGACAAGCTGATCAACAGCCTGCTCGTCACCGGATTTCCGTATAACGTGAGGGAGAATCCAGGAAAAGTCGTGGAGCATTTTGTCAACATGCTCATGGTCGGGCAAGGAGTGCGCCGTCTCGGCTCTGCCGCGCTCGACCTTGCCTATGTAGCGGCGGGGAGGCTCGACGCTTTCTGGGAGGTATTTCTGAACCCCTGGGACAAGGCTGCCGGCATTCTTCTCGTTGAAGAGGCAGGTGGGAAAGTGTCAGACTTCAAGGGTGGCCCCGCGAGCATTTACGACCAGAACACGCTGGCATCAAACGGGAAAATCCACGATCAAATGATCGAAGTCCTTCGCAAAGCGATATGACCGATGGCCGCTGACGGTCCAAAAATCCTGGTCGTTGACGACGAGCCGGATCTCCTCGATATTACCGCCTCGTATCTCGAGATGGAGGGGTTCACTCCGCTCACGGCGCTGAGCGGGGCTGCGGCCCTCGAGATGATGAAAGTAAATCCCCCGGACCTGATCATCTCGGACATCACCATGCCCGGCATGAGCGGGTTTGATCTCTTCGAGAAAGTGCGTGCGGATGCCCTCTTGCAGAACACCCCCTTTGTTTTTCTTTCCGGGCACACCGACCTCGAGCACATCATGATCGGGAAAGAGCTCGGGAGCGACGATTATCTCGTCAAACCGTACGAGCCGGAGATGCTGATTTCGACGATCAAAGGGAAGCTGAAGCGCCGCCGGCAGATCGACAATTCGGTCTCGCAGCAGATCGAGGCGCTGAAGAGCCAGCTCTTCAGGCTTGTGTCGCACGAAATGCGGACACCGCTCACCTCGATTCTGGGAGTCACCGAGATTCTCTCGCAGGGGGCCAAGTCCCTGGCACCTGATGATTTTGCCGAGTTCCTGGAGATGCTGAAGACCGGAACGAGCCGGCTCAACAGGTTGGTGGAAGACTTCCTTTATGTGGTGAGGATCGATACCGGCGAGATCGCGAGGGAGACAACCGCAGTGAGTTCGGACCTGGCCCCTCTCGATGTGGTCGAACGACTCTGTGCGGCGAGGGAAGAGATCAAGGTCAAGAAAGGACTCACCGTGGAGCTCGAGCTTCTGGACGAAGCGCCGTCCGCGTCAATCCTTCCGTCGCATTTCGAGAACATCCTTTCGCGCTTCATCGATAACGCGTACACCTTCACCAACGCCGGCGGCAAGATTCGTGTGAGCTCCACGAAGGAAGGGAAGCGCTACCTTTTTTCCGTCGCGGACAACGGCATCGGAATCCCGCCTGAAAAGCAGTCGGGGCTTTTCGAAAAGTTCCACCAGGTGAACCGCGAGGCTCAGGAGCAGCAGGGGGCGGGACTCGGCCTTTACATCGCCAGGAAACTGGCCGACCTCAACAAGTGCGAAATTGCAGTCGAAAGCACTGAAGGAAGGGGAAGCACGTTCACGCTGATCGTGCCGAAGGCGGGGGGATGATCGACTGACTCAAAGGATGTAAGGCACAAGTGCCGCAACTTTCGCAGCATAATTTTCGTACGACGTTCCGAACCTCTCGCGCATCCATCGCTCCTCCAGCCGCAGCTTTTGCCACAGGACGCTGAAGACGAGCGCCACTGCCGCCAGCCCCCGTATTTCTCCGATAGCAATTGCCGATCCCAGAAGGCCGAGGAGAAGACCGCTGTAAATCGGATGCCGCACGAATGCGTACGGCCCGCTCGTGATAAGGCGGTGATCCTCTTTGAGCGTCACCGCCTGGCTCCAGTAGCCCCCCAGGTGCCGCCTCCCCCAGACAGAGAAGCCTAATCCCACCGCCGCAATCACGAACCCGGCCCAGAAGGTTCCCTCTCCAGTAGGAAGGAAACGATCGTCAAGGAGTCCGAGAGGGATGTCGAGAAGGACGAGCAGCCCGATCGCCACGAGCATCGCGACGAGCCGGACGAGGCGGGACGGGAGTGGTTCTTTTGCCGTTGAAGCCTTCACGCTCCGGGACTTCACCGACCAGTATCCCTGGTAGCCAAGCCATAGAGCGGCGAAGGAAATGATGTGGAGTGCGGTCATGAAGGCGGTGACGGACGCTAAAACTCTTCCCCTTTTTCCCTCCGGATCTCCGCTCCCAGCGCGCCGAGTTTCCTCTCTATTGCCTCATACCCCCGGTCGAGGTGGTAGACTCTCAGGACCTCTGTTTCTCCTTCGGCCCGGAGGCCGGCGAGGATAAGTGCTGCCGAGGCCCGCAGGTCGGTCGACATCACCTTCGCGCCGGTAAGTTTCCTGACACCCCGTATCGTCGCCGTGTTCTCGTTGAGCTCGATGTCCGCGCCCAGCCTCACGAGTTCCGGCACATGCTTGAACCGGTCGAAGTAGATCGTGTCGGTGACAGTGGAAGATCCCTTTGCCACCGACATGAGGGCGATCCATTGTGCCTGCATGTCGGTCGGGAAGCCGGGGAAAATGGCAGTCGTGACGTCGACGGGGCCGAGCTCTTTCGGAGAATGGATTTCGACCGACGAAGTCCCCGTGCTCACTTTGCATCCGGCATCCTCCAGTCTCGCGGTCACCGCTTCGATATGTGCCGGGTTGCACCCCTCGATCTTCACCTTCCCGCCGCAGATCGCCGCCGCAACGAGCATTGTGCCCGTCTCAATCCGGTCGGGGATCGTCTCGACGCTTGCCGGGTGGAGCGCGTCGCTCCCTTCAATCTCAAGGGTGTTGGTCCCGATGCCGCTGATCGTTGCCCCCATGGAGACAAGGAGCTCCGCGAGGTTCGTAATCTCCGGCTCCATGGCCGCGTTTTCGATCCGGCTGGAACCTTTGGCGAGGACGGCAGCCATGAGGACGTTTCCGGTCGCGCCGACGCTCGACACCTTGAACGATATTCTTGCCCCCTTCAACCGCTTTGCTTTTGCGATAATGTATCCTCGCTCAAGCTCGATGGAGGCTCCGAGCTTCTTCAATCCCTCGAGATGGAGGTCGACGGGACGCGGTCCCCAGGCGCATCCACCCGGCAAAGAGACCTTCGCCTTCCCGTACCGGGCCACAAGCGGCCCCAGCACGTAAATCGATGCCCGCATCTTCTTGACGTGCTCGTAGGGGGCTTCGAACTTGTTCACCCTGAAGGTATTGACGGAGAGTGTATGCCCGTTTCGTTCGAGGGTCACCCCCATCGTCTGAAGAAGCCGCGACATTGAGGAGACGTCCCGAAGGTCCGGGGTATTGAGAAGTTCGTATTTGCCGCTGGCGAGAAGCGTTGCAGGCATGAGGGCGAGGGAAGCGTTCTTCGCTCCGCTCACCTTCACGGTGCCGTTGAGTTTCTTTCCGCCACGAATGATGAACTTATCCATGGAGATTCCTTTTACACGGCGGCCGGGCGTTTCTTCCACCGGAAGAATGCCACGGCGAGGAGAGAACACCATGCCAGGACGTTCGTGATAAGCGTGATGGTTCTTCCGAGAAAGTAGGTTGAGGGGTGAAAGTCAAACGCGACGACGTGATTCCCTTTCGGCACGATCACCGAGCGGAATGCATAGTCAGTCTTGTAGATTTCCGTCGGCTGGCCGTCTATCGTTGCGGTCCACCCCTTCGGATAGTAGATTTCGCTGACATAGAGAAGGTTTGTCCCGGAGGCGGAAACATCGAACGAGATCTTCTGCAGCCCGAATTCCTTCACCGAGACTTTCGCCGAGGTGTCCGGCCTGTCGATCGGGGTACCGAGCGGCTTTTCCATGTACGCGAGCTTGTGCGGGTCGAAGCTGTTGTCCCGGATGTGACGGAGGATGCCGAGGCCGGAATCGACGGCGACGGAATCGACGAACCAGGCGCGCTCACTCCCCTGCGGGAAGACATACACTTTTTTTCCCTCCCCCTGATAGAGAACCGGCAGGCCCGGGATATTCTCTTTCGGGTCCGCGATGATGTACTTCGAATTCATCAATACCCAGACGGTCGGGTTGCCGAGGGTTGCCACATCGACGATGTCCTGGTAGATCCTGATCTTCGCCCCGTGGTATCCACCGATGCTTTGAAGCCGGTAGTAGGCGAGATTGTTGGAAGGTTGGCGAAGGTTTTCCGTGTTGAGGATGCGATACAGCGACGTATCCTGCTGGATCCGCGAGACGTAATCGGGGGTCACGAACGACGCCTCCTCGGATCCTTTGTCGCGGAGTTCCATCGGTTTGACATCCACACGCCAGAGATCTGCGACCGAGAGAATGATGAGACTGACCCCGAGTGTGATCGGAGCTAGCTTCCGTTTCCGGTAGGCATAGACGAGAGCGAAGACGGCGAGGAGAATAAAGGTCCCCACGGCGACGTCGGCCATCACCCCGTTGAAGAGAAAATCAAAGACCATCGGCCGGACCTGGCTCAGGACATTCTCCGGCTGTTTTCCCACGAGTTCCGAGAGAAGTTTGCTGAGCCCCTCATCCCCGATGAAGCCCTGATACAATTCCTCGAAAAGTCCCCTGGCAACAAACGTGAGAAGGAAGAGTACTCCCGCTCCCCCGACGACGACCTTGAGACGCTTTTCCCCCTGCGCGGAGAGCTTCTCCTTGCCGCGGTCGAGGATCGACTGGAGACCGTATCCCGCGAGGATAGGCATAAGAATCTGCACGAGGATGAGGATCATCGACGGGATACGGAATTTATTGAACGCGGGGAAATAGTTGTACATCAAATCATAGACCGGAGAGAACGTCCTCCCGAATGAGACAAGGAGAGCAAACCCGGAGACAATGAGCGCCGTCTGGACGAACCGGTCGCGCCGGTTGTAGTAAACGCCGAGCACGGCCAGAATGAGGACGACGAGCCCCATGTATTGCGGCGCGTCGGTCCATGGCATCTGACCCCAATAGGTGTTCAATCGCTGCGGCTGGTTCTCCGTCATCGGGCCTTTGTAAAGCTGATCGCCAAAGCCGTAGAGCGAAGGGACAAAAAAGGTCAGCACCTCCCCCGGACTGAACGACCAGTTCGTCGCATAGTCATAATCCAGTCCCCCCGAAGCCGTTTTCGATTGCATCTCTCCCTGCGTCTGTACGATCGGGTTCGAGCCCCGTATGGAGTACGGGTTGTACTCGAGCGTCGAGAGATAGATATCCGCCGACATCGCGAACGATATCGCTGCGGCAAGGGCGAACACGGCTCCGCTTCGCACGACCGCCAGCCACTGTTCTTTTCGGACGATCCTGACGATGAGAAGGTAGAGGTAGTAGATTCCGATGAAAAGGTATGAGTAGAAGAAGAACTGAATATGCGATCCGAGCTGCTGGATGTGGATGAGTATAACGAGGACTACCCCGTGCCACCACCGGAAATCGTCGATCATCTTCTCGATCATCATAAGGACAAGGGGGAGGAGGCAGATCGAGGCAATCTTGGTGTTGTGTCCCACCATGATGAGGATGATCACGTAGGTCGAGAAGAGAGTCGAGAGGGAAGTGAAGAGCGCCGCCGGCGGCGATTTCTTCTTGTGGATCATGAAGAAATAGCTCGAGATCCCGAAGAGGAAATAGTAGAGGAGAACGCTGGTCACTTCAGAGTTTCCCAGGACAAAAGAAAAGATGTGGTGAGCCCAGACCACCACCGTTGACGTGATATCGTAGGTGCGGGCGGGGGTGACGAGGAGGCTCGCAAACGACGGCATGCCGCAAAAGATGTACGGCACCCACAGCGGATAGATCCCGGTTTGGTCCGCTTCCTTGAGAAACGGCAAAAAGCTCTGCGATGCGAGGTTGTCGCTCGCGATGAAGATCTTCCCCGAAAAAATTGCATCCTGAAAAAAGAGGACAAGCGCCACCAGGATAACGCCGATTGCCACGAAATGGCGATACTTCGGGGGGATCAATGGGCGTGATGAAGTCTGTTGTTGGTTCTTTTGTTTTGCCATGGTGAGGGGGAGTTAGTACGGATCGTAGGAGGAGTCAGCCGTTGGCCGATTCGTCGAACAGCCGCGCAAGGCGGCCCGTAATCTTTCTTCGTTCGAACTGGGCGACGGCTTCTCTATCCGGATGGTGCGCGGGTTTATTATAGAGATAATCGCCGTAATATTCAAGAAAGACCGCCTCGATTGCGGGGATGTTGTCATTATGCGCGACGAGGCCGGTGCGCGTGGACCTCAGGAGCGCGGCGATCGCTCCCTCGTGGGCGATGCCAATGATCGGACGCCCTGCCCCGATATACTCGAAAACCTTTCCGGGGACAATTTCTTCTCCGCCGGCATATTCGTCGACGACGAGCAGAAGCGCATCGGAAGTCATAAGGTGCCTGATGCTCTCTCCGTGGGGGAGGTAGGGGATGGTTTCGATGCATCCCGCGACAGTCGGCTCCTGAAACATCTCGAGGACTTCCGCGCCGAACCTGCCGATGAACTTCATGCGCACTTTCCGCGGATCAACCTTGCCGGAACGAATGAGGTTCGCGACAGCGGTCAGGAATGTTTTGGGATTGCGAACCCCGTACATCGACCCTGCATACGTCACCGTGAACTTGTCGTTCCGAAGGAACGGCACGCGGGGAAAGTCGGCGCTGTCAAATCCGTTGGGGAGATGCTCGACCTTGTCGACGGGAATCTCGGGATACTTCGCGTGCATGTCCTTAAGGATCCCCTGCCACGCGACCTCGACACGGGTGGCTTCCTCGAAGCAGCTTCGCTCCAGGTGCCGGTCGAGTGCACGCGGCAGGAGCCAACGGTTGGGGGTTGATAGGAACCCGGTCCACGGATCCCTGAACCCGGCAACCCAGGGGATGCCGGTCGCGCGGTGCGCGTTTCGCCCGATGAGGGCGCAGGTGTAGGGAGGGGAAGACGAGTAAATCATTTCTATCTTCTCCCTCCGTATGATCCTCTTCGCCTCGCGAACCGCATTGAGCAACCAGCCAACCCTCGCATCGGGAATAAAGAGGGTCGCCCGGACAAATTCAGCGGCTGATTCCACGAGGCTCTTCTTCTCTCCTTTTTTTGGGATGTTGTTGACGTCGACCGCCGTCCCCGGTTTTTTTCCGGTAACCCTCCGGTAGATATCGTATGGCTCGAGGATCGAGGTCCGGTAGACTTTCAGCGAAGAGGGGATTTCCTTCAACAAGGACTCGTCCCGTGCTGGGTAGTCGCCATCCTTCACGGTGAGGACAACCGGTTCCCAGCCGTAGTCGGGGAGATACCGGACAAATTTGAACACCCGCTGGACGCCGGGGCCGCCGGAAGGGGGAAAATAGTACGTGACAATCAGACACTTTCTCATGGGAGGTCCGAAACGTAAACGGCTGCAATGCTCACGCACCACAGCCGCCAAGCGTGCAATTGGCAAAAAATACGAATATTGGGAGGGAAAGGCAAAGGGGAGAAAACAGAACACAGTAGAAAGTAAAAAGAAATGACGGTCTCGGCCTTTCGTTGATGGCGTGACAACCATGAGAATTCGGAAACTGGGAGGCAAGAGGCGGAAAGGACGAGAGTATGAGGGAAGCGAGACTAGAAACGAGAGGCAGGAGACGGAAGGGGTGGGCTTTCACCGGGTGGCGTATCGACGACGAGAGCACGGGAGTGTGGAGACCAGAGGCGGGAAATAGGAGGCGGAAGAGATGAAGATTCGCAGGTATCGCAATGGCGGATGGACAAAGACTGTGGGAACGGGTACACGGCACTGCTCTCAGAGCAGTTCATGGCTCTTTTTTTCATTTTTCTCTTGACAAGAGATTTCCAAAGTGTTAATTTAAGACTAAAGAGTCTGAAATCAAATGAGCATCCTTTTCAGCCGTCAATGTGAATACGCCCTTCAGGCGGTCTGCTACCTCGCCCTGAAGAAGGAGGGGGAGATGACCTCCATCAAGGAGCTGACGGAAAAACTGGAGATCCCATACCACTTTCTGGGAAAGATCCTCCAAAACCTCTCGCGGAAAGGTCTCTTGAGGTCGCTGAAGGGGCCGACGGGGGGCTTTGCGCTCGGGATGCCTCCGAAAGAGATTACCCTCTTCCACGTCGTCGAAGCGATTGACGGGGTGAAGTTCACGTCCGGCTGTGTTATGGGATTCCCCGAATGCACCGGCAAGAATCCCTGCGCGGTGCACGAACATTGGGCCGGCTTGAGAGACGGGATTTATAGGATGCTGGTCCACAGGAATATCGCGGAAGTGGCAAAGGATATGAGGAAGGGAGTCTATACAAGCCTTCGTCATTAGTTTTTTTTGCTTTGT
The DNA here is from genome assembly GCA_035505655.1 of Bacteroidota bacterium. GTDB lineage: Bacteria > Bacteroidota > Ignavibacteria > UBA10030 > UBA8401 > JAGVPT01. The sequence continues at coordinate 19,053 of DATJQP010000036.1, forward strand.
AATCGGACAAATATGTCTGAATTGTCTTTTACCAACGGATGGAGAAGAACGAGATGAGCGAAGAGCTAAGGGTGGAGGGGGAGGTGGGTGTCGGAGATCGTCCCGTTGAGAGTCTCCCTCGCGGGAGAGTCCGGAGAGTGCCGCCGGAACTTCGGCGCAAAAGGGTGAAGATCGGTGCGGAACCTTCGGCGGTTCGCAGGCTTGTGCTCCGGCTGAAGCATGATTCTCAGTCTCTCCGCTCCGCGACACAACTCGCGTTTGCGCTTCTCTGCCTCTGGATCGGTGTCGAGTTCTATCTCTTTGTCCGGTGGGGAATGTCGGGAGGATCGGCCCCGTACGTTTCAAGACCCCCGGGGGCGGAGGGCTTTCTCCCGATCAGTGCGCTCATCAGCCTGAAGCACTGGATCCTCACCTCGACGATCAACACGATCCATCCCGCGGCACTCTTCATTCTTCTCGCCGTGATCCTCGTGAGCGTTGTCGTCAAGAAGGCTTTCTGCAGCTGGCTCTGCCCGGTCGGGACGCTGAGCGAGTCGCTCTGGCTCCTCGGCGAACGGCTCTTCGGGAGGAACCTCGACCTTCCGCGTTGGGTTGACATTCCGCTCCGATCGGTGAAATACCTCATCCTCCTCTTCTTTCTCTGGGCGGTGAGCGGCATGGATGCCTCAGGACTTGGCGAGTTCATCGAAAGTCCTTACAACAGGATGGCCGACGTCAAGATGTTCTTCTTCTTTGCACACATCTCAACCTTTGCCCTGGGTGTGCTTTTCGTTCTTATCGTCCTCTCGATAGTCGTGAAGAATTTCTGGTGCAGGTACCTGTGCCCCTACGGAGCGCTGCTCGGACTTGCCTCCTTTCTGAGCCCCTTCAAGATCACACGGGAGGCCTCCTCCTGCATCGACTGCAATCTCTGCACGAAAGTGTGTCCCTCGCGGATCCCCGTCCACGAGGCCGGGAGGGTCTGGAGCGACGAATGCAACAGCTGTCTCCGGTGTGTCGAGGTCTGCCCGGTGAAGGATACGCTCCTCCTCCGTTCCCGTGTCAGCCGGAAGGAGATCCCTCACTGGGTTTTCGGCCTCCTCATCGCCGGGATTTTTGTCGCCGTTACGGGGATGGCAATGCTGACCGGCCACTGGTCGAACAGCATCTCGTCCGACGAGTATCAGCAGCGATTCCAGCAAATCGACTCTCCTCTTTACGAGCACTGAAAGGAGGCTTTGGACGATGAAACCGACAGTTGCGGAGCCGGAAGCGGCCGTGAAGACTCCGGCCGAGTTCTACGACAACCTCTCGGCCTCGTACGACGCCATGACGAACTACGACAAGAGGTTCGTACGCGAGCGCCCCTTCTTTGCCATGCTCGTCGAGCAGCACAAAATCCGAACCGCGATTGATGCTGGATGCGGAACAGGATTCCATTCGATTTTGTTGGGACAGCTGGGCGTATCGGTGACGGCGGCGGACGTCTCTACAAGGATGCTGAAGAGGGCGGAGGAGAATGCTTTGATCGCGGAGCTGAAGATCGATCTTGTCGAGTCGTCCATCCAGGATCTCCCCGACCGAGTGCACCGGACCTACGACGCCGTCGTTTGCCTTGGCAATACTCTTCCGCACATTCCCACGCAAACGGACCTTGCCCGTTCCCTGAAAAGCTTCTTTGCTCTCCTCAACCCAGGGGGAGTCCTTCTCCTTCAACAGCTCAACTTCGATCGCATCCTCGCGAAGAAGGAACGTCTTCAGAGTCTTACTGAATCCGGGGGAAGGACGTACATTCGGTTTTACGAATTCCAACGATCGGCCGTTGTTTTCAAGATCCTCACGATCGACGCGGGGAGCGAGGGGTCAGGGAGAACGATGGAAAGCGTTCTTCTCCATCCGCTCCGCCGCGACGAACTCGTGCACGCTCTCGGGCGTGCCGGCTTCCATAGGATCCGAACGCATGGAAGCATCGCCTTCGACGATTTCAATCCTGCGAGTTCAAAGGACCTCGTCGTACTGGCGCAGAAGCCTGAATTGTGATCACTCATCACCACTACCTGAAGGAGCATAGACATGAACCGATTATGGCTGGGATTCTGGGCGGTCATCCTGATCTCTTTTTCGGTCCTCGGCTGGGCCGGCTTGCAGATCTACCATCAGCGACCGCCGATTCCCGCGGCCGTCGTCATGAGCGGAGGCGGCGTTATGATTCCGGAGGGGGAGATCACGGCAGGGCAGAACGTCTGGCAATCGATGGGAGGGATGGAAGTAGGCTCGGTGTGGGGGCATGGAAGCTATGTGGCCCCCGACTGGAGCGCCGACTATATCCATCGCGAGGCGGTCTTCATCCTGGATACCTGGGCCCATCGCGTCTACGCGCGTTCCTTTGACAGCCTGAGCGCAGAGGATCAGTCGGTCCTGCAGACGCGTCTCACCCGCCTCATCAGGAAGAACACCTTTGACCCTGCGACCGTGAAGGTTACCGTTGATTCCGTGAGAGCGATGGCGTTCGAGTTCCTCGTACGGCACTACTCCGACGTATTCTCGAACGGGAACGTCCGGTACGCGATCCCCCCGGGCGCTCAATCGGACAGCGTGAAGCTTCGCCAGCTCTCATCCTTCTTCTTCTGGTCCGCCTGGGCTGCTTCCACCAACAGGCCGGGGATGGAAATCACTTACACCAGCAACTGGCCGCATGAATCGCTCATCGGCAACAATCCCACTCCGGGGGCAATTGTATGGACCGGCGTGAGCATCATCGTCCTCCTGGCGGGAATCGGAGGGATGGTCTGGTTCCATGCATCACAACCGAACGAGCCGATCCCCTCGTCCCTTCCGGAAAACGATCCTCTCTTCAACCACGATGCGACGCCTTCGCAAAAAGCGGTCCTCAAGTATTTCTGGGTTGTCTCCGGTTTGGTCCTCCTTCAGATCGTCTTCGGAGTCATCACGGCTCACTACGGCGTCGAAGGGGGCGGATTCTACGGAATACCGATCCAGAAATGGATTCCCTACGTCATCACGCGAACCTGGCATACCCAGCTCGGGATTTTCTGGATCGCGACCGCCTGGCTCGCCTCCGGGTTGTTCATCGCTCCGGCGGTGAGCGGCGTGGAGCTGAAAGGGCAGAGGCTCGGTGTCAACGTCTTGTTTGGTGCGCTCCTCCTCGTCGTGCTCGGATCGATGACGGGCGAGTGGCTGAGCATCAAGAACATGCTCTCCGGCTCATTGTGGTTCTATTTCGGCCATCAGGGGCTCGAATATGTTGACCTCGGGCGTTTCTGGCAAATCGCACTGACGGTCGGGTTATTCCTGTGGGTCTATCTTGTTGGGCGCAACGTTCTCGTCGCGATCAGGAAGGGTTCCGACCAGAAGCCTCTGCTGACACTTTTTCTCATCGCCTCGGTCGCGATCGGCGGGTTCTATATGGCCGGGTTGATGTGGGGGAAGAGCACCAATCTCGCAATCACAGAATACTGGCGCTGGTGGGTTGTCCACCTCTGGGTGGAAGGTTTCTTTGAAGTCTTCGCCACTGTCGTGATCGCCTTCATGTTTGTCCGACTCAAGCTTATCCGCTCTGTGACCGCGAACCATTCGGTCGTTCTCTCTTCCACGATTTTTCTCTCCGGCGGCATCATCGGGACTCTCCATCATCTTTACTTCACGGGAACCCCAACCGCGATCCTCGCGCTCGGAGCGGTCTTCAGTGCTCTTGAGGTGGTGCCGCTGGTCCTTGTCGGCTTCGAGGCGTGGGAGAATATCAGGCGATCTCAGACGACCGAATGGGTGAAGAAATACCGGTGGCCGATTTACTTCTTCGTCTCGGTTGCATTCTGGAATATGGTTGGCGCAGGCCTCTTCGGCTTCATGATCAATCCGCCGATCGCTCTTTACTATATGCAGGGGCTCAACACGACGCCGGTGCACGCTCACGCCGCACTCTTCGGTGTCTACGGGATGCTCGGCATCGGCCTCATGCTCTTCAGCCTCCGGGTGCTTTGGGTGAAGAACGAATGGAAGCAGGGGCTCTTGCGGTATTCATTCTGGGCCCTCAACATCGGTCTCTTTGCGATGGTCGTCTTCAGTCTTCTGCCGGTGGGGCTTCTTCAGACATGGGCGTCGGTTTCGCATGGATACTGGTATGCCCGCAGTCCTGAATTCCTTTACTCGCCGACGGTCCAGACGGTGAAGTGGTTCCGTGCTTTTGGGGACACGATCTTCGCGACCGGGGCAATCGGAGTGGTCCTCTTTGTCTTCGGCCTCGTGACCGGGCATTCACTGAAAAAGGAAGCGAACTGATTCGCTTCCTCCAAAAATGGAAAGGATCTTCCAAAAAGATGTCGATGCTTTCATCGAAAATGCCCGCACCGCTTGTCACGCGGGAGCATGGATCATGGGCAGTGCTGCTTGTTCCGATCCTTGCGAGCCTCGGCGTGGTTGGCAAATGGAATGCCGACCTCCTCTGGTTCGCACTTTGCGCACTCGCTGTCTTCCTGTGCTATATCCCCGCCCAGCGGTTGCTGAGGCATTGGGGCGGGGCTCTGATCGGGGATGAGAAGCTCCGGGAGGCAAAGGTGTGGGGCGGAGCGTACGGGATCGCCGCCGTTGCCCTGGTGGCCTTGTTGCTGTCAAGGGGGTACTGGGGCCTTCTTCCCATCGGCGCGACGGGCGGCTTCTTCTTCGCCCTCAATTTTTGTTTGGTGAAGGCCCGCGGGAAGTCTCAATTCTCGGACCTGGCGGCAGTTGCCGGACTGACTCTAACCGGCCTAGGATCCTATGAGATCCTCGAAGGCAGTGTTGACGCGAGGGGGCTCGCACTATACGTCGTAAACGTTCTCTTCTTCGGATGCGGGGTGTTCTATGTTCACATGCAGATGAGGGCAACCTCGTTGAAAAACGGGCCGGCAGGATGGAAGGCAAAACTTTCAGTCGCGCGGGACAACCTCCTCTACCATTCCGTTGTTGTCGTGGTGGTGGGGATCTTGTTCATTGTGGGATCTGTTCCTCCGGTCTTTCTTCTTGCCTTCGCTCCGATGGTCCTCTACGCGGTCTACGGTTCCGTGAGGCTTTCCGGAAGAGCTCGATACAAAGAGGTCGGTCTCGCTCTTCTCGGACTCTCGCTTCTCTTCGCGTTCCTTCTTTCATGCGGAACGCGGGTGTGAGGTGTCAGAACGATCTCCGGTATGTGCGTCCGGGCATCCCGCTCCCCCGAACGAACGAAGCCCGCTCAAGGCGGGCTTCGTTATTATGATGAAGATGTATGATGAAATCACGATCCAAGCATCTGCCACCCGCGCCGGCTCATTCCGCGGTAAATGACTCCTCCGAAGGCCAATCCAACCAAAAGAAGGCAGGAGCCGATGACCGAATGCCCAAGGATGATCTTTCCGGTCCCAAAGAGGAACGAATAGATCATCAACACCCCGCATGCCCAGTTCATGAGGTTGAAGAGACCGTCCTTCTGGGGGACGACGTCGGACGCTTCTGCGGCGATCGGCCGCCACAGGGCGGGGTTTGGCCGCACTCGACGGTAGAAAGAAAGAAGAAGCTCGCGCGGTTCCGGCTTCGTCAGCCAGGTCACCGCAAGCCAGACCGCGGTCGTCGCCGTGACGGTCGTGAGGAGGAGCAGTGCAAACTCCTTCGGCTGATCCTCTGAAAGACCGAAGCCGAGTTGCAGGATCATCGAGACGACGAACGCGGCGATCATCGCCGAAATCTCGCTCCAGGCATTCACCCTCCACCAAAACCACCTCAGGATATAAACAAGACCGGTCCCTGCTCCGATGGCCATGAGGAACCGCCAGGCGTTGCCGATCGAGTCCATGTAGAAGGTGACGACGGCGGAGAGGATCATGAGCGCCATCGTGATCAATTGCGAGACGACGACGTAGTGTCGCTCCTCCTTTGTCCGCACCATGAATCGCCGGTAGACATCGTTGACGAGATAGCTCGCTCCCCAGTTCAGCTGGGTGCCGATCGTCGACATGTATGCGGCCGCGAAGGCCGCGAGCATCAGGCCGCGGAGGTAGACCGGAAGGTCGGAGATGAGGATTCTGATGTAGCCCGATTCCGGGTCGGCCTGGAATGCCGGATCGTTCTGGTACCTCACGACGGCAACCAGGGCGACGAGAATCCATGGCCAGGGACGGAGGGCATAGTGGGCGATGTTGAACCAAAGGGTGGCGAGAAGAGAATGCTTCTCGTCCTTCGCCGAAAAGATCCGCTGTGCGACGTATCCGCCTCCTCCCGGTTCCGCCCCCGGATACCAGGAGGCCCACCAGTTGACCGCAATAAAGACGAAGAAGGTAATCATCGGCATCCATGCCGAGTTGAGGTCGGGGACGAACGAGAGGACAGATCCCTGAGCTCCGCGCCCCTCATCGATCGTCTTAAGCTGCGAGACGAGAGTCCCCATTCCCCCGGTCGCCGAAACGGCGAAGACTGCAAGGAGGATCACCATCCCCATCTTCAGGACGAACTGGAAGAGGTCGGTCCAGAGGACTCCCCACAGCCCGGAGAGAGTCGAGATCGACGCCGTGATGAACATGATGAGAAGTGCGAACCCGAGCGCCTCGACCTTGGAGATTCCGAGCACCAGCATCATGATCTTCACGATGGCGAGGTTCACCCACCCCATGATGATGAGGTTCACCGCAAGTCCAAGGTAGACCGCCCTGAACCACCGGAGGAATGTCGCCGGCTTCCCGGAATACCGGATCTCGGCGAACTCAACGTCCGTGAGGACTCCGGCCCGCCGCCAGAGCCTGGCGAAGAAGAAGACGGTGAGCATGCCGCTGAAAGCCATGCTCCACCAGATCCAGTTGCCTGCGATACCGTTTTTCGCGACAAGCCCGGTGACGACGAGGGGAGTGTCGGCGGCGAAGGTGGTCGCGACCATTGAAGTGCCGGCGAGCCACCAGGCGACATTCCGCCCGGAGATGAAGAAATCGCTGACGCTCTTCGTCGCCCGTTTCCGGAGGTAGAGAGCGGTGCCGAGGTTCAGGAGGAAATAGAGTGCGATGACGCCGAAATCAACGAGGGTCAGTTGCATGCGAAACTCCGGGGGTGTATGGCGTAGAGGGAAGGAAGCGTGAGTGGGGGAATTGTCCCGCCCCCTTCGCGGAGGTCGGGGGACGGGATGATCCGGGATTGTGCGGAGAGCGAATCAGTCTTTCGTCACCTTGGCGAGCGAGTCCGAGATCTGGAAAACTCTGTCCAGCTGAGAAATCTTGAGAAGGGCCATGACTTTTTTGTGGACCCCGATCAGGATGACCTTTCCGCCGTGTCCGCGCATCTGACGTTCCGCGATGAGGAGCGCGCTCAACCCGCTGCTGTCGCAGAACTCGACATCCGTCATGTCGACGACAAGAGCCTTCAACGTCGGACGACACAGAAGGATGAACTCGCCTTTGAGGTCCGGGGAGACGGAGACGTCAAGCTTCCGTTCCCGGATCTTGATGATCGTATGCTGCGTATTCTTCGTAATCTCAAACTTCATTCTACCTCCGACGCTCCGTCAGAACATTGCCATCGTACGCAACAATTGCTCAAAACTACGCTGAGGGCTCATCTGCTGTGACGTTTTCAGCTGGAAATTGTAGAACTTGTCGCCGTTTTCCTTTGCGAAGCCGACCCTGAGCCCGGCGTTGACGCTCCGGCAGAGATATGCCGCCGGAAGGACCATCGGGATGTTGAGGTCGAGGACGACGTCGAACTTCTGCCGGCTTAGCCGCTGGACAGCTTTGCGCTTTGGAAGGAAGAAGAGTCCGATGTTTTCTTTCGTCATCGGAAAGACGTCGCACTGTGCCAAGGAACTCGAAAGGTCGCGGAACGAATCGTAGATGACGATCGTCATCTTGTTCCCGCGGAACTTGTTCTGAAGCGATGTCAACAACGGGATAGCCAGGGCTCGATGCTCGGTGTCCTCAGGCACGATGACGAGGGCAGTCCTTGCGTTGGAATATATTTTTGTAAATTCTGTCTGCGGATACGAGTGCTTGCGAAAATGGAAACCGGCGAGTGCGAGCCCGATCCGCAAGCGCGTTGCTTCGAGCATGCGTCTGAATTGTTTTTCTTGGCTGACGAAAGGTGCAAAAGGTTTCACTTAAAAGCAAGCATCGCTCGGCGGGGATAGTGTCCCAAGTTGGACGACTCATGAATGGCCCCCGCCATCCTTCGGGTCGATCAGGATGGCAGCCCGCCTTTTTGTACGCAACCAAACCAAAGCCCATTTTTTGTATTGTCTAAAAATTGTACTGTCGTCCTGAGCGAACGACGGGTCGGCACGCGCGCAGAGTGAGTCGAATGATGGCGGGCTGTCTTTTTTGAATCAGGCAAATTCGGACACCACTTCCGCGGCCGTTGTCCTCGATGCCCCGTCGTTCCCGCCAATCCGTATCGCGACGCGTGCTCTCATCATCCGTCAGCGTTCGATCACGGCTGCCGCAAGCTCCCGCCGGAGATAGGCGTTGAGGTTTTCCTGCTTCACCCCGAGGACGGCTTCGACAGCGGCATAGAAGTCTTTGTCGTCGCCCCCGAAGGAGAAAAGCGCCCGCAGCGACGTCTCGCCTCCCTTCTCCAGGGCCAGCCGGCAAATCAATCCTCCAAAAACATACTTGGGGTCGGTCTCGGCATCGAAGTGCCCGAAATTCAGGACGTCGTTGAGGTCCAGCTCGGGATGATCGTCGAGATACTTTTTTATTCTCTTCATGTGCCACATGATGTCGTGCCCCCTCGATCCGCCGACCAACGCCGCATACCCTTCGTGAAAATAGTAGTGAGCGTTTGGGAAGAGGGGTTTGACGATAAGATGGACGAACTCGTGAGGATACCATTCATCCTGTCCGGCTCCGAAGACGATATGGTTCGCGACGTCGGCCAGACCTCCCGTGCCGCGATTGTAGGACTCGCCGACATAAAAGTCGAATCCCCTCATGGTCATGATGTCGGAGAGATCGTCGGCGAGATAGAACTCGATCGGGAAAGGCCGGACGTGCCAGCGGAGTGCGAGCGAGTCGACAAAAGCGTTCATCCGTTCCGCGAGCGGCCGGTTGAACGCGTGGTCCGGCGGGAAGACGAAGGTGATCTTTCCGACGATCTCCCGGTGCCACGAGCGGGTGCTGTACGGAAGAACATTGCAGAGCCGCCACTCCCCCTTTTCCTTCTTCGCCATGACCCGGGTGATGCAGAACGGACGGGCATACCCGGAGTCCATCACCGAAGCGAGGAGCGTACGAATAATGTAGCCGCTGTCGGCCTTGAAGACGCTCATCACGGTCGGCTTGTTGTAGCGGAGAAAATAATAGAGGCTCGGACTAAAGTAGACGGTGTTGAGGAAATCGTGTTTCGGATACCGTTCTTTCTCGGCCGTCAGCCAAAAGGGATCGCCGGTGGAGCTGTCTGGGTTTGAAGCGAGATAGTCTCCCCAGAGCCGGACGACGGAAGCAATGTCGGCATCGGTGGTGTCGACCGCGAGTCCAAGCGAGAGCTTTGTTCCGGTGCCTTGAGCCTGGAGAAAGGCCGAAAAGAAGATGAAGAGAGCGAGGAACGAGGTGGTTTTCATGCGGCCTCCAGTGAGTTGAAGGTTGTAGTCCGGAGGATATGAGAGAGGGTCTTATGCTTTACCCCCAGCGTCGATCGATTGCCCTGTGCTACGGCTGTTCTGCCCCGAAGAGGTCCCCCGCGAGGTACTTCAGCCCCGTATCGACTGCAACGGTGACGACGGTGTGCCCGGGCCCTAATTCCCTTGCGATCTCGCACGCGCCAAGGACGTTCATTCCGGTCGACGTTCCCGCAAAGATCCCCTCTTCCCGCGCAAGGCGCCATGCCATCGCACGCGAGTTCGCTTCGTCGATTCCGCGGGCTTCATCATAGAGCGATTTCTCGAGAAGGGGAGGGAAAAATCCGATTCCAATCCCCTCGACGTGATGCGTTCCGCTCCTTCCTTTCGAAATGACGGGGCTTGAGGCCGGTTCCAGCGCGATGACGCGCGTTGAACGGCGAGCCTGACGCAGAACTCTGGAGACTCCCATGAGCATATGAGCCGTTCCAACCGATGAGCAGAAGGCGTCGATTGGCGCGGCAATCTGGTCCGGAAGCTCTCTGCCGATCGGTTCGTAGCCGGCCGCCCCGTCTCGATTGTGGAGCTGGTTGGTGAAGTAACTTGGGCGCGACCGGGCGATTTCGCCGGCCCGTTCCATCATCTTCGGTATGAGGTCGGGGGTCACCTCTCCTCCATCGCTCGGAACGACGGTGAGCTCGGCCCCGAAAGCTTTCATCGTATCGAGCTTTTCTTTGGCGAACGCATCGGAAGAGACGACGCTGAAGGTGTACCCTTTCACGGCGCAGACGAACGCAAGAGAGGAACCGGTGCTCCCGCCGGTATACTCCACTACCGTCATCCCCGGCCGCAGATCCCCCCGTTTCTCAGCCTTCTCGATCATCGCCAATGCCATCCGGTCTTTGTAGGAACCTGTCGGATTGTAATACTCGAGCTTGACGAAGATGTCGGCGGAGTCGGGGGGTGCTACCTTTCTCAACTGCACGACAGGGGTATTGCCGATTGCGTCGAGGATGGAATGGACTGCCTTCGGTGCCATAGTCTCAATGTCACGTGTGAGGATGATGGTCCAGGGAGATTCTTCTCATCAGAAGTTTCTGCATCGGATGAGAATTTCCGCATGACGCTTCGGGCCTGATTCTCATACTTCCAGCCTTCTTCCCTTTGTTTCCGGGAAGACCCAGATCCATGCGCCCGTAAGAAGCGCAAAGAGGGCCGCCAGAGAGATCCCTCCGCCGAGACCGTACTGCTCGGCGATAACAGCGATGATCACCGGCGTAAAAAACTGTATGCCACGGGCAAGGTTGAAGGCCGACCCCATCGCCGTATTCCTGATCGTCGTCGGAAAGAGCTCGGCGAAAAGGGGACCATACCCGCTGAACATCCCGGTGCCGAATCCGACGAGAAACATAAAGGCGAGCGCGAGGGAAGGATAGACAACGACGCTTTCCCACAGAAGCGTAATCATGATTAGCCCGAACGCCATGAGACACGAATAGACCGAGTACGCCGGTCTTCTCCCGAACCTGTCGGCAAAGATCCCGAAACTGAGGTACCCGAGGACGCCACCGGCCTGGGTCACCAGCATCCACGCCGCAGATTTGGCCAGCGTGAATTGCCGCTGTTGGTGGAGGTACCCGGGGAGCCAGCTGTAGGTGAACCAGTAGGCCGACATGTCGAAGGTGGCAAGGATGAGCGATTTGATGAAGAGGGATCGGTGCTCAGAGGAAAAGAGGAGCATGAATGTACTGCGTTTCTCCTTTTCCGTGATTCCGGAAGCAACGCCTTCCGCCGCCAATCTTCTCCGCTCCAACCAGACGTCCGATTCCGGGAGTTTCTTGCCGATGAAGACGACGAGAAGAGCGGGGAGGACCGAGATGAAGAAAGCCGCCCGCCAACCGATCTCGGGAGCGACGAACCCGCCGACCAACGAGGCGAGGACGATCCCGAACGGCGCTCCAGTCTGCATGACCGCCCCGAACCGCCCTCTCACCTTTGCAGGGAACGACTCGCTCACATAGGTCTGACCGGTCGCCCACTCGCCTCCAACACCCAACCCTGTGATGATTCGAAAGAAGAGGAGGACCGAAAGCGAAGGAGCAAAGCCGCAGAAGAATGTCCCCAGGCTGTACGCGAGGATCGTCCACTGAAGGATGCTCTTCCGCCCAAACCGGTCCGAGAGGATTCCGAAGATCACTCCGCCGATCGCCGTCGCCGCGAGCGACGCACCGAGGACGAACGAGAGCCCGACGTTCGAAAGATGCAGCTCCTGTCCGATCGGGATCAGAAGGAATGAAAAGAGGATGAGGTCGTAGAAATCGAAAACCCATCCGGCCCAGCTGAAAAAGAGGATGCTGTAGTGGACCTTTGTGGGCTTATCGTATTCATTGAGGAGCGGCATGGGTTCTCCTCCATAAAGTCTCAATTTGGATTCGCGGAATCAACGAGCGCGTTCCGCAGGCCTGTCCGAAAATCGGGAAATTTCGGGATGAACCCCAACTCCTCCCGAATGCGCCGGCTTGAGAGCACCTTCGGGGTTGTCAACAGGCGAAGGACGTTCGGAGAGATTGCCGCCGACCTGCCGGCGATCCTGGCTGCCCATTCGACCGAAGCGGCATAGCACATCGCGACTGGACGGGGGAGATAAAGAGGGCCCCGTGTTCCGAGCAGTCTCGCGATCTCTTCGATGAAGTCTTTCCATGTCGCGGGAGACTCGTCTCCTGTATTATAAATATTGATCCCCGGTTTCGCATGTTCGCAGGCCAGAAGGAGCGCCTCGGCCACGTCGTCGACGTGAACGAAGCTGATCTTTACCTTCCCGTCGCCGGCCCAGGGGCAGAAGCCGTCCTTCAGTCTTTCCGAGAGCTCGCTGATGAGTCGACCACCCGCACCGTAGACTTCACCGACACGAAGAACGATCGTCTCGGGAAGGGAGGCGGACCGGAAGAGCTCCTCGGTTTCCAGCTTGGCACCTCCATATGGAATAACCGGCGAGCAAGGGTAATCCTCAGTTGCTTCGCCTTCTATGTTCCCGTAGACTTCGGCGGCGCTCGCGAAGACCCATCTCTTCACTCCTTTTTTCCTTCCCCACTCGATGAGATTGCTGCTGATCCGCAGGTCTCCTTCGGCAAATTCTCTTCGTCCTCCTCCAACATAGTTTCCCGCAAGGTGAATAACGGCGTCCGGCCTATCGAGATTGGGCAGAGGCTGCCGGAGATCGGCGACGACGGTAGCCTCCGCGCAGGCTCTCCGCGCGATTGCCGTCACGTTCCATCCACGCTCATGCGCTTTGCGGACGACCGAGCGGCCGATGAATCCGCCGGCTCCGGTGATGAGTATATGCATGACGTCAGATTCCTCTTTGTTGAAGTCGGTTTCGATTTAGCATGATCAACGGAAATATCAGATTTGACTGCCTCGAAGGGTGACTGGAGGAACAACAATATTGAGAAAGGTGATGACCGAACGATTGAACGGATCGGTCAGCACTTGTACGATCTTCCTGCTATAATGCGTTCATGAGGATCCCCGTGAGGCGTCTGAATGAAGGATTCGTCATCTCCGGGTTGTGTCTCTTCATTCTCCCGGGAAATCTTCGGCGTCAGAAAGCGTGGTGATGATACTTTAGAAGCAGGATGTCCGGGATGAGTGTCCGGCTACATCACTCCAAGCTTCTTCGAGAGAGCAAATCCCTTGGCTGTGATTTTCTCAAGATCCTCGAAAAGTACCTCGTCAGGTTCCTTGAAATTGAAGCAGGATTTCCCCTGCATCCGCCTTTTGAGCCGCTTCGAGAGTTCTTTCTGGAGAACCGGGGAGATATAGATGGGCATGAAGTGAAAGCTCACGTACGATTTCGAGCTTTTCACCCAAGCCACGGGGAACGACTTCTTGAACTTCGGACTGTACGGGATCGTCAGGCAGTAGTAATCGTCCCTGTCCGCAGAGACGACAAGCGGCGGCGCGTACCCGGCAAGGATGCCGCGGAGTCTCGAAAAAATCCCGGCGAATACCGATGCATGGTTTTTCGAGCTCTCTTTCATATGATAGTCGATTTGATTCCGGGTCGATCGAGGCGTAGTCTAATGAACGAATTCCTTCAGATGCCACTTCCCGTCTTTCTGTTTGGCGAAGACGGCCACCGTCGCCAGGGTGTTCTCCCCCTGCCGCACTGTAACGTAGGTTGGGATCGGATCGCCGGGGCCCTCATTTTGCCAAACCCCGGAGTCGGTGCAGGTGAAGACGAGAGTCACTTTGGTGTTGAGTTCATCTCCTTCGGTCATGCTCTCCGCCACTGTGACACTTTTCAGGTTGACCTCTTTACTCTTCGCGAAAATTGACTCTTCCCTGATCAGTCGGCGGACTTCCCCGGCCGGAAGCGAGAGGTGCTTTGCCGTTCCTTCGGAGGGGCTGCTCTGAGTTCCGAGGTTCACGGCAAGGACCACTTTGCCGAATGCATCGACAACCGCTTCCACTTCCCCTTTTTGGATGATCAACGTGTCGCGGCTCGCTTCGACAATCGTTGCGCGCGGGGTGCCCGAAGAGGCGGAAGCAGGGAGCTGGAATCCTTCGTAACTTCCCCCTCCTCCTCCGGCCCGCGCAAGCTTCTGACGGTACTCGAAGCCCGCGGAGGCGAGGTCGCTCAACTCTTTTGCTGTCGGTGATCCGCCTGAGAGCATTGCCGCCCCGGGTTGATGCAAAAGGCTCAGCGTAGCCCTGGAGCGCTCGTCGGTGCACGTACTCGTTTCGACACACATTCCGGTCGCGTGTTCGCCCTTCACCCTCCACGTCAGGCGGAAACTGACGACGCACTTCTTGTCCCTGAATTTTGCACTCCCGCTGAAGGCGCCCTTTGACCAGCGGCCGACGACGGTTCCTTTCACCGGAACGACGAATTCCGAGTTGAGGAGTATCGCCTCCCCTGTCACTTTTCCACGTGTCTCATTCAGGTTAAAAAGGAGCGAGTCGGTGTGGGTCTTGAAGAGGAGCTTCCCCTTCCAGATTCCGTCGACCGCCCCCTCAGCGGAAGGTTTCTCTTCTCCGTGAAGGCTGAAGCGCCCAAAGAGAAGAAGCACGAGGGCAAGGACAAGGATCGGGAGGGGGGTTCTTTTAGTCATTGTCGGTTGGTATGATCTGAATGAGTTTGGGAATCCGGCTGGTCCCTTCTGCGTGCTGAGAATCGGTATCACTACTCCACGCCCTTGCCGGACGGACTAGTGGAATCTAACAAACCTCCATGAATGAAGAAAGCGAAAGCTGTTTCGATGACGCCGAATGCGAAGTAGGTGTATTGCAGGCCGGCTCTTCCCCCAATCATATTCACCTGGACGAAGATCCAGATCATCAGTCCGATGCCGAAGACAGCACCGAGAAGACCTGAGGCGCGGGATCTCCTGAGCGTGAGGACGCCGGCGACGAGCTGCCCCGCGCCGTTGACGAGGAAAAGAATGAGTCCCGGAATAAAAAAATCGGCAAACGGCGAGTCCGAGAGCATCCGGACCGACATTTTCATCGCTGTTCCGGTCGGGTCGAAGATCAGGATGATCCCGCAGACAATTGCTCCGAGGGAGACGAAGATCTGGAGCGTCCCCTGAAGAATCACTATCGCTCTATTCATGGCGAGCGCCTCCGTCGATATGGAGTTCCCGTTCGAACCGAAGGCTTCAAGGCGTCTGTCCGGCGGATACGGCAAAGGGGAGGGGATCATAGAGAGCCCGACAGAGTTGCTCCGTGTAGTCCCTCTCTTTCATAAGGTATGCCGAGGCATTCGTCAGCACAACGACGCCGACCTTGCACTGCCGCTCGAAGATGACTCCACAGGTGTATCCGCCGGTCGATCCGTACGCTCCCTGGTGGATTTTTCCTCTCTCGGCGTACGGGGCCCACCCAAGCGCGCCCGAAAAATGCTCGTCGAACTTCTTCACGGGCTGCTGAGCAAGGAAGAAATAGGTTGTGTCGGTCATGTTCGCATGGAGATACTTTGCCATATCCCGGGCGGAGGACTTGATCCCCCCGCATCCTGTAAGAGCACCGCAATCTCCGCCACTCGCCGGAATTGGCTCCCCGTCAGGATCCTGCCCCCTCACCATCATCCTCATACGCTCCGGCGTCAAGTCGATGAAAGTATGATCCATCCTCAGGGGAATACAGACAGTCTCTGTGAGATACTGTTCGTACGATTTTTTGGTGATGAGGGTGATGAGGTGCCCCAGGAGCCCGCCGCCAAGGTTGGAGTAGGTCCGTCGTTCGCCCGGGACCGATTGGAGGACTTCCTCATTCTTCAGGTACTCATAAAGCCGCGTCGTGTCGTATGTATTGTAAGGAGCGTATTGATCGAAAGGATGCCGCATATCGTTTCTGACATTCGTCGGCTCGAAAGGGAGCCCGGAAGTGTGATCGGCCAGGTCGACAAGGGTCATCTCCTTCCCCTGCAGCGAGGATTGGTGAAGGGGAAAGGGGAGATACTTCTGGACCGGATCATCTTCGCTTACCGTTCCATCGCGGATCAACTTTGCGAGCATCGTCCCGGTGAAAGTTTTCGTGATCGATCCGATCTCGAAGATGCTGTCGCTGTTTTCGACGTAAAGGAGGGAATCGTTCCGCCGCAGGATTCCCACATAATGATCCGAGTCGCCCCGGATGATGCAGATCGAAATCTGAGTTCCGTTGGGGAAGTGCTTCATGCCTTCGAAGACCGCCCGCGCCTGAAGCGAGTCGAGCGGAGGCACGCTGCCCGAAAGTGGAAGCCCGGTGAGATCTCGTGGCCCCGGCCGCGAGCAGGAGCTCAGGAAGAAGAGTAAAAGGAGAGACGCAAAGTGCTTCGTTGTTATCATCGTCTATGGACTCCGCAGTTTGTTGGGAATAGTCTATTTCGCCGATGCACGTTCCCGTTTGATCCAGCGACGTATCCTTGTCCGCGCCCAAAGGTAATGCGCTGCCGTGCTTGCCCTGAGGTAATCGCTGAGTGTCCAGGATGGTCCGGTCCATGAGTAGCGATGAAGCGTCGTGAGGTCTTCGTCGGAAAGGCTTTTGATAAGGCCGATCACCTCCGCGTGGACTCGTTCATATTCTTCTCGAACTGACCGGAGAGAGTGCTTCCGGTACATTTCATAGATCGACCGGTTCAGCAGCGGGAGCTCTCTCAGGGTGAAACCGGGGGCCGGGATCTCGGGTTTTTCTCCGCGCAGACCTGCTTCGTACCACCGAAGGTTCATCTTTTGCCATTCGACGAGATGCGCGAGGATGTCTTTTGCCGACCAACCGCCGCGCGTGACGCCAGGCCGCGTCCATTGTCGCGGGGCGAGTTGGGCGAGCGTGGAGTCGAGCGCCTTCCGCTCACGGTCGATTTCTTTGAGAAGTTCCGCCTTTCGAAGTCTTTTCCCCATGGAGTTCAGCTCGTTCGTTGGATGTTGTTCGGTGCCACTGGTTTCCCGTTGGTCAATCCTCTCCGGAAGAAAAATTCTCTTTCTGAGGCAACGAGGTACGTGGCGAGGATAAGAAGGAGAACGGTCTGGACGATCTTGCTGTCCGGATCTGTTGCGAAGATCTCGTTGAAGTATCCCGCGGTGATGTGGAAAATGACGGCAATGAGGATATTCCGGCCGGTCTTGTAGTAAAGCCAGTTCATGAGGAGCACGTACGGAACGATGCTCACGAGAAAATTTGCGCCATAGATCCAACCGGTTTGCACGAGGTTACTCTGGTAGTATCCTCTGATCGTCGAGAGGGGCATATGCCAGATCCCCCAGAAGAGCCCGAAGAGGAGGGAGGTCGAAAGAAGATTCATCCTGTTCCGCAGGCAGTCGGTGCCGTATGAATGCCACCCGAGTTCCTCAAGGATCGGAGCAACGATAAGCATGAACCAGACGGGAAAAACCCCGGATGAAAAAGTAAAATGTCCCGTGATGACAAACTGAGACGCGCTGTAGCCGAAGAGGAGTGAGATCCCCTGGGCGAGAAGAATGCTTGCAAGCATCAGGAAACAAGCGATGAACAGATAGACCGGACGCACCGATCTGATGCTCGTCAACCTCCCCCACAGGTCGGACCTCATCTCCGGATCCTTGCCGATGAGCCAGTACGCCGTTGCCGCAGGACCGAGAAGGCCGATGAACCCGAGGAGGCTCACAAGCCGCAGTTTTTCCTCCGTGAAAGGAAGGAGATGGCTCACATATCCCGCGGCGAACCAAAATGCCCACGGGATGATGGTTGAGAGGAGGTAGAACCGGCCCGGGTGATCAAACCTCTCGAGAGTCATCGTTCCGTTCCTTTAACCGATGATGCCGATAATGATCCCGACAAGAGGAATGCTGTTCAACAGCATATGATCGATGATCCCGATCCAGGTGTTCTTCCGGACGTAAACGACGTACGACAACAACACGCATCCCGGCAGCAGCATGATAAGGTTCCATTTCCAGAAGACGTGAAAAAGGGTCCAAAGGAGGCCGTGGATGAGCCAGGTCCACTTCTTGAAGATAATCTCCTGCCTCGGCAGAATGTAGCCTCGCCACCAGAACTCCTCGCCGAAAATATTGAAGAGCAGTGCGATGAAATAGACGACAGCAATCCACCATTGTCCCTTCAGAGGGAGCCCGAAGAAGACATCCGAGACGAACTTCTGCTGCAATCGCGGATCAACGGCGGGGAGGAGGAATTCCGGCGGAGCGAAGAGGGGAAACTGAATTAGCCACTTTGACGTGAAAGAGAGGGCCCCGTACGATCCGGCTCCGATAAGAAAAAGGCCGATAGTATAGAGCCAATCTTTTCCGGTCATCCTCCGGAACCTGAACCGCTCCCCAAACCCGGCCCAGGTGAAGGAGCGACCTTCAAGTCTGTACGCCACGAGGGCGGCGACCAAAAGGAGCGCCAGCGGAAGGACGAGGGTGAGATAGAAGTTGACGAAGTCGTTCATCCCGATTCTGTGAAACTCCTGCATGAAGTAGTAGACAGAGGCGATGACGACGGCCGAGGGTATGCCGAAAAAGAGGAGGGAACGGCCTAAGCCCATTCCTTTGATATTTGTGGTTGAGTCCATGGATGTATCCCTTGTGGAAGTCGATTGGGCCCCTCCGGCGAGTGAGGTGACACCGTTGGCCGAAGTTGCAGAGCTGCAAAGATCGGAGTTCCCCCGATAGATGTTCAGAGCGGGTGACGGAAGCCGGCCTTTCGGCACGACAGGCTGGTCAGGCCCCCGTGGTCACGTTATCCGGCCGGGGAAGTCTTGCGGAGATGCGTTCATCCAAGCGCGGACGAATGAAAGAGTGGCAAAGCTGTCGATTGGCGCGTCGTTCGGCACAAAGGTCGCTTGATAGTCGCTGTTTGCATTTTCTCTTCGCATCTGCTGGGCACCCGTTCCATGCGTTTTCAGGAATCGGACAAATTAAAGGAAGAATCAGCTAAATGGCAATAGCTCAGGATTCCAGCGCTCTCTTTGAAATATCCCAACATTTACATTGCAGTCCTGAGCGAACGACGGGTTAGCATGTGTGTTGAGTGAGTCGAAGGACGAAGGACGAAACACGAAGGAGTGCGCTCGATTTATCCTCCAACGTGACCGATCCCCCCTGACCCCGGGAAAGACTCAGACGATCGCAGAGACGATCGTGGTTCGCCGGGGTGCCGGAAGCGAAGCTCCATTCCCCTCAAAGTAGCGGACTTTTGCGGCGTCGGGGGAGAGAAATTCGATACCGGCGAACCCGCACCTCCTGAGTTTCTCTTCCATTTCCGCAAGGGTGAAGTGGCTCAGCCAGGTTTCTCCCACAAGCGCTGAAGGTTTTTCAAACGGCGACGGAGGACCGTCGGACCTGGCGAACGTGAGGACGACTTCGCTCTCTTTCGGGAACTGTGCGATAGTCCCCAGAACGGCGTCAATCGCCTCTTCGTTGAGATACATCGTTACTCCGAGCCACGAGAAGAACGTCGGGCGGCTGACCGCAACCTTGTTCCGGAGGAGCCCTTCGATGAGCGTCTCATGCTCGAAGTCGATCGCGGCAAAGGAGACATTTGGTGGAACGGCGAGCCCCGCCTCCTTGATCATCCTCTTCTTGGCATCCTGAGTCGCTTCATGATCCACCTCGACGATACGCAATTCGCCCGCCCATGCCGGCTGTCGCAGAGCGAAGGTGTCGAGCCCCGCGCCGAGAACAACGTATTGATTCACTCCCCGCCGGACCGCAGCGGCCAGCCGATCCTCGGCGTAGCGGGAGCGCAAAAGGACATGCGAGCGCAACCCTTTTCGGGCAGGGGATTCAAACTCCTCCGGCTTCTGCAGGATTTTCCCGACGGCGTCTTTTCCGAGGAGCTTGAGAATTGCAGGATCGTCGAGGATCCGGGGGGGAGGGTCGAGCAACTGGTGCGCGGCCCGCATGTACGCGGTTCCGAAGGCAGTGCGGCTCACCTGCCGGGAAGGCATTTCGGACTTCATGCCGATCCCCGAAAGGAACTCTTCCTTCGCGAGCCGGTACACAACGTGTTCCCGGCCGGTTCCGTCGACACTCTTCCCCGACTCGATCGCACCGAGTTTCTCTACCGCCTTTCTGGATCGAAAGTTCGAGGGACCGACGCGGAAAACAACGGTATCGACGAACCGGAAGGCGTGTTCCAGCATCAGTCTTTTCATCTCCCCGTTGTATCTCCCTCCCCAATAGGCTCTCGACAGGAATGTGAAACCGACCTCGACCTGGCTTTTGACTGAATCGAAATCGTGGTAGCGCGACGTTCCGATGACTTTGCCGGTCCCTGGATCTATCGCGATCAACGCGCCCCCTGATTCAATACCCCCGCGAAAAAATTCCTTGAAGACCGCCAGCTCGTACCGGTTGCGGATCGGATGTTGCTCCCAGATGAGCGGGTCGGAGGCGACGGCGTACAGCTCGTCGAAATCCTCCGGTCGCAGGGGCCGGAGCTCGATGAGCGGAGACTTAAGTGTAGGCTGTAATTCGAAGGATGTGGACATTGATGAGCGTCAAGGCAATTCGTTGAAGGTCAAAACCCCAAGGAGACTCATACGTTGAAAGCCTGCAGTGCGCTCAGCGCTTTGCCCTCTGACTCCCGGAGAGCCGTTTCTCCATCTGTTCGAGCACCGTCGGCCAGGCCGCCTCGTGACGTTTCATTGACTCCTCCGAAGTGAAGCCGGCGTGCGTAAGCCGGAGCATCGTCCCTTTTTCTCGGGGTGCAAGCTCGACCGTCAGCAACGTTTCGGCGCCACCGGTCCCACCTTCGCCGGTCACCCAGGTCATCTCCACCAACCGGTTTCGTCGTAGCCTCACGAATCGGCCGTAGTGCGGATGTCTCTGGTTCTCGAACCGGGTCTCGAAGAAGAAGGGTGTGTTTACCTCTCCTTCCATCATGAGGGTCCCGGGAGCCGCAAACCAGATGTCGAATTCTTTGGTCCATGCCCGATAAATCCTCTGGGCGGAAATAAGCATGAGCCGCTCCGTGGTCAGCGTGAATGACCGTGACGGTATGTCGGGAGGTCTGATTGATGTTTTGCGTGTCATAGGCACTCCTTCTCTCGCCGGATCGGATTCCTCACGGCTTCGTGAGGCGGAAGAGGTAGACGTCATTTTCACGCTGCTCCACCTCCGTGGCAAAGACTCCCGACGAAGTCACCCGGACGATCTCCCTTGTCACGGGCGATCCATCGTTGAGCCTCTTGATGGTTTCGACCTCATCTTTCGTCAACTGTTGAGGTTTGTTCAGCGCAAGGTATGTGGCGTAAGGATCGTTCACCCGGTATCCAATCCGGTACACCTCGAGCATATACGTCCCCTCCGCCAGACCCGAGATGCTGACCTTTGCCCTTCCTCTGGGCTTCGCCGGGAGATCGCGTACATAGTAGGCCTGATCGTTCACCGAGTCTCCCGGGTGGGTGATGCTGAAATCCCAGAAGAGGAGCTGGACATCCTTGTCGGTATTCTTGCACGCCCACGAGCAACTGTCGTTGTCGAGGAGTTCCGTCTTTCCGAGCTTGTTGAGATAGGCGAACGCATAGAAGGCCGGCTTCTTGATCCCCTGATAGTTCAGCAAGCCGAAACCACCGTGGAAGGGAGTGAACCTCGGACCTGCTTCCTCAAAAATGTCCGTGAAGGTCCAGTACGACATCGATGTCGGCGCGTTTCCGACCTGTTTGATCTTTTGCAGGATGTACGATGCCTCGTGGTAGCTGTCGTGGATCGGATCGGCCGGAGTGTACGACGAGCTCCACTCCGTGTAGTGAAGCTCAAGGTGCGGCATCGGAGAAGCCGAGATCTGCTTCCGGGAGTTGAGGATGTCGCCGCTCACGCTCCACGGATTCCTGTCAAGGATGGTCCCGGTCGATCCGTTCTCATCCAGAAATCCTTGTTTGACCCCGTATGAGTGAGTGCTCACGAAGTCAAGCAGAAGATGATTTGTGCTGCAGAAATTGATCATCTCGGGAACCCACGCCGCCCCCGCCGTGGCAGGACCGCCGACACGGTAGTCTTTGTTGATCCCTTTGATTGCCTGCACCGTGTAGCGGTAGAGCTTGAAGTACTCTTCCTGACTCCCGGACCAGAAGAAGTTGAGGTTCGGCTCGTTCCAGACTTCGAAGTACCAACTCTTCACTTCGTCCGCGCCGTAGCGCTGCGTGAAGTGGAGCGTGAGCGCCCGGATGAGATCGCCCCATTTCTGGTAGTCCTTCGGGGGCGTGATGTTCCCCTTCCACCAAAAGACGGTCTGCGTTCCGCTCGCGAGAGCGGAGGGCATGAACCCAAGCTCGACGAAGGGCTTCATCCCGATGCTCAGGAGGTAGTCGTAGAGCACATCGATGTACTGAAAATTGTACTCCGGATTCCCTTTGCGGTCCTCCTTGTACACGCCCATGTCGTCGGTCAATAATCCGTGCATCCTGAGGTAGGTGAAGTCGCACTCTTTTTTGACGACGGCCAACTGCGCCTGCCAGTCCGCGCGCAATCCTTCGTTGGCACGGCCGGCTCCGACGCACTCTTTGAACATCGGGCTGAACGGACCTTTGACCTTGTTGATGTCGATAGTGATGAGCCGTGGGTGGGTTGTCGGGGCAACGGTACTCCCGGTCTGTGCCGGGGCGATCGAGATCGCCGCGGTGATCAGGGCGAGCATGAGAAAGCGGGCTGTTTTCATTTTCTTATCCTTGCTGGATGGACTGTGTCAAACATCTTATTTGAGAACCAAAAGCCTTCTTGTCTGCGTCGAGGTCCCTTTCTGGAGGCGATAATAATAGACTCCGCTCGCGAGGCCGGAGGCATCGAAGGTCACTTCATGGACCCCGGAGCTCTGCCGCTCGTGAACAAGCGTTCTCACCTCTCTTCCGAGTGTGTCGTACACCCTCAACGTCACATCGCCCGCCGCCGGAAGCTGATAGCGAATCATCGTTGCGGGGTTGAAGGGATTGGGATAGTTCTGTCCCAGGTAGAATCCTGCCGGGGCCGAAGGCTCTTCGCGCACTCCAAGGACCGGGCTGACGCTGTTTGTGTCGACGACAGCATCAAGAATGTCGGGCCACACATGCGCCCCGGTATTGCGGTCGAAGATCCCCGATCCGTGATCGCCGTACGCACCGATGTCCCAGTAAAACGGGACGATGTGGTGCCGTTCCATCGAGCGGGTGACGTACTGCGTATAGTAGCGCCGGTATTTCTCGTACGAAGTGTCGAGTGCCGCGCTCCCCAGGTTCGTCCGGATTGTTGCGCCGTACTCCCCAAGAAGGACCCCAAACCCCTTGTCGACGAAATTCGCCTTCATCTTCTGGAACTCCCCGTCGGCATACGATTCGTTCGCCCACGTCTCGGTCTTCGAAGCGTCGGTGGCGTACATCCCCCATTGAGTGATCTTGTCGTTCGTGTTCAGGGTGAAGTCATACGGGTCGTAGTAATGGACTTCCACCATGAGCCTGCCCGGAGTGACGTCCACCGGCGTGACAAAATTGGCGACGGTATAGTCGATATTGGTGACGTACCCCTGCACTGCCAGGTATCGGTACCAATTGCGCCCCCCCGTCGTTCGCACGGCATTGACAAAAGCCTGGTTGAACCCGTTCTGCACGACGAAGTTCTCTTTCGAAGGAGTCCCATAATAGTTGATGATGGTGATCTCGTTCGTCCCGGCAAAAAGGAGGTGGTCCCCATAGTCGCGGAAGTGCACGGCGATCTGTTTCCACATCGTCGAAAGACGATGATTGACGTAGGCGGAATCCGCATACGTCGGCTCCTGCCATCCTCCATCCCAGTGCTCGTTGACAAGGGCATACATGCTGTCGTTGAGCACGTAGTTGACCACCTGCTCCACACGCTTGAGCCACGTCGTGTCGATGATATGCTGCGACGTATCTGCGATGAATTTGCTCCACGCTACCGGAATCCTGACCGATCTGAACCCCGCGGCCTTCACTGAATCGATCAGCTTCTGCGTCGTGAGAGGATTCCCCCAGGAGGTCTCGTTCGGCATCGCCTCGAGGGTGTTACCGAGGTTCCATCCGGGGACCATCTTCGTCGCCAATGCCGCGGAAGATAGGGTGTCCATACCGGTGGAGTCGGGGGGAATGCTGTCGGCGAGAGTCTTGAACGATTCAGGGATGAAGGACCGATGGTCGTTTGTCGCATGCGCCTGTTCACCGGGCCCTGCGGCCGGATAGGCTGAGGTCGAGGCAATCGCGAGAGCAGCGAAGAGAATGATGGTTCTGTTCATGAGTTTCCTTTTAAAGAAGCGTTGAAGGTGAATCTCCTGACTGGACTCAGATAAAATACAAGGATTTCGGAACGTCGCAAGTCCCACCATTTCTCATCGACGGATCGTTGGGCTCGAGCTTCCCCGGGCCGCATCGATCATCCTCCTTTTGCCATAGCGTAAGTTATGAGGTAGGAATGGAGGAAGCACACCGTTTTCCTTTAGAGGCAGACCTCTGCAGGATGGAGGCCGATTCATTCAGCCACGAATGTGGTGATGCTCGACGGCTCCAGCGAGGCGTTGAATCGTCCCTCCGAGATCGTCAGGCTGTTCGCCCGGAGACAGTTTTTCGTCAACGAGGTGACATAAGGGACGACGGAGGCGGCGGTCCCGTTTCGCAGGACGAATGCCTGTTCGACCACCGAATCGCCGGTGTTGATCGCAATGATCGTTAGCTTCGGGCCGCGCGCGTACGAGGTGACATAGACCCCTTCCTGCGGCTCCGATGTCGCCCGGACTCTGACGAAACCGGGACGGACGAAACGTGCATACTGCGACATTGCATACCCCCGCTTGGAGATTTCTCCGTTTTCCAGGATGGGGCCATAGTACCGAACGACGTACCACCAGAGATAGGCGCTCATCTCAGCGCACATGCAGTCGTGAATTTCCTTTGCCGTGCCGAGGGCGCCCGCCCATGATGTGTCTTTCGCGAGATGTTCAGTCATCCAGACTTCCTTCCCCTTGTCGATGGCGAGAGGATAGGCGTCGAGCCCTTTCCCGAAGATGTGTCCACCCCCCATGACCGACATGTACATAGAGAAGAAGAGTCCCTTGACCCCCTCTCCATAAAGATGGCCGCCGATGATGGAGACGTGCGAATCGGCGACGGAGTCGTTGAGGAGGGAATCGGAGATCGTGCGGTCAAAGTTGAACGACTCCGGTGCGATGATGCGCGTGCCGATGTTGGGAGCATAGTACTTCACAAACTTCAGCATCTCGGAGGCGCTCCAATCGCACGAAGCGTACTTCACCGTAATATCCGGCTCGTTCTGAATCGAAACTGCATAAAGAGGAGCGCCGTTCTCCGCCATGTAGTCGCAGAACGATTCCAGGTGGGCCGCGTACGACGCGTAGGATGTGTCGGCAAGTGCACCCCCGGCCGTATCATGATTCGTCTTCATCGACGGGGGAGGAGTCCACGGGGAGGCGACGATAGTCACTCCCATCTCGTGTGCGAGTTTTGCGGTTGGCACGTTACGGGCGAATTCACTTCTCTCGGTGGGAATGCTCAGACGGAGTATCGAGAGGCCAACCTGACCGCTGTCGGTTCCGAAAGCCTTCTTCACCTGTTCCGCGGTCATGTCGGGCCGGTACGGAAGGATGTTCGCCGCACCGAAACCGCTGATCGTCTGGAGCGGATGGGCGAAATCCACCACAACCGGAACTCCCGGCTCGCCTGAATGACTCCCTGAGCAACATATCCCCAGGAGACCGATGGAGACCGGGAAGAAGAGGAGCAATCTTCTCGTCATCCAAGATCCCCTTCACCAGGAAGGGAGCTTCCCCTACCTTCTGCCGGTCGACTATTGAAGATTCCAGTAGATGACGTACCGCTCTCGGCTGATCTCATAGTACGGTTTCAACGTAATTTCCCTTGAGGCTGCCCCCACAGTTTTGAAGGCGAGCGGCTCGCCGCTCACCGGGACGAGCCAATCGTTCAGCTTCCGGCCTTTTACGTCCAGGGCAGAGATAATATTGCCCGGGATCGGGTAATCCTTGTAGTCAAGCTGATCTTTCGCGAACGGGATTGGGGGAGTCATCCCTTCGGTTCCCATCTCACCGGCAAGGACGATGGGGCCGAACGCGACTGCCGCCATCGAAGGATTATCGTTCGTCGGAACGAGGCGGAGAGACATCGGGTATGTGACGTCGATTTCGTCACCGCCCTTCCACTTTCTCTCCAGCACGATGTAACTATCCGGATCCTGGCTCACGCGGACTCTCTTTCCATTGATCGCAACCACGGCCCCGGATGTCGCCCACGAGGGGTATCGGAGGTAGAGAGAGACCTTCGCGTCCCCGGCTTCTTTGATCCGAAGATGGGTCGTGGCCTCCTCCGGAAACCTGGTTTGCTGAACAAGCGTGAATCCCTTTTCCTTCCAGGTCAATTCGGAGGGGATGAAGAGATTGACGAAAATCCCGTTGGCGTCGTGGTAGTAGATCCCTTCGCCGTACTTGGAGTGGTTTTCGAACCCCGTGCCGACACAGCACCAGAACGAGCTGTCCTTGGTGGAGTAAGTCTTGAAAGTGCCCGGAGTGTACGACAGGAAATAGGTGACCATTCCGCTCTGCGGGTCCTGCGAACCGAGAATATGATTATAGAGAGCCCGCTCGTAGTAATCGGCACATTTCACGTCGGCCGTCCAGGTGAAAAGGTGCCTCGTCAGCTTCAGCATGTTGTAGGTGTTGCACGATTCGGTCGTTGCGTTCGAGATATGTTTGGAGATCTGGTCCGGCTCGAAGAAGAACTCGTAGTCGCTGTTCCCGCCGGTGGGGTAGGTGTGATGGTCGATCACGGTGTGCCAGAAGAAATCGGCAATCGTCTTCGCATTTTCGTCGCCGGTCAGTTCGTAACCCCTCGCCTCGCCAATCATCTTCGGAATCTGCGTGTTGGCATGGAAGTGTGCGAGGCTGTCCTCTTTCCGCGAAAGGGGGTCGAACATCTTGTGGTTGTAGAAGAACTCCGCCAGTTTTTTGTCGTGTTCGTTTCCGGTGATGCCGTAGAGGTTGTACGCCGCCTCGATCATCCCCCCGAATTCATTCCTCTCCATCGTCGCCAGTTGTTGGGGGGAGAGATTCTCGAGCTTGTGGTATGCCCAGTCGCCCATCTTGACGACCACGTCAAGGGCCTCTTTGTTGCCGGCATACTGGTACATGTCGATCAGGCCGGCCATGATCTTGTGAAGGGTATACCAGGGGGCCCAGACCGGCGCTCCGTCGATCACACGGTTGACGAGGTTCTGGGGGAAGGCGCTCAGGTACCCACCCTGGTTCAGCACCTGCTGGATTTCCGCGAGAGCCGTCACCAGCGAATCGCCTTTTTTCTTGTACGCCTCATCGCCTGTCGAGGCGTACATCATTGCCAGGCCGGAGAGGACGTGTCCAACGGTGTGGCCGCGGAGCTCGACATCCAGCCCTTCCCATCCGCCAAGCGGCCGGGCGTGAGTTTCCATCCCGGCGTTCACCCGCCAGCTATGGAGCAGGCGATCGTTGTTGATGCTGAGGAGCCACGCACCATCCCGATCCATGTTCTCTTTGAAGCGGCTGTCGAGGAGTCTCACATCCTTCAGGTCGAAGCTGTAGGCTTTGATCTGGATTTGCGGCTTGATCGTCTGCTCGGACGCAAACTGGCCGGGATACTGGGCAAAGGCTGTCGGGACCGCAAAGAAGAGGAGCAGAAAGAGGCGAGCGAGGATTGGATGTCTCATGGCGTACCTTCAAGAATGTTGTGTGTAACAGACCGGAGATGGAAACAAAGGGAATCTACTGAACTTCTGATTCAGATACACTCTGGCCGCATGTTCCAAATGACCTCGCAATCCGCCGGAATCACCCGTGGATGATGCGCACTCTACACTATTCGTCATGCCCGCGGCTTTTTGGCGGACATCCATGAAACCTCCAGCATGGTTGATGCTTCCGTCAGTGTATGGATGCTCCCGAAGGTCGGGTGTTCCAATGTGCCACGCACTTCCTACACAGCCCTTAGTCGCCACGTCGCCTGAAGTTTTCCAACTCGTACGAATCGGAGCAACTGCCAGAAACTGACACTCTTCATGAAGTACTTAAGAGCGCTCACATCGGATCGTTTGACCGCCGCCTCTTTCTCGAGGACGAAACTCATTCGCCGGAAGAACTGTTTCGCCTCCTCAAAGCTGACGAAGCTGTTCCTTTCGGTGTCATGCTCCTGGTAGAACTTTTTCATCTCGTCGGGATAGCGAAACTGCAGCTTCGGCTGCTTGTTCTTCAAGTAGACGTCGCCGGTAATCCACCACCCTCCGCGCTCGATCAGGATATCGTGGATCGTTGAGCAGAATCTCTCCTGGTCCTCCGGTTCAAGATAGGTGAGAAGCCCTTCGTTGACGATGGCCAGCTCGCCTTCGGGAAAACGAGCGACGACTTGACGGAAGTGTTGTTCGTCGAGGGCGTCGAGCGGCAGAAGCTCGAGCTTCCCCTTCACCTCAGCCCCTTCTTCTTTCAGGATGGAAACGATCCGCTTCTTCGTATCGATGATCTCGGGCAGATCGGTGTCGATATAGTGAATTCCCTCTCGCCGGACAAAATCGAGGCCGCGGAAGGAATAGCCGGAAGAGAGTTCCAGAATGTTTCTCACCGGCAGCTCGTTAAGGAGCTGGTCGATGCAGAGATACCTGCTCTCGAAGTGGAATGCTGCAGCGGCGAGCGTCATGTTCCGGTTGTCGAAATCGGGAACGTACGGCGTGGGGTACTCCAGCAGTTCCGCGACTCTCCGGGCGTACGGAATACTCGTGTAGCCTTTTGCCAGAAGAAGGTATCTTGCAGAGGCGCTGATTGAGGAGACCTCTTTTGTGGTCGTTGTTGGATTCGCCATGAGAGTTCCTTTGTTGAATCCGGGAAGAGTGACTTGTGATGGTAAGACTGAATGAATTCGGGCATCCGGGAAACCTCCGGCATTGCCCGCGCCGATCCGACATTCACTGTTAAAAGACCGGAGAAGAGATCCTTCCACTCGGGGTTCATACTCTCAATCAATCGGATCTTCCGCCGGCGGTTCCATTTCTTTAGTTGAGTCTCACGTTCAATGGCATCACGAATGTCTGAATGATACTCGAAAAGGACAAGCATGTTGACAGAATACTTCTTCGTGAAGCCGGGCGTAACACTCACCTTGTGCTGCGTTATCCGACGTCTTAGGTTTGCCGTCACGCCGGTGTAGAGCGTCCCGTTTCTCCTGCTTGCAGGTAGATAGACATATCCCCCCATCTTCGATCTTGCCTCTCTCGAGTCGATTTGCAGTCCATGGGTTCTCCCGAAGGTCCGAAGGACTCCTTCGGAGGATCCCCTTCGGGACCGCCAAAGCTTGTGAGAATGACGGGCAGGGGAGGAGTTCGTACGGGCCATCCGTCTCCCTCCGGCATCGCACTACGATCCTTCATTCCCACAAGTACCAGATCCTCGGCCTGCCATTGTCGTCGAGATACTTGATCCAAACCTTGGTCGGAGGATTCGCCGACTTATACCGCGATTGCCTCGTCTTCGAATCTTCCATGAAGGTCGAGGGAGTTTCGAGATAGACCTCCATCCAGTCCCCGAAGGTCTTCACGACGCGCATGCAATAATCAGGGTTGTCGGAATCCCCGGCGAGCTTCGGTTGA
This sequence comes from Bacteroidota bacterium, assembly GCA_035505655.1. Classification (GTDB taxonomy): domain Bacteria; phylum Bacteroidota; class Ignavibacteria; order UBA10030; family UBA8401; genus JAGVPT01. The sequence continues at coordinate 48,672 of DATJQP010000036.1, forward strand.
ATACGGTATCCGTCGTCCGGCCGCGAATAGAACGCTTTCACCGTGTCACAATCAAAAACAAGTGCCCAATCCTCGCCGAAGAATTCGCTCCAGAACTTCACCCGCACTGGCCCGCCGATCCTGACCCACGCGGTCGGGGGATCCTCAAGCTGTTTGCAGTCAAGCGAGACCTCCGCCCATTCGGAATCGGGCGTGAATGCACGGACGGGGAGGCCGTACTCATCAACCCGGAAGACCTCGATAAGCCGGTCGCTCATTGCGACGACGGAGTTCGTGGAGAAAACCGTCAGCTCGAAGTCAACGCCGAAAGAGTTTTTTCCCACCTCCTTCGCGCGCGAGCGCAGAACGGCCGCCGGCGAATCGCCCTCAACCGGCGCGGCATACAACGGTATGACGGGATGAGCGGTTGGCCTGAGCGACACGTACGCTACCCCAAAATCTGTCTCACAGCCGTGGTCATATTGGCTGACCCCGACCGTGAGCCCGAAGATCGAAGACATCAACACGAGGGACAATCGTCTCGGCATAGGATGGGAAGGAATGGTAGTGAATGACCGATATCGGCGACGGAGTGCACGTGGCGCGCTGACCTGGGTTAGAATATACTGAGAATGAGGACAAACGGATAGAGGACCTTTGCCCAGAGGGGAAAGCTCAGCGCCGGTTCAAAATTCATCGGATCGTAATGATATTGGCTATCATCGACAACGCCTTCATCGTAGAACCGGGACAACAGGTGCTCCAGGGCCTGCCGCTGGAACCCGACCATGTCGCCGACATGCCCCATCTCGTGCAGGATGACCTGTCTCCCGTTGGGAAGGCTGGGGAGGAGCTCTTCGGTCGCGTACGAAGGAGGATCCGAAAAGTCCACGCTTCCGCTGACGAGCAATGTGCGGACCTCCGAGCGGTGGATCCCGTCTGCTTCGGGGGGAAGGCGATGTACCGGCCAATGCCTGAAGGTGCCGCCGCTGATCAACAGAGACATCGGCGAACCCATCACTGTGGTCGAATCCCGGAAGATCCTCCTGTAGTCGACCTCTGCATCGAAGTCGGTGCTCCCCTTCGCGAAGAGATCGCCCCAGACCATCATCGAGGGCATCATGAAATCATAGGCGCGCTGAAGCATGTAAAGACCGCCGTAGTCTCCCCGTTCTGCCGCGCGATAGCAGTCGAAGACGATCGCGGTGCTTCCTTTTTGGAATAGCATGGCAAACGTGATCACTTTGATCTTCCCAGGGTCCAGTCTGAAGAGGGACCAGTGGCCCGGCATTTTTGCGAAAGAATTCCGGATCGATTGTGAGAGGGGTCGGCCGTCGTAGTGGAGCGTGTCGGCTGCAAAGAGGCTGTCGTAGTACGCAAGCTGCCGGTCGATCATCTTTGGATCCCACATGAACCGACCCGGCGGACAGACGCCGATCATCACGGACCTGTCGATGACTTCGGGGTGAAGATAACCGTAGACGAGAGCCACCCTCGTACCGTAGCTCATGCCCAAGAGGTCTACCTTGTCGTAGTTGAGCGCTTTGCGCGCCGCTTCAAGATCGGACACGACATCGACAATGGTGTAATGGCTGAGGTCAATTCCTTCCGCCTTGAGTTTTTCGCAGAACGATCCGGCCGCTTTGGAGATCGATTCGAGAGACTCATCGCCAAGCAAATCGGAGCCGACCCCTTTCATGGCATCTTCGACCTCGTCCGACCTGAGGACGACCGAGCCGTCGACGCCGCGGTAACCGACAAGAACAAAGTCGTGATGTTCGAGAAGAGTCCGAAACTGCTGGTAGCTCATGTTGGATTGCCCCGGGCCGCCGTTGAGCCAGAAGATCGGCTCGCCCGGGTTTCTGTCGGAGGATCGGATTCGCAACACCGGAAGCATGTTCTTCCGGGTCGTTGTATCGGATGGGCTCTCATTGACGACGATATATCCTTCGTCCGTATCAAAGGTTTGGCCGGAGATTCTGGCCGTGCCCGGAGTCAGATAGAGTTTTCCCGCCCGCAAGGTGGGTGGCACATCCTGAATCACTACAGAACTGCTGCAGCCGATGAGGGTTGTGAAGATCAGCGACAGCAGGAGAAGATGTGGGAAGGCCTTGGCCATGGTCGGCCTTGTTAATTTTTACACAAAGTTCACTCGCTCAGGGGGACACTCTCAAAACCTGCGGAAATGACGATCTTGGGCGGAGGACGCATGAAGAGGGGTGTCCCACCATATACTTTTTGGTGAAGCCTGGGGCGTTGCCTTCCTTCTGTTGGATAACACGACGTCCTAGATCCGCCGTAATGCCGGTGTAGAGTGTGCCGTTTCTCTTGCTTGCAGGAATGTAGAGGTATCCACCCATTTTCGATTTTGCGTCTTTCGAGTTGATTTGCACTCTATGAATTCCCGCCCAAAGCACGCGGGAATGACGAGCTGGGGTGGAGTGCTCTCGCGTGCAGCGGAGACCCTGTCTTGCATCGATCCCCACCCGGGGTGACCGAGTCGATCCGGCTTCCATACTCTGTCGGTCCTGTCACGAAGCAACCGCAAGGTTGGCTCGTGATGGCGTCTCGCCACCCGAACGTAAGCGGCCGTACCGCCCCGCGCCCAACCCGTTCGGGTCGGGAGTTCAAGAAAATGCGTAGGGGCAAATTATCACGGGATCCTGTAATGAACCTTTCCGGTATCCTCTCTCCCGATTCTATCGAGCCAATCGTGCGCGAGATCGGCCTTGCTTTTGTGCACGGCTTCACAAAATGCGTCGAGTCCGTTCTGCCACAGGATTTTCACATTCTCCCGCCCGTAAGTCTCATAGAGGAATTTCATCAGACTTCCGGAGGCAGGGTAGGTGATGAGGACGTTACCTCCTCCGAAATGTTCCGACAGATCGTCAAGGGAAGGGAGTTTGCCGTTTGTTTGCAGATAATGCGCGAGCGTGTGAAGGTCGACTCCCCACCACCGATCGTCCGAATAGACCGCCATTCCTTCGTTGATCCAGGTCTCGGTGCTTCCCCAGGCAGACATCGTGATGAGGTGGAAGATCTCGTGGACGCCGATCGCCTTGAGTGAATCGTTTGCGACGGCGCAGAGGACGAAGTCGCCGGGAAAGGCGACGGCGTTCAGTTCCTCTCCGACGAGCTCACGCATCCTTTGCCGGCTCGACACGATGAAATAGTTGAGACGCCTGTCGAAGCGCGGCTCGCCGATCATCCGGAGAACATGCGCCGTCGAGCTGTCGGCGTTCGCTCTGAGGTAGGAAGGATTCCGCTCAGCCCACGAGCCGGCCTCGTAATAGATGTTGCATGAAGCCGAGCTGTCTCTGAGCCAGCGAAAATCCCGATTTGAGAGAAGGTCTCGGGAGGAATACTCCGGATGGATGCCGACGAGGCTCAGAAGCCCGCAACCGGCAAAAAGAAAAGAGAGCGCGGCTAAGAGGAATAGGATCGTTGAAGTCCGGGGCTTATTCGTTGATCGCATGCGTTCGATTTATTTCCTTTCGCGGCAGTTTTTGCGAGAGCTGAGGCGGATTTCGGGTGTGCATCCAGGAAGCTTCGGCGTTGTCGATGCCCCCGTCAGTCTATGGATCCCCGCTAGAAACATGCGGGGATGACGAACGTTTGCGAAGTTCGCATGCACTGCGGGTCACACAAATAGCAGTCCCAATTCAGTCTCTGCCTGAGCAGCCCAGATCCTTCTTCTCTCTTATGTCTTACTTCTTATATCTTAAAACCGGTATCCGACCAAATTCCAGTACCAGAGGAACCACACAAACGCGATACCGACAACCGCCGTCAACAACCCCAGCACCCCGGCACTCCCGAACGCCGCTGCCCCGCCCTTCGATCTCTCGACAATCCGCCAGAAGATCGACCCGAGCAACCCCGCCAAAAAGAGAATGCCGAGAAGAGCAATCGTCTGAGCGACATACGCCGACCAATGCATTCCGTGCGCGAACCCGATCATCAGCTCCTCAC
>DATJQP010000037.1:0-7163 GCA_035505655.1 Bacteroidota bacterium
CGCCCTTCGATCTCTCGACAATCCGCCAGAAGATCGACCCGAGCAACCCCGCCAAAAAGAGAATGCCGAGAAGAGCAATCGTCTGAGCGACATACGCCGACCAATGCATTCCGTGCGCGAACCCGATCATCAGCTCCTCACGCGGGATGACCAGCATCATGACAATTCCCAACCCCAGAACATACAGAAGGAATGTTGACGCGGTTGTCTGTGAGAGCCAGCGAAGAGGATCGGCACTTAACCCGGATGGACTCTTCTTCTTCCTGATCCTTCGCACGATCGGGAGAACGATCGAGACGAAAGCGAAGAAAAGCAGACAGACTCCGGCGAGACCGCGTTGAAATCCGGCCGTCTCATACCAGGCGATCTTTTCGAAGGATGTCGTCCCGTCGGTAAAGAGATGCGTAACTTTTCCCGACTCATCCCGCCGGAATGCGCAGTAGTATCTATCGTCAATCGACTGGAAGAGGCATGGCTGGACCTGCACCATCCGACGCGGCTTGCCGGAATAGGTGGCCATGAGGATCATCCCGTCATCGTTCCGTCCGATCCTCATCTCCGATCCGGTCATCCCCATGAGGACTCCCATTTTCGTGATGTCGCTGTGAACGTAGCGGCTGAAGCGGTACGTCCCCGCGAACTCCGAAACATCCTTGTCGTGAGGCGGAACCGCGGCGAGCGGATAGACAGTCGTATCTTTCGGCGATTCGGGAATGACCAGGTCGAGGATGATCCGGCTCGCCTTATCCAGCAATACTCCATCCATGATGTTGCAGGCCATGAAAAAGCCGATATGGCTCTCGGGCGCGATGCAGAGCCGGGTTCCGGTCCCGGTCCACCCTCCGTCGTGCATGAGGATCGTCTGTGAACGGGCGGGAAGGATGCCGAAGCTGTAGCCGGCGGCGTGCTCGAGCTCCTTGTGGTGTGTGAACTGCGGAGTGTGCATGGCGATCGCGCTCTCTTTGCTCAGGATCCTTTTCCCGCGATACTCCCCGAGCTGCATCTGGGCGATGATGAACTTCGCCATGTCGTCGGCGGTCGAGAGCATCTGCCCGCCCGGATAGTCGTTGATGAAGTCGAACCGGTTGTGCTGCAGGCCGGCTCCGGCGTGGGAATAGCATTGTGCGAGGAGCGGCTCGAGGTCGGGGCGAAGTCGGTAATCGCTCCTCGTCATCCCGAGAGGCTCAAGGATGTTTTGACGGGCATAGTCGGCGTAGTCCTGGTGCGCCGCTTCCTCCACCACGAAACCGGCGAGCGCGTTCGAAAGATTCGAATAGGTGTAGATTTCTCCGGGCGGCACGATCCTTCGGGGGAGCTGAGTCGCGAGGTACTCGCCGAGAGGAATCTGGCTTTCCTGAGTCCAGGCCGCCTTCCCGATGGCCCGGTCGTCGAAGCCGGCGGTATGGGTCAGCAGATGTTGAAGCGTGATCGGCTTTCCGGGCCACTCCTCCACCTTGAACTTCGTCAGGTATCCGTTGACGTCCCGCTCCATGTCGAGGATTCCGCGATCGACAAGCTGGAGGACCGCCGTGCCGGTGATGAGCTTGGAAACCGACGCAATCCGTACGACGGTCTTCGCCGGGTCGAACGGGATCTTCTTATCGAGGTCGGCGTAGCCGTATCCTTTTTCCAGGATGATCTCGCTGTCCCGGACGATGGCGACCACCATGCCGGGGATTTGGTACTGATTCAATCCAGGCACGATGACGGAGTCGAGGAGATGGACGAGCGTTGCCGTATCGACGCTGGCTGGGCTGGATGCGTTGGCCTTTTTCGGGTTGCCCGCGGGGAGGGCGGAGGGCAAAGCGGTAACCGCAAAGAGCAGGATTACTGCAACGAGATGCGCGGTCGAGGAGAAGCGCGTGCAGGAGTTCCGGGTTCCTGGTTGAAGAGATGATCGGATGTTAAGTGCCTTCAGCAGAGAGAGGGAGTTCATATGATTCTCTTTCGGAGGTGACGGAGCTTCGGGTTGACAAGCGGATTGAAATCGGTCAGCACAGGTGGGCGCCCCTCGGCGGTCAGGACCGCCGCCCCGGATCAGGTTTTAAGGATCACCTGGTGCGGGGGGTTTTCAAAGGGGAAGATAGGGAATTTCAAGGGAGAATGCGAGAAGGGAAGCATGTAGGGCAGCGATCTTTTCAGAACCCAAAGACAGATGAGCGAGTTCCGACACTTTCTCATCGGGACGAGCGAAATGGAACGAGCACAAAAAGTTTGTCTCGAGCGAAGCCGAACCATCTTTGTGATCTGGCAAGTGCCATGGTTCGTTCTCATACAATCGATCACCTATTGAAAAATACGGCGGAGCAAGATGGATCAACAATCCCTCGCTCCCGAAGCCCTCCTTGGGAACGTCCGTTTTGTGAGCTCTGCACACGGGAAGCGGGAGCCTACGGTATTCCGTACCCAAAGAGATGTTGGGGACGAGATGAACCGCATGAGGCCCCCCTAAGAACACAACGACCTCCTTCATTCCTCGCAACGGAAATTCAGAGGTCTGTTGAATGCATCACAATCCCCCCTGAATGCCATCCCGCCTGATTTGTGCGGGGCAAGGCAGGTTTTTTGCGGATGATTGTCAAACCGAAGAGCAAGAGAGAAGAAAAGAGAGAAGTCTGCGTGGCGGAAGGGGATCGGAGACGCGCGAAGGCGGTTCAGGCTCCAAATGCGGCGCGAGGATTCATGATCGTCAATTCTATTTACTTCCCCTAAACACCGTACTAATTCTCGAGACTGAATAGATGAAGAAGTATCCTGCTGCCTTGTCCGAAGGCTCTATGTTCGTCGGCAAATTGGCGGGGATCGTCAACTGATCGTACAGATTGTCCTGGATGACATTTCCCGATGGGGTGGAATTATCGAATTCTTTCAGAAACTCATACTGATCTTTGTTGAAGTCGAGACCGACAAAGGTAATGGTGTCTCCATCGGCAACGCTCCTCATCTGCGGCTCTATGTATGAAGCAACCCACCCATGAAGGACAGATCCGGGACTGTTCACCTTCATGATTCTGTAGTGCGGCTCTTCCTTCGTAAGATCTCCATTCCCAAGATCATCTGAAAGCGAAGAGAGTGCCACTGAATTGACCGCAAGATAAGTATAGAGATAATCGGGGCCATTATAAGAAGTAGTACAATAACCCGTGTTGCATATTGTCCCCTTAATCTGATCGCCGTTCATCCCATAGACAGATGTCATGGAGTCGAACCTCACCGGCACCGGCATCATCGCCTGAGCTGTATACGTTTCAAACCTCCCGTCACCGTCGATATCTACGTTTGAAATATGCAATGTATAGGTGTGCCCTCCGATTCCGAAACATTTGGCCGGCGTCTGATAGAACCCGGGGGAGGCAATGCTCTCAACATACGTCATCGTGTCTACGTTGTCCGTTATGAAAATCCTCGCCCCGGATACTCCGGCCTGTGGACGGCCGGTGGTAATGCTTCCCGAGCAGGATAATCTGATGCTTTGGACCGTGGTGTCGTTGGTGAACTCACCGTCGACCAATAACCGCCTGTCGTTTGACGTAATATCAATATTCAGGCTCTGTTCACATGACAGGAGCGACAACGCCGCAACGCAGCAACAGATCGCAGTGCCTGTGAATCCTGGCCTGCCGCGTTTTGTTTTGATCTTTGCCTCCAGCATAGGAATCGAAAGACTCTTTCTCATGTCACAGATGAAAGCGAAGTGAAACTGACGGCAAGAAGGTGAACATGGCGACCCCTTTTGCATCGATGACATCGGGCTGAGAGGTCGACGGCTGGAACTTCACATACTGAATATTCGCATGACCCAGGAGGTTCAGGATTGAAAAATTCCATTCGTGAGGGAAGCGTATGCCAAGCAAATGTTCGCTCTGCACCGTGGCGCTCACGTCGAGCCGCTGATAGGAGGGAAGCCTGTATCCGTTTCTTTCCGAATATCCCATGAGGGTTTTACCGAACATTTCCATGAGGTAGACAGGAATCGTAATCACCTGACCGCTCTGATACCTGAAGTTTGCCGAAAGAGATACCCGCCGCGATACGGGGCAATTGAGAAAGAGGTCGAGCGTGTGAGGCCTGTCGAAAGGCGAAAGATATCGTTGGCCGGAATTGATGCCGGGAATGATCCGGAAGCTCCGGGCATAGGCGTAACTGACGAACCCGTTGAAATCCGGGAAACTGCTTCTGATCGTGAATTCGGCGCCGTAGGCATATCCTTTTCCGGTGCGCAATTGTTCTTCAAAATTGTAGCTCGTCTTATCGACCCCCGTGAGTGCGCTGTTCTGAAGAAATGTCGCTCCGTCTTTGTAGTCGATAATATTGCGGAGGTCCTTGTAGTATCCCTCAAGACTTGCTTCCAGCATGCTCTCGAACAGATAATGCACATACCCCAGGTTGTACTGCGACGCCGTCTGAGGTTTGATCGTATTGTCGGAAGGGAACCAGATATCGAGCGGTCCTCCGCCGTTCGATTTCGCGAGGAGCTGATCGTGCTGGGTGGAATAGGTATAGCTCGCTTTTATCGCAGAACGATCGGCGATGCGGTAGTTGAGCCCGATCCGCGGTTCAACGCTGAGGAAGTTCGCGTAGGTCTTATTCTTCGGGAGAAAGATCGAGTCGGCAACCTGGTAATTGTCCAACGTGTAGACCCAATGTCCTCCCAGATCCTGATCGAGACCGGCCCGTATTCCGTACTTCACCGAGATCTCGTCCGATAGTTTCTCCTCGTTGGATACATAAAGCGCCTGTGCCAGCACTCCCTGCTCCGTCACTACCCTGTTGGTGAATGAATCAGAGGCGGTGACATAGTTCAGAAGATTTTGAGCCCCCTCCAATTTACCCGGAACGAAATCACTGTAGGACGAAGAGGCTCCGAAATCTATCGTGTTGTTGTTGTCGAGATAATAATTGAACTCGGCCTTGAGAGTGAATTGTTTAATCCCGGAGGTCCAGCTGTAGTTGTACGAACTGTTTCCGTTCGAAGAACTGAAGTATGACTCGTAGCCATAGTTGCTGTAAATCAACGAAACGTTGCTGAAGAGTGCCGGGGTATAGACGTGGTTCCACCGGAGGGAAAATGTATTGTTCTGATAGGTTGAATTCAGGCCGACTTTGGAATTGTCGTGTCCGTCGTACGACGATATATAGATCCGGTCGTTGTTGCCGAGAACGGCATTGAGCTTGCAGTTCAGGTCATAGAATGTCAGGTCGATATCCTGGCTGAGGTTTCTCAGCATCCAGGTCAGGTAGGAATATTTTCCGGAGACGATAAACGAAACGCGGTCTGTCACGATCGGGCCTTCGACACTCAGGTCCGAACAGATCAATCCGATACCTCCCGACACTTTGTAATCCTGCATATTGCCGTCCCGCAAACGTATATCCACGACCGAGGAGATCCTTCCCCCATAATTGGCCGGAATGTCGCCTTTGTAGATGTCTACATCTTTCACGGCATCGTTATTGAACACGGAGAAGAGCCCCATGAGATGAGAGATCTGGAAGATCGGCGCGTCGTCGAGGAGAAAGAGATTCTGGTCGATCCCGCCCCCCCGCACACTGATTCCGGTAGAGCGTTCATTTGCCGATTGAATGCCCGGCATTATTTGAATTGCGCGCATAACATCGGCCTCGCCCAAAAATGCCGGCAATGACTTGATATCCTCGTTTTTCAGAGTCATCTCTCCCATCTGAGGCTTTGCTAGCTTGGTATCGGGATAAGAGCCGCTGATATTTACCTCACCGACAGTGATCGGTTGAGAGGAGAGCCGCACGATGACGGTGGTGTCTCTGTCAACATTCAGACTGAGAGATTGTCTTGCGTAGCCGAGATATCGGAAGAGGATTACGTCGGTCCCCTCTTTAACAGACAGGCTGAAGTATCCAAAAGCATTGGTGAGAACGCCTCGATGACTCACCGAATCGACAACATAACATCCGATTAATTTCTCCGAACTTTCCTTATCCTGAACATATCCGTTGATCGAAAACGATTGTTTGGTTTGAGAAAAGAGATGTGAGCTTAGGGTAAGAAGTATTAATAGCGGGGAGTATTTCATCGTATGTCGCATTTACCGCAGCAGGATTCAAGCGTCGCTTTTGGCTATCAGGTTAAGCTTGAAACAGCGATTGATATCGCGGGTTGAGATGTCAACACTGCTTGCTCTTCGCCGGAAAACGCACACGGGTCCGTTTCGTCACTTTGTTGAGAAGATAGGTTGGAAGACCACAGATCCGCCCCATGTCCCCACTTGCAGGGGTTCTTGGAAACCCATTTGTGATTTCAAGTTCTCAAATTCCTCGCCGCTTAACTGAAACATGAAGTCCGAAGGAAAACGTAAAATGTTCCTCTTCACCGCCTGAACCAAGGCTCGTGGCGCAACCTGGCAGAGACGTGCATGGTCTGTGCTGAGCATCACCTTCTCTTCCCGGAGAAGGTAGATGCGACCCTCGATGGCCTCTCTCGGGACGACTGTATCAGCTCTTTTCATGATCGGTCAAATTGCGATCGTTCTTCGAAGTCCGCCGACCCCAGATCACTGCGATCACAGATATCTTCTCTGGCATCGAGACTTCCTAATTTCCTGTGTTCCAATCGCCACGGAGGCAGGATGAAGACACGCTCCGTCCAGGAAGCCTTCGGCCGAGCCACCCGTTCGCTCGGACACCTTTCTTCCTCTTCCGGGTTGAGACGCCCGCCCCCAAAAACAGAACGACCTCCTTCATTCCGCTCGCGGAAATTCAGAGGTCCGTTGGTGAACGCGATAATTCCCCCTGAAGATCATTCCGCCAGATTTGCGGGGGCAAAGTAGGGTATTTGCAGACTAATATCAAATGCGAAACCAAGGCAAGATCAAATATCAAAGAGCAAAGGGGGCGAGAGAGTAGGGCGGGGTTTTTGATCTGGGTTATTCGAAGAGCGAGAGAGAAGAGAAAAAGGAAAAGAGAAAAGTGAAAGGAGGCAGGAGACCGGAGGCGGCAGGCGGGAAAGCGAAGAGAAAAGAGAAAGGATTGCGATGCGGAGGGGTTGGAGAGGCGCGGGAGTGGGTAAGGGGCGCCATACGGAATGCAGAATCAGAAGCTTCCGGTGGTGACGGCGCCGGCGCGCTCGTACTTCGCGAAGATGATGCCGCTCGGGCCGACTTTGCTTTCCGTCACTTTGAATGCCGCTG
>DATJQP010000038.1:0-10129 GCA_035505655.1 Bacteroidota bacterium
TAGGAGTTCGGGGATCGAGACGCTTGCCATGCGGGTCGCCCGGTCGGACATTGCATAGGGAATAATCAACCGTCCGTTGTGTGCGATTGCCCCGCAGGTATAAACGACGTTTGGCACATATCCTTCCCGCTCCGAAGCGTCGGGGGCGATGAGCGGTTCATCGAGCCTTCCGATGACTCTCTCCGGGTTGTCGCGGTCGAGCAGGATTGCACCAATACAATACTTTCGTACCGGTCCGACACCGTGGGTGAGGAGAATCCATCCCTTGTCGGTCTCGATCGGTGAGCCGCAGTTGCCGATCTGCGTGAACTCCCAGAATGCGGAGGGCTGGAGAAGCGGCATGGGGGAATTCCACTCGGAGATGTTGTCCGAATAGGCAAGGTAAAGGTTCTCGGCGTCGTGACGTGAGACGGCGGCATATCGGCCGTTGACCTTCCTCGGGAAGAGGGCCATCCCTTTGTTCCTTGCCGCCTCTCCGCTCAGCGAGTGGATGCGGAAGCGCACGAAATCCGCCGTCTCGAGAAGCAGGGGCATGATGATCTTCCCGTCGTAGGCCGTATAGGTTGCATAGTAAACCGCGTCGCCGATCGCCTCGGTGAAGCGCACAAATCGTGCATCCTCGATGCCGTTCGCCTCGAACGAGGAGACGGGAAAGATCGCCCTCTCGGAAAGCGGAACGGCGTCCGGAAAGCTGATCTCGTAGTTAAGCTCAAGGAGCGACTCAAGAGATCCGAGAGCCCGCTTTGCCCCCGCCGACAATTTCCCCCCTTTCCTTCTCCGACGCTCCAGAAAGGAGACGAGCTCCGAGCGGCTGAACCGCGGCCTCAACGAGCGAACGATCTCCTTCATCGAGGAGTTGCGCCGGTCTTCCAGCTCAAGCTTAATGAAAAAATCAGAGGCCGTGAAGACGGGATCGGGGTTGATCGTGGGAGTCGAGACAAACTTCCCTGCGGGATCGAGTGTCACTTCACCTTTCGCATTGATGATCCCCGTCCGAAACTCGATGGACGAGATGTGACCTTCGCCAGTTGCCCTCAGGCTCATGATGAAGCGGAGGCCGCCGGCCAGGACTCCGTGCTGGTCCGGGTGCGGAACGATCGAGGGGTTGAAGAGTGCCGCCGCCTCAAGGGAGTACTCACAGACCAAATACGAGCCGATGAGGAGGCGCTGCGAAGAAGAAAGGGCTACACCGGGAGGGAGAAATTCCTTCGCCCGTTCGAACCCTTCCTGAAATTTTGTCTCGATATCTCTATGCCGTCCAGCGAACTCACGACGGACGTCGTCGAGGATTCGCCGGGCATCCGCATCGCTGAGCTTCGCCCCACGCAGCACAAGCCGCCTCATCCTCGATACATATCCGGGACTCGACGGTCCGACCGGGGAGAACGGCTTCATGATCACCCTCGACACGTCGGATTCCAGGGACATTCCGTGTCGCCGCACTTCCAATGCTTCCCTCTTCATAAACTGTCACCTTCTTCGCTTGTGAAATGATGTGTCGGATGTCAGCGTCGAACGCCTAGAGCGACCGGAGTCTGAGCATCTCCTTGATCAGATTGTCAGGAAGCTTCGAGCTCACCCGCACGACTTTGGGTATCCGTGCATCGAGGTCAAAATAGTTGTCGTCAAACCCGGCATCCTCGTTCTCGATCTCCAGCCGCAGATTCTTCTTCAAGCCGGAGCAAATGAGCGTCACCAGCGAGCCGTTGGAGCCGTCGCTGGCAACCGTCAGATTCACCTCGGACGGCGATAGTCGCATATGCTTCGGCTCGACGAAGTAGCGCCGGTTTTCCGAAATTGTCTGTCCGTCGCTCTTCAGACGCGCCAAAAGATACGACCGCTCGAGATCCGCTTCGGCCCACTCGCTCGACCTCACACGCATCAAAACGACCGACCCGTTCCGGTTCACGCGGACTCCGGCTCCCCTCCGCCAGTGAACCGTTCCGTCGAACGTGCGGAGCTCGACTTCGAGCAACCCGTTGAAGGAGGTCAGTAGGTCGGACGTCCCCCACACCTCCGTTTCATTCCTCGTCCCCCGGAAACTGACAAGGACCGGCGCGCAGAATTTCTTGGCGTAATAATAGGCCGCCTTCGGACGGAGGGCGCTGTCGACGACCGACCAGCTCGTCACCGGCCAGCAGTCGTTGAGCTGCCAGAAGAGCGATCCGGACGTCCGGAATTTTCTTCGCCGCCAGTGCTCCACGGCAGTCTTGAGCGCTTCCGCCTGGATGATTTGTCCCTTATAGACAAAATCTTCAAGGTCGGTCGCGACCGGCAGGTGCCCGGCTTGAAACCGGTAAATTCTCTCGGTCCCTTCCGGCAATTTGTTGTGATGCTCGAGAAGCCGGGTGAGGGGATGATCGTCCGGGTGAGCTCCGATCGTTTCGAGCGTGCGGAGATGTGGAGGAGCCTGGAATCCGAACTCCGTCACAAACCGGGCATGGTCGCTCTCGTATTCCTTGAAATCCCTCCATCGGGCCCACATCTCCCACTGATGGTGATTTCCGTTCGACTCATCGTTGGGAAAACCGCTGCCGAAAGGAGAACTCCGCCAGTATGGCCGGGTCCCGTCGAGCTTTCTGCAGACGGCGGGAAGAAGAGAGCGAAAGATTGTCGCACCGCTCATGGCGTCTGGAGATTTTTCGGGATTCTGCTGGCAGAAGATCCATTCGCACTCATTGTTGCCGCACCAGAGGACAATGCTTGGATGGTTGCGGAGGCGCTCGACGGCCTTTTTCGCCTCATCGCGAACCTGCTTCAGAAACCAGGGATGCTCGGGATACTCGGCACACGCGAACATGAAATCCTGCCAGACCATCAAACCAAGACGGTCGCAGAGGTTGTAGAAAATATCCTGCTCATAGATGCCACCTCCCCAGACACGAAGCATGTTCATGTTTGCGTCTTTCGCCATCCCGAGGAGTCTTTCGTACGTTCCATCGGCAATCCGCGGGATGAACGAATCGCTCGGGATCCAGTCGGCTCCTTTGCAGTAGATCTTTTCGCCGTTGATCTCGAAAGTGAAGGATCGCCCTTCATCGTCGGGGCGTTGGAGAAGCCGGACGGTGCGGAGGGCGAAGGTGAACTCCTCTCGTTCACCGGCGTCCCCGTCCGAGAAGAGCGTGAGGACCGCCCGGTATAAGGGCTGACCGCCGTACCCATTGGGCCACCAGATCTCCGGCTTCCGGATACGAAAGCGGAATTTCTTCCGGCCGCTCCTGGCCCTCTCCTCATTCTGAGCGACCACTCCGTTGTGCGAGATTTCCGCCTTCAACACCATCGGCTCCTTCGTGAGAAGTTCGACATCGACGGAAAGTTCAACAACCGCCTCCTTCTTCGAGAGAGCAACGACCTTTGCAAACGGGGTCGAGAGCCGGCCGGCGCCACATCCTTCAATCCTGATGCCGCGCCAGATTCCCGCCGTCACCAGCCTCGGACCCCAATCCCAGCCGAACGAATACTGGGCCTTCCGCGCATAGATCCGGTGGGGCTCATGGCCGACCATAAGGGCTTTGTGCTTTTTCTCAAGTTCGATCGCGCGGAGATCGGCGGAATCGAAGAGGATTTCAATTTCGTTCTTTCCCGTCCGAAGATATTTCTTCACGTCGAAGCGATGCTCGACGAACATATCGGAAGAGCTCCCCGCGTTCCGTCCGTTGATCTTGATCGTCGCGAATGTGTCAAGCCCCTCTGCCACGAGTTCCACGCGGTTTTGGCGCGCGAAGCTCTCATCGACGTCGAACTCACGGTGATAGAGCCACTCTCTCCTGCCGACCCACTGGACATCGTTCTCGTTGAGGCCGTGGAACGGGTCGGGGATTTTACCGCATGCCAGGAGGTCCGTGTGGACGGTGCCGGGGACACTGGCGCTCATCCATCCTGAAACGTCGCCCTGCCCGGTTGGGTGAACGTCTGCACTCCCCACCGCACGAAATTGCCACCCGCCGTTGAGATTGATGATCTTCATGCCACTACTCTGCCTTCCATCAGTGCCTTCTCGCCCGCCCTCATCGCAGGAGGACCATTTTCTTGACGAGAACGGCCTCCGTCGTCTCGAGCTTGTAGTAATAGACGCCGCTGGCCATGCCGGAGCCATTCCATACGGCATTGTAATCGCCGGGCGCCAGCCGGTCGCGGACAAGTGTCGCAACCGACCGCCCGAGAAGATCGTAGACGCTGAGCTTCACGAAGCCGGACTTCGGAATTGAGAAACGAATCGTCGTTGAGGGGTTGAAGGGGTTCGGGAAGTTCTGAGCAAGCGAATAGTCATTCGGAACCCCTGCGTCCGCGTGATCCGCGACTTGTGTATTGATATCATAGAGCGCGTCGATCTGCGACACGGGGAGCATGTAGTTATAAATCCTGATATCGTCCAGCACGCCGTAGAAATCGTAGCTGTTATTTCCCGGGAGGTCCTGCCCGAACGTGAGGGCATACGACGTGGTGTTAATCGCCCCCGTGAACGATCCAAAGGCATCGAGCTGACCGTTGATGTAGAGCTCGATATCGGATCCGTTGTACGTCCCGGTGACATCATAGAGGCTGTCGAGGACGAGCGGCATGCTCCCGTCGAGATCTTTTGGAACTCCCTGAGCATTCCGGACGGTCCAACGGAGTTTGTTTGTGGTCGGCGAGATCGAAAACTTCCATCGGTTCTGCCAGCTGCCATGGGAGAGGAGATACTGTTCTCGCGTCGGAAAGAATCCTTTGACCGTCATCCAGAAATTCACCGTGATGCCGTTCTGAAATTCGAGGGCGGTATCGTTCGGCACGACGACCGACGAAAGACCGTCGAAGAGGTAGGCGCTCGCCGGATGTCCGAACCGGTCGACGGTGAACGATCCACCTCCCGCCGTGCCGTCGTGATGATTGCCGCTCGCATCCTTTGTATCGCCATCGAAGGGGTAGTAGGCGACGAGCGACCCGGTCTGCCACTGAGTGAAATCCCTCACTTCCAAACCGATGCTGTCGGAAACCACGCCTCCGCGACCGTCATCGACGGTGCAGCGAACGTAGTAGTTACCGGCGGTCGACGGGGCCTTCCAGGAAACGGAAGCCCCGGAGCCGCTCACGACGCCCGCTGAGGCCGACCACTCAAACGTCAACGCGTCTCCATCCGAATCCGAAGCAGCGCAACCGATCGTACTCGACCCGCCGAGGTCGATCTTCCGGGGCGTCGCATTCATCCGCTGGATGACGGGCGGGTGGTCGATCGATGCCACGGCGACGATCGTATCGTACGCCGTCGTCTGAGCATGCGAGTCGCTCACCGTGCACTGGATGACAAAGGTCCCGGCCGACGACGGCGCCTTCCAGTCGACCGCAGGTCCGCTCCCGAAAAGCGAGCCTCCCGTGGCGCTCCAGGCGTACGAAACCGCGTCGCTGTCCTGGTCGGCCGCCGTGCAAAAGATCAGCGTGGAACCGTTCAGCAGGACGAGCGAGCTGTCGGCGGTGAGAGATTTGATCCTCGGAGGGTGATTCGCCACCGGATGGGTGGAATGATAGTCGACGACGGTGCCGTTGACAAGCATCCGCTCGAGGTCGTACGTAACGGTTCCCCCTGAGGGGATGTTGACGACCAGGATGGCCGCGTCGGGACCAATGGGGAGTCCCACGACGCCCGTCACGCCCGTCGAGAGCACGGTGTGAGAAACACAATCGTAGAGGTCATGCTGGCCCAGGCCGGCATCGAAGCTCACTGTGTGCTGAACCGAATCGGGGTTGTACATGAGGAAGCTCGGATACGCCGGCGCATGAAAATAGTCGGTCTTCAAGAGGTTGAGTTTCAGGATCATCGGCACATCCGTGGTGTCAATGATCGCGCCGAAGATCCCGACGTGCGACGAGCCGTAGAGACCGAAATTCGTCGGGTTGCCGTTGCGGATCGCATCGCCGGTCGCGTACGGGGAGACAGCATGGTTCGTAGGGTTGAATTGGTGCATCGACTCGTGTGCGATCGTCGATTGAGGGTCGTACTGATGCGACCATGCGGCTCCGTCCTGATTCTGGTCGGGGAGGTACTCCGTATAGAAAAGGCGCGCGGCGTTCGCGGCGTGGAGCATCCATTTGCCAATGGCCCGCGCGAATCGGGCGTCGTATCGGACGAGCGGTACGAGGGCCCCCGCCTCTTCGAATGTGTTCATCATAAAGGGATAGCCGTTCCCGCTCGTGGTCCCCGTCTCTCCGATGAGGCCGCTGCAATCGTAGCCCCCCCAGACTCCGACTGTCACTCCCCAGAGGCGGGAATTATCCGTCCCATCGGAAAAGCACCATCCAACAAGCTTCCGGATGTCGTACGTCGTGCCAAGCTCCGCGTTCATGCGCGCCGCGACGCACGCCCCGTACGGTAACTGCAATTCGTACGAGGGGTTCTGCGACGCCGGGTAGGCCAGGAGGGATTCCATCGCCAGTTCGGCTCCAACCCTGTACTTCGACTGGCCTGTCTGGACGTACGCAGAATAGAGGAGCCAGGCGATCGATCCCCCCGCTTCTGGTTCCACCCATCCTGAATTTGTCGGCGTCATTGTGGAAAGGTTCCACGCCGTATGATTGAGGTTTGCGAGAGTCCACGGCGTCGTCGCCGCTCCCATCGCTTGAACCGCCGCGAGCCACCGGTCCGCCACCGTGACGAACTGTGTCTGAAAACTCCCGGTTGTGGGGTAAAGGCTGTACAATTGATAGAAGAAGATATTTGGCATCACGTCGTACCACCAATCGCTCCCGCTCGACCCTCCTGGACTGTTCAGGTAGACATCCTCATGCGGGTCGGCGTTGAACCAGTTCTGGCACATCGATACCCAGTCGACGCCGAACTGATTCTTCTTATTCACGCCTGCGAGAGTTGCGCCGACAACGGCGGGAATACAGTTGATCGCTTCGCGTGTCTGGGCCGGATTCTCGCCGACGTAGCTCGCAAGACTGAACTGCTGACCGACTGAAACAAGCGGCAGGTAAGTTCCGCTCAGCGAAGCGTTGAAGACAAGCGAGTCGTACTCGAGGGTGACCTGTTTCCAGTTTCGCGTAATGTACGGAGTCGGTATGCCTGCCATCTGGTCGATCCTTGCGACCGAAATCTGTTGTGCATGCACGGTTTCCGTGAATGCAATCCAGACCAAGTCGACAAGAAAGCAGAGACCCGCAAACTTCGCGCCCTGGCGTGTCATTTGCCCTGCGTTCCTTCCCGCAACACCACGGAACCGGAGAAAGGATCGAGAATGAGCGTCGAGTGTTCGCCGGAGGGAGCCGTGAACGTCGCCTCAAGCACTCCATTAGCCGCCGAGTGCGACGCCTTCCTGTCTCTCATGTACTTTCTCGCCGACGGATTGCGTTCCACTTCCATGAGACATTGGAGCGCTTCGATTGTCGACTCGGCGCCCGAGTTGCGGTTGACTGTTGCTGAGTCCGAAATCCCGTCATAGCACCTTCCGTGGTCGGGGTCGTACATCCTCGCACCGGCGATGTTATTGCCGAAGAACCACGATGCGGCGAGGCCTGCCATCTCCGCGTAGAGAGCGTCGTCGGTCGCCTCCGAGAGACGAAGAAGCCCGAGGGCAATCGGCCGTATTCCGTAGGCGATCTGTTCGAGGCTGCCGGCGCTGTCGGGCCGTGCGATATCGAGTTCCTTCATGTAGCCGTTGATGAGAAGCCGGGTGTAAAATCCTTTCGCTTCCCTCTCGGCGGATCGGATCATTGAACTGTCCTTCAGGACCATCCCTGCAGACGCGAGCGCTTCCGATTGGCCGTTCCCCCACATGTGCCACATCGTCTCCCACGATCGGTGGAGACCGTAAGGGTAGCGCGCGAAGCCTCCATCCTGCATGGCCATGAGACCGTCAGCTACTTCATGCATCTCGCTCCTCACCTTCGCATCTCCCGTCGCGCGGTAGTACTCCGTCAGGCCCATGAGGAGCTCGGAGCTGACATCGGCTCCAGACCTGTAAATGAGCCACTCCGGGATTCGCAGGCCGTCAGTCGATCGCTCTTTAGGGTATTCCACAAGGAGTTTCGCAACGTTTGGCAGAGCTCGTTCCACACCCCGCTGTAGCCATTTGGCAAATGCGCTGTCAACCGGCCTAAATATCCGATAACCCATGGAGAGGCTCCAGAACCCGCGGACCGCCCACCATCCGAACGATTTGTAGCTTGTCTTCCCCTCCTGGTTGATCGTGTGATCGGAGTAGACAAAGTTGTAGAATTGGCCGTCGTCGGCTTCCATGGCGCCGACAAACTTCAGGAGCGAACGGGCATCGGCGAGGCTCGCTTTGTCTCCTGTCAATTCATAATGACGTAGGAAGACCACCGCCGCTCTCGCCGCATCGTCGACGCAAGCTATCCCTTCAGGCCCCGATTCCTTTGCATCGACCCAGGAAAAGTCGGGATAGTTGGAATAAATGTGGACGATGCTGACGGTATCGCCCGAGAACACGATCCGTTCCATCAGATGCCGGAGGTGTGCGAAGTTTACCACGGAACCGTCCGGCTGTGCCGCAGCATGCCGCGCCGTCGCAGCCAGGATCATCGCGATGACGAGAAGGCGCTTCATGCGTTCCCTCTCTTCCCCGAGGCAAGAAACCTCTTCAGCATCGCGGCCGTCGGAAGTGCAGGGATGGCCCCCCGGTGCGACGCCGTAAGTGCGCCGGCGGCATTCGCCGTTCGACAAATTGAGGCAAGCTCACTCGCCGATAGGGTGGTGGTTTCCCCCTCCGTCCTGGAGAGCGAGAAGAGGAGCGACGCATAGAATCCGTCGCCGCATCCCGTCGTGTCGGGATTCTTCACGCCGAAGCCCGGGACCCTTCCAGCGTGCGCCTTCGTCCGGAAGTAGCACCCGGCTTTGCCGAGCGTGACCACAACGAGCGAAGGCCCCATGGACATCAGGAGCCCGGCGGCTCTCCCGACATTCGGCTCTCCGGTAAGAAAGGCCGCCTCCTCGTCGTTCATTCTGAGGATCTGCGAGAACCGGAGAGCCCGCATCACGACACGCTTCGCCTCTCCCCTCGACTTCCAGAGGGAGAGCCTGAGGTTTGGGTCGAAGGCGACGAGAGTACCTCGATGCCTGAGTTTCCGGGCGATCGCGAAGAAGGAATCCCGGGCCGGCTCACGCAGGAGAAGAAATGAGCTGAGCGCGACGATCTTCGACCCGGAGACTCGTGCGCCATCGACGTCTTCCGGACGAAGCTGCTCATCGGCCGGCGACTTTTCCCAGAACTCAAAATCGCGATCGCCCGATTTCGTGAATGAGACAAACGCGAGCCTCGTTTTATGTTCCCTGTCGAAGCGGACTCCGGAAGTGTCGACCCGGTAGCGATTCAATTCCGAGCAGAGAAATCTCCCAAACGAATCGTCGCCGACTCTCCCCGCAAACGCCGACCTGCCGCCGAGCTTGGCGATGCCGACGGCGACATTCGCAGGAGCCCCTCCGGCGAGTTTCAGAAAACCGCCGGTCTCCGACAACGTCGTTCCTTTCCTCATCGCGACGAAGTCGACGATCGCCTCGCCGATGCATGTCACCTCGGGGAACGGATTCATCGATTCGGCTCGATCATGCTTTTGAGAGTCTTCCCTTCCTTTTGATACTCAAGTGCTTCATGGACGCCGTCGAGAGGGAAACGGTCGACCCGGAACTCGTCGATGCGCACCTTGCCGGCATGGAGAAGTGCCACCGCCCTTGAGAAGGTGTGGGGGTTGACGTATGAGCCGACCACGGTGAGCTCGCGGAAGTAGACCTGGTTTGGTTCCATCTCAATTTTTTCCCCGATAGGACAAACGCCGAAAAACTCAACCGTTCCGCCGCGGCGTGCAAGGTCCACCGAGAGGTGCGCCGTTTGCGGCTTCCCGACGCATTCGATAACCACATCGGCGCCGAGTTGCGTCAGGTCCATTACGGCCTCTTTCACATTTTCTTTCAGCGGATTGATCACAACGTCCGCCTTCAGGGCGGAGGCGATCCTGCGCTTTTCTTCGATCGGCTCGACGAGGATGGTGCGACCGGCCCCGGCGCTCTGGACAAGCTGGAGCATCAGCAACCCGATCGTCCCGCCGCCGACGATGACGACGGTATCGCCGGAGGCGATCCGTGCCCTGTCAACACCATGGAGCGCGCACGACACCGGCTCCACGAACGCGGCCGCTT
>DATJQP010000039.1:0-14067 GCA_035505655.1 Bacteroidota bacterium
TCACCAGAACTTCACGCGCACCAATTCCCGCCCATGATCATAAAATGACTGGGAGAGTACGATCCCTGTTGGAACACCCGCATTTCACGAGCATCCACCCCTGCCGTCATCCCCGCGTGTTTTGGGCGGGCATGACGGGCAGCTGTTAGTGCGGACTTTCTCCCGGTGATCTATCGGTACCCGAATTACCAACCCGCAACTTCCGTTTCCTATCATTGTCTTTTCTGTCTCCTTTCTCGTGTGTTCTGCATTCTGTTTCTTGTGCTCCACCCTTGCATCTTTCCGGCTCTTTCGGTACACTGCCTCCCCGCCGTAAGAAGATACGGGGCAACCACCATCTCTTTCCTGGATTCTCGCTGTGTTGCGTTCTCTGGTCGTTTGGACGAAAACTCTTTTGCTGATCCTCGTCTGGCCGTTGCCGATGCTTGTTGTCCGTCTCTTCGACCGCGATCCGGTACGATACCGCACGGGACTCTGGTTCCGGAGACTCGGCCGCGCGATCACGCGGGCCAACCCGGCCTGGCATCTGACCGTGACCGGGAATACCTCCATCGATCCAAGGCGCCCCTACGTCGTCGTGAGCAACCATCAGTCGATGGCCGACATCCCTCTCATCAGCAATCTTCCGTGGGAGATGAAATGGCTCGCCAAGGAGGAACTATTCCGGCTTCCATACCTCGGCTGGATGCTTCGCCTCGCCGGCGACATTCGCGTAGACCGGAAGGATGCCCGAAGCGGCGGACAAGCGTTGCAAAGGGCGAGGCACTACCTTGACCAGAAATGTTCCGTGATGATTTTTCCAGAAGGGACCCGGAGTCTCGACGGACGGGTACGGCGATTCTCCGAAGGAGCGTTTCATCTCGCCGTGACTTCGGAAACCGCGATCCTGCCCATCGCCGTCGACGGGACCTTTGACTGTATCCCGAAAAACACCTGGCAGTTGGGACCTCCATCCGAAATCCGACTGCATCTTCTCGATCCGGTTGAAACCCTGGGGTGCTCGAGAGAGGATATTTCCGCCGTACGTGACCGGGTCCGATCGGCCATCGTATCGCAGATCGCCTCCTGGCGGAACGTCCCCCCCGCTTCCGTCGACGGCCTCGCCGAGTCCAGTCATTCTGCCACCGTTGCAACCGACTCGCCTGGCGACCTCACACAAGACTAGATCCCGGATGGGAAGAGTCCCGTGTTTCCCGTCTCCTGTCTCCGGCATCCTGCATCATTTCTCCCGCATCCTCAGTACGGCTGGATTTCTCTCCCCTTTCCCTAACCAGTCATCCTGTTAGCCACTCCGGTTGCCTTTCACCGTATGAAAGGGTAAATTTCATAGGTCCGATGGGGTAAAAGGGGGACCGTCGATCGCTCTGTTGTTTCCTCTCTACCCCACCTGCAACAAGAGATCCGCGACAGAAGCTTTCTGAAGTGCTCCATCTCGCCGCCGGAACATCGTCCGAATCAATCTCTCTTTCTTCGATGTCCGGCCGCCGAACGGAAACGAAGAAGTACCTATCATGCGATTCTGCAAACCAGACCTCAACACAGCTTTCCGTTTTCTGCTCGACCCGCCTGGCATTCTCCATGATCCTGATCGGTCTCTTCGAGGATTCCTCTCCCGTGGTCTGATGGAAGGCTCTTCTTCAAAACCACACCGGGTGTAACGCGGCGGCTGATTCATTTCCCGCGTCGACCCCGCAACCACCCGGTACGCTTCTCCCGCACGATCTCTTCCGGTGTTCCGCAAGTTCGTTCTCCGGATTCGCTCTTTCGTTGCACCAAAAGATCAACCTCTATGTTTTCCGTTCACTCTCATCGTCTGAAAAAGGGTTTTGTCCGCAGGATCCCCTCGCTTCACCACGAGCACACGTCGTACCGATGGTGGGTCCTGGCAAACGTCATGATCGGAACCTTTATGGCGGTCCTCGACGCGACGATCGTCAACGTCTCCCTTCCGAAGATCATGGCCTCCTTCGGGATCACGGTCGACAAAGTCGAGTGGGTTATCACCGCCTACATGCTCGTCTTCGCCGTCATGCTCCCGACCTCGGGGTGGATCGCCGACCATTTCGGCTACAAGAGAACCTACTTCCTCGCCCTCTTCTTTTTCACGCTCGGGTCGTTTCTCTGCGGCCTTGCCTGGAATGAAAATGCCCTCATCTTCTTCCGGGTCGTTCAGGCGTGCGGAGCGGGACTCCTCGCCCCTACCGGCATGGCCATCATCACCCGGGAATTCCCTCCGGAACAGCGGGGGATCGCCATCGGGTTCTGGTCGATTGCATCGGCCGCTTCGGTTTCGCTCGGCCCGATGATCGGCGGCTACCTTATCGACAACGTCAACTGGAATGCAATCTTCAACATTAATGTGCCGGTCGGGATCATCGGCCTCTTCGCTACGTTTGTCATCCAGCGCGAATACAAGACGGAAAAGACCCGGTCGTTCGACGTCGTCGGCTTCGTGTCGATGGCGGCGTTTCTCTGTTCGCTTCTCCTCGCCCTCACCGACGGCAACGCCGCCTGGAATACCGGCGGCTGGACATCTCCTTTCATCGTCACCTGTTTCATCATCGCCGCGTTCTCGCTCGTCGTCTTCTTTGTCACCGAATGGTATGTCGAGCATCCGATCATCGACCTGAGCCTCTTCAGGGATTTCAATTTCAGCGTCGCGAACGGGATCCTTTTCATTTTCGGGTTCGGAATGTTCGGCAGCACATTCCTTCTTCCTCTTTATCTTCAGCAATCGCTCGGATACACGGCATTCCAGGCCGGTTCGCTGTTTCTTCCTGTCGGGATACTTCAGGCCTTCACCGCGCCGATCTCCGGAATCCTCTCGGACAGGGTCGACCCAAGGATCCCGGCTGTCATCGGCATTGTCCTGCTGGGGATCAGCCTCTTCATGAACACGACCCTCTCGCTCTATTCGGAGCATTACCAGATCATGCTTCCTCTCTACATCCGCGGTTTTGGGATGGGGCTCATGTTCACTCCCCTCTCGACATCGGCCCTCTCACGGATTCCGAGGCACAAGATCGGCCAGGCTTCAGGGCTCTATAATACGATCCGACAGTTGGGTGGAAGTTTCGGGATCGCGTTGATGAGCAGTCTCTTGCTGAGGCGGACAATCTACCACATGCAGATGTACGGCCAGGTGGCGAGCGCCCGGTCGGACGCGTTCCGGATGGTCGAGGGAAAGCTGGCGCGCTTCAGCATGGATATGTTGTCCGGGAATCCGGCGATCGGCAGGATGAGGGCGGGTGCACTGATCGGGGAACATATCTCGACCGAGTCGTTCATCCAGGCGGTCGACGACGATTTCATGATCGCCTCTCTGATCACGATCGCCGCGCTTATTCCGATTTTATTCCTGCGGGTGAAGAACGTGCAGGGGCCGGGGAGGAATCCTCCCGCGAAGTAGAAAAAGAAAAGCCGCCATCAGACACGATCGCGGCTTCTCTGAATTGTGCGGAAGGTTCTGAGTTAGTACCCTACCGTGAACCTTTGCCGGATGTGGCGGGGTTTTTCGACTTCATCAAGCATCGCCGCTGCGTAGTCCTCGGTCGAGATCTTGCTCTCTCCCTTTGAATCGTAGACAGGTTCGTCTTTTCCGAGCCGGTATTTTCCGGTCCGTTTCCCCGGCTCGATCATCACCGCGGGACTGAAGAAGGTCCATTCGAGCTCCTTCTCCTTCTTGAAGACTTCCAGCGCGTCCCGCAATCCCAAAGCACCCGGTCTCCATGCGGAGGGGAATTCCGGCGTGTCGACGAGCTGCGTCCCGGGGGCGACGTAGAGACTCCCGGCCCCGCCGATCGTCACCAGCCGCTTCACTCCCGCCTTTTTCAAACCGTTGATTAGCGCTTGCGCGGCTTTTGTGTAAGTCGCGGGACCGTTCGGGTCATCGTGAGCCGGGCCATAAGCGCTGATGACCGCATCGTGTCCCTTCGACAGAGCGGCGATGCTCCTCTCGTCGAGAATGTCCCCTCTTTGCACCGTGAGGTTTGGGTGCTTGAGGGTGATCTTTTCCGGATGCCTGACCGCGGCAGTGACTTTGTGGCCGCGAGTGAGCGCTTCCTGGAGGATCCGGGTGCCAATGTTTCCGGCGGCTGAATAGACGAGGATGTTCATGCAATCATTCCTTTTCTGTAAGAGTTATGTCCGGCAGAAGACGATGTTTTAAACTTAAACTATAATCCGCGAGCGCAAGTTCCGGACCGGACGATTCTCTGCTTTGATCGTAGGACGCCATCCAAAATGGTAACCCGCCATCAATCCTCAGCACCAAGTCCATAGTTGGGTTCTATTTACATGTCGTCCCTGATGGGGCTCCAGAGTGCTTGTTTCGGACAAAGAAGAAGGCCGGTCATTGCGAGGAGGAGTCTGCCGTAAGGCGGACGACGACGCGGCAATATCCTTGATCAAACGTAGTCGCTCTTCGATTCACTCATGGTGGCAGGCATTTTCCAAACGCTCTTTCAATCCTCGATCCTAATGCACTGGAAATGCGAGCCCCGCCAGGGGCGAAATGAAAATAGTACGAACCAGGATAGCAACGTTTTTGAGCCCCATAGGGACGGCACAAACGGATGCAGGGTACGAAGACAATGTGCCGCCCCTGACGGGGCTCGGGAATTATTCTCGCGATGTATTCTATTTATATGTCGCCCCTGACGGGGCTCCGGAGTGTCCGGTTTGGGAGATAGCATCGAGCGCAGCTGCCCTTCGACTCGTACGACTGACGGCGGACTCGCTCAGGGCGGCAGGCATTTTTTCTAGACCCGCAATCCAATAAAATAGCCACCCTTCGATTCGCTCATGGTGGCAGGCATTTTCCAAACGCTCTTTCAATCCTCGATACCTAATGCACCGGAAATGCGAGCCCCGCCAGGGGCGGAATATTAAATGCACCTTCGGGCAAATCGATCTACATCTCCTCGAGGTATTTTCTGACAAACCGGATCGCCATCGAGCCTTCTCCCACGGCCGATGAAATTCCTGTCAATGCTCCGGATCGAACGTCGCCTGAGGCAAAAATCCCGGGCACGCTCGTCTCGGGCATGAAAGGATCTCTCTCGAGTTTCCAGGAAGCGCGGAACGACGCATCCTTCTTCAAGTTGCTTCCGGTGACGATGAAGCCCTTTTCGTCCTTCATGACAAGACCGTTCAGCCATCCTGTCCCCGGCTTTGCCCCGATGTAGATAAACAACGCCTTCGCAGGGACCGTCGTGAGCTCCCCCGTTTTCGAACTCTTCAGCGTGACCTTTTCCAAGACCTCTCCCCCTTCGACCGCGGCAATCTCGGTCTGCCCCAGGACTTTGATGTTCGGGGTCGCGCCGATGTTTCCGGCAAGATAGCTCGAGGCGGTATCTTTGATCGAATCCCGCCGGATGAGCATGTTCACCTCTTTCGCGAATTTACAGATGTGCATCGCGGCCTGGCAAGCGGAATTCCCTCCGCCGACGATGTAGACGACTTCGTCCTTGCATGCGTGCGCTTCGATGGAAGCGGAGCCGTAATAAACGCCGGCTCCCGTGAACCTGTCGAGCCCCGGGATCTCGAGCTTGCGGTACTCCACTCCCGTGGCAATGACGATCGTTTTCGCCTGGACCTCCGACCCATCGGTCATCTCGACAATCTTGTAGCCGTCCTGCAGGCGTACGTTTTTCACCTCCTTCGGGGTGAGCATCTCCGTTCCGAAGCGTCGCGTTTGCGCGATCGCTCTCCGCGTGAAGTCCGACCCCGAGAGCCCGGCGGGAAAACCGAGATAGTTCTCGATGCGCGAGCTGCTGCTTGCCTGGCCCCCCGGACTATTTCTCTCGATGAGGAGAGTCTTCAACCCTTCGGTCGATCCGTAAACCGACGCCGCCAAACCCGCGGGACCCGCACCGACGATGAGGACATCGTACGTGTTGTGCGATGCGGTCCGCTGAAGTCCGATGCGGGCGGCAAGGTCCGTGAGAGACGGATCGGTCATCGATGTGCCGTCTTTCAGGAGAACGAGCGGAAGATCGGTCATCGTCGTGTTCGCGCTCTTCAGAAACTGTTCGGCCTCTTGATTGCTTTCCACGTCCAACCACACGAAGGGAATCAAATTGCCGGAGAGGAATTCCTTCAGCCGGTGGGACTTCGGAGACCACTGAAAACCGACGATCCGGATTCCCTCATGATCCGGCCTGTAAAGTGCCTGCCAATCGTCCAGCAGATCGCTGACAACCGGATAGAGCTTCTCCTCGGGGGGATTCCACGGCTTCAGCAGGTAGTGGTCGAGCTTGACGCTGTTGATCGCCCGGATTGCCGCCTCGGTATCCGAGTAGGCCGTGAGGAGAACCGATTTCGCGTCGGGATAAATTGTTTTGACCTCCCCGAGGAAATCGATCCCCTCCATGTCGGGCATGCGTTGATCCGAGATGAAAAGAGCGACCGTTTCGTTCTTGAGCTTCAGCTCCTTCACGAGGTCGAGCGCCTCTCTCGGGGATTCGGTCGCGGTGATGCGATATTCTTCGCGATACTTGTTCCGCATATCGCGCTGGATTGCCCCCAGGACATGTTCGTCGTCGTCGACGATGACAATAAACGGGTTCTTCATCGGTCCGTCCGTTGTTCTGTCAGTGGAAGGGAGATCAGGAACTCCGTCCTGCCCGGTTTGGAGTTTACGGTAATCGTTCCGCTGTGCCGTTTGATGATCCTGTTGACGAGGTCAAGCCCGATCCCGGTTCCCTCTCCCACCTTCTTTGTGGTGAAGAACGGGTCGAAGATCCGTGAGATGATTTCCGGCGGAATGCCCGGACCGTTGTCGATCACCTTCACGGTGACATTCCTGGGATCGCAGATCGTCTCGATCGTGAGCTCTCCGTTCTTGCCGAGGGCATAGATGGCGTTGTCGATGATGTTCGTCCAGACCTGGTTCAGCTCTCCGATATAGGCCGGGACAGGGGGAAGGTTGTCGCAGAAGTTTTTCTTCACCGTGACATGTTTGTCCCGCAGTTTGTATCCCAGGAGCGTCAGCGTGTTCTCGATGTCCTTATGGATGTCGGTAGGTTGCAGCTCGTTCGTCCGGTCCATCTGCACGTGACTCTTGATCGCCCCGACGAGGTTCGAGATGCGGGACGACGCTTCCCCGAGGTCCCTCAGGATTCGTTGAGAGCTGAGGAGGTTTTCGAACCATCGGATGATATCGGCGAGCGCTTCCGTGCTCTCGTCGCCGGCGATTGCGTCAAGGTCTCCGCCGGTAAATCCTGCGTCGGCGAACGGTTCGGCGACGCCGAGTTTCCCCGGAAGGCCGTGCTCCGAGAGCCACGCAGTGATCTCATCCTCGCGCTCCATCCGCTGGAGCGCGGAGAGCCTCTTCTCCGCGTTCTGATGGAGCGTCGCGGCTTTGCGCCGAAGGCTTTGGATGCGTTCTGCTCCGATCTTGTGGTGAAGAAGCTTTTCCGTCAGTTCATAGTTGAGGTTCAGGCGCGTCGTCAGCTCCGAAGAGATCCTGTTGATCGCGGAGGCGGGATTGTTGAGTTCGTGGGCGATGCCGGCGGAGAGCCTTCCCAGCGCGCTCACCTTTTCGAGTTGCATCTGAGTCGTGGCGAAGGATCTCGCGCGCTCGGTCATGTAGCCGATGAGCCGCTGGACCAATGCGGGGTTGAGCTGTTCGAGTTCCTGGAAGTACTTTTTATGGAGTGCAAAGCGCTTCACGAGACCGACGGCGTAGGCGTAGCCGGGGGACGATTTCATGCGTGAATAAGGAAGCAATCCTCCCGCTCCGCCGGTGACATGGTCGTTCTGGAAATTATAGTAGTAGACCTGTTGGCCGTGGACATCCATGTAGAAGTCGACCTTCCCCTCGAGGACGAACCACATCCAGTCTGCCGGTTCCCCCTTGTTGACGATGAGGACGCCGTCTTCGTACTCGGCATACTCCATCCGCTCGGCAAGCCATTGGAGGTGTGCGTCCGGCAGGTCGCTGAGGGTAATGATTCGCCGTAATTGTTCGATGGTGTCGTTCTGCATAGGTACGAATAATCGTTCGATCATGTCCATCACAACATGATCCACAGTTCGTTACTATTTGGGACGGCAAAGGAAGGAGGGAGTACCTGCAACACAAAGATCGTCAAAAAGGTGTATATAAGTCAAATGGGGCAAGCGCCTTTGAGTCATTTACTATCCACGGAAAAGGCCGTTCATTGCGAGGAGGAGTTCGACGCGGCGACTGTCTCGATTGATCGCAATGCAGCCTTCGAGGAACGGTATTCTGCATCCTTGACAGCCGATGCACACGAAATGTGAGCCCCGCCAGGGCGACATGTCCATAGTACGATTTTGAGCCCCATCGGGGCGACACAAACGGATGCAGAGTACGAAGACAATGTGCCGCCCCTGACGGGGCTCGGAAGTGTTTGTTTCGGAGAAAGAAAAAGGCCGGCACCAGATAGATGCCGGCCTGCGCGATGTCTACCGGACAAGCGGGCAAAGCCATTGCCTATTTAATAAGCATGAGTTTCTTCACTTCCACATAGGTCCCCGCTTCAAATCGGCAGAAGTACACCCCGCTCGCTTTGCTCGATGCATTCCATGTCCTTTCGTATTGCCCCGCTCCCATCACTTCATCTGCCACCACAGCCACCTGTTCCCCGAGGATGTTGAAGATCGTCAATCGAACGTGGCTCTTCTCCGGAGTCTGAAATCGAATCGTCGTACTCGGGTTGAATGGATTCGGAAAGTTTTGTTCGAGCGCGAAACGGCCGGGAAGATCCTTGTTGAACTCAGCCACCGACGTTACCATCTCAGCCAGCGGACGCCGCCATACTCCGCACTCGGTGCCTGCGAGGAGATATCGACCCTGGACGGCAAGTGCGAAGGTCTGATTGAACGTTGCCCCCTCGTTCACTGCAGTCCAGCTTGACCCAAAGTTGGAAGAAACGTAGACGCCGCCGCCGAACAATCCGGCAAAGACATTGACATTCCCACCGCTGAGCGATGAGCTGACAGCGAGTGAGTAGACCGATTTAGGGAAACTCGCACCGACGTTTGTCCAACTGGCGCCGGTGTCAGTCGAGAAGTAGTTCCCTGCAAAGATTCTTGTCCCGGTGCCGACTCCGGCGGGAATGACGGCAAGGGCTCTGATTCCGCTGTTTGCCAAACCGATGGAACTCCAATTCTTCCCGTGGTCAATCGAGCGATAAACTCCCTTGCCGGTCCCTACAAAGAGGCTAGACCCGTCGGTTCCAAGCGCATAGACGGTCGTGTTCGGCAATCCGTTGCTTGCTGAAACCCAGGAACCGGTTCCGCCGTGCGATACGGAAAGCCCGGTGGATATTCCCGCAAAAACATCCGGTCCGTATCCGCTCAACGATGGGGTGAAAAGAAGAGAGCGCACATAGAGGTCGGTGAGTCCATTACTCGCGGAGATCCATGTTGATCCTTCATCGGTTGAGATATATGCGCCGCCTCCTTCCGATCCGGCGAACAACACTCCCCCCGGATCGGAGCTGGCGGCAAGAGAAAGAATGCGTACGTTTGTCAGTCCTGTATTGACGGTCGACCAGCAGGCTCCGCTATCGGTCGAGATCGCCACGCCGCCGAGGTAGGAACCGGCAATGAGTGTTGAGCCGGTCGGTCCGATCCCAGGCGTCGCCGCGAAGGCGTACACGTAAGGAGCTGAAATGCCCGAGCTTGCGGAACTCCAGCTCGCGCCTCTGTTGGTTGAGAGATAGACGCCGCCAAGGTTTGTTCCCGCCAAGACTCTCGGAGAGCCGTTTGTGTCAGGGGCAGGAGCAATGTCGAGGGACGAGACCCTTGGGCATTTCATCCCCGTATTCACGGCGATCCAACTCGAACCTTTGTTCGTCGAGCGAAAGATTCCGCCGCTGTCGGTTGCGGCAAAAATATTGACGGTGCCGCCGAAGATCCCCGTCCCTATGGCGTTGACAACCTTTCTGGTCAGACCATTGTTACTCAGTGTCCAGGTGGCGCCGCTGTCGGTGGAGACAAAAACTCCGCTCGCCGTTCCGGCGAAGAGAGTTTTCTGAGTGTCGGGACTGAGCGCAAGAGTGTAGACGGTGGTATCGGTAAGGCCGCTGCTCGAGGAGGTCCAATTGGCTCCGTTGTCGGTGGAGCGAAAGATCCCCCCTCGCGTTCCGGCGAAGAGCGTAGCCGGCATGCCGTGCCTGAGAAGAAGCGAATAGACATAAGTACTGGCAAGCCCTGTGTTCACGGGGGCCCAGCTGCTGCCGCGGTCGATCGATTGAAAAACACCGTCGCCGGCCGTCCCTGCGAACATGCTCAACGTACCGGAGACGCTGAACGAAGCTGCCAGAGTGCGCACGACCAGGTTCGTCAACCCTTTGTTGACGGCTGTCCATCTGGTTCCGGTAAGCGACGAACGGAAGACTCCGCCGTAATAGGTTCCCGCAAAAATATTAGTGTCCGATACGGTGAGACAGTAGACATACGCAGTCGACAATCCATTGTTCGCGGCATTCCAGTTGACCCCGTCGTTCGTCGAGAGGAAGACGCCGTACCCGGTCGTCCCGGCGAAGAGACTCGTCCCAGTTCCGGCGGGGTTGGGAGCGTGAGTGAGTGCGTCCACGACGCCGAGGCACGGTCCATTGGCGTGTACCCACTGAGCAGATGTGCTGTTCGAAATGATCGCGGCGAGGATCGCGAGACAGAGGAGGGAGTGCTTCATCGTGGCTTCCTTTCAAGCGGGATGAGAAAGTAGTTGCGGGAAGGTTCTGGCCGGCAGCTCGCCCGTTGGCTGTGCCGGCCGCTCCCAGTTATTTCATCAGCACCATCTTCTTCACCTCCGTGAAATGCTTGCTCGGATCGCCGGTCGCCGTCGCCTGGATCCGGTAAAAGTAAATACCCGACGCGACGTTCGCATTCCAGACTAGCTCATGGATACCCGCTTTCTCCTGAGCATCCACCAGCGATGCGATACGCTGACCAAGAATATTGAAGACCTCCAGCACAACCCTGCTCTCTTTCGGCAATGAGTAGCGAATGGTTGTCGAAGGATTGAATGGATTGGGATAATTCTGGCTGAGCTCCAATCGGTCCGGCAACGTCGGCGGCCTGAACGAGGCAGAAACCTCCGTGAGGCTGCCTCTGTAAAACCTGTCGCCGGAAGTCGCCAGGATCTCCATCTCATCGGGCAAAATACAGCGCACCGGGTACGGAAGCGTCGCGACAAGAGTCCACTCGTCACCCCCGTCGTCGGATCGGTAGACAGAACCCTTCGCGGATCCCGCAAAGAGAATCCCTTTACTGCTTACCGTCGCCGATATCAGCGATGTGTCGGTGATGCCCGAAATTGTCTGGGTCCACGTGAGGCCGGTGTCGTTCGACCGGTACACTCCGCCCGAACCGAAGGAGAAAATGCGTGAGTCGTTGATCCTCACGACGGCAGCAACGCTTTGACCGACCCGCGAACGGTTGGTCCACGAGATGTCGTCGACGGTTCTTTGTGTGATGGCGCCGTCCGAGCCGAAACACAACATCCCCTGTGCCCCTACGTGACAGAATGCTGCATAGGATCCATCCATGATCCATGTCGGCTCCCAGGATGGGAACGTCATATTAAGGATATTGCAGAAGATACCATCGTCCGTCCCGCCCATGAGGTCCTTGGAGACAATGAACTGCGTCGTGTCTGTCTTGAAGCGGAAGATATTGTAACTCACCTCAACACAATTGAACCGCCGGCCGACCGAGAAACCAATCTGATCCGGAATCTTCGCCCATGACACACCGTTGTCCTGAGAAGAATAAACTCCATTCTTCGCCGTCGCGGCGTAATAAGAACGCATCGTATCTTCAAAGACCTGTGTGATGAAAGGAAGCGTCAGTGAAGTCTGGGTCCATGTCCTCCCCTTGTCCAACGACCGGAAAATCCCCGCGCTGTCCGTTCCGACCAGCAAGGCACCATTCTCATCGATCAAGCCGCATGAAATGGCATATCCGCCGGGGAGGGCGCTGGTGAAGCTCGAGGTGTCGAGAGGAGTGATCATGCCGTTGCTCAGGACTGTCCATGAGAGGCCTCGGTTGGTGGTTTCATAAACCCCGCCCCATGCTCCGGCATAGACGGTGTCCTTCCGAAGTGCGAGAATAGTCCTGATCCCGTAGCCGTTGTGGGCGATCCCGGCCGGCCCGATCGAAGCGGTATCTCCCGACGCGCCGATCCTGCAGAGACCGCCGAGACCACCCGTGAAAATTGTCCCGGTGGAATCGACCGCCATGACATCAATCGGATTCGTGACCTTGGCGAGAAACGTCCAGTTCGCCCCGCCATTGGTTGAACGGAATATTTCGTACGCCCAGGCGCCAAGACCTTCGTAAACGCCCGCATACACAGATCCGTCCGATCTCACCGTCAACGCAAGGACCGATATGGAATCGTGCCCTCCCCAGTTGCATTCCAGCCAATCGGCGCCCGCATTTGTCGAACGGAGCAGATGGTCTTTGGACGCGGCGACCATCGTGGCGCTGTCAACCAGGGCGAGCTTTGAGACGTCATTCCCGGGAAAAGGATTGGATCCGTACACCGACCAGTTTTTTCCGTCATCGGTTGATCGATAGATCCCGCCGCCGAAGGCGGGTGCGTAAAGAGATCCATCCCGCAACGGAACGATCGACGAGGGAGTAAACGGAAGGCTTACACTGTCAAGCAACGTACCTTCGGCCGAAAGGCGAAAGAGATATCTGCCGAGTGACTGGCCAAACGCAAAGGTAAGGATCGTTCCTGTCCGGGAGATTGCCATCGTCGTAACGCCGTACTTCATAGGGGTCTGTTGCCATGTTGTGCCCTTATCCGTTGAACGATAGATTCCGCTCCCGTTCGATGAAGTGCCGGCATACATCGTTCCGGTCGAATCGATTGCCAGCGAGGTCACCCAATCCTGAAAACCGGGAACCGTCTGAGAGAAAGCATTTGTCGCGCAGGCAACACTGAGAATGAACAAAGCTCTTTTCATGTTGAAATCTCCTTCCTGCAGGAAATCGGACCCCTGGATCTGGATGGCTGATCGTGGAGAGCTGATTCATCGTTCAATCCTCTGCACCGCCAGACAGACGGCCTCAGCCCCTCGCGGGGTCGCACAGACTTTGGCGCACAGATACGGAGCAAATCAATGTTGGATCCGGCCCCAAAACACAAAGGCCTCCGTATTCAATCGAATTTGGAGGTCCTTCGCCGGTTCCCCCGAACTCGGTCGAACGAATGTAGTTCTATTTGCTGGGAGTGTCAAGGAGTGAAAGGTCTGGCAGCTCCGTGATCAAAAATCGACAAATCGTTTTTGTGGCTGGAATCCGCAAGCGATCCAGATCATCGCTCTGAATCGTATCCACACCCTTTCCACTGTCAGAGCTTCTGCACTCAAGTTTCCCTCGGCTCGAACTTTTGTCCCCCACATCCGCTGTTTGTCAGGATCTCCATCATCCCGTAATTCCTCCTTCTTCTGGGGAGCCACAAGATGCTCAGAACATGACATTTCTACTAAGCACAAACCCTGACATTTCCATTAAGCTATAACCGCAGTGCGGAAATTACCCGCATATTGCACTTGATAAGTCATTGCGAAATCGTTAAATTCTGCGGGACGCAAAAGGCCGCCGATTTTAGGATGAGAGAAGGAGGCAATGATCATCCTTCTGGCGACGGGGATCCTCTTTAAACTGAAGTGTGGGGTGGGGGAATTCATATCCGGCAACTTCCAATCCAGTTGAAAATCTCGCAGTGTTCCACTCCCACATCGAGGTAGATGCAGGAATCGACGGTCTTGGGCATTTCAGCGAAAGGTTCAGACGTAGATTGGATGCTCAGATTCATCCAGGTGCGGAGCACGAAGAGTTTTTCACGCAGTGCAACGATCGACGTCGCCGTCCCGGTTGCTCGCTTCCCCCCGCTCACGAATCGATGAGCACGGATCCAAAACGTAGCCCGGCCTGCACTCTTCGCCGGCTGCCCGCCGGAAGAAAAAGAGACGGCCCCGGAAGACCACTCGAGCGCCGACGTGAAGCGAAAGGGGAAGCAGACGAAATCGCATGCACGGCAAGTCGTTCACACATGACAAGGCACAA
The DNA here is from genome assembly GCA_035505655.1 of Bacteroidota bacterium. Classification (GTDB taxonomy): domain Bacteria; phylum Bacteroidota; class Ignavibacteria; order UBA10030; family UBA8401; genus JAGVPT01. Next base: position 14,059 of record DATJQP010000039.1, read on the forward strand.
TGCCTCGTA
>DATJQP010000040.1:0-9686 GCA_035505655.1 Bacteroidota bacterium
TACACGCAGAGCCCGTTCCCGGGCAAGTACGAATCGTAACCTGCCTGCTGACGATTCTCGACGAGGAAATACTCGGGCGAAGCGGTGTTGCCGTTTCTCCAGAGACGGTAGACGGTCGAAGAATCCTGTCGTCGATAAATCGGCGCAGCGACCGTGTTGGCGGTAATCGGGAGAATCTTTGCGAACCCCATTTGCGAAAGACACCAGGCGTCCATCAACGCAGGGGAACCGCCGAGACCGTTCGGCCCGTTCCAACTTCCCCCCGCCATAATGGTCCATCGGCCCAGCCCCTCGGACGAGTAGTCGGTGTCGTAGAGATCCGGGAGTCCGAAGAGCGCATGCCCAAGCTCATGGCAATAGACACCGCAGGTCATGTCTCCCGGCGTGCTCCAGTACTCGGGTACCATCGCATAGTGAAAGACATAGACGCCGTTGTGGAGCTGGGGCGAACTCGTCGTCCACGAATGCGACCAGATGTCGTTGTTGCTCCCCGTAAACTCGGCGCCGGGTCCTGAATGAACGACGAAGAGGGCATCGACGTACCCGTCTCCGTCGTTATCATAGTTCTTGAAATCGACCACACCTGCCACAGCGTTCAGGGCGTCCTCGACCAGCCGCTGGGCATTTTGTGGATAGCTTCCGAATCCGTTCTGTCCGTTGACATAGTACGAATACGGATGTGGCATGGTCTTCCAGCCCGTAGAACTGGGGAGGTTTACAGTGACGATATCGAGCCTGCCGTAGCTTACCGTATGGTAATAGTCATGCACGGTGCCAAAGCTGGTCCCGAAGACGATCTGATCGAACGAGGTGGTGGAGACGCTGGACGGATGATCGGTGAACTGAGTGAGGATAACGAGAGCCCTCCAGGAACCTGCCGGTGTAGCTGCAAGCCCCAGCTTCGGTCGCCCGACGCTGGAAGTTCCCATGTTGTCCCGATGGCGTGGGGCGGACCACGGGGCATTGACGCCTGAAGAGCGGATGTTTGCGAGATTCTTGAGGTAGTAGGGAACCGGGATTTCCCCGCGACGAATCAATTCGAGCACGCGGGAGTGCGGAGGGACGGAAGCGAGAATTGACTCGGTCCCCGGAAACGCGAGGAGGCAGAAGAAGAGCGTGATCGAGAGTTTCATGCAGTCATCGTACCCCCGCATCACAAACAACTGACCGCGGCTCTCCCGGGTTGGCTCGTTATAGGCAGGAATGGTGCGAGCGTCCGAACGAACGCGAGGAAAATCAGAATGGTCGGGCTAGGATATCTCGCTCCTTCTGAGAGCTTTCCCCACGGCGGCAACGGTTGAGTGCACGTCGAGCTTCAGAAAAATCTCACGGAGATGAGCGTCAACGGTGTATCTGCTGATGTGCAGTTCCTCCGAGGCGCGAGCCTTTGTCAACCCTTCCGATAAGAGCTCCAGGAGTTTCTTCTCCGTCGGATTGAGCAAACTACTACGATTGGATCCTGCTCGGCGAAATTGTAGCTCTTTATTCATTCACTTGTTGTACGCGATCGCGTGTATTTCTGTGCATGTCGGTTCGGGTACCTATGCGGCTACCGTTGACTTCGTGACCGGGCGGGAGTGCGGAGATTTTCCGAAGAACCCGGGGATCACATCATTACGTAATATTTTGCGAATATACCAGTAAACGCGCTTTGCGGCGAGGGATCCGGCTGAAGCCCTGTCGCCCTGAAACTCAGCGTCCTATTATAGTATATCAACACAATTGAGGCGCGTCGCAGAAAACTAAATTGCGCGAGGCATCGAAACTCCTCATGTCACTGCAGGGGGGAAGCTATTGGGTGGAATGAAATGGAAGGGGGTCTGAGTCTGGGTTCGCGCCCCCCGGGTGGGACTCCGGTCCCCTTCTGAGGCACTGCAACCCGTGCGAGGGATCACCCCACGCCGCCCCAGAGTCCTGACGCGGTCCGCTCCCGTGAACCTCCTCTCAATTCAGCCCCTTCTCGTCCCTGCAGGAAGTTCGCAGGCAAGTTATTAGTTTCAGGACAAATAGCAAGCGACGGAACAGCTTGCTGCCTGATTCTCGGCCGGGATTCAGAAGAGGCTAATGTCCTTCGACGAAAACCCGGAGCGTCGCTGTTGAAGATGTCTCCCCTTTCGCCTCCGCAGTCCAGCTAATTTCTTGCCAAACTGACTTGCTCACTGGCGCCGCCACAATTCTTATCCGTATCGGAAAATCCTCATGCGCCCTGACGAGGAAGTTCTGCGTTTCAATCGAATGGTGCGCGAAGGATGCAGAGTTGGTGTCGAGCGACCAGCCCGAGGGGAGCCCGCATCTGAGATGGAACAGAAGATCCTTTTCGGTGTCGTTGTGGAGAATGAGAGGCACGGGGAAGTTCTGACCGCCGCCAATTCCCTCTTCCGGCGCGAGCAGGTCTCTGAGCGCAATCAGGTCATGCGCGGGCCAGAACATCTTGTAGAAAGCCCATCCGCCGCCGAGTTCAATCGAGATGCCTCCGCTCCGCAAGGGTGATTGGTACCCGCGGGCCCGGGCGAACGGGATCAACCCGGGAGCAATTCCCTGAAATAGATCCCCTTCCGCATCCCCTCCCACGAGACTCTTGCCGAGGACAAATCCGAGCGGCTGCTCCACAAAGCCGAGATTCCCCGACTCGAGTGCGCGTGTCGGCTCGTCGCCATACTGCGTTCGATGGTAGGAGAGCTCCATTGCGGCGAGGCGCCCGTACGAGACATGCTGCGACGAAGAGACCTCCGTCATCGAATACTGAGGTCCCTTCCCTTTCAGGAAATCGAAGTGGGAAGCGTCGGTAAAAAAATAGAGCTTCTTCGGCTGCCAGGGACGAAGCCCTTCCCTCAGGTTCGCGAACCAGAGGCGGTCTTCCGGCGCTCCGATCTGCTCCGGAAAGCAGGTGGGGTCCCCCGCGAGGTCGAACGCTTCCGTTGCCACAACTCCGGCTGCCTGGTGGTCCTCATGGTTCTCACCGACCACGGGAACAGGAAGCATTGAGATGACGACGTCGGGACGAGTGAGCCTCACAAACCTGACAACCTCCCCGAGAACGTACCCGTGATTCCACGCCTCCAGGGAGCGAAGAACATCCGGGACATCCGGATAGGGCGTATCGGGGGCACGGAGAAACCAGACGTTTTGAATTCCGATCGAGGAGAGCGCCTGCCGCCCCTCCATCTCGCGCACTTCGGCGAGCGATTGAGCCTGCTCGTTCCCCACCAGATTCTGCCCGGCATCGCCGCGGGTCGCAAAGACGACGGCAACTCTCTTGTGCTCGTCGAGGACGGCCCTCGCGAGATAGCCGGCGATGAGCGATTCATCGTCAGGGTGAGCAACAATAAGAAGGATATCCGCCTTGAGCCGGTCATCCGGAGCGGGATTCGTCGCACTCTGCTGACCGGAGAGAGGCATTGAAAACAGTAACAGAATGAGGATAAGATCCGCCGCGCACGTTTTTGAGAATGGCATCGCACAATCCTCCTTTGATCCTTGTCATGGATTCGGACGATGAGTCGGCATGGTCGGAGACGGGCGGTCCGGCCGGCTATTTCTGCTCGGTGGGAACGAAGCTTTTGGGATCGTACCCCTGCTCCTTTAGCACGGCAGCTACGCTCGCGGAATCCTCCGAGGTCAGCGACGGTGTTCGTGAGAGAATCCAACCGTACTTCCGGGTCGGAGACCCGACGACGGCATACCGGTAGTCGGGGTCCAGTCCGATGATCCAGTAGTCTCCCCAGAAGAGTTGGAATCCGAGGAGCCTGACGAAGCTCACCTCGAGTTTGGCGTTGGTCAAGGTATCGGCAACCCTCGCGATCCCCTTCGCTTCGTCGACAGTGCCGTCGCTTTCGACGCAACGGTTTACGACATCGATTCTTCCGTCGTCCCGCAAAGAGTACGTCGCCGTTGTGTTCCGCGCACACTTCTTCTGGAAACTGTTCGGGATTTTTGCAATTTCGTACCACACCCCGATGTATCTCTTCAGATCAACGGCGGAGACGGGGCGGGGTTCTCGTCCTTCATTTATTGGTGACATGGCTATACCTGGGAAGGCAGAAAGTTGAAGAGCAAGGAGCAATGGAAATCTTCGTGAAATCATGGCAGATCCTGACGTTTTGTGAGAAAACTGAAAGTCTAGGATTTCCGTATAATTCCGGAAAATTCACGCAGCGCAGGTCGGTGTGTTCGTCTGAGAACATGGGAGTGGACCTGATTGTTGACGAGGAGCGGTTCTCCCCTGCGGCCTCAACAAACGATCGGCAAGAATGAGGCTACAGAAGAAACCTGTTTTCGCCCCCCTTCAATGTGTAGGTCTTTTTCCCCCATAGCAGAAGACCGGTTATTTTCTCCGGAATTGTCACAGTCACTGTCCATCCCTTTTCGCCTTGCGAATAGTTCACCCGAATTTTTCCTTGTGGATGGGGGATCTCACCGTTGGCAAAGGTAAGGGTCCCAAGATGGGGCGAAATCTGCACACGAGCGAACCCGGGCGCATCGCTTTCGACACCCAAGACGGTCCTGAAGAGTTCAATATTCGGGCTCGCCCCCCACGCATGACAATCGGATCGGGTCTGCGACAGGTCGGAAGTCTCGCCCCACGTCGTCATCCCGTATCGCAGATTCTCTTTCCAGATTCCAAGAAGGTGAAGGTACTCGTCACCAAACCCCGCCAGGGCAAGCGCACGGTTGACATAGTACTTGAAGTAAATGGTCGCCTCGGTAAGACTCGAATCGGTGAGAATCATCCTGCCAAGATCGTGCGCCTCCTCCCCCTTGAGGACTCCGGAGAGAATGACCAGTGCGTTCGCATGCTGGGAAAAGGTTCTCTTCTCTTGAGTGTCCGCAAACTCACGCCTACCGCGATCCCAGTATTTTTCAATGATAGTATTCTTCAGTCGCTCGACTTGTTTTGAGAAGCCTTCCGCCTGAATATCGGATCCGAGTCGCGCCTCGATTTCCGCCCCCTGTTCATAGGCCTGGAGCAACTCAAGGTCGAGGATTGATGAGCTGCCGTCAGGACCAACCGGCGCCATGCCATCCTTCCATCCCGGCGCGTCGATCCAATCGGCGAAGTTCCAATAGGGGACGTTCCTCAGTGAACCGTCGGCCTCCTGGTATCGGCCAAAGAACGAGAGGATCGCCTCTGCACCCGCCAGCTTCGCCCGGACAAACTCGCTGTCGGGTGTGTAGCGCCAGTAATCGTACAACATGCCGATCCAGAGGAGTGAGAAAGGAGGGATGTATTGCGTCGTCGCCGTCGGGTAGCGGCTCTGCGTCAGACCGTCCGGGTTGCGCGAATTGTCGATCAGTTCAAGGGCATTTCTTGCCAGCCGGCTGTCTCCGCTGTTGTAGTAGGAAACGAGGGCCTGAATCCTTGTATCCCCGACGTACTGCAATTCTTCATAGTAGGGGCAGTCCATGTATGTCTCGAACGCGCAGAGTCGCGCCGTCCGCCATCCTACGTCGAGTATTTTGGCCAGAGTCGTGTCTGAAGACGAGAACGTCGCATTCCTTGTGAAGGGATATCCGGTGCGCGTACCGTAGAGATCGTCAATGCTCATCGAATCTGTCGTCGTCTTCGCAACGAGCTCAATGTAACGGTACGCTCTCCACCAACGCGAAGTGAAGGTCTGGCTCGCGCTCCCGTCCGATACGACACTATCCTCCAATCCGATGAAAACTTTTCCGGACACGTCATCCCTCTGCGATTTGTCGTACCGCGTTTCCGATGAGGGGATTCCTTGACGTGCGGTGTACAACGCTTCAGCGTACCTCAGTGAGATCGAACCTCCTTGTCCACCGCTGAAGATTATCGTAGGATAGTCGTCGGTAAGGCGGGTCTGATCCAACAAGATTTTCGCCTTCGTGTTCGGAGGGATGACGATTGGAGAATTGCCGGAGGTAAAACGCGCCGGGACTGCCACTCCCTCGGCGCTTCTCACGCGAGGGATGCGTTCTTCCTTCAACTCCATCGGCGGGAGCGGGGAAGGAATGAGCATCCACCCGGGATCGTACGTAAAGACCCCCTTCGGAGTCCCGTGGAAGATTTCCCGGGCATTCATCCATCCTTTATCATCGTACAGGATCTCTTGCCAACCACGGGGGTGCTTCCGCATGTCAACACATTCGCCGGAGCTCGCGGCATAGTACCCGAGGACATTCGCTTTCATCCGACCGCACGCCTCATCACGCGTGCATTTCCAGCTGGAGTTCGTGTTGGCGATTTCCTCAGAGGGAGAATTTCCCTGAAGGATAAATCCGGTCCGGTATGAGACTTGGGCCTCGGGGCGCAAGTCGGCGTCGTTCCACACGATCGCTGAGAGGAGATTTCGGCCCGGCCTCAGATCGGTTGCGAGGTCCACCGTTTCAAACCGCCAGTGTAGGATGTCGCCCCGGGCGGGGCCAAGAGAGACAAGCCGGCCATTCACGAAAAGTTTGTAGCGGTTGTCCGCGGAGACGTGAACGATGAATCGCGTCGGGGCTGCGGTCAGATCAATGACTTTTCTGAAAAGGTAAACTCCCGCGTCGGATGCGTTCGTGCCGGGGAGATCGATCCAATAAGCTTCCCAGCGGGAGGCGAGGATCGATGCGGAGGGCTGAGCTCCTGCATCGGGGGTGAACGATAGAAGAGCCCAGGAGAGCCACAGAAGGGTAAGACGGAGCTGTTTCATGACGGGAGGGACGATGAGTGTCGGTTTCGCTCAGCGCAGGCGGCCCATGTTTCCAGCAACTTATCGAAATCGGATTTCTCAATCAACAGGAGTCAGTCAAGAAAAAAAGAGCGATCCGCCGTCATGAAGCCGATACCATCTGCGGCCATCCGACTCCCTTTCGGAAGGCCGCGAACCCGGATCTACTGCCGGAGAAGCGCCGAGAAAACTTTCTCCTTCGGCAGTTTTTTCGTACAGAAGAACCAATCATGGCAGGTGACGTCTTCCTCCTTGCCCTCCATCCGTTCCTTCGCCACTCCGCAGGAGCCGGCTGTCGGAACGATGACGTCGTCTCCCGGCCGCCAGTCTGCCGGAGTCGCTACGGAGAAAGCATCGGCGGTCTGCAGGGCAACGACGACACGGTAGAGCTCATCGACGTTGCGGCCGAGACTGAGAGGATAATAGATAATCGTCCTGATCACCCCTTTCGGGTCGATAACGAAGACGGCCCGCACGGCCTTCGTGCTGCTTTCGCCCGGCTGTATCATTCCGTACTTGCGGGCCACTTCCATCGTAATATCCTCGACGAGGGGGAAGGTCACTTCGATATTCCTCATCCCCCGGTACTCAATTTTTTCCTTGATGGTCCTGAGCCATGCGATATGGCTGTAGAGGCCGTCAACCGAAAGGCCGACGAGCTTGCAGTTCACCTTTGCGAACTGTTCCTGCATCGACGCGAAGGTCATGAATTCGGAGGTACAGACCGGCGTGAAGTCGGCCGGATGGCTGAAGAGGATGACCCAGCTCCCGGCGAATAGGTCGGGGAAGCTGATTTCTCCTTGCGTGGTGACCGCCTTGAATGCGGGGGCTTTGTCCCCGATTCGCGGCATGGAGGCCGGCTGAGGTGTTGTTTCCATGGTGAGATCCTTTGCACTATGATGTAGCATGAACGGTTGGGTGAGGGTCGAAGGACGTTGCGGAACTGCAACGGGCGTGAGCCGCCGCCCCGGAGAAGCGCCGCCTCGAGGCGGCGCCTCGTTCCTCTGCCACATAGGATGCAGGAATTTGCGAAAGGATCCAGAAAAAATTGACGGGGAAACCGTCTATGCGTGATGGTGGTGAATCCGGCTGGGGTCGGTTTCGAGGGTGTCCGCGGAAACGGCTTCAAGGACCTCGTTGATCGTGTGCAGGCCGGTGAGAACCGGGAGGATATTCGCACCCTTCAGGTGCTCAACCGCCCCCTGACCCATTCCGCGGACGACGAGAGCCTGACAATCAAGGATCGGGGAGACCATCGTCCGGTGCTTCTGTTCGCTTGCTTCGCCGTGGCCGTGCCCTTCCTCATGGTCATGGTGGGCGAAGGAGTGGTGCCCGGCCTTCTCTCTCCTTTCCCGTTTCACCGGGGCGCCGTTTGAGAATTGGATGACTTCATAGTAGAGGGCGCGGCCAAAATGAGAGCTTACGGTCGTGCCGTCATCAGTGGCAACTGCGATCGATGCATTTTTCAGGTCCATGATTCTTCCTTCGGGGTCTTTATCCGTTGTAGTGTTTTTTGGGATGTTCGTTGCTCAGGAGCGGCTGGCAGCACCTTCGACATTCGACATAATCGTTCCCCGCACGGAGTCCCGCCTGGCGCCTGCGGCAGCGGGGACATCGGAGCTTTCCCCCCTCCCCGAAGAAGAACGAACCCCCCGAGATCTCAAGCCGGCATCCTTCGACGAGGGCTCTCGCCACCTTCGATCTTCCCGATTCCACAATCCTCCCGAACGTAGCGCGGGAGATTCCCATCTGTCGTGCCGCGTCCTTCTGCGTGCGGCATTCCAGGTCGGCGAGCCGAAGCGATTCGCATTCGTCGAGCGAAAGTATGATCGTCTGCGTCCGAACTGCGCCGGTGCCAACCGTCGAAGGCCCGAAAAGTCTGGCGCGGGGAGCCCAGGAGAGACGGCGAAGTTGCTTGGGTCTGGACATGTCGCTCCTTGAGAAGCGATTCTTATTATGAGCATATGCTCATAATAAGATACCCCCGTGTGAAGAGAAAGTCAAGCGGATTTGCTTCAAGAAACAAAACTGGGGGCGGATCGCCAGCTTCCGCTCCCGGGCCCGAATCCTCTCACCGACTCCGTGCATCTCATCCTGGCGGGGATACTCGAATTTTTCGAAAGGTGACTGAGATGGCAAAGAAGATGCAACAGAAGAACCCGGCGGTGAAGTGGTTCGTCGTAACGGCGGTGATTTCCGTCGTGCTCCTTGCGGGCTACAGCATGACGATAACGCAGGTGGCGGAGAGTTCCAGGGCCGAGCCAATGGGCCTGCCGCCGGGTGATCTCACCGGCTCTGCGCCGAGTCTTCAACTCGCCGATCTCCACGGGAAACAGGTCTCGCTGGCGGATTTCAAGGGCAAGGTGGTCATCCTCGACTTCTGGGCAACATGGTGCCCACCGTGCAAAATGGAGATCCCCGATTTTATTGAGATTGAAAGCGAGTTCGGCGCGAGGGGGGTTCAAATCATCGGCGTGGCATTGGATCAGCCGGGGAGAACCAGGGAGTTCGCCGAAAGCCACGGCATGAATTATCCTGTCCTTGTCGGCAACGACGATGTCGCTGCGCGATTCGGCGGGATCTCCGGCATTCCCACAACCTTCATCATCGATCGTTCAGGGAGAATTGTGCAGCGGTTCGAAGGATATCGCCCAAAGCAAACGTTTGTCGACGAGGTGGCGAAACTATTGTAGCGAAAACCTGTGCTCGGGGGGTGATTGACTAGGAGGAAGCGAGGTACGCCGGGGATTGCGATGGACCGCATCCATCCGTTTTGTAGATTCGCTTCGTTGATGCGGGATGTTCTACGAGGGATTCCTTTGTCCTGATGGGTCGTGGAGTGAGACCGCCCCCGCAATTCGGACAGACGAAATTGAGCTTCTCCTCCGCGCACTCGCGACAGAAGGTGCACTCGAAGGAACAGATCATCGCCTCTGTGGATTCAGGGGAAAGATCTTTGTTGCAGCATTCACAATTTGGGCGAAGCTCCAGCATTTCCCGATCCTCCTCGCT